>UQXI01000007.1 GCA_900544975.1 uncultured Eubacteriales bacterium
CGTGGGAACCGGAATGGGAACCGCCTCCGGCTCTGGTTCCGGCTCCGGGACGGGAGCCGGCATGGGAACTACCTCCGCCTCTGGTTCCGGCTCCGGGACGGGAACCGGTTCCGGCGTGGGGATTGGCTCCGGTTCCGGCGTGGGAACCGGAATGGGAACCGCCTCCGGCTCTGGTTCCGGCTCCGGGACGGGAACCGGTTCCGGCGTGGGGACTGGCTCCGGCTCTGGTTCCGGCTCCGGGATGGGAGCCGGTTCCGGGGCGGGGACCGGCTTGGGGCGGGAATCCAGAAGCTCCAGGCGGAACTCGTCCACCTGGGGCAGCCGTTTGGCTGGGATTCCCTTACGTAATTGCAAAATGCCTTCCTCCGGCGCGGGAATGCCCAGGGAAACATCTCCCCCCGCGCTGCGCAGTACCAGTCTTAAAATCCTGCCGTCCGCCGGACCGCAGCGGCAGTCAAACCGCAGATACAGACCCTGCCGGGCCACTGTGCATGTACCCACCTGACGCCCGTCTTCGTGGACAGGCCAAATTCCTTCCAAACTCATAAAAAGCACCTCCCCCGCCATGATATGCCGGGGAGGTGCGATTTATGCCCTTAATAGCCGTGGAGGCCAAAGCTGACCGCAATGGCGTCATCCACCTGGTTCATCTGCGTCTCGTCCAGCCGACCCATGTGCTCCCGCAGGCGGCGCTTGTCGATGGTCCGGATCTGCTCCAGGAGGATCACCGAGTCCTTGGTCAGGCCCACACTGTTTCCAGCGATGTTGATGTGGGTAGGCAGGCGGGCCTTACCGGTCTGGCTGGTAATGGCGGCAGCAATGACCGTGGGCGAGTGCTTGTTGCCCACGTCATTTTGTACAATGAGCACCGGGCGGGTACCCCCCTGCTCGCTGCCCACCACCGGGCTCAGGTCTGCGTAAAAGATATCGCCCCGTTTAACATTGGAATCCATTGGCTTCACGCTCCGTGAGAAATCATTCCCGCGTCACCCAACTCTCTCTCTATGTAACGCGGCTCTGACTCTATTGTCCCACGCAGACGCCGGATTTATACCGGGTTCCGCTTCCGAATTATCCTATGCTCCACCGGGGGAAAGTTGCGTAAAGCCCATAAAAAACAGGGAATCAGACAATATACTGCAAAATCTCTGTCCGCTTTTTCCCATCCAGGTAAATTCGGGGAATCCGCTTGCTGATGGAGCACAAGATTTCATAGGGAATGGTGCCCAACTGAGCCGCCAGGCCGCAGGCACTGGGGGCTCCATTGCCTCCCGTCCCCAAAACCGTCACCAGGTCGCCCTCCCTGGCCTCTGGCACCTCTGTCACATCCACCATACACATATCCATGCAGATCCGGCCCACCACAGGCACCTGCTTTCCCCGCAGGAGAAAGCTGACCCGGCCCGACAGCTGCCGGGACAGACCGTCGGCATAGCCGATGGACACCACCGCCAAAACCTTGGGCGTAGGGGTGATATATGTCCGCCCATAGCTCACCGGCACCCCGGCGGGGTAAGCGCGAATCTGAGAAATGGTGGTCTGCAAGGTGAGTAAGGGCCGCAGGGGCAGCCGCCCCGCCAGATCTTGGGAGGGTGCAATGCCATAAGTCGCCACACCGGGACGCACCATGTCCATGGCAAACTCCGGATAGGCGATGGTGGCCCCGCTGTTGCAGCAGTGGCAGATCTCAGGCCGCACGCCAGCCGCTTCCATGCCATCCACAAACTGCTGGAACAGGTGAAACTGACCCCGGGTAAAGGCCTCATCGGAGGGATTCAAGGAGTCAGCCACCGGGAAATGGGTGAACATCCCCTCCACCTGCAAATGGGGCATCCGGGTCACAGCAAGCAGCTCCTCCAGCGCCTGCTCCCCCTCCTGGCAGAAAAACCCCAGGCGAGCCATGCCCGTATCCAGCTTCAGATGGACCCGCAGCCGGGATCTGGCCCCCAGCAGACGGGTCTCCAGCTCCCGGGCATAGGCCAGGCTGTGAACCTCCTGGCGCAGATCCATCTCCGCCAGCTCCCGGGCATACTGGGGCGGGGTGTACCCCAAAATGAGGATCGGACGCCGCACCTCCGCCCGGCGCAGCTGCACCGCCTCCTCCAAATTGGACACCGCCAGGAACTCCGCCCCCAGCTCCTCCAAATGATGGCTCACGGGAACTGCGCCGTGTCCATAGGCGTCTGCCTTCACCACACCCAAAAAGCGGCAGGCCGCAGGCACCTGGCGCCGCAGGACTGTATAGTTGTGGGCCAGGTTGTCCAGAGATACGTCGGCCCAGGTACGCTTCAGTAACTTCATAGTTTGCTCCATTAAGTATGATATTGAAACTCCGAAATGGATATGGTCAGAATTCTCTGCCCATTATAACACACCTCGGACCAAATGGGTATCCCCTTTTCCCGGTCCAGCCAGGTGTCCACCGTCAGGGGATTCTCCTCAAAAGAGGTATCCACCGTCATCCGCAGGCCGTTCTCCTCCTGGCCCACGCTGGTGATATAGCCGGTGCGCCAGCTCTCGGCCACCACGTAGGGGGCGGTCGCCGGGCTCACCTTTCCGTCTGCCAAAAGGCCAAAGGCCAGAGCCGTCTCGTCGAAGGTCAGCTTTCCCCCGTCAGACCGGACCGTACCGGCGATCCCGGCAATGGTCTCTGGCGCAGTCAGGGAAAACGAGAGGGCCCCCGTGTCGTCTGTGGTGCAGGCGGCAGAAAACGTATGTACCTCATCGCCATAATCCGCCGTAATCTCCCCCATAAAGGAGCAGCCACCCGCCCCCACCAGCGCCGCCCGGAAGGCCAGGGCCTCGTCCATGCGGCTTTCCTCCGGCCCAGCGCAGCCCCACAGCACCACCGTCAGCGCCAGGAACAGTATCAACATCTTCCATTTCCCCATGTATATGCCTCCTCCCCAGGCCAAACCCCTGGCTCAGCCTGTCCTCTCACGCGTTATATCTCTATGCCTGGAGGGTTGGGAATATGCAGATCATGGGCTATGATCCGGAGGTAGCGCAGACATGCTCCCATGTAAAAAATCTAACTTGCAGTACGCAGCGCCTTGGAGCCCCGGCGGGACCGGATTCCGCCTTCCGGGGGAACCTCTCACTTCAAAAAACGGGGCAGGGCTTCTATCATATCCGAAGGGGTGAGGCCATACTGGCCCCGGGCTGCGGCACAGTGGTCTCCCGCCGCCCCATGGATCCAGGCGGCACAGGCGGCGGCCTCCAGCGGCGGCAGGCCCTGTCCCAAAAGGGAAACCAGGAGCCCCGCCAGTACATCGCCGCTGCCGCCTGTGGCCATGCCGGGATTGCCGGTATGGTTTTCATATCCCCGGGTTCCGTCGGTCACCACCGTCCGGTGACCCTTCAGGAGCACCACCGCCCCCAAGCTCCGAGCCAGGGCCCCTGCGGAGGCCATCCGGTCCGGCCCCACAGCGCCTCCCAGGCGGCGGAACTCTCCATCGTGGGGCGTGAGCACCGTGGGAGCCTGCCGCACATTCCACACATCCGTCGTTCCCTCCAGCACATTCAGCCCATCGGCGTCCAGAACCACCGGGCACCGGGCCTCTTGCAGCACCGCTTCCACCACCGCCCGAACCCCAGGCGACCGGCCCAGTCCCGGACCCACCAGACAGGCATCGCAGTCCTGTAACCGGCGTATAACCTCCGGAACCGCCGCCGGAGACAGGCCGCCTCCTTCTGCAGCCAGGGGAAACACCACCGGCTCGTCCAGCTTCACCGCCTCAATGGCATAGATGGGCTCCGGTACCCCCAGGAACACCAGCCCCGCTCCGGACCGAACCGCCGCCCGGGCGGCCAAAGCCGCCGCCCCGGTATACCCCACGCTGCCACACAGGAGCAGGAGCTTTCCGAAGTCTCCCTTGTGCCCCCATGGGTCCCGGTCTGGCAGCCAGCTGGCCACCGCGCCCCGGTCCAAAATTTCCACCTTCATGGCCTGCCCTCCTTGATTTTTGTCTATGATATCTCCCCAGCCCATCAATTGCAAGGCAAAAAGCAGCGAAAAAGTAGGCAAAACCTGCGCTCCCCACCCGAGCCACCATGGAACCAATCTGAACACCTGGACAATTACGTAGAAAACGGTCTTGACCGTTCCGCCTTGTAGGGGGTGGACGTCTAAGCCGATGCAAACGGAGCGGTCAAGACCGCTCCCTACGCACTCGTGATCCCCCGAGTCGCAGACAACATGCCACAAACCCCCATAAGAAGCAGCTTCCTGTTTTTGCCGCTTCCTATGGGGGTTGCTTCATCCTTTGGCTAGGCGGGGATCAGCCGCCGGTTTATGATTAGAAGTTCTGATCCAGAATGGTCAGGAGCTTGGCCATCTGGGCACGGGTGAGCGTTTTGCCGGGACGGAGGGTGCCGTCTCCATAGCCTTCGAAGAATCCTTCTGCAACCGCCCAGCTCATAGCAGTCTTCGCATAAGAATGGACTGCTTCCCCGTCTATATAGGCCTTCAGGTCTGCGCCCTGAATCGGTTCCTGTTTCAGGTACAGGGTGACATACCGGTATAGGAACGTGGCCGCCTGCTCCCGCGTGACGGTTCCCTCGGGGGCAAAGATGGTGGTGGTCATACCCTGCACAATGCCCAGATCTTCCGCCCAAGCCACAGCATCGGTATAGTAACGTCCCTCCTTCACATCGGTGAAGGTCGCAGGCTCGGTCACTTCCGGCGTGCCTGCCAGGCGGTACAGCGTGGTCACCAGCTGGCCCCGGGTGAGGTTCCCCTCCGGGGCGAAATGGGTCTTGTCCATGCCGTTCATCAGCTCATGGGCAATGACATAATCGGTATACTCGTGATACCACTGCGCTGTATTCAGGTCCACAAACGCCTTGCTGGGGCAATGGGCGGGAATGGTCTGGCCCTGTTTCACAACTTCGCCGCAAACCGTACAGACCTCATCGCCGGTGTAACCATCTTCGGTGCAGGTGGCTTCCCTGGCGTTCCGCAGTTCGGTTTCCCCATGGCCCAGAGGCGCAGTGAAATGATCGTGGTACTCATAGCCGCAGACCGTACAGACATACTCGTCGCAACCGGAGGTGGTGCAGGTGGGGGCAACGACCGTCTTTTCGTACTGGTGGCCCTTGGCGGAAATGTTCTCCTCCTTGGTCTCGCCGCAGACGGTACAGGTGTGCAGCATCACGCCCTCTTCGGCGCAACCAGGCTCCACCTTGACGACGCCCTCGTCCCAGCTGTGGCCGGTGGCGGGAACGACCTCTCCCCGCTTTACAATCTCGCCGCAGACGGTGCAGACCTCGTCGCCGGTGTAACCATCTTCCGTGCAGGTGGCTTCCTTGGCATTCCGGAGCTCGGTCTTGTGGCCCAGAGCGGGAACAATGGTATCCCGGTAACTCAGGCCGCAGCGGCTGCAGTCGTGCTGGGTGTAGCCCTCTGCTGTGCAAGTGGGCTCCACAACCTTGCTTGTCAAATCGTGTCCCAGCGCCTTCATGACTTCGGTATAGGAGTCATCGCATTCTGCACAGGTCCAAACCTCATAGCCGTCGCTCTCACAAGTAGCGGCCTTGGAATCTGTAAGCTGATAGTTGTGCACATGGGCATTGACAAATGTCAGGCCGCTGTAGCTGTCTGTATACCGATAAGCGCCCTGCTGGGTCATCTCGCCAATGTAATCCACCACAGCCAACTCGCTGGTTTTGGGGTTCACGGTGTACATGCGGTAGAAATTGCCGTTGCTCGTAAACAAGTGGTAGATGAGACCGGTGAGACTGTCGTAATACAGATCATGGCGACCGTCATCATCGCCGTAGGCGTTCATGGTTCTACCGGAAATGATGCTGGTGATGGTACCGGCTACCGGGTCCAGGGCATAATAGTATTGCTCGAAGGTTTCATAGAAGTAGATGACCCCATCATCGCCCACCGTCAGAGCGTTGACGAAATTGTGATGGTTAAACGTGTACAGCGGCTCCAGAACACCAGTTTCCAGATTTACAATGTAAATGGCAGAGCCGTTGGTGAACTCCTGCACCTGGCCGTAGCTGTTGAAGCCATAGCGGGTGCCCAGGGCCACCAGGCGGTCGTTGGCCTTGTCATAGGCCAGGTCACGTACCACAAACTCTGTCACACCCTGATCCGGAAGCAGCTTGACATGGGTCATAACCGTCTCGGCATCGGCAATGACTGTGCGTTGGAAAGTCTCGGTATCCAGAGAGAAGAAATTGTTCTCCTCATCGAAGCCATAAACCACATCATCGATGGAGGCGATGGCGGTGGGGATGGACTCCTCAACCCCCTCAGTCAGGTTGGTGACCTGGGTCACATCACTTCGGCTGATGTGGGCCCACCCCTGATCCGTCACATTGTAGGTCAGGAAGCTGGCATCGGCATGGAGGACAGAAACCACGCAGGTGCGCTCTATGGTGCGGGAACCATCGGTGACAGAAGCTGTGATGTTGGCAACGCCCATAGAAACAGCGGTGATGACGCCGTTCTCGTCCACCGTGGCAACCTTTTCGTTGGAGGAAGACCAGGTGACCCGATCTGTCAGGGGCATGGGCAGAGCCACAGCAGTCAGGGCCTGGGTGGCGCCTTCCGTCAAAATGACCTTCTCCGCACTGAGGAACAGGTTTTTCAGCGCATAGGTCACCGGCTCTTGGGGAACATGTTCGGACATGGTGAATAGGCCCATAACCTCCAGCATCTCCCCACCGGGACCAATGGTACCCAAGGAAGTGGACTCGCCAGTTTTGGGATCCAACAATCCGAGAGTGCCGTAGTTCGTCCAGTAGATGATGTCATTTTCGTAGTCGTAAGACATAGAGCCCACGCCGAAGGAGAAATAGCCGCTCTCAGTTAGCAGCTCGCAGGTTTCCGCTCCGGGGTCAATGACATAGATGCTGCTGGTGCCAAGCTCGGCGGCGTACAGCTTTCCATCGGGGCCTGCAGTCACGCTCATGAATGTCTGCTCGGTCTCCATAATCTTGGTCAACAAACCGGTCTTCAAGTCCACAATATACACCGCCTCACCGCCCGTGGGGCCGCCCACAGCGAAAGCCGTGGAAGTGGTGTAATCATACGTCATGTCGTGGAGATCGGGGAATCCGGCGGGCATGCTCAGGACCTGCTCTGCCACAAAGGTTTTGGGATCCAGGACGTAGAAGTTCCACATACTGTCGCTCCACTCCGTGGGATCGATGCCATAGGCGTAGACCTTTCCATCATAGGATTCCTGGGCGTAGATCATATCGCTGGATCTAGCCAGTAGCTCCGGCTCTCTGGAATTTGCAGTGGGAATCTTGATCCAGCTGGAATTATTGGCTAGGAAGCCATAGACCTCCGATGCAGCTTGAATGACCTCAACTTCCATACTGACGCTCCAGGTATTCTTGCTGACCTGGTCCGTCACCGCGCAGGTAATGGTGGTCTTGCCGGGGCTCAGGGCTTCTACCAACCCATTCCCATTCACGGCAGCCACATTGGGATCTGCGCTGGCCCATTCCATGGTATAGCCGTTGGCGTTGGCGGGCGCAATGGACAGTTGAGGGATGAACGCACATCCGACCACGGTCTGCTTGCTGGAAAGGCTCATGGAAACCTCCTCAACCGCCACAGGAGCTAGCGCAGGGATGTTTTCTGGAATGGTATACATCCCCACAAACTCAAAGGTGCCCGTGCCGGTGGGATCCCCTACAGGAACAATATAGGGGGTCTGTGCATTGTGGCCGATCCAGGCAATGGTGCGGTATTCAGGAGTAGCCCAGATCAGAACATCGTTGGCATAGTCATAGCACATGGACTGCACGTAGCTCAGGTTGCCCAGGTTTTCCAGAATCAGCTCATATCCCAGATTGCTGCCATCCACATGCAGCTTCAGCAGTTCCCCTGCGGTGGCAATGGAATACAGCTGCCCTTCCCCATCACAGGCCAGCGTCCACAGCGTGGGGCCGTAGCCATAAGCCACTTGAGTCAACTCACCGGTCTTCAGGTTGGCAGAATACAGGGCTCCATCATCTACGGCATACATGGTACCGGTGGTGTAGTCATAGGCCATATCGCTGGGGTAAGAGCTCTGGGCCGCACCCACGGCGATGCACTCGCCGGTCTTCATATCATAGCGGTAGAGCTGGCCCGTCTCAGAATAGCCGTAGAAGTAGCCATCGTGACCGTTGTAGTCGCCAGCAATGAAGTCCACAGGGACATCCGCCAGGGACTGATAGGTCATGCTCTCCAGGTCCACCTGGATCATATCACCGTAGCTGCCGGTGCCGTTGTAGTAATCATAGGCAAAGAAGCTACCGGCAATCTGAATCGCAATCACTTGGCAAGTAGCCGTCCGGTCACCGCAGTGCGCGGTAATGGTGGCATCGCCTGCGCCCACAACGGTCACCACGCCACGGTCCACCGTTGCAACCGCCTCATTGCTGGAGGTCCAGGTGACCTCTGTCAGCTCTGCATTCCAGGGGATGGGATTGACCTTCAGCTCCGCCGTATCGCCCACGCGCAACTGCAAATTCGTGTGATCCAGCCAAATGGAGGTGACCTCGGTGGATGCCGGGATCTGATACTCTGTCTCGTTCAAGGTCAGAAGACCCACCAACTCATTGTCAGACTGGTAAGACTGGCCAGCGGCGGAGACGTTGCCGAAGACCGTGTGAGTGTAAGCATAGCCGTCAGCCGGGTCAATGGTCAAAAGCTCAGAGACATTGCCACTGGCCTTGCCGCGGAAATACGCCCAGTAGATTTTCCCATCGGCAATCGTCATGGATTGGGCATAGTTGGGGCTCAGATTGGCGCCGGTGTAGTCCAGGAAGGTGATGGCCTTGCCGTCCTCACCAGTGACTGCCTTCATAGCCCAGGTCTCTCGATCCACAATAAAGAGGTTGGCGCTGGTGTAGCGGTTGGCATACATCACGCCTTCGTCAGAAATGGCAATGTTGTACAGGCCGAATGTCTGGTAGCCGTAGTTTTTCAGCATCGTCAGTTCGCCGGTTAGCAGGTCTACAGACTGCAGCTCAGTCATGGCGGAGCCGCCTCGTCTGGTCACCATGTACATGGTATCTGTGGTGTCATCAAAAGCCATGTCCACAACGGGCACGCCCAGGTTGGTGATGACCGTGCGGTTCCACAGGCCAGGCTCCATCACCAGGAAGTCGTTGTTTGCATCCACCGCAAAGATTTTGCCGCCAGCATATTCCGCAGCCGTCAGGGCGTAGGTTTCCAGACGGTCATTGGTCAAGCTCTTGACCCAGGTGACGTTGTCCGCATCGGGCGTCTTTGCAAACTGGACCCAGCCGTACATGTCATCCCTGGCAATGCCCTGGTCATGAACGCGATAGGCATACAGAAGGTCCGTGTCCAGCTCGGGCATATTACCGTCCCCGGCAGAAACATAGGTCAGCTGATATGCGCTCTCGTTGGCAGCATAGTCACCCAGACTCAGGCGGAATTCCGTGCCCAGGCCGGTGATGTCGAAGGTAACCACGCAGTTCCCTTCCGCATTGGTTTCAAAGGAAGAAGCCTCCCGCAAAATCCGGGTGCCGGTGGTGTTCATCAGCCGGGCGATGGCCAGATCCACCTCATCCGCAACCTCCACGGTCAGATAGTACTTGCCATTGTCCTGGGTCTCCTGGGGATTCCCCAACAGCTCAGGAGCATTGGTGTCTACCGTGATGGGAATTTCCAAAACATGATCGCCGCCATTGCCATAGTCTAAGGCGCCCTGGATGGTCAGCAGAACCTTCGTGCCACTGGGTAGCCCTGAGAAGTCAAACAGGTTCCTACCATACCAGGAGTAAATCCAAGGGATCGTCTGGCCAACAGCAGAACGGTAAACCGTCTTGCTGGCGTTACCGATGGTCTCCCGCTGGACCACTTCCCCATCCACGGTATATGTAAAGGTCAGTGTCTTGGCGTTACGCATCAGCGACAGGTAAATTTCACTGATGTCATCGAGCATGCCATCGCCGTTGGGAGAGAGGGAGTTGTGAGCGGGATCATACACAATTTTTCCGTCCTCGCCCAGGGCGGGGGCCACGTAGGGGTTCAAACCCAGAACCCAGTCTTGATTGCCCAGGCTCGTCCATACCACGTTGTAATACTCGTTGGCATCGGGCAAGCCGTCGGAAGACGGGAGACCGAAGAAGCCGTTATCATACCAGAAGCCACTGTCAAACACAGGCGCATCTGTCCAGTCTCCATAGAAGCCCAGGTAGGGCAGACTCAGATCAACGCCGTCTTCGGCTTCGTTGGTCAGGTATACAAAGCCCTCCACATAGATGCCGTTTTCAAAGTGCTCGTCCATCCAGACTTTGTCTTCCTCGGATAGCTGGACCGTCACAGTGACATTGGCAATGCCGCCGGCAGGCACAACCACGGTATCCTTGTCGAAGGTGACAGAGCCGCTGAGGGCCCGGTCCTGCCCGGCCATGAAGTCGATTCCGCCGGTATTGGTCACATCCTCCGTCAGCAGACTGGCAGACAGGGTGTAGCGTTTTTCAGCTTGGGAGAAGTTGTGCACCTCAAAGCTGAAGACATACGAACCGGCGCCGTGATCGCCCAGGGAGACCTTGGGCTTATGGCCGCCTACGGTCAGGTAGGCTTCGGAGGTGACGGCGGACAAGGCGTTCACCAGGCCGGAGCCCTGCTGCCGGGGGGAAGCCTCCACCTTGGACGCGCTGCCGACAACTGGCTCGGCGGTACTCATCAGCAGAGCCTCCGCCATGCTCCGGAGAGAACCATCGGGGGCATCGGGATACTTCTCATGCAAGTACTCCATCACCAAGGCGGCAATTCCGGCGATTTGCGGAGTGGCCATAGAGGTGCCGCTCATCACATCGTACTGGCCCCGGTCCACAGTGGAGTACACGTTGCCGCCAACGGCGGTGATATCCGGCGCCAGGGTCAGGTTGGGAGCAACGCCCCAGGAGGAGAAGGAACTGATCTGGCCGCCAATGACAGAGGCCACAATGCCCTGCTCCGCAGAAACTGTCAGCTTCTTGGTCCCGGCAGCAGCCATGGCCTCCCCATCGGCCTTGCTAATGGAGACGGCGGGCACACGGCCAGAAACGCCCTCCGGCAGGGCTCCCGTGGCGCCATCGGTCATGTCCATGGCGATCAGCTCGGCGTTGTCGGAATTGTCGTAAACGATCAACCCCACCGCACCCGCAGCCTCAGCATTGGCCAGCTTTTGGGAGAAGGGGATGCTGCCACGCTGCGCCACAGCCACCTTGCCGGTCAGGTCCAGGCCCTGGAAATCCTGAGCCTCGCCCACGCCTGGAATCATCACATACTCCAATTCGCCCAGCCTTGCCAGGGAGTCGAAGGTCACAGACAGGCCCCGGGACTCGGTGTAGGCCACCTCGGCCTCGCCGTAGGTGAAATACGGGGACATACCGTAGGCGTTGTTGGCGCTGGCTACGGCGGTGGCGTTGGGGCAGACGGCGGGGGAACCAATGGTGGCATTGTCCGGGTGGGCTGTGGGGTTCTTGTTGGTGCCCCACAGATTATTGGCGGCGCTGGTGCCGTCATTGCCGGCGGCAACGGCCACAATGATATCCTGAGAAGCAATGCGCTGGTAAATGAGATCCAACTCCGTATTGCTGGAAGTGAAGCCTGCCGTGGAGCCCAGGGACAGGTTGGCAACGTCGCAGCCCAGGGTCATTGCGTCTTCCAATGCGGCGACAATATCATCAGAGACGCCGGCTCTAGTCGCTCCGAACACCTTCATCACAATGACTTGTGCATCGGGCGCCATACCTACCACCTCGGTCCCCTCCACGTTGGCGTTGGCGGCAGCTATGCCCGCTACGTGGGTGCCGTGGTCACCCTGGCTATCTCTGGAATGGTCGGTCACTAGATTGCTGTCAGAATAGTTAAAGGCAAAGGGCGTCTTGGGGCTGTAGTACAGCTCTTCCGCAGTCAGCTTGCCGTTCATCCTGCGATAGGCATTGAGATCTCCCAGGACCGCCGCAATGTCTGCGGTTGTCATGGAGTTGTCATTGGCCTCCGGGGCAGCGGCAAAGGACTTGTGGTCCATATCCAAGCCGGTATCAATCACGGCGATCTTCATGCCGGTGCCGGTGTAGCCCAGCTCCTCGGCCCAGACAGCGGGAACCCCCACCATCTGGCCACTGGAGGCCGTCAAGGGACGGACGTCAGATGTGCCAGTCTCAACAGGCTGATACACAGGGGCCAGGAACACGCTCTTGACGCCATCCAGGGCGGCAATCTCCTCCAGATTCTGGAACTCCGTATCAATGGAAAAGGCGTTGGTCAGGTACGTAAACTGGTAGCGAACCGCCAGCTCCTCGCCCTCCAAAACGCAGTCCTCAATGGAGGCAATCACCGCATCCTGCTTCTGGAGCATCCGCTTCTCCGCAGCCGGAGAGACCTGATGAATCGAAGCGTAGGCGTCTGCCAGGGCGGCGTCCTCCATCACAACAAACGCTGTGACACGCTCGCCCGGATCAAACTCCTCTGCCGCCTTACGCAGCTCCTCTATGCACCCAGGGGCAACAGTCTGGTGCAAAGATGGGGAAGCATCCTTCTCCAAAGCAGTGGCAACCCAGGCGCCGCCTTCTACTTTCGAGGCCACCGGCTCCAAGGGATTGGTCTTCAGTGTCTTGGGAACCACGGGCTCGGTTTCCTCCGCCATGGTAGCGGGGGATTCTGCGCTTGGCGTCACCTGTGTGGTTGTCACACTGTCCGGACCTACGGTCGTTGCGTGGACCGCTGGAGACAGGATGCTGAAAACCATACAGAGTACCAAGAGCATGGACAGCAGATGTTTGTTTTTCATATGTATCCTCCTCGCGAATTTGTTTGTAAAACACTGAATTTTCCTCAGCGTTTTGCCACAACCGCTGTGCAAAAATTCAAGCCTTACCGTTTTCAAGCTCCAGAGTTTCCAAAGTAGGCATCCCCATTGGAATTTGCTTGCGCCGTCTGCTGAGAACCTGGACTGCAACTAAATGGCAGTTTTATTGTAGCACAGTTTAATCCGGAAAGATACACGGCAGTTTTGGCAATTATCGCCAAAATCTGCCGTGTAAAGCCCCCCTATATTTTGTTGTTTAGGAAAATATACCGTATAAATTCATGGGCCTGCTGGTACTGCCGGTTGGCAACATACCACTCATCCAGCCACCCCGCATGAAACCGGACAAAGCTCATAGGCAGCTGCTTCTTCGTATTTTGGAAATAGGCCTGGAGAATGCGCCCGTATTCAGGGTTTTTGAGATAGTTGGAGTCATCCAGCCGGAGCTGCACCAGCCGGCACATCTGAGAGAAGACCTCTCTGGCCTGGTCGGGGGTACCAGGCAGCGCCTTCAGCGGAGCCGTCTGCGCCTGCTCCAGGGCCTGTTGCACCTTTTCCCGCTTCCCCAGCCGCTCGTAGCAGATCGCCAGCTTGTGAAAATACATGGCCTCGTTCCAGGGTGTGCTCAGCAGGTGATATAAGGCATCCTCCGTCAGTCCCACTTGCAGCTCTGTGGTGGCCAGGTTGTAGGTAATGACCTCCATGAGATCCTTCCGCCCCAGGCTTCTAGCCATACGGATGGCATCTGCGTAATGCTCCCGGGCCTGCTTTAGCTGGTTTAAGTTGCCGAAGCAGTTACCCAAAAAGATGCAGCACTGCATAATGATGTTTAAGCTGCGTTCCCGATAGGCCTGGTCCATCCCCCGCTGGAGATACACAATCGCATCGCCGTACTCCCCCTGCCAGAAGAACCGCTTCCCTGCCTCCAGGAGGAAATAGCTTCGGTCTGATCTCCGAAGCAGCTCCTGGAACCGCTCCGTAAGGCGCAGATACAGTTGGTACTGCCTTTCATCCATAGCCGGAACAAAATCCCTCACATCCTCGGGAGGAGACCCCTCGGTCAGCCAGGAGAGCAGCAGCCAGTCCAGAAAAAATGGGCTGTTCCCATATTCCTCCTGGCGCTGGGTCAGCGCTGGCCCTAGCTCCCGAATGCTTTCACCGGAAAACAGGCGGTCATACCATTCTTCAAACCAATTGGAGGTCTCCCGGCAGAACTCCGGCTCCTCCCTCCAATGGATGCCCAGGCGGCGAAGTAACAAAAGCAGCACCTCAGAGCTCCCCTCTGTCTTCCCCTGCTCAATCTTTGATAGATAGGATACGGCGCAAATTCCTTTGCACAGAGTCTCCTGAGACCAATCTGCTGCCTGCCGCCGCTTACGAATGAGAATTCCCTGCAATCTCCGATTCACAATGTCTCCCCCACTTTCACAAAAGGCTCCCGTTTCTGTCATGATACCACAGGCTCCCTACATGGTCTTGCCCATCTGGGCCTGGGTTTTCTTCAGGTCGGCCTCCTTTCTGCGGGCTTCCTTGGCCTTGTACTCCGATGTGTATGTCCTTCGTGTCATGGTCTCGTCTCCTTTTTATTTGCCTGGTTCTGTAAAGGAGCAGCTACCCGCCTCCATGGCCTGCCCTCCTTGGTTTTTATCTATGATATCTCCCCAGCCCATCAATTGCAAGGCAAAAAGCAGCGGAAAAGTAGGCAAAGCCTGCCCACCCCGCGTATCACAAACCCCCATAAGAAGCAGCGTCCTGTTTTTGCCGCTTCCTATGGGGGTTGCTTCATCCTTTGGCTAGGCGGGGATCAGCCGCCGGTTTATGATTAGAAGTTCTGATCCAGAATGGTCAGGAGCTTGGCCATCTGGGCACGGGTGAGCGTTTTGCCGGGACGGAGGGTGCCGTCTCCATAGCCTTCGAAGAATCCTTCTGCAACCGCCCAGCTCATAGCAGTCTTCGCATAAGAATGGACTGCTTCCCCGTCTATATAGGCCTTCAGGTCTGCGCCCTGAATCGGTTCCTGTTTCAGGTACAGGGTGACATACCGGTATAGGAACGTGGCCGCCTGCTCCCGCGTGACGGTTCCCTCGGGGGCAAAGATGGTGGTGGTCATACCCTGCACAATGCCCAGATCTTCCGCCCAAGCCACAGCATCGGTATAGTAACGTCCCTCCTTCACATCGGTGAAGGTCGCAGGCTCGGTCACTTCCGGCGTGCCTGCCAGGCGGTACAGCGTGGTCACCAGCTGGCCCCGGGTGAGGGCGCCGTTGGGGGCAAAGCGGGTGGCGGATATGCCGTTCATGAAGCCGTGGTCAAGCACATAGTCCGTGTATCCATGGTACCACTGGGTGATGTCCAGATCCATAAATCCTTGGGAGGCGCAGTGGGCCGGAATGACCTCGCCCCGCTTTACAATCTCACCGCAGACGGTGCAAACCTCATCGCCGGTGTAACCATCTTCGGTGCAGGTGGCTTCCTTGGCGTTCCGCAGCTCCGTCTTGTGGCCCAGAGCAGGAATCACCTCGCCCTGCTTCACCGTCTCGCCGCAAACCGTACAGACCTCATCGCCGGTATAGCCATCCTCGGTGCAGGTGGCTTCCTTGGCATTCCGCAGCTCCGTCTTGTGGCCCAGAGCGGGAATCGCCTCACCCTGTTTCACCGTCTCGCCGCAAACCGTGCAGACCTCGTCGCCGGTGTAGCCGTCCTCGGTGCAGGTTGCCTCCTTGGCGTTCCGCAGCTCCGTCTTCCCGTGACCCAGAGGCGCGGTGAAGTTATCGTGATACCGATAGCCGCAGACGGAGCAGGTGTATTCGTCATAACCGGAGGTGGTACAGGTGGGGGCAATCACCGTCTTTTCGTATTGGTGGCCCTTGGCGGAGATGTTCTCCTCCTTGGTCTCGCCGCACACGGTGCAGGTGTGATGCATCACGCCTTCCTCGCAGCAGCCGGGCTCAACCTTGACTACGCCCTCGTCCCAGCTGTGGCCGGTGGCGGGGATCACCTCACCCTGTTCCACAATTTCGCCGCACACGGTGCAGACCTTGTCGCCGGTGTAACCATCTTCGGTGCAGGTGGCTTCCTTGGCGTTTTGCAGCTCGGTTTCCCCGTGGCCCAAGGGCGCGGTGAAATGATCGTGATATCCATAGCCGCAGACAGAGCAGACATATGCGTCGTAGCCGGAGGTGGTGCAGGTGGGCGCCACCACCGTCTTGTCAAACCTGTGGCCGGTGGCGGGGATCACCTCGCCCTGCTTTACGATCTCGCCGCAGTCAATGCAGACCTCATCGCCTGTGTAACCGGCTTCGGTACAGGTGGCTTCCTTCTGGCCCACCAGCTTTGTATTCGTGTGCTTATGGCCCTCTACCAGCGCCTGAATGGCGGCAGCCAGGCCGGTGGCAGCATCGTTCACCTGGGACTGGGTCGCCGTCTCATTGGCGGCCACCGCCCTGGCCTCTTCCAACGCATCTGCGAGATTGGCCCAGGTTTCGGCGGTGTAATCGTGTTCTGCAAGGGCCTCCGCCACAGCGATGGTCGCATTCAGGTCAGACCGATCCGTAACAAAGGGCGTGCGTGTGGATTCTGCCACCTTCAGGTATCCGATGGGATGCTGCGCCATCAAATTCGTGATAAACTCCAGCTGAAGGCCCCGGGGCAGCTCCATCATCTCCATTCGGTATTGGCGAACGCCGGTCACCGGGTTGTCGTAGACCATGGTGGCCTCGTACATGTCGTAATCGGAGGAACTCCGTCTGTAACGAAGAGCGGTGATGTTCTGGCCGGTGAAGTTGCCATCGTTGTAGTTGGAGAAAGAGGGGAGATTGCCGCTTTCTATGGTCACCGTCACCAGGTAGGTGTCGTCCGCCGTCTCTTCAATTTCCACGGTGTCCTTAATAATGGGAGAAATTTCGCTATTGTCAAGGTCCATGAAGCTAAACTTGCTGAGAACGGCACTCATGGTATAGTGCTCCGCCTCCTGACTGCCTGCGGAAATCGTCAGGTCCTTGGAGATGGTATACTGGGTCATGTCCCGGACATAAACACGAACCGTAAGGTCTGTATCTCCCATGGGAACCGTCGCCGTATTTTGAGTGGAGAAGCCCTGGAGCTCCGTTTCCACGCCGTTTGCATCCACGGTGACGAAGCGGTATTCCGTCCCCTCAATGCCGCCGGTGGCGGAAGCGGTAACCTGGGCAGCTTCCTGGTCCTGGGCTGCGTCCAGCTCCACAGACAGCGGCGTATAGGCCTGCAAGCTCACCTGGGCGCCCTTCCGGCTGTTGAGGTCCGCCACCAGGGCCTCGCCGGACGCGTACCCTGGGGTGCCCGGCTGGGCGTAGAACACGGTCTTGAACACATCGTTGAAGAGATACTCTCCCACATCTGTAATGCCCGCGCCAAGGACCACATGCTTGAGGGTCGTATTCCCGGAAAACGCGCTCCGTTCCAGAGTCTTCACACCATCACCCAGGTAGAGGGTCTCCAGGGCGTCCATGCTGGGAATCCACGCCACGCTGGTGTCGTTGCCCTTGGTAAACACCAGGTGCTTCAGGGAACCCATAAAGGAGAATGCCCAGCTGGCCACGGTTTGGAGGTTATCTCCCAGGGTCAAGGTCTCAATGGCAGCATTGGCAAAGGCAAAGGCTCCCACCGTCTCCAGGGAATTGGGCAGTTGAATCTCCTTCAGGCTGGTGCAGCCGTTGAAGGCGCTGGTGCCCAAGGTCTTCAGGCCCTCCTGGAAGGTGACCTTTTCCAGCGTTGTGACATTTCGGAAGGCAAAATTCGCAACAATTTCCACTGTGGCGGGGGCGATAAATTCCTTCATCGGGTTCTTCGGCGGGCAGAGAACGATCTCCTTTCCGCTGTCCCGCAGTAACACGCCATCCACGCTGCTGAACACAGCGTTTTTCTCAGAGACGTGAATGGTCTCCAGATTGTTGGCGCCGGTAAAGCTAATCTCTCCCAGATCCGTCAGGCTGGCGCCAATGGTAATGCTTCGAATCTTTGGACAATTGGAGAACGCGCTCTTCCCTACAGTCGTCAGAGAGTCGGGGAACACCACAATCTCCAGATTGGGGCACCAGGCAAACGAGTATGCTCCCAGCTCCACCAGAGCATCGCCCAGGTCCGGCTGAACAAACACGTCGTACTGGAAGGCATAGTCCCCTACCGTCTCCACCTGGTTGAGATCCAGCTCCGTGAGGCTCTTACAGAAGGAGAAGGCGTTACCTCCGATGGTTTTCACACTGTCCGGCACGGCCAGGCTGGAAATGGGCGTGCCGCTGAAGGCAAATGCGCCGATTTCCGCCAGCTGCGTCTCCGGAGCAAAGCGCAGCTGCTCGAGGTTGGCCAGGTAGGCAAAGGCGTAATCTGCAACCGCCGTGACATTCGCCGGAATGGTGTATGCGCCGGTGGCGACCAGCTCCGTCTGTGCGGCGGGATGGCTCACCAGCACGGTCCCATCCATGCTAAACAGGATATTGTCCACCACCCGGAAGCTGGTATTTCCATCGGCAACGAAAAGATGCTCCAGATTGGGGGTGGAGACGAAGGGCGCATACAGGCTGGTGACGCCTGCGCCAATCGTCACCTCTTTCAGAACCGGGCAGCTTTGCAGAACGAAATCGCCCACCTCTGTAACGCTGTCCGGGAGGGTCAGGGAGGTCAGGTAGGTCTGGGAGAAAGCCGCAGCTCCGATGGTCTTCAATCCATCGTTCAGGTGCGCCTGCGTAATGCCGGAGGCCACAAAAGTGCCCCTTCCGATGGTCACAAGGCCGGCCGGCGCGGTAAAGGTGCGAATGGGCGCACCGCTAAACGCGTAATCCCCAATGGTTTCCAGCCCGGCAGGGAATTCCAACACTTCAACGCCGCAGGATGCGAAGGCGTAGTCTCCGATGGTCTTCAGTGTACTGGGGAGGTTGATGTTTTTCAGATTGCCACAGGCGTAGAATATGTAGGCAGAAAGCTCCGTCAACCCCTCCGGCAAATGGACGGTATTGAGGAAATAGCAGCTATAGAACGCATTTCTGCCAATCTTCCGCAGGCTGGAAGGTAGCTCAATCTCCGTGATCACCGTAGTTTCAAAGGCATAATCGCCAATCTCATACAGCTTGCTGCCCTCTGCAAAGGTCACCTGATACAATCGCTGGCAATTGGAGAAGGCATAATTTCCAATCTCCGTGACACTGGCAGGAATGGAAATTTGCTTCACAGGCCGCATGGCAAAGACGTAGTCGTCAATCTTCGTGACGCCTTCCGGAATGGCAATCTGGGTGCGCCAGCCCGTGTACTCCTTTAACACGCCGTCGTCATCGATTACAAAGTCGTCATAGTCCTCCGGGCGCACCGACACGGCGCAGGAGGCGGAATATGTGACGCCGTCTGCCGTCACAGAGGCAGTTACCGTGGTCCTTCCGGTGCTGACGCCAAACACCACTCCATTTTCGTCTACCATCGCCACCTGGGCGTCGCCGCTGGTCCAGGTGACCATAGCATCCCCCACACCGGTCGCCAGGGACGCGGTCAACTGGCTGGAAGTGCCCATATTCAGCGTGATTTCATCATAATCCATGACGATTCCCTGCTGGGCGGGAATTTCCTCTACCGTCACGGTGCAGGACGCAGCCACGCCCTCCGCCTCCGTCTGGGCCGTAACCACGGCTGTACCAGCGGAAATGGCTCTCACCGCGCCGGCTTCATCCACGGCGGCCACAGCCGGGTCGCTGCTGCTCCAGGTGATCCCGTCCTTGGTCACGGTCTCCGGCTCCAGAGTTGCGGTCAGAGTCATGACCTTTCCCCGGGTCATCTGGAGCTGGCTGGCATTCAGTGTAATGCCTGTGGGATAGGTATCCCGAACCACAGTGGACAGCTCAGCATAGTTCACCGCATAGTCGAAGGCGTCGATTCGAATCCTGTCCGTCCGGTCGCCGGCCTGCTCCAGCGCCGCGATCAGCTCCTCCAAGTCAGCTTCCACCGTGTAGAGGCTGCGCCCATCCGCCTGCCGGGTCTCCAGGTTATCGGGGTCATCAAAGGTAAAGGTCTTCAGCGCCTTACCCTCGGAGGTCACCAGCTGCACAGCGCTCAGGTAATGGTTGTCCGACAGATGAAGCACCAGGGTCTGCTGGCCGGTCTCGCCAACGATCTCCGCATGCTCCAGCTTTGGCGGCGTGGTATCATAGTAGAAATCAAAGGTCCAGGTGTCCAGCTCCTGGGAGCCGGGCCGTGTGGCGGCAATGGTAAAGGTATACCAGCCTTCGGCAATCTCCCGGCCGCTGCTGTCCAAGCCGCTGAAGGTGGGAGCATAGGGCAGGAAGGCCTCTGCATACGTCACCACGCCGGCATTGACAAAGTAGTAGGATTTCTTCACCTGGCGGAAGACATCCTGCTGCATGACTCTTCCCGTGTCCTTCTGCGTCACGGTGTAGGTCACCTGGTCGGCGTTGCGCAGCATACCAGTCACGGTGCCCAGCTCCGCAAAAATCTGAGCCATGCTGTCTGCGGAAATGACGTATTTGTCCGGGTCGATCCCATAGGCTCCGTTAAATACGTTTTGTCCCAGGTAGTAATAGCTGTTGCTGGCGCTGTAGACGTAGCTGGAACGCATATAATGGGCAGAATCCCCGTCGATGAACAGGCCGTCCAGAACGGGAGCGGCGCTCCAGTCGCCGTAAAATGCGAGATAAGGTAGAGACAGATCCGAACCGCTATTCTCACCGGCCATCAGGAACACGAAGCCGTCAATAAAGGTGCCATTCACTGCCTCGGCAACCGCCGCCCGGAAAGACTCCTCCGGCGTGATGGTCACCGTCACCGTGGCAGCGCCATGGCTGGGAACGGAAATTGTCCCGTCATCCGCCGCGCCAGTGTAAGTCACTGTGATTCCGTCCCCTGCGTAATTCTTTGATTTCTGCTGGAAAAACCCGTCAGCAATTTCCTCAGACAAGGCCGCCGCGTTCATGACATAGGTCAGCGGGTCGCCGGTCAGGTTGTGCACCGTGAACGTGAAGCGATAGGGGCCTGTGCCGTCGCCCAGCTCCGCTTTGGGCTTTGCGGGATCTGCCCCCTCCACCGTCAGATAGGCCTTGGCATTGGCCACAGCCTGGATGTTTGCCAGGCCCGCGCCCTGCTGGCGGGGAGAGTAGTAGCTGTTTTCCCCCCGGGTCAGAGGCTCCGCCGTAGCCATCAGCAGGGCGGAAACCAGGTTGATTTTCTCGTCTTCGTGAAACGCTGCAAACTTTGCATCAGACTCTATGTATTGCTTTGTCAGTGCGGACAGGCCGGCCATATGGGGGGAAGCCATGGAGGTTCCGCTCATAGTGGCGTATGCATTGTTCAGCACGGCAGAGTAAATGTTTCCGCCCGGCGCCGCAATTTCCGGCTTCAGCTCCAGGTCCAGGGTTACGCCCCAGGAGCTGAAATCCGACATGGTCAGCGCCCCATTCTCCCACTGATCCGGTCCTACGGTCACCGTCTTCCCCGCAAGGGAAAGGAGCTTTTCGCCATCGGCCTTGGAGATGAATACAGAGCCGATATCGGCTTTTGTAATGCCGCCCATATCCGTCAGGGATTCGCTGGCAACGTTGTCATAAACGATAATGGCCTTGGCGCTCTTGGCATAGGCGTTGTCCACCTTTTGTTCAAAGGTCAGCTGGCTGGCCTCTCCCTCTGCAACGCCCCGCTGTACCAGGGCGATTCTCCCCTCCAGGGTTGTAAGGCCCGCTTTGGTCAAAGCATGGTCAAAATCAGCGGCGCTGCCATACCCGCAGTCCACATATTCCAGGGTACCGTTCAGGCTTGCCAGCAGAGTCTTGCCCTCCACCGTCGCTTCTTTGTAAGCAATCCTTGTGCCGTCAGAGGCCACCAGGTAATACGCTTGGGACACCGTGTTCACACTGGCAACTGCCAGCGCGGAATTCTGGGTCGCGGGGGACGCAACGATGGAGCTATCGGGATTGGTAACAGCAGGCAGGTTGTTTCCGGCCTCGTTGCCGAGGGTGGAGCTGTAGGCATTGCCTGCAGCCACATTCAAAATCACCCCGTGGCTTTTCACGGAATCGTAAATCCTCTGGATCTGCTCGTCCGTGCTGGTGGAGAAACCGGCGTCGGAGCCCAAGCTCATATTGATCACATCCACGCCCAGAGTCACCGCATCCTCTACCGCCGCAATGATATTGGATTCACGCCCCTGGCCCAGGAGGTCGTCAAAAACCTTCATGGCCACAATCTGGGCATCAGGGGCCACGCCGCGAATCGTGTCTCCACTGTTGGCCGCCGCAATGCCGGCCACATGGGTGCCATGATCCAGGCCGGTTTCGGGGCCGGGAATGGCATTGGTATCTCTGTCGGCATAGTCATAGGCAAAGGGGAACTTGTCATCCACCCGCAGCTGCGCCGCCGCCAGGGCGCCATTGCCTGCATGCAGCCGCCCCGTCAATTCAGAGAGTTTCCCTTCCGTCAAAGCGTCTGTGGGGACCTGCCCTTGGAACGCCTCGTGCTCCACATCCACGCCGCTGTCGATGATGGCAATCACCTGACCGTCGCCGGTGTATGGGCTGTTGTCAGCCCCTACCATTGCCAGGGAGTTGGCATTTTTGTAATCCTGCTCCTGATCCTCCGGCACGGTGAAGATGGTCTCCACATAAACCGACTCCACTGCGTCCAGGGCCGCGATATCCTTCAGGAAACGATATTCCACGTCTGCGGCAAATCCGTTTATCACCTCATAATAATCGTAGCGCACCGCAAAGGTGCTGGGTGCAGGCCCGTCTGCCGTGGCATGGGCCAAATCGGAAGCCTCTGCCTCAATCAAGCTTGCAATCTCGTTCTGTACACGCTGATGCTGCGCCTCTTTCTCCCGGATGCCACCCTGGGTCGTGGAAGAAACCTCTTCCAGGTTGACAATCACGGTGACAACCTCGTCAGAAGCATAGACAGGCTCTGTCAATTCCGCTTTTTGCAGGCCATTGTCTTGGTCAAGCATATCCAGCAAACGCTGCTCCGCCTCATGCTCCGGTTCAGAAAGAACCGGAGCGCCGTCTGAACCGGCAGGTGATGCCTGCACAGCAGCAGGCAGCATACCAAAGAGCAACGCAAATGCCAGAATCATCGCGAGCCCTCGGTGTAACATCAGATACCATTTCTGCATTTTCATAAATCATTTCTCCTTTTTGTTTCATTCCAGGCAGTCGCTGGGGCAAACAATGGTACTCTGTCATATCTTTGCTCGTATGAGCCGGGCGCTCTGCCCCGCCCAAACGTATGTCGGCTTCTCCTCCTTTCTGAACAGCGCCTTACATACCCGCGCGTTGAAGCAAATTTACTTTTCATTTTTTGCAACTGCTTTCCCGTAAGTTCCAGATTGCCGGTTCCGTTACACAGCATCTTTTGCAACTTCCTCTTTATTCTAGCATCAAAGCACCAGAATTTACAACTGTAATATTCTACAAAAAATCGCAAAATTTTTTTCAAAAATTGTATATTTTGCACAAATTTCGCCGTCACGCAAAATTCAGAGCCCCCCGCTACTAGTAATTTCCGGCAAAGTGTGCTATCATCTCCTTGTATTTTATTGCAACTAACATAGCGCGCGCCTGATTCACGACAGAAAGGACAACATGCTATGCACATTACATTTTACCGTCATCCATGCCTGTACCCGGATGCCACCGAGCTGCTCTACGCCTATGTCAACGATACCCCAGCGAAAAATCTGGTCTTCCCCAGCCCCTACGCCCTTCCCAAATCGGTCATTGAGTCGATGATCCAAGAGGCTTGCGCCGGAATCGATCCCGCAGACGAACAGGTGCGCTTCTATTTCGAGCCGTTTCCTCTTCCAAAATATGGCTCTGGTTCGTACACCTGCGTAGCGCGGCTCCTGGCGTTCACCTACTCTGATTGGAGCAGCCCTGACGCCGAGCACTGCGTCTCCAGCATACAGGACGCCTGGCCTCTGGAAAGAATGCAGCAGGAACGAATTGTGTTCAGCGGGATTGCGCCCTATCGTCTCTGCTTCCGGCCATTGGGTGCGGATGAACCGGTTCCCTTCGCCAACGGTCTGGGACAGTTCCCGGCGCCTGCCGTGCTGAAGGACCGGCTGCTGGAGGTCTTTTCCGACTATCCGGCCCATGTTGGTACCCTGTCCGGCATTCTGCTTCCCGTGATGAAGTACCTGGAGCGTGCGCTTCAGCCCTGGATCGCAAAGGCTGCCCCTCTCATTGCCGCCTGGGAGCAGCATATGCAATTTACGTCGGCCAGGGATTTCATTCAAAAGGACTTGTGCAACAACGCAGATTACGAAATTTCCAAGGTAACCGCCTCGATGATGTTCTTCCATCCGCAGCGTCTTTTCTTCTATTACAACCAGGAAACTCAGGTCCTGGATCTCCTGATTGGCGCAGCTTCCTCCATTCCCGGGCAGAAAACTCAGAAGTTTGCCAATTGGGAATACACCGCCCTGCGGCTGCTGAGCAGCCCATCGAGAATGAAGATGCTTTACGCCCTCCGGGGTAAAACGCTATCCGCACAGGAAATCATCACCGAAACCGGGGAAAAGCTTCTGATGAGTACCGTGACTCGGGATCTGTACAGCATGCGAGAAGCCCACATCCTGTATGTGGAATACCGCAACAATCGCCGTTACTATAGCATCAACTACGACACCTTGGACCTGCTCATCAACCACCTGAATTACCTGCGCCTCAGCCAGGGCAGCCCATCTGACGAATCCGCCGGGGAGGACTGACTTCCACACCTGGCACGACCTCCATGAGCCGAAAGATCGTAATCCCCCGCTCTAAGAAGCAACTTCCGGTATTTGCCGCCTCTGATTGAAAGCACATTCTACTTTAACCCTGCTCGCCACAGTGGAAATTGTGCCAGTGATGGGATGAAAGCAGGAATTTCATAAAAATCAGTTGCAAAAAGAGTCGGGCTACTGTATAATCAGATCATCCTGAGCCTCTGATTTATGGGGCACACTTTGAAAGGAAGAGAATGATGAGGAAGCTTTTATCAGTTGCCCTTGCACTTTGTATTGTGTTAGGGCTGTGCGGAACCCTGGGCGCCAATGCCCAGCCCATAGCTGCCGGCTGCTGGATTTCGACGGACAGCTCCAGCCGGGGGAAGACCGTGGTAGCGGGCCAAACCATGGAGCTGGATGCCTATATCTTTTGCACCGGCCCGGTCGGTGGAGGGAGTGGTACATATGCGTATCATGTAGAAATCTATCCGGGAATTCTGAAGCGTATTCCTGAAGATATGAAGCCGGTGTTCTCTCACAGAACTGTGGTAAATTCCTGGACGGAGGAGCACCGCGTCTTCCGGTGGGATACCAGCGGCTGCCCGGTAGGGGACTATACCGCTATCTTCTATTCCACTCGCGACGACTACATTTTAACCGCCCAGTATGCCGACCTGTACGTCACAAACACATCCAAGCCGCTGACCGGCGCCGCCTTCATGGACGAGGACGGCGAAGTGATTACCAGCCTGACTCTGTACGAGGGCTACACCACCAGGGGCGACTTTGACTTTTTCCTAACCAGGTCTCCCTACCACGCCACCAGCGGCGACGAATTGGGAACCGCCACCGTGGCGGACCCCTCAATTATCAGCCTCACACAATCTCATGGCTTCTTCAGCGCCAAGGCCCTAAAGGTCGGCTCCACCACTATCACCGGTACTCTGAATGGGAAAAAGGCCACCTTACAGGTGACCGTAATCCCGGTGCCAAGCGAATTCGGCTTCCCGGAGTACAGCTTCCGGTTCTGTATGCACCATCCCCAGCATGAGCTGACCTTGCAAGTTTCCCCCTACAACGGCCTGCCTATCAAGTGGCGTTCGTACAATGAGGACGTTGTAAAAATTTTAAAAACTGAAGGCCAGACCGTAACTTATCAGCTGGTGGGAGCCGGCGAAACCATTCTGGAAGCTGTCTATGCCGGCTATTTCGCTAGAGCAACCATCCGCGTGTATGAGGATCATTGCTATTATCAGAAGGAGTACCAGCCTGCCAGCTGTACAGAAGACGGCTACATCATCTCTGCCTGCTCCTTCTG
The DNA here is from genome assembly GCA_900544975.1 of uncultured Eubacteriales bacterium. Lineage (GTDB taxonomy): Bacteria > Bacillota > Clostridia > Oscillospirales > Oscillospiraceae > Faecousia. Next base: position 25,835 of record UQXI01000007.1, read on the forward strand.
CGGCGATGAGAAGCGGGAAATTCTCCCCGCATATGGTCACTCGATTCCAGAGCTGACCGTGGACACCCCCAATACCGCTACCCAGCCTGGCGTAGGTCACGGATTCTGCCAATACTGCCAGCGTACAGTCACCGTGGAAATTCCGCCTGTGTTCATTGATACGCAGCCCAAGGCCTACTACGCAATTCCCCTGGACTACTGCTACGAACAGGGCCTCGTCAACGGCATCACCGCCACCACCTTCGGCCCCAAGGTAAACCTGACTCGGGCCATGATGGTGACGCTTCTGTACCGGATGGAGGGGACACCCGCCGTAACGGGAACCTGCCAGTTCACAGACGTGGAGCCGGGAGCTTTCTACTATGACGCAGTACTCTGGGGCCAGGAAAACGGCATTGTTCAGGGTACCTCCGACACCAAATTCAGTCCCAAGATGAATATCACACGGGAGCAGCTGATAACGTTTTTGTACCGGTACGCCCAGCAGAAAGGTATGGACACAAGCATCGCAGGCGACCTGACGGCATTCACGGACGCAGATCGGATCCAACCTTACGCAAAAGACGCCATGCTCTGGGCTGTTGGAGTTCGCCTGATCCAGGGAATCACCGAGACTACCCTGGCTCCTGCCGGAACTGCCCTGCGCAGCCAGGCGGTCACGTTCCTGTACCGCTTCGCCGGCCTGCAGGAGGCCTGACTGACGGGCCGAAGCCCTTTTCCCCACCTTGACATGCAAAACCGCAGACTCCGAACCGCTTCCCATTCGGAGTCTGCGGCTTTTTACGCCGTGTAGACGTCTGCCCTTTTTCAGAAAAGCCTACCAGCGCAAAAAATGCCACCTCTGAAATCAACCCCGAGGTGACGTGATCATTCACGTTACACGACATTCCGCTGGAGCATTCCAAGGAAGCAGCGCTTCAACCATATCTTGCTGAGCCACATCTCTGGCCTGTTGCAAAAATTCGTTTGTTGCAACAGGCCAGTCCCATATGATGAGATGAGGGAAAAAAAGTGGAGTCTCCCACCCTAAATAAAAATTTTACGTTCCCTTCGTGGTATAATAGAAACAGCAACCAAGGCGCCGTCAATCTCTCCCCGAACATCGGGGACTGCATCTGGGAGGTTTTTTTATGTGTACTGCAATCACCTATCAAACGAAAGACCATTATTTTGGGCGAAACCTGGATCTGGAGTATGTCTACCGGGAGACCGTAACCATTACACCCAGGAACTACCCCTTCCGGTTCCGGCAAATGGGGACCATGGAGCGGCACTACGCCATGATCGGCATGGCCTACGTGCTGGGGGACTACCCCCTGTATTACGACGCCACCAACGAAGCCGGGCTCAGTATGGCGGGGCTCCACTTTCCGGACAACGCCGTGTACCGTCCCGAGGAGCCGGGGTGGGACAACGTGGGGTCCTTTGAGTTCATTCCCTGGATCCTGGGCCAATGCGCCACCGTCCAGGAGGCCCGAGCCCTGCTGGACCGTCTGAGCCTGTGGGACACTCCCTTCAGCTCGGAGCTGCCCCCCTCTCCCCTGCATTGGATGATCTCAGACCGGAACAGCTCCATCACTGTAGAACCTCTGGCCGATGGCCTGCGGGTCTATGACAACCCGGTGGAAACCCTGACCAACAACCCGCCCTTTGATTATCAGGTCAAAAATCTGTCCAACTACCTGAATCTCACGGCCTGCGTCCCGGAAAACCGCTTCTGTACGCAGCTGAACCTCACCCCGTACAGCAAGGGAATGGGGGCCATGGGGCTGCCTGGGGACCTGTCTTCCGCCTCCCGGTTCGTGCGGGCTGCCTTCACCCGGATGAATTCCGTGGCCGGTGACTCGGAATCGGAGAGCGTCAGTCAGTTCTTTCAAATCCTGCGTTCTGTCGCCATGGCCCGGGGCTGCGTACGCCTGGGCGGGGACAGCTACGAGATCACCGTCTACTCCTCCTGCTGCAACACAGACCGGGGCATCTATTACTACACCACCTATGAAAACAGCCAGATTTCCGCCGTGGACCTCCATGGAGAGGACCTGGATGGAACCCGCCTGGTGTCCTATCCCCTCATCACCGGGCAACAAATCCGAATGCAGAACCGGTAAGCGCCGCCTCTGAGGATCCATGGACCGGGGACCGGTTGCGTGCAAATCCAATATGAATTCTAAGTATTTGCCCAATTGGAACCCCCAGGGGGGCTTGCGTGGTGCAGGGCCGTGCGATATACTGGCGGAGGTAAAAAACAGCGAAACAGGAGGAAACCCCATGAAAAAAGTTGTTCTTTCTCTCACCCTCGCCCTGCTCACCGGCGCGTCCCTGCTCGCCGGCTGCGCCTCCCAGACCCAGGAGCCAGAACACAACCCCCAAGACGAAGTGGTCATCTCCATCTCCAGCGAACCAGACACTCTGGACCCCTGCCAGGGCTGGGGCCACGGCACCACCCCCCTGGTCCAAAGCACCCTGGTGGAATATGACTATGACATGCAGTTTGTCAACGACCTGGCAACGGGCTACACCCTGTCCAGCGACGGCCTCACCTGGACCTTCACCCTCCGGGACGACGCCAAATTTACCGACGGCCAGCCGGTGACCGCCCAGGACGTGGCCTTTACCTTCCGCACCGCAAAGACCAGCCAATCCTCCCTGGACCTCACCTTCCTGGAAGAGGCGACGGCTGTAGACAGCACCACGGTGGTATTCACCCTCAACAAGCCCACCTCCTCCTTCCTCAACACCGTTGCCACCGTGGGCATCGTGCCGGAACACGCCTATGGTCCTGACTATGGAACCAATCCTGTGGGGTCCGGCCCCTACCAATTCGTCCAGTGGAACAAGCAGGAGCAGCTCATTCTGGAAGCCAACGACGACTATTACGGCAAGACGCCTGCCATCCGGAAGGTGACCATCGTCTTCCAGGATGAGGACGCAGCCCTGGCAGCCGTGCGGGCGGGACAAGTGGACATTGCCCTCACCGCCGCCACCTTGGCCACCACCCAGGTGCCGGGCTACACTGTAAAAGCTGTAACTTCCGTGGATAACCGGGGCCTCACCCTGCCGGTGGAGCCGGACACCGGCAAAACCACAGAGTCTGGCCAGCCCATTGGCAACAACGTCACCTGCAACCTGGAAATCCGCCAGGCCATGGCCTACGCCATCGACCGGCAGCAGGTGGCAGCTGCCGCCCTCAACGGCTTCGGCTCTCCCTGCTACTCCGAAAATGACGGCATGCCCTGGAACAACCCGGAGGTGGCTCTGGAAACCGATGTGGAATATGCCAAGAAACTCCTGGCAGACGGAGGCTGGGCCGACACCGACGGAGACGGCATCGTGGAAAAGGACGGGCTCAAAGCGGAGTTCACCTGCCTGTATGGCAGCGGCGACTCCGTCCGCCAGGCTGTGGCCATGGCGACGGCAGAGCAGCTCCGGTCCATTGGCATCCAGATGCACGTGGAGGGCACCAGCTGGGATGACATCTCCAAGCGCATGTTTTCCAACGCCGTACTCATGGGCTGGGGCGCCGCCAACCCCTATGAGAGCTATTGCCTGTATCACAGCAGCTACGCTCTGCGGGACGACTACTACAACCCCGAGGGCTATGTTTCCTCAGTGACCGACGGCTATCTGGAGGCCGCCATGGAGGCCCTGGACACGGAGACGGCTTATCAAAACTGGAAGCTGGCCCAATGGGACGGCGCCACCGGCACCTCCATGAAAGGACAGTGCCCCTGGGTCTGGATCGTCAATGTGCAGCATGTGTACTATGTCCGCGACGGCCTGGACATCGGCCCCCAGCAGCTCCATCCCCACGGCGCTTCCATGCCCCTGCTCAAAAATCTCCGGGACTGGACTTGGAACAGCTCTAATTCATAAAGTCATAGATCCTTTTCCATGGGGAATTGCGAATTCGCCGAACGTGAGAGGAACATGCAAAATGTTTCTGCCGGGCGGACACATAGGTCCGCCCCTACGGCAGATGGGAAGTCTGGGCAGAAATTGCTCGACACATTTTGTCATTTTAGTGCCCCGTATCTAGCGAAAGCATTCTCATTTTACGGAAACACCGAAGAATCTATCAACGCACCACGTTGCGATACGATCGTAGGGGCGGACCTATGTGTCCGCCCGTAGCAGACACTACGATTTTGCCGGACATGCCCCAGGTCTCCTGGGAAAACGGATTACATACAAAGAAGGAAGTGGACTATGACCGGTATGGTTGGCCGATTTGGCCGGATTTTTTTGCGGTATGGCTGCAAAACGCTTCTGCTGCTATTGGCAGTCAGCGTCATTGCCTTTATTCTAGTAAGCCTGTCCCCCGTGGACCCGGTGCAGCAGTATGTGCTGGGGGCCGGGGGCGTCTCTGCAGAGCAGCGGGCGCAGCTGGAGGAATACTGGGGTGTAAATGACCCCCCGGTGGAGCGGTACATCACCTGGCTAAAGGCCCTGGTCCGGGGAGACTTCGGTCAGTCTCTCTTATATCGTCGCCCTGTTTTGGAGATCATTGGGGAGCGGTTTGTGAACTCTCTGGCTCTGATGCTCTGCGCCTGGCTGTTCTCCGGCCTCATCGGCTTTGGTCTGGGCTGCGCCATGGGCATGACCCGGGACCGGCTGCCAGACCGGATTCTGAAAAAACTCTGCTACATCCTCAGCAGCGTCCCCACCTTCTGGCTGGGTTTGGTGTTTTTGTTGGTATTTTCCGTGGGGTTGGGATGGTTTCCCCTGGGTTTTTCCTCCCCCATTGGCGTCCTCAACCGGGAGGTCACTCTCTGGCAGCGGCTGCACCACCTGGTGCTCCCCGCCCTCACCCTGAGCCTCATGTCCTTTGCAAACATCGCTCTGCACACCCGGCAGAAGCTGGTGGACGTGCTGGAGAGCGAATATGTCCTCTTTGCCCGGGCCAGAGGGGAGCGTGCCGGAACCATCTTGCGAAGGCATGGGCTGCGGAACATTGCGCTGCCCGCCCTCACCCTCCAGTTTGCCTCCTTCGCCGAGCTCTTCGGCGGCTCCGTGCTGGCTGAGACCGTGTTCTCCTACCCCGGCCTGGGCTCCGCCGTGGCGGCGGCCGGGCTCAACTCCGACGTGCCGCTGCTGTTGGGCATCACCCTCTTTTCCACCCTGTTTGTCTGCGTGGGCAATCTGATTGCCAACCTGCTGTATGGCGTGGTGGATCCTCAGATCCGGGAGGTGACCCTATGAGCCTGCGCTGCAACCGGCGGACCCGGCTGGTCCTCTTCACGGGGCTCATGCTCCTGGTGCTTCTGGCCGCCTTCCTGGCTGGCCGTCTGATTCCCGACAGCGCTGTGGCGGCAGATTTTACCCGGGTCAAGGAGCCCCCCTCCTGGAGTCATCCCTTCGGCACCGACCATCTGGGACGGGACCTCCTTCTGCGGACCCTGAAGGGCCTGTCCACCAGCCTCACCATTGGAATCGTTGCCTCTCTCATCAGCGCCATTGCGGCGGTGCTCATTGGCATTGCCGCGGCCACAGGCTCCCGGGCTGTGGACGGCTTCATCACCTGGCTCATCGACCTGGTGATGGGGGTGCCCCACACCGTATTGGTGATTCTCATCTCCTTCGCCTGCGGCCGGGGATTGAAGGGGCTGCTCATCGGCGTAGCCGCCACCCACTGGACCAGCCTGGCCCGGCTCATCCGGGGGGAGGTGCTCCAGCTTCGAAGCCAGCAGTACGTAGCCGTCTCCCGGCGGCTGGGGAAGTCCAGCGGCTGGATCCTTCTGCACCACCTGCTGCCCCATCTGATCCCCCAATTTCTGGTGGGTCTCATTCTCATGCTCCCTCACGCCATTTTGCACGAGGCCTCCATTTCCTTCCTGGGCTATGGACTGCCCCCGGAGCAGCCGGCCATTGGCATCATTCTGGCCGAAAGTATGAAGTATCTGTCCGCCGGTATGTGGTGGCCGGCGGTGTTCCCGGGACTGCTGCTGGTGGCCACGGTGCTGCTCATTGACCGTCTGGGAGAGACCTTGCGGGCCATTCTGGACCCCCACAGCGCCCAAGAATAGGAGGAACCTGCCATGGAACACACACAAACGCCCCTTTTGGAGGTATCCGACCTGTCTGTCTCCTTCCGGATGTACGGCAGCGGGCTGGAGCAGCGACAGCTTCCGGTGATCTCCAGTCTGAGTCTTCGGGTCCTGCCTGGGGAGATCCTGGCAGTGGCAGGCTCCTCCGGCTCCGGGAAGAGCCTACTGGCCTCCGCCATTTTGGGCATTTTGCCGGGCAACGCCACCGTATCCGGCGCCTTGCAATTTGACGGAGAACCCCTGACCCCAGAGCGGCAGGCCCGGCTCCGAGGAACCGAAATCGCCCTGGTACCCCAATCCGTCGCCTTCCTGGACCCCCTGATGAAGGTGGGCGCCCAGGCAGATGGCCACCGGAAGCCTCGGCCCACGGAAGCGCGCCGGGCGCTCTTCCGCCAGTTGGGTCTTCCGGAGAAGACAGAGCGCCTCTACCCCTTCCAGCTCTCCGGCGGCATGGCCCGTCGGGTTCTGGTGTCCACCGCCCTGCTCTCCGAGGCCCGGCTGATCATTGCCGACGAACCGACCCCGGGTATGAGCCTGGAGCAGGCGGAAGAGGCCCTGTCCATGTTCCGGGCCATGGCGGATGCCGGCAAGGGCGTGGTGCTCATCACCCACGACATTGACCTGGCTTTCCACATCGCCGACCGGATTGCCGTTTTCTACGCAGGAACCACCGTGGAGACCGCCCCGGCGGCGGACTTTCGCCGTGGGCCGGAGGCCCTGCGCCATCCTTACAGTCAGGCGCTTTGGCGCGCCCTGCCCCAGCATGGGTTCCAGCCCATTCCGGGCTTTCAGCCCTATGCGGGAAGCCTCCCCCAGGGCTGTCTTTTCGCCCCCCGCTGTCCCCACCGGACGGCGGAATGTGAACAAGCGGTCCCGCCCATGGAGACGGTGCGGAGCGGAGAAGTGAGGTGCTACCATGCGACTTGAAGCAAACCATGTGTCCTTCCGATACAGCGGGAAAAGCCCCTGGATCCTGGAAGACTTGAGCCTCGGGGTGGACAGTGGAGAGCGCTTGGGACTCTTCGCCCCCAGCGGCTACGGCAAAAGCACCCTGGCCCGGCTCCTGGCCGGTTACCTGACGCCCCAGGCGGGGCAAATCCTCCTGGACGGCAAGCCCCTTCCCCAAAGGGGGATCTGCCCCGTCCAGCTGATTTGCCAGCATCCGGAGAAGGCCATCAATCCCCGGTGGCGGCTGAAGCAGGTCCTGGAGGAGAGCGGGACGCTCCGGCCGGACGTCCTGGCCTCTTTTGGCATCGAACTCGCCTGGCTGGACCGGTTCCCCCGGGAGCTGTCCGGCGGGGAGCTTCAGCGCTTTTGCGTGGCCCGCGCCCTCATGAGCGGGGCGGATTTTCTGATCTGTGACGAAATCAGTACCATGCTGGATGTGATCACCCAGGCTCAAATCTGGAACAAAATTCTGGAAGAGGCCGCAGCCCGCGGCATGGGTCTCATCGCCGTCACCCACAACCGCGCCCTGGCCAGCCGGATCTGTACCCGGGTGTACGATCTCTCCACCAGGGAATGCTGGGTTCCCGGAGATGGACAGGTCCAGAAGCAACCCTAAAAAAGCGCCCCAGCCAATCCCATCGTAAAATAGACGGGATTGGCCGGGGCACATTTTTTGGATTGATTTCGCCGGGAATTCGTAGTAGAATACATAGCATTCCGCTTGATGTACTGGCGGGCGAATGCTCGCCCGCCTCCGGCTCCATGGCTGCCGGTTCGCATCTACCGCATGCAATTGCTGTGGGATACACTTGACAGTCGATGTACCTCTGGGGAGTCCGGCTTTGAATGCGTTGCGCTTCGCTTTTCATCGGCGGTCTCGCCTCTGTTCATCTTCTGTCCAAGCCTATTATGTCCCCCCAGGCCGAAATCATACCACACTTTTTGAAAAGGAGGGGTTCGATGCACGAAATCCTTGCGCTGGCGGTCCCGGTTCTGTTCATTTTTTTATTCATCAAGATACTTCTGACCCCCATGAAGCTGATCTTCAAGCTGCTGCTCAACACGGGCTGCGGATTCGTCTGCCTGTTCCTGCTGAACCTGCTGTCCGGCTTCACCGGCATTGTCTTTGAGCTGAACTTCATCACCGCCGCCATTGTGGGCTTTCTGGGCCTGCCCGGCATTGTCCTGCTCCTGGTGGTACAGTTTTTCCTCTGATTCTCGCAATCCAGCAGCGTCTCCGGCTTCTCGTCTTGCCGGGACGCTGCTGTCTGTTTTGTATGAGCAACACCCAATCAGGAGACGAAAGGCGGCGCAAGCGGAGCGGTCAAGACCGCTCCCTACGTATACCCGGTGCTCCACGGAAAAAAGGATACGCAGTGCTGGACCCACAAAAAACGTTTTTCTTTTCAGAACGGACAACATGTGCTATAATAAAAAAATAGCGGTTATCACCGCCGATTGGGGGCACAATCCGGAACCTGCCCCGAAGGGAGCGAACCAATATGAAAGAACCAAAAGCCATGGCATATGTGAATATGTACGGCGTTCTTGGCGCCCTGGAAAACCTGTGCAGCCTGGACGACCCTGCCAGGGAAATTCTCAGGGGCCTCAAAAAGCCTGTGAGCCTGTGCTTCCAAGTCAAGGACGGCCCTTGCTGCACCTTCCACTTCACCCAGGAGGGCTGCCGCATGACGGAGGGCGACGGAGGCTGCACCTGCAAAATGAATTTTTCCTCCCCGGAAAAATTCAATGCCCTCATTGATGAGAACAAGCCGGGCCTGCCTGGGAAGAATCCGGTGCAGCTTCTCCCCTTCCTCCTGGGTCCCTTCACCCAGCTGACGAACCGCCTGACAGAGCTGCTCCGGCCCTCGGAAGAGGCCCTCCAAGACCGGGCCTTCTTTGAAAAGAGCACCGTCCTCACCATGTATACCATCGCCGGGGCCATTTCCGCCCTGGCCAACACCGATTCCATCTCCCAAATCTCCGCCAGCTACACCGTAGACGGGGAGATTTCCCTGGGCATCCGGGACGTTGCCCAGGTGACCATATCCGTCCAGGACCACCGCTTCACCACCATCAAGGCCCCGGCGGAGCATCCCCGGGCCATTATGGAATTTGCCACCATCGACCTGGCCTACGGCCTCTTCACCGGCCAGGTCTCCACCATCAACGAAATGTGCAAGGGCACCATCCACCTGCGGGGCATGCTCTCCATGGTGGACAACATCAACCGGATTCTGAACCGGGTGTCCGCATATCTGTCTTAGGAGGAGCCGCCATGAGCAAGTACCCTGAATACCAACACACCAAAAGCCGGGCCTGGTTCGACCGGGCGCTTCATGTGATTCCCTCTGGCGTATACGGCCACCTGGGGCCCTCGGAAGGTCTGTTTCTGCCTCTGGAGAAGTGGCCCCTTCTGTCCTCCAAAGCCAAGGGGGCCTACTTTTGGGACATGGACGGAAATCCCTACCTGGACCTGATGTGCGCCTACGGTCCCAACGTCCTGGGCTACGGCGACCCCGATGTAGACCGGGCCGCTGTGGAGCAGCTGATGACCGGCAACTGCACCACCGCCCCCTCCTACAAAATGGTGGAGTGCGCCGAGCTGCTGGTGGACACAGTCGCCATGGCCGACTGGGCCTTCTTCATGAAAAACGGCACCGACGCCACCACCTTCTCCATCCTCACCGCCCGGGCCTTCACCGGGAAGAAGAAGACCATGTTCCTCCGGGGCTACTATCACGGCAACGACCCCTGGGCCATGAAGGCGGACTACCCCGGGGTCCTGCCGGAGGATGTGGCCAATAACCTTGTGGTCCCCTGGTTCGACCTGCCCGCCATGGAGGCCGCCTATGAGGCCTGCGGCGGCGATGTGGCCGCCCTCATCGCCCAACCCTATGACCATGGCAACTTTGCCGACAACCGCTGCGCCACCAAAGAGTTCTGGGCCTCGGTCCGGCAGTTCTGCGACAAGCGGGGCATCGTCCTCATCATCGACGACGTGCGCACCGGCTTCCGGCTGGACCTTCAGGGCTCGGACCACTACTACGGATTCCAGGCAGACCTCATCTGCTTCTGCAAGGCCCTGGCCAACGGCTACAACATGTCCGCCGTCTGCGGCCGGGAGCATCTGAAGGCCACCGCCTCCTCCATCTCCTTCACCGGCTCCTACTGGATGAGCGCAGAGCCTTTTGCCGCCTGCATCGCCTGCATCCAGAAGCTGAAGGCCCTGGACGCCCCGGCCCTCTTCCGGCGCATGGGGTTGCAGCTCACCCAGGGCTTCCAGGCCGCCGCCAAGGCCCACGGCTTTGACCTAGTGGTCTCCGGCGAACCGGCCCTCTTCTACCTGCGGATCGCCAACGACGACAGCCTGATGCTCCATCAGGAGTGGGTGGCTGAATGCGTCAGCCGGGGCCTGTTCCTGGCCAGCCACCACAACCACTTCCTGAACGCCGCCATCACCGACGAAGACATCGCCCTGGCCATCGACATTGCCAACGACGCCTTCTCCGTGGTAGCCGCCCGGCACCCGGAGCTGGAGCTGAAAAAATAGCCAAACTGCCCTCAAATCCGAAGTACATCGGAATTTGAGGGCAGTTTTTCCATTAAAAGATGATGCAAATCATCCCCGTGGCTCCTTCATTGACCACCCGGGCCAGGGAGCCCCGGAATTTCACCCGCACATCGTCGGGAATCCGGCGGAGCTTGGTGGTAAGGCCGTCGTTCACCATTTCAAAGACGGACTTGCCGAAAATGTTGCTCTCCCACAGCTGATCCGGTGCAGTCTGGTACTGCTCAGACAGGCTGTTCACCAGGTCCTGGGACTGCTTCTCATCCCCCACCATGGGGCTGATCTCCGTGTCCAGGTCCACCCGCAGCATGTGGATGGAGGGCGCGCCGGCCTTCAGCTTCACGCCATAGGCGCTTCCCTTGCGGACAATCTCCGGGGCCTCCAGCTTCATCTCCCCCCGGGTGGGCATCACCACGCCGTAGCCGGTGGCGCTGGCCTCTTCCAGGGCCGAGGCAATCTTGTCATAGGACCGCTTCACCTGGGCCAGCTCCGTGAGCAGCTCCATGAGCTCGCCCTCTCCTGTGATGGTAAAGCCGGTCTTGCCGCTGAGGATGTCATAATACAGACTCTCCGGGAACTGGAGCTCACAGGCCACCATGCCGCTGCCCAGGTCGATCTCCCGCAGGCGGCAGCCGGCCACATGCTCCACCTCCGTGAGGGTTCCCAGCACCGTCTCCGCCTGGCACATCTCCGAAATCTCCCCTGCCCGGCTGGCCAGGGCGTCGTAGAGCACCGCCTTCACCGGATGATCGTACTCCAGGCCGTCCATCCACCGGGGCAGATACACCCGCAGCTCCTGCATGGGGAAGGCGTACAGCAGGTCCCGCAGGAGCTCCCCAATCTCCTGGGCGCTCATGGTCTGGCAGTCGGCGCAGAGGGCCTTCACCTGATAGGTCTCCTGGATCCGGCTGCACAGCTCCCGGGCGGCATTTCCCCGGGGCTCCCGGCTGTTGACCACCACCACAAAGGGCTTGCCGGTGGCCTTCATATCCCCAATGGCCCGGTCCTCGGCGGTCAGGTAGTCCTCCCGGGGAATGTCCGTGATGGTGCCGTCGGTGGTCACCACCAGGCCAATGGAGCAGTGATCCTCCATCACCTTTTTGGTGCCCAGCTCCGCCGCCTCGGTCATGGGGATCTCATGGTCGTACCAGGGGGTGGTCACCATCCGGGGCGCCCCGTCCTCCGTGGCGCCCACGGCCCCGGCCACCATATAGCCCACTGAGTCAATCATCCGCACCCGGAGCTTCGCCGTCCCGTCGGGGGAGATCTCCACCGCCTCCTCCGGCACGAACTTGGGCTCCGACGTCATAATGGTCTTGCCAGAGCCGCTCTGGGGCAGCTCATCCCGGGCCCGCTCCTTCCGGTAGGGGTCGGAGATGTTGGGAATCACCAGCTCCTCCATCACCCGCTTGATGAGGGTGGACTTCCCCGTCCGGACCGGGCCCACCACGCCCACATAAATATCTCCGCCGGTTCTGGCTGCAATCTCTTGATAAATGGATTTTTCCATCGCCATCCTGCCTCCTTCAGTCTCGGCAGGAGGGCGCTCCTGCCATGGTGTAGTACAGGGTATGTCCGGCAGGGACGGGTTAGAACCAGGAGCGGCGTGCGCTTTCCCTGGACCGTGGTGAAACCGGGATTTCCCATAATTAGGAATTTCTTCCTTTACAATATTATCAGACTTTGGTATACTGATAAGAAATCAGTCAGTTCTGAGGGGAGGCAGACGGATGGGTAGAAAAATTACGGATCCGCAGGAAATTGAGGCGTTGTTTCGGCTGTTGAATCGAATGGCAGATGGGTATGAGGCGACGGAGAAAGAGGCTGCAGAATTGGAGGAAATCGATGAAATTGGAACCCCCGACTTTATAACGTCCTCTGAATTTTTTAATGCGGTTAGTATGCGGAGAGAACTAGCGATATCACTACGCGGAGTTGACCAGCTCAAGTGTTTGTGTACTCTGAATTTGTGCTACATATCAGTTAGCGATCTAAGTGGAACTCATTTCCCTGACAGAATCCAATCTTTGAATCTGAGTAGCACACAAATCACCAGTCTGGACGGTGTCCATTTGTCTGCAGAGCTCCAGTCGCTGGACCTGAGTGACACACAAATCGCCAGCCTGAAAGACGTCCAGCTGCCTACAGGACTCCAGTCACTGGACCTGAGCGGCACACAAATCACTAGTCTGGACGGTATCTATTTGCCTGCAAAGCTCCAGTCGCTGAAGCTGAGCAGCACACAAATCACCAGTCTGGACGGCATCCGGCTGCCTGCAGAAATCCAGTCGCTGAACCTGCGCAGCACACAAATCACCAGTTTGGACAGCATCCAGCTGCCTGCAGGGCTCCAGTCGCTGGACCTAAGTGACACACAAATCACCAGTCTGGACGGCATCCAGCTGCCTGCAGAGCTTCAGTCGCTGGACCTAAGCGACACACAAATCACCAGTCTGGACGGTGTCCAATTGCCTGCAGGGCTCCAGTCGCTGAAGCTGCGCGGCACACAAATCACCAGCCTGGACGGCATCCAGCTGCTTGCAGAACTCCACTCGTTGGACCTGAGCGACACACAAATCACCAGTCTGGACAGTGTCCAATTGCCTGCAGGGCTCCAGTCGCTGAAGCTGCACGGTACACAAATCACCAGCCTGGACGGCATCCAACTGCCTGCGGAACTCCAGTCGCTGGACCTGAGCGACACACAAATCACTAGTTTGGACGACATCCGGCTGCCTGCAGGGCTCCAGTCGCTGGACCTGAGTGACACACAAATCACTAGCCTGGAAGACGTCCAGTTGCCGCATCATATCCAGTCCTTGAATCTTTCTGGCCTGTTCCTGTGCCAACTTCCGCCCAAACTTCTATCGCTCAACATTCCATTTGTATTTAAATTTAATCCATTATATCCATCATATGGAATCTTGCTAAAAGAAACAATATTAAATATTCAGCCTATCAGTCTCTTCGAACAGCCCCGTGAACTCATTGAGAGCTATTACGCAGCACCCAAGGTTTCCATCAGCGAAGCCAAAGTCATCTTCCTGGGCGATGGCGGTGTAGGGAAGAGTTATACCATTCAGAGAATCCACAACGATGGATTGCCCGGGAACTATCCTACCGAGACGACGCCTGGCATTGACATTACAGACTTCCCGGTCCGTCAGCCTAATTATAATTTTGACATCCACTTTTGGGACTTTGGCGGCCAAGAGATCATGCACGCCATGCACCGGTGCTTCCTGACCAGCCGCACCTGTTACGTGGTGGTCATCTGCAACCGCTACCAGGACCTGACCGGACAGGCCCGGTACTGGCTGAACAACGTGGCCAGCTTCGCCAAAGATTCTCCTGTCATCCTGGCTGTGAATCAATGGGACAACATCCAAACCCGCGACTTGGATCATCGCCGGTTACAACAAGAATTCCCCAACTTAGCAAAGGTCGTTTTTTACTCCGCCAAGGATTCCAATCAAAAAGAATTCCAAGCGCTCACCAACGCCATTGTTGATCAAGCCCGGCACTTGGACAGCTGCGGCATGGAATTCCCTGTAACATGGGCTGGCATCCGGGAGAAGCTGTTATCTCTGGCCAAAGAAAACCGAAACTATATTAGCAAGGACGAATATTATCAAATCTGTCAAGAAAACAAGGAGCTGTCTCCGGAAATCTGCGTTTGGCTCCTGGAGTGGTTCAATGACCTGGGCGTTTGCTTTAGCTACCATCAAAATGCAGAAGACAAAAAGGAGCTGGCGGAATACAAGGTCCTGAATCCTGTCTGGCTCACCAACGCCATCTACATCATCATCAACTGCGGACCGCGCCGGGCAACCAACGGCATCATTCACACCCAGGTGATTCTGGATTTGCTGCAAAAGCCGGAAACCAGTGTTCTTCCTGGCGTCACCTACACCGCCCAAGAGCGGAACTATGTCTTAGAGGTGATGCGGAAATTTCAGCTCTCCTACGCCGTCTCCGAAAGTCAGGAGTTCATTCCGGCCCTCTGTCCGGACGTCACGCCCAAGGAGTTGCATCCCACCAGCTGGAGAAAGCACGTTGCTTACGAGCTGCAATACACGTACCTGCCTGACAGCGTGATCCATCAGCTTATGATTCGCTTCTACCATTGCCTCAACATCGGAAAAATTTGGCGAAAAGGTCTGCGAATTGACCCAGACCCGATCAACGGCCTAATGGCGGTGGTGGATATGGGCGGCGGGGACTCTATTTTGCGCATTGACGTCTATGCCCAAGCGGATACCCCACCTTGGCCGCTGCTGCATCAACTTCGCGATGACATCATCCTCATCAATCAGGCCCTAAACCTGAAGGCAGAGGATTACATTGTCGTACAGAAAAATCGTCATACCGCACGGTTTTCTGTAACATATGTCCTACAGGCGAAGGAACGCGAGTATTCGAAACTACCCTATTCTTCCGAAGGCTGGTTTGAAGAGTACGATATAGCCGACATCCTGGGAACTGCTTTTGGTCCCGAAAATATTGAAGCTGCAGCCCAGATTCTGCCAAAGTCTGAAAATTTGAGCACTGTCCTATATCAGCCAATCATCCACGTTCATGGCAACCTCAATTATTATGCAAATTGTCAAGTCTCCAACACGTCTGAATCCGCTGAGCGTCTCCTTCGCGCCGTGCTGGAACACGAAGAGAAATTCAATGAACAGCTGACCCAGGAGCTGATTTCTATTTTCCAAGGCCAATCTGCTGACCGGGATGTGCAGCAACTGGGCGCAGAAATGGCGCGGGCCAAAGCCCAGAAAAAGAAGCCCCTGGCCCGCCTGAGGGATTTTCTTAAGAACAGCGCAGACACCGCCGGAAACCTGCAAAAGCTGGCAACCATTTTGGGTCCCTTCGTGTTAAAGCTGGTGGAAAAGGCCCCAGAAATCCTGCAATTCTTCCAAGCCGCTCTTTCTCATTGAGCATTCCCCATTGGGGCATATGGGTATCGCTCAGGAGTGTGCAGCTTGTCCTTCCACCTGCCCCGTAGGGTGCTCCCGGACGCTACCCGGCAGAAGGGGCTTACCGTGGCGGCCGGTCTGGGCGAGTTCGTACCCGCTTTTGGGGGCAGGTTCGGATTTGCCCACATGCTGTGGAGTACGGAACATCCTGCCGCAGGTGCGTCCAGGAGGCCGCACCCTACGGCCCTCAGCTTATGGATGTTAAAAAATCATGGCATATCCCTGTAGGGGTATACCGTGTGCGTCAGGCTGTAGAAACCTCCGGTTTTTCCGAATTTTGGGTGGGTTTGCAGGTTTTGGAGGCGGGCGCACACTGTGCGCCCCTACAGCGCCCCTACAGCGCCCCTACAGCGCCCCCGTAGCGCCCCCGTAGCGTCCCTGCAGCGTCTGTGCACGATCCTGGCAAATTTTCGGGGGTTATTTTCGCTGTATGCATTTCCCCTTCCAGATATGCCTCAGCCCGGAGGCTGCCGTCAGGCATGCTCCCGGGCTGTGTTGGGTTTTATTTGCGGTGTAGCCAGGACATGGTATCCTTGGATAGCTCCATGCCCACCTTTTTCTGCAGGCTCATGGACTTTTCGTTGCCCACGATGACCTGGTCGAAGGGCACCCGGCCCTGGGAGAGGTAGCGGTTAATCTGGAAGCTCTCCAGGGCCAGGCCCAGGCCGTGGCCGCGGTATGGGGGGAAGACCTCCAGCATGCCCATGCTGCCCTCGTGGTGCTCGCCCACGAAGCCGGCCAGGCGGCCGTCTACAAAGGCGCCGAAGATCACGCCGGCCTTCAGGCGGTCTTCCACATACTCCGGGTTGTGGAACAGGCTGTAGCCGTCCAGCACTGCCTGGAAGTAGCTCATATCCAGGGGCCGCACATCGGCCCGGACGGGCAGGGGCTCTTTCCGGAAATAGGCAGCCTGATAGCAGCGGCTTTCCTCCTTCAGGCCCAGAGCCGCCGCCACAGCGTCCGAAAGCGCTCCCGCCATCACATTCCAGGTCTGGACCTCTGGAAGCGTCTCCAGGAGGCTGAGCGCCTCTCCCAGGTTCTCGGCTGCTACCATGGCGATGCCGTCCATCTCCAGGGCCACGCCCTGGCCGCTCTGGGCGGCCACCCGGGCACGGCCCAGGCGCAGGGGCTCGATCATACTGATGTTCAACACCGGGTCCTTGCCGAGGTAGGCAAGGGCCTGTTCTTTCTCTGTCATGGGTCCTCTGTCACTCCTTCTCCAGTTCCACCTTTCCGTCCCGGACCACAGCCCGGAGGGCAGAAATGGGAGTCTCAAAGCTGTCGATGATGGCCTCTGCAATGGGGTCCTCCAGATCCCGCTGGATGGTCCGGCGGAGGTTTCTGGCTCCATAGGTGATGGAATAGGCCTTCTTGGTGAGATAATCCCCCAGAGTCTCGTCCCAGGTAAAGGACAGGCCCCGCTCTGCCAACGCATCCCGGAGCTCTGCCAGCATAATCCCGGCGATGGCCCGGAAATTCTCCTCGGACAGGTGGTTGAAGCTGATGATCTCATCCACCCGGTTCAAAAACTCCGGCCGGAGGAACTCCCGCAGGGCCTTCATAGCCCCTTCCTTCCGCTGCTCCGACAGGGTCTGGCCAAAGCCCAGGCCGCTACTTTTCCGGTCGGACCCGGCGTTGGAGGTCATCACCAAAATGGCATTTTCAAAGTTCACCACACGGCCCTGGGCGTCGGTGATCCGGCCGTCGTCCAGCACCTGCAGGAGCACGTTCAGCACGTCGGGATGGGCCTTTTCGATCTCGTCGAACAGGACCACGCTATAGGGCCGCCGACGGATCTTTTCCGTGAGCTGGCCCGCTTCATCATAGCCCACATAGCCCGGGGGCGAGCCGATCAGCTTGGAAACCGTGTGCTTCTCCATATACTCCGACATATCCAGACGGATGAGGGAATCCACCGAGTCGAACATCTCCCCGGCCAGGCACTTTACCAGCTCCGTCTTGCCCACACCGGTGGGACCCACGAAAATGAAGGAAACCGGCCGCTTCTTGGGGGAAATGCCCACCCGGCTGCGGCGGATGGCACGGCTCACCGCCTCCACCGCTTCGTCCTGGCCTACAATCCGCTCTTTCAGGCGGTCGCCCAGGTTCCGGAGCTGCTGGTACTCCTGGGCCTGAATCTTACTGGCGGGAATCTTGGTCCAGAGCTCAATGATCCGGGCCAGGTTCTCCATGGTGACCGGCGGGGGCGGCAGCTGGTCCAGCCGCTCAATCTCCGCGGCCACCCGGCAGAGCCTGCTCCGAAGCTCCGCCAGGCGCTCATAATGCTCCCCTTCCGTGTCCTCGGTGAGCATGCGAAGCTCCAGCTCATAGTCGTCCCGCTCCTTTTTCAGCTCCGACAGCCGGGAGATTTCCCGGCTGCGGAGGTTCACATCAGAGCAGGCCTCATCCAACAGGTCAATGGCCTTATCCGGCAGGAAGCGGTCGGTGATATACCGCTCCGACAGGACGACGCACTGCCGGGCAATCTCCGGGGAGATGGACACCCCGTGGAACTGCTCGTAATAGTGGGCGACGCCCCGCATGATCTCCGCCGCCTCGGCCATGGTAGGCTCCGCCACCGTCACCGGCTGGAAGCGGCGCTCCAGGGCGGCGTCCTTTTCAATGTACTTCCGGTACTCCGAGAAGGTGGTGGCGCCAATGACCTGGATCTCCCCCCGGGACAGGGCCGGCTTCAGGATGTTGGCGGCATTCATGGAGCCCTCCGCATCCCCGGCGCCCACCAGGTTGTGGACTTCGTCAATGACCAGGATGATGTTGCCGCAGACCTTCACCTCGGCAATGAGGCTCTTCATCCGGCTCTCAAACTGGCCCCGGAACTGGGTCCCGGCCACCAGAGCCGTGAGGTCCAGGAGGTATACCTCTTTGTCCCGAAGCTTAAACGGAACCTCCCCCTGGGCAATCCGCTGGGCCAGCCCTTCGGCAATGGCAGTCTTGCCCACGCCGGGTTCGCCGATGAGACAGGGGTTATTCTTCTGGCGGCGGTTCAGGATCTGAATGACCCGCTCCGTCTCCATGTCCCGGCCCACCACCTGGTCCAGCTTCCCCTCCCGGGCCCGGCCGGTAAGGTTCAGGCAGTAGGTGTCCAAAAATTTGTGTTTTTTGGTTTTAGGCTTGGGAGGCTCTTCTTTTTCCTTCTCCCGATTCGGCTTTTCCGGCAGATCCCGGCGACGGTCGGAGCCGCTGAACAGCTGGTTCAGGAGGGGGAAGGTGGCAGTTTGGCTGCCCACCTCGTCATCCTCCTCCGGCTGATCCTGGCCGAAGACGGCGGACATCTCGTCGCTGATCAGATCCAGATCCTCTTCGGAGATCCCCATCTGCTTCACTGCATCATCAATTTGCGGAATTCCCAGCTTCCGGGCGCACTTCAGGCAGTAGCCCTCATTCCGGGAAACCCCGTTTTCCAAGCGGGTGATGAACACCACGGCTACATTCTTATTACATTTCACGCAAAGCTTTGGCTGCATAATCCAAACTCCAATTCAAACGGATGTGTTTAGAAAAAAGTATAGCACAAATCCGGAAAAAGTCCAGTTCCATTTTCCCCCGACCTGGGCAGCGCTCCTGATTTGATGATACGTTCCTGCGCTGGTGTATCGTCGCCTTATGTGTATGCCCGTTGGTCATATGCGGAAATGGGCATTGCGAATTTGCCGAAAATGGGCGGAAACCGTGTGATGTTTTCGCTGGGCGGACACACAGGTCCGCCCCTACGGAGGATGATAAGAATGGGCAGAAATTGTTCAACACGTTTTGTCATATAAATGCCAAAAATTTGGTAAAAATAGTGAGAATCCTACGGCAACGTCGAATATCTGTTGATACACTGCGTCGGGATATCATCGTAGGGGCGGACCTGTGTGTCCGCCCGTGGTAGACACTACAAATTCGTCAGAGCAGTATGAAACCAAGGCCCATGTCCCTGTGGAACCCCCCCGCAAGGGGGTCCGGCCAAATTCGTCTTATGTTAACCTTTTTGTAACTTTCTCCCCATATCTGGTGCTTTTCCGACGTTTTCCGTCAAAGATCTTGCCACAGGTTTCCAATAATATTGCTTGAAAAAATTGTCATTTTTCTGCCCTTTGCTAAAAACTCTTGACATTTCCGGCAAAATAGTTATAATATCAGAACAGTTGCAATATGGTTACAAACGTAACACGTTTGACACCAGCAACCTGGCAGCCTGGCAAACTGCCGTCCATGTGAAAAGGAGGTTCTCCGATGCACACCATACAGCATCTTTTCCCAACGAAAAAAAGCCTGCTTCTGCGGCTGGGGGCAGTCGCCCTGATCCTGCTATTGACTGCAGGTCTCCTCTCCCAGGCCGTATTTGCCCAGACCACTTACGTCATCACCGATGGCGATCGGGTACTTGTTCATACTACATATGCAACAGACCCTGCGGCCGTCCTCACCGAGGCAGGCCTGGAGCTGGGCGAGGCAGATACTTTCACCGCCCAATCTGACGGAGCCGTCTCTGAAATCACCGTCAAGCGGATTCAAATGGTCCGGATCAACAACGGCCACCAGGCTCTGGAATTGGCCACCTACGGCTGCACCGTAGCCGATGTTCTGGCGCAGCTGGGCATTTCCACAGAGGGCGATCTGCGCATTTCCCAGAGCCTGGACAGCGAAACCTACGACGGTATGGTCATTGATGTGGTTTATCTCACCTATGAGACCGTGGAATACGTGCGGTCCACCCCCTATGAGACGGCTTACTGCACCGATTCCACCCTGGAGCCCGGTGAAGAGAAAATCCTGACTCCCGGCCAGGACGGCAGCATCCAGTGCACCGCCCGAATCACCCGGGAGAACGGAACAGAGGTCTCCCGAACTGTCATCCAGGAGCAGGTCCTGGATGCCCCAGTCAACGCCGTCGTGGCCCGCGGCATTGACCGCTCCAGCAAAGAGCAGGAGGGCGCAGGCCGGGCCTATTCTCCGGAACGCACCACCGCAGAGGAGCCGGCCGGCCACGAAGCGCCCGCCGCCACCACAAGAGAGCCGGAACCCACCGCCGCCCCGGAGGAGGTCTCTGACCCCGCCCCCACCGGCAACACCTTCACCACTGCCTCCGGCGAGGTGGTCTCCTACTCCCGGAAGCTGACTGTGGACGCCACCGCCTACAGCTGCGAGGGCTATACCGGCACCACCGCCACCGGCACCACCGCCCGGTACGGCGCCATTGCTGTGGACCCCAGCGTCATCCCCTATGGCACCCGGATGTACATCGTCTCTGACGACGGCTCCTACATCTACGGCTATGCCACTGCGGAGGATTGCGGCGGCGCCATTCAGGGTTACATGATCGACCTGTATTTTGACACCCTGGCAGAGTGCTATGCCTTTGGCCGCCGGTCCTGCACCGTATACATCCTGGATTGATCCGGAAGTTCTCATTGCAAATCCGCCTTTTCTCTGGTAAAATACAGGGGAAAGGCGGGTTTTTTATGATCGATTTGTGCAGCGCCCAGGAGGTCAAGGGGCTTCTGGCCCGGCATGGGTTCCGGTTTTCCAAATCCAAAGGGCAAAACTTTCTCATCGCCCCCTGGGTTCCCCAGCGGATCGCCGAGGAGTCCGGCGTAGACGGAAGCTGTGGCGTCCTGGAAGTGGGACCCGGAATTGGCCCCCTGACGCAGCAGCTGTGCCTGCGGGCAGGGCGGGTGGCCGCCGTGGAGGTGGACCGGACTCTGGCCCCCATTCTGGCGGAAACCCTGGGGGAGTTTTCCAACCTTCACATCCTCTGGCAGGACATCTTAAAGGTGGACATCCCGGCCCTGGTTCAGGCGGAGCTTCCCGGCCTGCGTCCCATGGCCTGCGCCAATCTGCCCTACTATATCACATCCCCGGTCCTCACAGCCCTTCTGGAGGCCCGGTGCTTCTCCTCCGTCACCGTCATGGTGCAAAAGGAAGTGGCACAACGTATGGCGGCGGCCCCCGGCTCCCGGGACTACAGCGCCTTTACGGTGTTCTGCAACTATTACGCACAGCCGGAGCTGTTGTTTGACGTCCCTCCCTCCTGCTTCCTGCCTCAGCCCAAGGTGACCTCCAGTGTCATCCGGCTGAACGTCCGGCAGGCGCCGCCCTACCCTGTGGCAGACGAGGAGCTGTTTTTCCGGGTGGTGCGGGCCAGTTTTGCCCAGCGGCGCAAGCAGCTGCAAAACGGCCTGGCCGCCGGATTTCCCGCACTGGGCAAGGAAATCATAGGAGACATCCTCCGGAATTGCGGACTCTCCCCCACCGTGCGGGGAGAAACTCTGGACATTCCCACCTTTGCCCGGATTGCCGCCGCCATTGGCCGCGCGTAAGGAGGCCGGAATGTTTCAATTTCTGTTCTTTGACTTAGACGACACCCTGTTGGATTTCCACCGGGCTGAAGCCATCGCCGTGTCCAAGGCCTTCCGGGACATGGGGGTGACGCCCACACCAGAGCGGATCCGGCAGTACAGCGCCGTAAACAAACGCCATTGGCAAATGCTGGAGCAGGGATTGCTCACCCGGGAGCAAGTACTGGTGCAGCGGTTCGCCTGCCTCTTCCAGGAGCTGGACATCCCGGCAGACCCTGTGGCCTGCCAGGCGGCCTACGAAGAATATCTATGCGTGGGGCACTACTTTATAGAAGGGGCAGAAGCGCTGCTTGCTGCCCTGGCCCCCAAATACCGGCTGTACCTGGCCAGCAACGGCACCGCCCGGGTCCAGGAGAGCCGCCTGAAAAGCGCCGGAATTGGCCCCTATTTTGAACAGGTGTTTATCTCCCAGAACCTAGGCGCCAATAAGCCCAGCCCTGCTTTTTTCCAGCGGTGCTTTGCCCGGATCCCGGATTTTGACCCCAAAAAGGCCCTGATGATCGGCGACAGCCTCACCTCCGACATCCGAGGAGCCAACGGGGCGGGCATCGCCGCCTGCTGGTTCAACCCCCGGCGGGAGCCCCCTCTGCCCGGTATTTCCATGGAGTACGAAATTCACAGCCTTCCTCAGCTTCTGGAATTCCTGTAAAAAAGCAGCCTGCGCTTCCCGCCCTCGTCAAAAAAGTGCTTTTCTTTTTCCACCATTTCCGGTATAATATCCCAATCCGACTCAGCCAGCGGCTTTTCGGGGAAACGGATTCGTCTAAACTATGCTGTGCATTCCACATAGAAACAGCCATGCCCAGGCTGAAACACATGGACCAGACATCCTGTGCGAAGCGAAGGATCTGCACTTTTCACGCCAAAGATCGCCAAAAGCTTCTACCGCTCACGTGGAAGGGGACCGTCTATGAAAAAACGAAGGATTCAAAACCGTCACGTTGCCCGGGTGGTGGACATGGTGCTGAGCCTAAACCGCCTGGACGTGCCGGTGTATGCAGCCAATGCGGCCTATTTCATCATCCTGGCTGCGTTTCCCACGGTGATGCTCTTGCTAAATCTGCTGAGCTACACCTCCCTGGGAGGCGGCGCCCTGTTGGAAATTCTGGAGAAGGTGATTCCCGCCGCGCTCATGCCCTCTGTCACCCGGCTGCTCACTGGGATGTTCGCCAGCAGCTCTAAAACCCTGGTCTCTGTATCGGCTCTGGCGGCGCTGTGGGCTGCCTCCCGTGGGATCTTCGGCATGCTCACCGGCCTCAACCGGATTTACGGCGCGCAGGAGGACCGGGGGTATGTATTCACCCGGCTGCTCAGCCTGGTGTACACCTTCCTCTTTCTGCTGGTGCTGCTCCTGACACTGGCCATCCATGTGTTTGGCCAGACCATCCTGGCCCAGCTGCCCCAAAGCGACAATCCGGCCATCCTGTTCCTCTTGAAGATCATCTCCAGCCGGTTTCTGGTGCTTCTTGTGATGCAGACCGCGCTGTTTGCCGCCATGTTCATGTTTCTTCCCAACCGGCGGAACAAATTTCTCCCCTCCCTGCCCGGGGCGCTGCTGGCCTCTCTGGGATGGCAGCTGTTTTCCGGTTTTTTCTCCCTGTATGTGGAGCATTTCAGCAATTTCTCCACCATATACGGCAGTCTGTCTGCCGTCGCCATTGCCATGTTGTGGCTGTATACGTGTATGGCCATTGTATTTTACGGCGGCGCGCTGAACAAATACCTCACCGACATTGGCTATCAGCTCCGGCTGAGGCGGGCGAAAAAAACAGCAGAGGATTTCTGAAAAAAGATTTCCACTTGGTTGTTAAAAAATTAATTTTCTGTTCACAACTGGCCGGTAACATGGTACAATCACCAAAAGGAGGCCTGTGCCATGTTTGGATATGTAATGGCAAACTCCCAGGAGCTGCGCCCAGAGCAGCGGAAACGGTACCTGGGCTGCTACTGCGGCATCTGCCGGGCCATTGGGGCGCGGGCCTCTCTGGCCAGCCGGGTGGCCCTGAATTACGATATGGTGTTCCTGGCCCTTCTGCTGTCGTCTCTCTATGAACCGGCAGAAGAGCAGGGCTCCGGCCGCTGTCTGGTTCATCCCCTGGCCTCCCGGCCTTGGCGGCAGAATGAGGCCACCTTGTATGCAGCGGATATGAACGTGGCGCTGGCCTACTTCAGCGCCGACGATCACTGGCGGGACGACCACCGTCCCGACGCCCTGGCCCTGCGGCGGCTGCTTCGGCCCCATTACGAGGCCATTCAGAGCCGGTTTCCCCGACAGTGCCGGGCCATAGAGACCTGCATCCAGGATTTAAGCCGGCTGGAGTCAGAACGCTGCCCCAACCCAGACCTGCCCGCCAACTGTTTTGGCCTGCTGATGGCGGAGCTCTTCTGTTGGCGGGACGACCGCTGGTCCGGCTATCTCCGGCAGATGGCCATGGGCCTGGGGCGGTTCATCTACTTCGTGGATGCGGCGGTAGATTACCGGAAAGATTTGCACCGGGGCAGCTACAATCCCTTCCTGGCCATGGGCGGAGACCCGGACCCCGAAAAGTGGGAGGATTACCTGGTCCTGGAAATGGGACGGGCCACCCGGGCCTATGAAATGCTGCCCCTAGTCCAGGACAAGGACCTGCTGGACAACATCCTGTACAGCGGCGTTTGGGTTACATACAGAAGAAAAGAGAAAAAAGCGCGGGGAACCGCGCAGGAGGGTCCAACATGATCGATGATCCCTATCAGGTTCTGGGTCTGGAGCGGGGCGCATCTGACGAAGAGGTCAAAAAAGCCTACCGCCGCCTGGCAAAAAAGTACCACCCCGATGCCAACCCCGGCGACGCAG
Organism: uncultured Eubacteriales bacterium; assembly: GCA_900544975.1. Lineage (GTDB taxonomy): Bacteria > Bacillota > Clostridia > Oscillospirales > Oscillospiraceae > Faecousia. Next base: position 50,578 of record UQXI01000007.1, read on the forward strand.
AAGCTGCCCGGAAGATGCAGGAAATCAACGCCGCCTATGAGCAAATTAAGAATCCCCCTCAGACCGGTCCATCCGGCTATGGCGGCGGCTCTTACACCGGCGGCGCTGGCTACGGCCAGGACCCCTTTGAAGATATCTTTGGCCAGTGGCGGCAGCAGCAGCGCCAGCAGGAACCCCAGTTCCACACCACCGAGGCCCAGGCTGCCTACCGCTACATTCAATATGGCCGCTTCCAGGAGGCCCTCAACGCCCTGGCCGGGACCCAAACCCGGGACGGCCAGTGGTACTACCTCAGCGCCCTGGCCAACGACGGCGCCGGCAACCGGGTCACCGCTCTGGAGCACATCCGCCGCGCCGTCTCCATGGAACCAGACAACACCCTGTATCAGCAGGTCCTCACCACCCTGGAGCAGGGGGGGAGCACCTATCGCCGCCAGGCCAGCGCCTACCGCGGCTTCGGCGGCCTGGGGGACCTGTGCATGCCCCTGTGCCTGTGCTGGGGCGCCCAGTGGTGCTTCTGCCCCAGGTGCTGAGGGTAAAATTTGTTTTGAACTACCATCCAAAGATTTCTGGCAGGAAATCGGAGACAGCTCTGATTTCCTGCCAGATTTTTCCCTATGATGTGCGAATCCAGGCAACGTCACCCCCAGGCAGAGCATCCGGCCGCCGTGGGCAAACTTCATCCCTGCTCGCATGGCTTCCCTGCGCCAAAAAGTTTTGCGGTTTATAACCGGAAAACTATTGATTTCGACGTCAAGTTGCGATATGATTGAGAAAACGGAGGTGGGCAACATGATTGACAGGCCAAAATACGTGGATCAAATCATGCGCTATGTGGACACGCCCTTTGTCAAAATTCTCACCGGCGTTCGCCGGTGTGGCAAGTCTACCATTCTAAATCTGGTCATGGAGCGTCTGCGGGACAGGGGAGACATTTCTGCTGAGCAAATCGTCAGCTATCGCTTCGACTCCATGGAATATGAAGATCTGACAGCGAAGCAGATGTATGCAGAATTGAAAGGGCGGCTCTCCAAAAGGGGGAAGACCTATTTTTTCCTGGATGAGGTTCAGGAAATCATAGGTTGGGAAAAGGTGGTCAATTCGCTGGCATCAGACTACGATGTCGATCTGTACGTAACCGGGTCCAACTCTCGCATGATGTCCTCCGAGATTGCCACCTACCTGACTGGACGCTATGTTGCATTCCGTATTTTTACACTCTCCTTCGCAGAGTATCTAACCTTCAAGGAGCAGTACGCCCCTCTGGAAGACCACCGCATAGAGCTGGCAAATTATATTCGTCTGGGTGGTTTTCCTGCAACGCATCTGCGCGCATATGGCGAAAGCGAGGTCTATACAATCATCCGCGATATCTATAACTCTACAATCTTTTCCGATATTGTAAAGCGGAATCAAATTCGGAAAATTGACCAGCTGGAGCGAGTCGTCAAATATGCTTTTCAGAATGTGGGTAACACCTTTTCCGCGAAGTCTATTTCCGACTATTTGAAAGCGGAACACCGGTCTCTGGACCATGAAACCGTGTACAGCTACCTGGAAAAGCTGGAAGCAGCCTATTTATTGCACCGCTGCCCCCGGTATGATCTGAAAGGGAAAGAAATCCTGAAAACTCAGGAAAAGTTCTACCTCGCAGACACCGCATTGCGATACAGCGTATTGGGCTACCATCCCGATACCGTAGCTGCAGCTTTGGAGAATGTGGTGTTTCTGGAACTTTGCCGCCGTGGATATACGGTTTACATTGGCAAACACGGAGATGGCGAGATCGACTTTGTGGCGACCCGACAGAACCATAAGCTCTATGTTCAGGTCACCCAGCGCATCGAAAGCGAAAAAACAGAGCGGCGGGAGTACGAACGTCTGCTGGATATTCGGGACAATTACCCCAAATATGTCCTCCGAACCGACGAATTCGCCGGGGGCAATTACGAAGGCATCCAGACCATGCATGTTGCCGACTTCCTGTTGAGCACGGAATATTAAGAATGTCACCTGCCGGGGCCTTCGTAGGCATGTCCCGCCTTTACAGCCGCTCCAGCAGACACACTGCGTGGCAAGCCATGCCCTCTTCTGCGCCGGTGAAGCCCAGGTGTTCCTCGGTGGTGGCTTTCACATTGATCTGCTCCTCTTCCACACCCAGAACCTGGGCGATGTTTTCCTCCATCTGGGAGATGTAGTCCCGCAGCTTTGGTTTTTGGGCGATCATGGTCACGTCCACATTTTCCACCTCGTAACCGGCCCAATACAGCTTCTCCCGCACCAGCGCCAGGAGTTTCAGGGAGGAAATCCCCTCATACCGGGGATCCGTATCGGGAAAATGCTGGCCGATGTCCCCCAGTCCGGCGGCGCCCAGGAGGGCGTCCATCACCGCATGAAGGAGCACATCTGCATCGGAATGGCCTTCCAGGCCCAGCTCAAAGGGAATCTCCACCCCACCCAGAATCAGCTTCCGGCCCGCTGTCAGCCGGTGTACATCGTATCCATGTCCAATTCTCATTCCCAATCCTCCTGCACCATGGCCCGGGCCAGGAGGAGATCCTGCCGGGTGGTCACCTTCAAATTCCGTTCTTCCCCCTCTACCAGCCGGATGCGCATACCCAGCCGCTCCACTGCGGAGCAGTCGTCCGTCACTGCGGCGCCGTCTTTCTCCGCCTGGGACAGCGCCCCCCGCAGAAGGTCAAAATCAAACACCTGGGGCGTCTGGACCGCAAAGAGGCTGGACCGGTCCGGCGTCCGGACCACCACGCCGCCTTTTGCAACCTTGACGGTGTCTTTGACCCCAATGGCCGGCGCTGCCGCGCCGTAGGTATGGGCTGCCCGCACCACCCGGTCGATGAGCTGGGGCGTCGCAAAGGGCCTGGCCCCATCCTGCACCGCCACCAGGGACACCCCTTCCAGGGCCGCCAGGCCCAGCTGCACCGAGGCCTGCCGGGTATCTCCCCCGGCAATCACCGCCCGGACCTTGCCAAATCCCGCCGCCTGGCAGGCCGCGGAGACCGCCTCAATCAAATCCGGGCGGGTGACGATGACCACTTCCCGGATCACTGCCGTGGCCTCAAAGGCCCGAACCGTCCGGACCAGGAGGGGCTCTCCCCCCAGATCCGCCATGATTTTATCCACCCCGGCCATCCGCCGGGCCGCGCCCGCCGCCACAATCACCGCGCCGCAGGATTGGCAGGGAATGGCCCGCCGGATCAGCCGGGTCCATTTTTTCACATGCATCACAGGCTCCTCACCAAGTCTTTAAAGTGCTGGCCCCGGACCATAAAGTTCCGGAACTTGTCAAAGGCTGCGCTGGCTGGAGACAGGAGCACCACATCTCCCGGCTCCGCTCCCCCGGCCGCCTGCCGGACTGCCTGGTCAAAATCTTCAATAAAAAGAATCTCCGGCTGGTATTCCCGGTACTCTGGGGCCGCCAGCACCGCCTGGCGGATCTTTTCTCCGGTGGCGCCTGTCACAATGAGCCGCTTTACATGGCGGCAAATTTCCGGCCCCAGGGCGTCGTAGGGGATGTGCTTGTCATAGCCCCCGGCAATGAGGATGACCTTCTGAGGGAAGCTCCTGAGCCCCGCAATGGTGCGGCTGGGGCTGGAGGCGATGGAGTCGTTATAAAACCGAACGCCGTCTTTCTCCCGGACCAACTCAATCCGGTGCTCCACTCCGCCAAAGGTCTGGGCCACCTGCCGGGCGGTCTCGTCCGAAACCAGGCCCTCCACCGCTGCCAGGGCGGTCATATAGTTTTCCACGTTGTGCATGCCAGGCAGCAAAATATCCGTCTGCGCCATGATCGCCTGGGGCCCAGACGGAGCGGCCCGGTATAGGACGCCGTCCTCCAGATAGACGCCCCGATCCGGGCGGCCCTGCCGGGAAAACCAGCGAACCTGCCCCGGGGCCTCGGCGGCAAAGCTCCGGGTGATGGCATTGTCCCCATTCAGGACCAGGACGTCCCCGGCTCCCTGGTAAGAGAACACATGCTTCTTGGCCTCCACATACTCCGCCATGTCCCTGTGCACATCCAAATGATTGGGGGCCAGGTTGGTTACCACGGCAATGTGGGCGCTGCGGTCCATATCCATCAGCTGGAAGGAGCTGAGCTCCACCACGGCCCAGTCCGAAGGAGCCATGCGCTCTGCTTCCGGGAGCAGAGGCTTTCCGATGTTGCCGCCCACCCAGACGGTCTTCCCGGCTGCCTGGAGCATCTCTGCAATGAGGGTGGTGGTGGTGGTCTTTCCGTCTGAGCCGGTGACAGCAATCACAGGGCAGGGGCAGACCTGGAAGAACACCTCCATCTCTGAGGTCACCACCGCTCCCTGGCTCCGCAGCGCCTCCAGGGCCGGGTTCGCCGGGTGCATCCCCGGGGTGCGAAACACCACGTCCGCCTCCAGGCGGTCCAGATATCCCGGGCCAAGACGGAGTTCCAGCCCCTGTTCCTCCAGCTCCAGCACCTCCCGGTCCAGGTGTTCCCGGTCTGTCCGGTCGCAGCCGGTGACCCGGCATCCGGCCGCCAGCAACAGCCTGGCCAGGGGCCGGTTGCTGACTCCCAACCCCAAAATTAACAGCCGCTTCTGCCGCCATTCGGTCAAAAGCGTCTCTAATTTCCCATTCGCCATACCAATCCTCAATTCCGCGCAAGACGCGCCATTCTTCTACCCTAGTATAGCCATTTTGCCGGGAGTTTGCAAGCCGCTTTTGAACGGGAACCCCGGATTGCCGGCTGGGGGAGAAAAAGTTTTGACAATTCCACTGAAATCAGCTACAATAGGACCGCGACCGGGTCGGACAGCCGCGGGGGGAGGCCGAAAGGCCCCCCGTGAGGAAAGTCCGGGCTCCACAGGGCAAGGATAACGGGTAACGCCCGCCGGGGGTGACCCTAGGACAAGTGCAACAGAGAGATACCGCCTCCCTCCCGGGAGGTAAGGGTGAAAAGGTGCGGTAAGAGCGCACCCGCCCCATGGGAACATCGGGGTGCTGTAAACTCTATCCGGAGCAACACCGTGTGTGGGACAACAGGCTGGCCCGGCCGTCCCCAAGAGGTGGCTGGAACCCAGGAGCAATCCTGGGTCTAGATAGATGGCTGTCAATGACAGAACCCGGCTTATAGACCCGATCGCGCCAAAGAGCCTGCTGCAAAATTTCACTTTTGCAACAGGCTCTTCTTGTCATTGGGATTCCCGCCGAGGGGGTCTCTCCCGCAGGGTCACATGGATGGTGTCTCCCGGCTGTTTGCCAATTTTGTTTCGGATGTCCTTTCGGACCCCCAAAATATGACACGGCGTCTTCATCCGGACCACTTGGCCGTCATAGGGTTCCCCATCCAACGTGGCATGGACCAGCACGCGACCCTTGCCAAATACTGCCCGGACATCCAGCGGAACCTCCACATAGGCCCCATGGGTCCCCGGAACCTGGATGATGGTTGCGTCAAATTCATACGTTTCCTGCATCCTCTTTCTCCATCCTGTCAGGCGTTTTCTATGGGAAGGCGCCTGACAGTTCTATTGTAACAACCTGGGCTGCCTATGATACACTGTACAAAGAGAAACCGCTCACTCCCATAGAACGTACCATTTCTCTCATCTTGCCCCCTTGGGCCGGATGTTCCCTGTCTCCTTTTTAAGCTTGTTTGCCATTTGTCAAAAACGGATCTATTACAAATTTGCAACAGATCCGTTTTGCAAGATACACCGAAATAACCGGAAATTTCAGATCAATCCTGACCTGACAGCCCTTGCATATCAGGGCTTGTCGATGGGTTTCATGGTGGGGAACAAAATGACCTCCCGGATGGTCTCCTGTCCGGTGAGGAGCATGACGCAGCGGTCAATGCCGATGCCCAGGCCCCCTGTGGGGGGGAGGCCGTATTCCAGGGCGGTGATGTAATCCGTATCCATCATGCCCGCTTCGTCGTCGCCGCGCTCCCGCATCTCCACCTGCTTCTGGAAGCGGGCCTTCTGGTCAATGGGATCGTTGAGCTCCGAGAAGGCATTGCCCATTTCGCTGCGGCAAATGAAGAGCTCAAACCGCTCCGTAAGCCTGGGGTCCTTGGGAGACCGCTTGGCCAGGGGGGAGACATCCACGGGATGCATGGTGATGAAGGTGGGCTGCACCAGCTTCCCCTCCACCTTCTGGTCAAAGCATTCATACAGGAAATTGCCCCAGGTGTGGTCCTTTTCCGGTCCCAACTCCACGCCCACCGAGGCAGCCAGCGCCTCCGCCTCTGCATCTGTGGAGACGGACATGAAGTCCACACCCAGATACTTCTGCACGGCCTCTGCCATGGTGAGTCTGGGCCAGCCCGGAGTCAGGTCCACATCCTCGCCCATCCAGCGCACCTGGTAGGTCCCCAAAATCTCCTGGGCCGCACCAGAAAGCAGGGCTTCAAAGAGATCCATCATATCGTGGAAATCGGCGTAGGCCTGATACAGCTCCACCGTAGTAAACTCCGGGTTGTGCTTGGGATCCATGCCCTCATTCCGGAAAATCCGCCCGATTTCATAAACCCGGTCCAGGCCCCCCACCACCAGCCGCTTCAGGTGCAGCTCCGTGGCAATGCGCATGTACATGGCAATGTCCAGGGTGTTGTGGTGGGTGACAAAGGGGCGGGCTGTGGCGCCGCCGGAGATGGTGTTGAGCACCGGGGTCTCCACCTCCATATAGCCCCGGCCATCCAGGAACCGGCGGACATAGGAGATGAATTTGGAGCGAATCTCAAAGGTGCGTCGCACCTCGGGATTGATAATCAGGTCCACATACCGCTGGCGATAGCGGGTCTCCAGGTCCGTGAGACCGTGGAACTTTTCCGGCAGGGGCAGCAGCGCCTTGCTGAGCAGGGTGGCTTCATGGACCCGGAGGGAAATCTCTCCCTTCTGGGTGCGGAAGACATCGCCCTGGACGCCCACAATGTCGCCAATGTCCAGCTTCTTAAACCGCTCATAGGACTCGGGTGTGGTCATCTCGTCCATGCGGACATAGAGCTGGATCCGGCCGGCATAATCCTGCAAGTCGCAGAACATCACCTTGCCCATGCCCCGCTTGCTCATCATCCGGCCAGCCAGGGAAGCGTGCTTGCCCTCCATGGACTCAAAATGCTCCTTGATTTCTGCACTGCAGGAATCGAATTCATACTTGGTCTGCGTAAAGGGGTCCATCCCCTCCGCCTGGAGCTGCGCCAGCTTCTCCCGGCGGATCTGGACCTGATCGCTCAGAGACATCTCAGATGCGGGTACAAACTTTCCCATAGTAACCTCTCAAATCTTGTTTTCTATTCTATTATCTCGTCACATTCAGAATTTTGGCCTCAAAGCGGCCGGCAGGGGCCTCTACCGTCACCACTTCCCCGGGACCGTGGCCCACAAGCGCCCGCCCAAAGGGAGAGTCGTCGGACATTTTCCCCAGCATGGGGTTGGCCTCCTGAGAGCCAGTGATCCGGAAATCAAAAATCTCCCCGGAGGACAGGTCCTGAATCTGGACCGTGCAGCCCAGGCCAATGCGGCCGCTGGCTTCGTTGTCATCTTCGATGATCACGGCGTGGGCCAAAATGTCTTCGATTTCTGTAATCCGGCCAAAGAGCTTTGCCTGCTCATTTCTGGCCTCATCGTATTCGCTGTTTTCCGACAGGTCGCCCTGGGAGCGCGCTTCTTTGATATCCTCCACAACCTCCTGCATGCGGGTTGTCTTCAGGTAGTTCAGTTCCTCTTCCAGTTCTTTGACTCTTGCAGCGGTCAGCTTAAATTCCTTCGCCATAACAAATCGAGCCCTTTCTTGGGATTCGCATCCACAAATTTCAGTTTCGCCTGTGATTATAGAAGATTTTCTCAGACCAGTCAAGGTCTATTTGAGAAATTGCCCCAGTTTACGCATAAACATACAACTTCCGGCAAGGTTTTTTCCGCCCCATGGGCAGGGCCCTCAGGCAGCCTCTTTCAGAGCCGCAACAGCGGCCTGCAGCTGGTTATCCTTTTCATGATCCAACTGTCCCAGGTAGAGGTAGTAGGCAACTTCCTGATCCAGATCCACCGGCACATCCGGCGTGACGCCAATGCCTGTCAGATTGCGACCATTGGGCGTAAAATACTTCCCCAAGGAAATCGACGCAGCCGATCCGTCTACCAGCGGGAAGAGCTGCTGATAATACCCCTTGCCGCTGGTCTTTGCCCCAACAATCACCGCAGCGTCATACTCCTGCATGGCAGCGGCGAAAAATTCTGCGGCTGAGTAAGAGTGTTCGTTGACCAGAACCGCCATCGGCAGCTCCACGCAGCGGGCGTCGGAGTACGACACCTCCTCCTGGCCATCGGAGCTCTCTGTGCGAAACAGCGGCCCCTCAGGCAGAAGCGCATCCAAAATCTCCACCAACTCGGTGGTAAAGCCGCCGGGATTGTAGCGGACATCAAAAATGAGGCTGCTCGCCCCCTGCTCCACCAGGGCATCCACTGCTGCCAAGGTCTCCTCTGCTGCTCTGGCTTCAAAATTCTCGATGGTAATGAGGCCGCTGCCAGAGGGGAGCATCTCATAGGTTGCCACCGGCAATTCAATCTGCCCCCGGGTCACGGTGAAATCCAGCTCCTGCCCATTGCGATCTACGGTGAGAACCACATTGCTTCCCGCCTCCCCCTGGATCCAGGGGGTTACCTCCGACACACCCAATTCCGCGCAACTTTGGCCGTCCACCCCAACCAACACGTCGTGGACCTGGAGCCCGGCTTTCTCTGCCCCGCCGCCTTCCGCCAATTCTACAATCTCCAGCCCAGTCTCATCCTCTCGCTGCTCCAGAGTGATGCCGACGCCCACATAGACATTGTCTCTCCGTTCTATGTGGGCCTGATACTCGGATGCGGGGATATAATAGCTCCATCGGTCTCCCGTGGCCTTCAGCATCGCCTCGGCGGCGGCATCCTCCAGGGCAGTCCGGTCCACATCTTCCACGAACTTCTGGTCAATGATGGACAGCAGCTGATACAACTTCCCCTGTTTGCTCCCATCTGTTTCCAGCCGATCCAGGAAACACAGCGATACCAGCAACGCGCCAAACGCTGCAGCGATCAGATATGTAATTGCGCGCCAAATGTTGTTTAAATATCTCTCAAACATCCTGTTCACATCCTTGAAAATGGTTCGCAGAGGCTGCCTCTTATGAGACAGCCTCCTGCAACGTTAAATATAATCCATGGGGTTGACGGTGGAACCGTTGTAATAAATGGTAAAATGAAGATGGGGACCTGTGGACCAGCCGGTGCTGCCCACATAGCCGATGACCTCACCCTGGGAGACATACTCCCCGGCGGAAACCACATAGTGGGTCATATGCCCATACAGGCTGGAATAGCCGTCGCCATGGTTGATGGTGACATAGTTGCCGTAGACGTCGCTGTATGTAGCCGTGGTCACGGTGCCGCTGCGGGTGGCATAAATTGGCGTGCCCTCCGCCGCGCCCAGGTCCACGCCGGTATGGAAGCTCCAAGCTCCGGTCACCGGGTGCACCCGATAGCCATAGGCGCTGGTCACAGCCACCCGGTAGGGGAGCGGATACAGCCATCCAGAGGAAGACGAACTGCTGCCACTGCTGCCGCCGCTCTCGCCGCCTCCTTCTTCTTCGCTGCCGCCGTTGTTTTCCTCTTCCTGCCTGCGGTTCTCCTCTTCTTGCCGACGGTTTTCTTCTTCCTGTCTGCGCCGCTCCTCTTCCTGCCTTCTGGCCTCTTCTTCCTGCGCCAAAGCGGCGGTGTACTCCTGCTCTTTTTGCGCAATTTCGTCGGTCAGCGCCGCTTCTTTGTCCTCGTATGAGACATAGAGGCTGTCCAACTTGGCGGCGTCAGCGGTCAGCTCTGCCAGAATGGCGTTTGCCTCTGCGCTCTTCTCGTCCAACTCCGCCTGGCTCACTGCCAGAGCAGTCTTTTGGGCGTCCAGGTTGGACTTCTCCTGGGCCAGCTCTGCCTGAGCAGTCTGAATTTCCTGGGCAACCCGGTCCAACTCTGCCAACATAGCCTGGTCATGGGCTGCAATCTCGGAGATTTTGTTGATGGTATCCAGCAGATCTGTGAAGCTGTTGGCCTGAAAGAGCACGGACCAGTAAGAAATCTTGCCGCTCTCCTCCATGGTGCGAATGCGGACCCGGTACTGCTGGTTGAGCTCTGCCTGCCGGGTCTGGGCGTCGTCCAGCTCCTTTTGCTTTTCCACAATCAGCTGATTGTAGTTCTGAATCTGCGCATTCAGGTTTTCAATTTCATCGTGGATGATTTTGATCTCCTGGTCGATGTCTTTCTTCCGGGACACCACATCCCGGGTATCGGAGGCATTGGCCGCCTGCTGCTGAGCAAGTTCCTCCTTGGCCCGCTGAATTTCCTGGGCCTGGCTTTCCAAATTGTTCAGTTCCTCTTGGATGTCCGAGGAGCTGGCGGCAAATACTGTGGCGGGAATCAGACTCAGCAGCAGCGCCAGAATGAGAAGAATCGCCATCCCTGCCGCTACGGCACTCACCAGTTTTTTTCGCTTCATCGTGTTTTGTCCTCCTTTGTACTTCCAGCTTTAGACATCCAGGAACTTCCGGATGGAGGTAAAGCTACCAAAAATACCCACAAACAGGCCGGCGGCGCCGAAGGTTGCCACCATGGGCCAAATCAGCTCCATAAACGGAACAAACTGCAGCAGATTCAGAGCATCCACAGACGCAATCCAGCCCACCATGGCGTTATACAGTCCCCACTCCAGGAAGAACGCCACCGCTGCGCCAAACATGCCCAGCAGGAAGCCCTCCACCACAAAGGGGAACCGAATAAAGGAATTGGTGGCGCCCACCATCTTCATAATTGCAATCTCGTCCCGCCGGTCATACATGGCAAGCTTGACGGTGTTGGAGATGATAAGGAGCGATACCACTAGCAGCAGCGCAATCACCGCAGCCGAAACAATGCGCAGGATGTGCTGAATGGTGGCAAACGCCTCCGCCACGCGGTAGGGCGCATTCACCTCCGCCACGCCGGAAACCGCCTCAATCATGGGGACGGTCTCTTTCATTTTGTTGTTATCCTCCAGGGTGACCAGGAACCGGTCCCGCAGAACATCCGCCTGGATGCCCTGAAACGCGCTCTCGTCCCCCTGCTTGGCCACAAACTCCTCCAGGGCCTGTTGGCGGCTGACGAAGGTGGCTTGATGTACATTTTCAATCATGTTGATTTTGGAGCCTACGCTTTTTGCCTCTGCCTCTGTGAAGCTCTCGTCGATGTAAACCAAAATCTCTGCATCCTGCTCCACTTCTGCAACCATGATGTTCAGGTTATACAGGAGCACGGAAAAGCTTCCAATGATGACCAGGCAGGCCACTGTGACACACACTGCGGCAAAGGACATAAAACCGTGGAGGAAAATGCCCCGAATGCCCTCTTTCAACAGATAACCGAAATTATTGCTCTTCATAGTGATAATACCCGTCCATTCCGTCGCTGATTACCTTGCCATCGTCAATGGCAATGACGCGTTTGGTGAATCGCTCCACCAGCTCCCGCTCATGGGTCACCACCAGCACCGTCGTACCCAGATTGTTGATCTCCTCCAGCAGGAGCATGATCTCATAGGACCGGGCCGGGTCCAGATTGCCGGTGGGCTCATCGGCAATGATCATGGAAGGATTGTTCACCAAGGCTCTGGCAATGGCCACCCGCTGCTGCTCACCGCCAGAGAGCTCGCCGGGGTGACGGCGGCCTTTGTTCTCCAGCCCCACCAACTCCAGGACATAGGGGACCCGGCTGCGGATTTCCTTCTCCCGGGCGCCAATGACCCGCATGGCAAAGGCGACGTTTTCGTAAACGGTCTTATTGGGAATCAGGCGGAAGTCCTGGAAGACCACCCCCACCGTCCGGCGCAGATAGGGAATCTCCCGACTGCGGATGGACTCCAGATGGAACTCATTGACGAGGACGTTCCCTTCCGTGGGTTGGATCTCGCCGGTAATGAGCTTGATGATGGTGGACTTGCCGGAACCGGAGGGACCCACCAAGAAGACAAACTCCCCGTCATCGATGTGCATGGAGATCCCCTTCAGGGCTTTGTTGCCGGTGTGGTACGCTTTTACCACATTTGTAAATTCTATCATAATTCCTTCGCTCCAGATAATTTGCCGAAATCAGGCAGTATGAATGTCGCGGGAGGACAAATATTTCCGAACCATGAGGGCCACCTTGAAAATAATGGCGTGATCAAACTGCCGCAGATCCAGCCCGGTGAGCTTCTTGATCTTCTCCAGTCGGTACACCAGGGTATTCCGGTGGACAAAAAGCTTGCGGGAGGTCTCCGATACGTTCAGATTGTTCTCAAAAAACTTGTTGATGGTAAACAGCGTCTCCTGATCCAGGGAATCGATGGAGTTCTTCTTGAACACCTCGGTCAGGAAAATCTCGCACAGGGTGGTGGGCAGCTGGTAAATCAGCCGGCCAATGCCCAGATTTTCGTAGTGAATGATGGTCTTCTCCGTGTCAAAGACCTTGCCCACGTCAATGGCCGTCTGGGCCTCTTTGTAAGAGTCTGCCAGCTCCCGGAGGTGGCTGGATACGGTGCCGATGCCGATCACCGTCTTGATGAACAGCTCTGTTTTTAAGAGATCCTCCATGGACTGGGCCATCCGCCGAAGGTCGTCTGAAGTGGTGCTGGGATTGATCTGCTTGACCACCGCAATGTCTGACTCGTTGATGCTCAGCACAAAGTCCTGAAGCCGGTCTGAGAAAATTCCCTGGAGCACCTCCACCGCCGCCACGTCCCCATGGCCCAGCTGCCGGACCAGGAAGACGGCTCTGGGGGCGTCAATGGAAAAATGCAGCTCCTTGGCGCGGACATAGATGTCGCCAGGCAGAATATTGTCCGTAAGGATGTTCTTCACAAAGGTCCCCCGGTCATGCCGCTCTTCGTAGAACACCTTTGCATCATTCAGGGCCACATAGGCCATGAGGCACATGCTCCTGGCAATCTCATCCTCGCCGCCGGAGAACACCGCATACTCATAGTAGTTGCTATTGCCCACAATGGCTTTGAAGGTCCTGCCTCCAAAGCCCACCATGGCGTCAAAGGAGCTGCCAACCTTCAGCGCGGCGTCTGGCCATCTCTCACCCAGGAGGCTCGTGTCGCTGCAGGAGATGACAATCCCCTCCGGATCCATGACGCCCAGAACTCGGTCTGTGGCGTCTTTTAGTTGCACGATCACATTCTGAAAAATCCGATTGGACATGGCAGCGCCCTCCTTGCACCTCGCATCAAAACGGTAAACACAAAATCGCAAGAATATCATACACCGTTTTGGCACGTTTTGCAAGTGGCATTTGACAAATTGTTGCAAAACGGACCCGGTTTTTTATGGAATATCACATATTTTCAGGCACTTCGCCCAGTTCGCGGCGGGTATTTTTAAAGAAAATGACCAAAAGCTTCCGCCGGTCCGTGGGGATGCAGCAGGCGGCGTTCAGCCTCGCTCAAAATGCGAAAATGACCACGCAGGACCCCATCCAGGGTCAGCTGTCCCTCTGCCTGCCGCTCTAAATAGGTCACTGGCATCCCCCGGGAGGCCAGCATCCGCCGGACCTGATGATACTTTCCCTCACAAATCGTGACCAGGCTCTCGCCCGGTCCCAGAGGCTCCAGCTTAGCAGGCAAGCACTGGGTCCCATCTCCCAGCACCAGTCCAGCGGCAAACGCCTCCACATCCTCCCCATTCCCCTGCCCTTGGTGGCGGGCATAGTACCGCTTTGGCACCCGATACCGGGGAGAGATCAGCCGGTGTGCCAGCTCGCCGTCGTCGGTCAGGAGCAGGAGCCCCTCCGTCTCCTTGTCCAGCCGCCCCACCGGTTTGACCCGCCGCCGGTAGACTGGGGGCAGCAGCTCCATCACCGTGGGATCCCTGGGGTCCTGGGTGGAGGTGACATATCCCGCCGGTTTATTCAGCAGGAGCACCACCGTGCCCCCAGTTACTGCCACCCCATCCAGGGTCACCTGCACCTGCTCCGGATCCACTTTCTCCGCCCCATCCCGGACCGGAACGCCATGGACCTGAACCCGCCCCGCCCGGAGGGCCTCCCTGGCCTGGCTGCGGCTCAGGAGTCCGGAGCCAGCCAGGATTTTATCCAATCTTTGCAGCATGTACCCACCCTCTGTTCTAATCGTCTGGTCCAGGCCATAGGATGTACCACCAAAACAACTGGAGGGATCGCTATGGTCATGATGACCGCAAAAGTCAATAAAAAACGCGCTATCCTGGTTCTGGCGGCTTTGGCCGCACTCATCGTCCTCATCTGTATCCTGGCCAAGGGCGGCGGCACAGAGAACCCCGCAGCGCCTCAGGAGCAGCCGGTTTCCGTCGCCACCAATGACGCCAGGGTGCAATACCTGACCGATTACGGCTGGGAGGTCGTTCATTCCCCGGTCCAAACCCAGCAGGTCCGGATCCCTTCGGAGGTCACCGATGTCTATGACCGGTACAACGCCCTTCAAATGAGCCAGGGCTTCAACCTCACCGATTACGCCGGAAAAACCGCTACCCGCTATGTCTATGAGATCAAAAACTATCCCAACGCCTCCGATCCGGTCTATGCCACGCTGCTGGTCTACCGGGATCAGGTCATCGGAGCCGACATCACCGACACCTCGGCCAATGGCGTGGTCCAGGGCCTGGAAATGCCCGGCTGATTACAGCCAGATTGCATCCACCGGCAGCCCCAAGCCCTTGGCATAGGCCACTGCCGCGCCGGTCCCACCGCCGGTTCCATCGTAGACGCTGATCAGCCGGTGAGCGGCCCGCAGCATGGCTTGGTTCCGGCGCAGCATACAGCCCGGCGTATACGCCGGTTCCACCACATGGACCCGGCTGCACCGGGTCAGGAGGGCGCGGTATCGGACCTGATCTGCCTCCGGCCACCTGCCCGGCTGCTCCGGGCAGGGAACCCAGGCCTCCAGGGAGAGATCCGCTCCCTGTTCTTGGAGCCGGAGCACCGCCTCGGCAAAATACACATCGCACCCCCGGGCCAGGCCACAGGCAAACACCGTAGCCCCCGCCTCCCAGGCCGCCCGGACAGCCCGATCCAGCTGTATCTTCAAAGCGCAGCACCGGGGATCCGTCTCCCGGCTGCCCCAGGGCAGCTTCTCCGGGCGATGCCCCGTAAAGGCGCAGACCATGGTATCCCCCGCTTTCCAACGTGCGCCACTACCACAGGAGCGGCACACAGAAATTCCGGCATATCACAGCCGTTTGACCGCCATTATACCAGAAAAAAAAGGTCTTGACAATCCACCCGGTCTGCGGTATAGTGTCACCGACCCAACAAAATACGGAAATCTTCAGGGCAGGGTGAAATTCCCGACCGGCGGTGAGCCCCAGGGCGAGTCCGCGAACGCTGCTTGCAGCGCCGAGCTGGTGAGACTCCAGCACCGACAGTACAGTCTGGATGGAAGAAGATGCGCACTGGTCTATGTGCGTTTATTTTCGCGCCCGGAGAATTTCTCCGGGCGTATTTTGTTACGAGGTGATACACTTGAAAGAACTCCTGGAAAACGCCAAAGAAAACCTGTCCTTCCTCCTCATTTGCATCCTCATCGCCCTGGCCCTGGTGGCCGTGGCCCGGATTGCGGAGCACTTCCTGCCCCACAAGCGCAAGGTCTCCCCCACTCGGCGGATTACCCTCATCGCCATCTGCGGCGCCATCGCCATGGTCCTGCACCTGCTGGACTTCCCCCTGCCTTTCCTGGCCCCCAGTTTTTATCAGCTGGACTTCTCCGAGCTGCCTGTGCTGCTGTGCTCCTTTTACTTAGGACCTTCTGCCGGTGTGGCCTGTGAGGGACTCAAAATTCTGCTGAAGCTGCTGGTCAAAGGCACCTCCACCGCCTTCGTCGGCGACTTTGCCAACTTTGTGGTAGGCTGCACCCTGGTGCTCCCCGCCGCCATTTGCTACCATGTGAAGAAGACCAAGAAGACCGCCCTGCTGGGCCTTGCCCTGGGGACCGTCATCATGACCATCTTTGGCAGCCTGTTCAACGCGGTATACCTGCTGCCCAAGTTCTCCGTTCTCTTCGGCCTTCCCCTGGACCAGATCGTCTCCATGGGCAGCGCCATCAACGGTCACATTCACTCTGTATCCACTCTGGTGCTTTTCTCCGTGGCTCCTCTCAATCTGCTCAAGGCGGTTGTGGTCTCTCTGCTCACCCTGCTGCTATACAAGCGGGTGGAAAAGCCGTTGTTTGAAAAAGTCGCCTAAGCATTCGGGGGATCTCTCATCTCTGAGAGATCCCCCGTCGTTTTGATGTTACATTGGAGCCGTGTCATCCGAATCTTCCGGATCCACAGTCGCCTGTGCAGTGGGCGTCTCCGGCAGAGGCTGCACCTGCTGCCGTCTGGGGGGCATGCCCCGGTCCAGGTTCCGGTCTGCCAGCAGGAAGAAGGCCTGGATCCCAGAAATCAGAATGGACAGCACCAAAAAGACCACCGCCGTATCCGGATTGCAGGATTTGTAAACCTGATACAAGCTGATGCTGTGAAACACGGTATAGAGAATCAGCAAAATGAGCGCCGCCTGAACCAGCAGCATAGCCGCCAGGAACCAAGCCGCAAAAATTCCGTCTGGCTCTCCATCCACGAGAATCACCCGGCTGACCATGCCAATGAAGCAAACCAGATACCCCACCATCGCCACACAGCTGGCAATGGACAGACCCAGCATCACCTTTCTGCGGCTCTGGACCTTTCTCTTCACCACATACTGATACTGATCCGAAAGACTGCCCAAAATCCACGCGTTTGCCAGGGGGATCCAGGCCAGCCAAGGCTTGTTGATTTCCCGCCGCTTAGCCAGAGAATAGAGGCTCAGCGCCTGCAGAACATAGCAGGCCACGCCAATGGCGAGGCAAATGAACAGCCATGCCAGGGTCGTCTGCAAAATGAACACCATCTCTTCGGATGTGGGAGAATACGTCCCATGCATTCTCATACCAATTTCTCCTCTCTGATTACGGCTCTACCGGATGATCCTGGTCCGGGGTGTGCCAGGGCTCCTCTGCCGATGGCTTTGCCTCCCACTGCGGCGCCTGGGGCCCCTGCTCAGGTGGCACAGAATCCCGGCGGGGCGGCATTCCACGCTCTTGATTCCGATCTGCAAACAGGAAAAACGGAGTCAAAAAGGGAAACACCACAGATAACACCAGAAAGACCACACTGTTCTGGGGATTGCAGGACTGGTACACATCGTACAGGCTGATATATTGGTAAACCGCCAAGGCTGCCGCCACCAATCCCGCCAATGTAGCAACGGCAGATCGGCCCACACCCACCCCAAAATAGAAAGCGTCCCAATCAAACGCATCCAAAACCGTGGTATAATTGGCCAGGAACAACACCCCTGACTGGCCCAGGAAGAAGCCGGCAATGGCCAGACCCAGCAGAATCTTCCGGCGATTGCAGACCTTTCCCCGGACCACATATTGATATTGGTCCGAAACGCTGCCCAGAATCCAGGAATAGGCCACTGGCACCCAGGCAAGGCCAGGGTTGGCAATCCCCCGCCGCTTGGCAATGGTGTACAGGCCTATGGATTGGAAGACATACATGACGACAAAACACGCCAGTACTACAAACGCAACCAGTAGCCCCATCCCAGCAATGGCGATCCCGGCCGGATTCGAAAGCAGCTCCTCTAAGTCAGAAAACGTCATCTCATAACGGTAGTTCATAAGGCACTCCCCCTTCTATTTCGCACATAATAGATTTATGGTACCAGTTTATCACATATGCCATCAAAGCGCAACTGGAAAAACGACTCCCTGCGGCAAACACACAGACCGGTTTTTCCCAGTCATGCCTCATGTTGGGACGGCGTCGCCGGGGCAGGCATTATGAATTCGTCGAAGCTGGGAGGGAACCGTGCTATGCTCCCTTAGCGGATACATAGGTCCACCCAGGATGGCTACGACTGTTTTGCCAGAGATATCTGGAAAAGGGGCATCCTACCATGGAAGCTGCAGGGAAAGCGCCGTTTGGCGCCTTCCCTGCAGCTTCATTCAAACAAGGAATTTTACGGAAGCCGTCTCACTGCATCAGCTTGCAGACCAGCTCCGAATAGGCCATGGGGTCTTCCAGCGGGAGGTCTGCCATCAGCAGCGCCTGTCCGTAAAGGAGCTTGGCGTAGTCCTTCGCCTTTTCCGGATCAGCTGTCACAGCGGCTTCCATAGCCTGGAAGGCGGGATGCTCCGCATTCAGCTCCAGAATCCGACCCGGGGTGTAGGCAAACTCCGGATTCACCCGCTTCATATACTTCTCCATCTCAAAGCTCATGCCAGCATCCGGCGCCAGGCTCACAGGATAGTTACCCAAGCTGTTGGACAGGCGCACTTCCTTGACCTGCTCACCCAGAGCCTCCTTCACAAAGGACAGCACATCCTTCAAAGACTCCGCCTTTTCCTGGGTCTGCTTCTTCTCCTCTTCGGTCTCCAGCCCCAGGTCGTCGGTGGTGACGTTGCAGAAAGACTTCTCCCCATACTTCATGAGGGTCTGGGGGATGAACTCATCCACATCCTCGGTGAAGAGCAGCACATCGTAGCCCTTCTGGCTGAGGGTCTCCACCTGGGGCAGCTTGGCCAGGCGGTCCTTGCTCTCGCCGGGGGCAAAATAGATCTTCTCCTGGCCCTCGGCCATGGCGTCTACATACGCCTGGAGACTCACCAGCTTGCCCTCCTTATGGGACCAGAAGAGGAGCAGATCCTGGCAGGCCTCTTTGTGGGCGCCGTAATCGGCCACGACGCCGTACTTCAGCTGGCGGCCAAAGGCGGCGTAGAACTTCTCATAGACCTCCCGATTGTTCTTCATCAGGTCCAGCAGTTCATTCTTAATCTTCTTCTCCAGGTTCCCCGCAATGAAGGTCAGCTGCCGGTTATGCTGGAGCATCTCCCGGCTGATGTTGAGCGACAGATCCTGAGAATCCACAATGCCCCGGACGAACCGGAAGTGATCCGGCAGCAGATCCTCGCAGTTTTCCATAATGAGAACGCCGGAGGAATAGAGCTGCAGGCCCTTCTTATAATCCTTGGTGTAAAAATCATAGGGAGCCCGACCGGGCACATACAGCAGCGCCTTATAGGTAACCGCACCCTCCACGCTCAGGTGCAGATGGCAGATGGGCTTCTCATAGTCAAAGAACTTCTCCCGGTAGAAGGCGTCATACTCCTCATCGGTCACATCCTTCTTGTTCCGCTGCCACAGGGGGACCATGGAGTTGAGGGTATCCACCTCGGTGTACTCCTCGTACTCCGGGGCCTTGTCCTCTTGTTTCTCCTCCTCGGTTTGCTCCTTGGGGCGGGACTTGGTGACCTCCATGCGGATGGGGTAGCGGATATAGTCGGAGTATTTCCGGATCAGCTCCCGCAGCTCATACTCCTCCAGGAACCGGCTGTATTTCTCATCCTCGGTGTCGGCCTTCAGCTTCATGATGACGTCGGTACCGGCGGACTCCCGCTGGGCGGGCTGAATGGTGTAGCCATCGGCGCCGCTGGACTGCCACATCCAGGCCTCCTCCGAGCCGTATCGCCGGGAAATCACCGTCACTGTATCGGCCACCATAAAGGCGGAGTAGAAGCCCACGCCAAACTGACCAATGATGTCCACCGTCTCCTGCTTGTCCATCTTCTCTTTAAAGTCCAGAGAGCCGGACTTGCAGATGGTGCCCAGGTTCTCCTCCATCTCCTCTTTGCTCATGCCAATGCCGTTATCCGAGACGGTGAGGATCCCATGCTTGGGATCCCGCTGAATGGAGACAGCAAAATCGTCCCGGTTCAGGCCCACCTTCTCATCGGTGAGGGCCTGATAGGCCAGCTTGTCCATGGCATCGGAGGCATTGGAGATGATCTCCCGGAGGAAAATCTCCTTGTGGGTATAGATGGAGTTGATCATCAGGTCCAGCAGACGCTTGGACTCTGCCCGAAATTGTTGCTTTTCCATATACGTCACATCCTTATGATGAATTTGATTGGGGGTTAGCACTCTTCTCTCTAGAGTGCTAACCCTTATTATAGCCCTCTTCCGGAAAAAAGCAAGGGGGTTTTGGAAAAAATGTTTCCTTCCCCTGGGATTTGTGGTATACTGTCCACGAATTCCCTATTCAGCACAGGAGGAATTGCAATGGAACGCAGAGAAATCGAAGCGCTTTTCGACAAATGGTGCAAAAAACTGCGGCTGAATCCGGACTGGGACATCCGCCTGCAGCTGGTGGACGATCCATCCTGGAAAAAAACAGGAGACTTTCAGGTGGATTGCGACGACAAGAAGGCAATCCTCCTGCTCAACTGGACCCATCCCAAGCAGGAAAACTTAGAAGAGGTTATCATCCACGAGCTGATGCACCTTAAAATGTATCCCCTGGACCAGGTCACCGAGTCCCTAATCACCAGCATTTGGCCAGAGGACTCCCCGGCCCAATCCTTTGCCTACACCCAGTTCTTCACCGCGCTGGAGCAGACGGTGGAGGAGCTGACCAAGTGTTTCCTCCTGGAATTTGGGTCAAACCGGACCCTGTCCTTTGGCCGCTGCCAGGGGAAGCCCTCGTTTACCGCCCTATATGACGGACTCAAGAACATACCATGAGAAAGGAACCCCCACATCATGATTACAGTCAACAACCTTAGCATGCAATTTGGCGGCCAGTGGCTGTTCCAGCGGGTAGACCTGCAATTTACCGCCGGGAACTGCTATGGCATCATAGGCGCCAACGGCGCCGGAAAATCCACCTTCCTGCGGATCCTCTCCGGGGAGCTGGACTCCACCTCCGGGGCCATTTCCATCCAGCCCGGCGTCCGCATGTCCGTCTTGAAGCAGGATCAATTCGCCTACGACGCCCATACGGTGCTGGATACGGTGATCATGGGCAACGAGCGGCTGTACCGGGTGGGGAAAGAGAAGGACGCCCTTTACGAAAAGCCCGACTTCTCCGACGAAGACGGGCTCCGGGCTTCGGAACTGGAGGCGGAATTTGCAGAGCTGGGCGGCTGGGAGGCAGAGTCCGACGCCAGTCAGATTCTCCAGGGCCTGGGCGTCCCCACAGAGCTGCATGCAGACGCCATGGCGGATACCGACCCCCGCATCAAGGTGAAGGTCCTCCTGGCCCAGGCCCTATTCGGCAATCCGGACATCGTGATGCTGGACGAGCCCACCAACAACCTGGACATCGAATCCATCAACTGGCTGGAGGATTTCCTCCTGGATTTCCCCGGCACCGTCATTGTGGTCTCCCACGACCGTCACTTCCTCAACACCGTCTGCACCCACATTGTGGACATCGACTATGGCAAGATCAAGATGTATGTGGGCAACTACGATTTCTGGTACGAGTCCAGCCAGCTGGTCCAATCCCTCCTGAAGAATAAAAATAAGCGGAACCAGGAGAAAATCGAAGAGCTCCAGGCCTTCATCTCCCGCTTTGCCGCCAACAAGTCCAAGAGCAAGCAGGCCACCTCCCGCCGGAAGCTGCTGGACAAGCTGACCGTGGAGGAAATCCCCTGCTCCACCCGCCGCTACCCCTTCGTGGGCTTCCAGCCGGAGCGGGACCTGGGCAAAGACATCCTCACGGTGAAGAACATCTCCAAAACTGTAGACGGCGTGAAGCTCCTGGACAACGTGTACTTCACCCTGGGGAAAACCGACAAGATCGCCTTTGTGGGCGAGAATGAGTTGGCCCAGACCACCCTGTTCAAAATCCTCATGGGCGAATGGGAGCCGGACGAAGGCTCCGTCAAGTGGGGCGTGTCCACCTCCCGCAGCTACCTGCCCAAGGACAACACCGAATACTTCGAAGGCTGCACCATGGAGCTGGTGGACTGGATTCGTCAGTATTCCGCCAAGAAGGACGACGTCTATCTCCGGGGCTTCCTGGGCCGGATGCTGTTCTCCGGGGAGGACGTGTTCAAGCCGGTGAACGTCCTGTCCGGCGGAGAGAAGGTCCGGTGTATGCTGTCCAAAATGATGCTCTCCGGCGCCAATGTGGTCCTCCTGGACCAGCCCACCAACCACCTGGACATGGAGTCCATTCAGGCGGTCAACAAGGGCCTCATGGCCTTCCCCGGCGTGGTGCTTCTGGCCAGCCATGACCACGAGCTGCTCCAAACCGTCTGCAACCGGGTCATTGCCTTCCAGCCTGACGGGACCATTGTGGACCGAATCGGCACCTACGACGATTATCTGGCGTGGATGGACAGCCAAAAAAATCAGAAATGAGGAACTGAATATGAACGACCGCAAACCTCTGGAGTTGGAAGAATGCCCCGATTGTCGGGGCACAGGCGCCCTCTGCCATGAAAGGGGCTGGTGCGTATACGTGGAGTGCCTGGACTGCGGCGCCCACACCGCCTATGTGGAATACGCCAACCCGGAAGAACAGGACGAGGCAGAGCGCCGCTCCGCCGCCCTGTGGAACATGGGCAAGGTCATCCACATGCGACCCGGGGAATGACCCATGTTCACCGTGGAAACCGGCCGCATGGAAGAGGCCATCGAAATCATGCGGGAGGTTTCACTCTGGGGGCAAGCCCGGGGGCTGCGCGTCTGGCCCCTGGACTGGCTGACCCCAGAGGCGCTGCTCACCCCCGACGCACCGCCGGAGAGCTTCTGTGTGGGCTATCTGAATGGGGAACCCGCAGGCTGCATGATCTTGCAATGGCAGGACCGGGTGTGGTGGCCAGACGCGCCTTACGGCCAGGCCGCATACCTCCACAAGCTGTGCGTCCGCCGGCCCTTTGCCGGAATGGGCATTCCCCAGCAATTCCTGACCTTCATCCGCCGCGCCTGCACCCAGCGGGGCACTTCCTACATCCGCCTGGACACCGGTCTCCAGGAACCTGTGGTCCGGGGCATTTATCTGAACCTGGGATTTCGCATTGTGAAGAAAATCGAATATGACAATGGACGGGGTATGCTCCTCTACGAAGCTCCTGTCCAACCTACGCCGCTCGCAGCCGATTCAGTCACGAAGCTGTAATACGGCGGCCGCCACAGAAAAGGGGAACCCAGTCTGCCCCTTATACATTTCAAAAAGTCCGCCCTGCATGGCCCTTATGGACCATACAGGGCGGATTTTTCAACACGATTTGTGTTCCATACATCTTCTGCAAATTGATGGTGCCCACCACGGGCGGACACGCAGGTCCGCCCCTACGGTAAAATGCTAGCCAAGTGCATTAATTTATTCTTTGGCATTTCCGTAAAATTCTCCCTCCTTTTCCCAAATGTAGAACACAAAAAATGACAAAATGTGTCAGACTTTTCCACCCATTCTCGCCATTCGCCGTAGGGGCGGACCCATGTGTCCGCCCAGCAGATACACGTTGCCTCTCCCGCCCATGATCGGCAAATTCGAAATGCCTACCACAGGCGAAAATGTCAATGTCAATAAATCAGGGCTTCCGGATTGCCAAATTCAGGCCCAGCGCCGCCAACGTCAGGCCCAGCAGAAGCAGGAAGGGCGCCACGTAGCCTCCCGTGGCGGTGAGCAGCAGGCTGGACAGGGTGGCCACCAGAGAGCCGCCCATGAGGTTGAAGGTCATGCAGGCCACGTTGGTGGGATAATGCTTCATGCCATAGAACATGGAGGGGAAGGTCGCCGTGGTGGTGGAGCAGGAGCCATAGCTCAGTCCCGTCAGGCACAGTCCCAGAACACACAGCACCAGAGAGTCGGTGCATGTGGCAACGAGGATGGCCCCGGCGGCGCAGATGGTGAGGCCATTGGCAAGGAGCATGGTCTTTCTCCTGCCCAGCGCGTCAAAGGCTGCGCCAGTGACCATCCGGCCCAGGCCATTGCAGATGGACAGAATGCCCACCAGGGAGGTGGCCAGCCCAGCCGTTGCCCCCACAGACAGGGCCAGGTCCCGGGCAAAGCTGATCACGGAGCTGCCCACAGCTGACAGAAACACCAGATAAAGAAACGCCATCCAGAAGCTGGGGCGGCGCAGCATTTGCCTCGTGGTGAAGTCCTGGATCTGGATCGACTCTTTGGCTGCCGCCTGGGGAAGGGGCTGATCGGCTCCGGGCCGCTTCAGAATCCAGCCCGCCAGGATCAGCACCACCCCCAAGGCCAGGCCCAAAATCACATAGGTCTTTCTCCACCCGATGGCGCCGTCAAACATGGCGCTGGCCCAGTTCCCAAGAACCAAAGCGCTGGCCCCAAAGCCCATCATCAGGCAGCCGGAGCACAGCCCCTTCTGATCTGGGAACCAGGCACTGACCGTCGCCACCACCACATTGTAAGAAATCCCAATGCCAAGGCCTGCCAACACCCCATAGGTCAGGTACAAAAAGAACACAGAGGATCCCGTCAGCAGGGAGGTCAGGATGAAGCCGCCCGCTGCCAGGACGCCGGAAACCAAAATGGCAAACCGGGAGCCCATGCGCTTGGAAATCTGAGCGCCCAACAGGCCGCCCATGCAGAAAAACGACATGGTAACCGTGAAATTGAAGGCCAGCTCCGAGGACGTCCAGCCAAATTCTCCGGAAAAGGGCGCCTTCAGAATCGACCAGGCATAGAGAATGCCTGCAAACAGCATGGCAAAGGTGCCCACTGCCAGATAAAACCAACGGATGTTTGTTGTTTGTATGGTGTTTTTCACAGGGAAACAGCTCCTTATGTAAGTAATGGGGCCTTACTATGCAGGGTTTGATCGATGTTCACACTCCCGCTTTTCTCCACCTCCACAGCCACAGACCCATGTTCTACCCGGTGGGGAGACAAAGAAAAGACTCGTACGGGCAGGATATTTTGATCTATCCAGCAAGTACGAGTCCTTGCACTGATGCGATTGAATCGCTGCGCAGGAAGCGCAGGCAGGGGATGCGGGCGGTCGGGGGCTTCCCCTCCCTGTCCCACAAAAGGAAACTTAATATTCGTAATCCGCAGCCATCCGGGTAGCTACGTATTTATGGACCACTTCCTTGGCCGCCACATGGTCCGGGTGGATCTGATAGCCGGCCAGAGCCTCCGCGCTGTCGAATTCAGAGTACAGGACATAGTCTGCATCCCCCTGATAGGTGGGGCAGACCTCCAACCACTGGAGACCGGGAATCACACCCACCAGGGGCTCCAGCGCCTGGGAGATTTCCTGCACCGCAGCCTGCTTGTCGCAGTCTTCCCGCAGCTGATAGATGACAATGTGCTTCACCATAACATTCATTCCTCCAACGACGATACCGGGGCTGGCAAGAGTCAGCCCCGGTATGTAGTCTGTCTTATTCCTCTACCGGAGCCTCGTCCTGGTCGTTCAGCAGAGCACGAATGGACAGAGAGATCCGCTTGTTCTCTGCATCCACGTCGATGATCTTCACAGTCACGTCCTGGCCTTCGCTCAGCACATCGTCGGGCTTGTTGATGCGGCGGTCGGCAATCTGAGAAATGTGAATCAGGCCGTCCACGCCGGGAATGATCTCGGCAAAGGCGCCGAAGGTCATCAGCTTCACAATCTTGGCCGGAACCACATCGCCAATGGAGAACTGATCCAGGAAATGGTTCCAGGGGTTGGACTCGGCCGTCTTGCAACCCAGAGAAATCTTCCGCTTCTCGGGATCAAAGGAGAGGACAAAGACGTCAATCTCGTCGCCTACCTTCACCACATCTGCGGGGGTCTTAATCCGGCCCCAGGTGAGCTCGGTCACATGGACCATGCCATCCACGCCGCCGATGTCCACAAATGCGCCATAGGGCATCAGGGACTTCACCACGCCATGGTACTTCTTGCCAACTTCGATCTCGTTCCAGATCTTCTCGATGGCAGCCTTCCGGGCCTCTGCCGTCACGGCACGGATGGAGCCAATGACTCTCCGGCGGGAGCGGTTGACCTCGGTAATCTTCATCTTCACAGTCTGACCCACCAGGCCGCTCATGTCGCCGCCCTTGGGGATGCCGGTCTGAGAGGCGGGGATAAACACCCGGATGCCCTTCATGTTGGCAACCAGACCGCCCTTGTTGACTTCTGTAATCTTGCCTTCCAGCACGGCCTTGTTTTCACAGGCCTCGTTCACGTCGTCCCAGACCTTCAGGCCGTCCAGCTTCTTCTTGCTCAGCTGGCAGGTACCCTCCTGATCGTTGACCCGAACCACAAAGACCTCGATCTCGTCGCCCACCTTCAGGACCTCTTCCGGCTTCACATTGGGGTCGGCGCTGACTTCGTCGCAGGGAATGTAGCCAGCATGCTTGGTGCCCAGGTCCACCTGGACTTCTGTGGCGCCGATGTGGGTAACAACGCCGGTTACCTTATCTCCTGTATTCAAAGTCTTGATGGAGTCTTCCAGCAGCTCCTCGAAGGACTGTTCCTGACCAGCTTCAACTGTCGTAATTTCGCTCATAGTGTTGTTGACCTCCTTTATTATCCACGCCGGCGTCGACGCGCCTGCCGTGATTCCAACATCTGAAACACCCCGGAAGAAATCAGGCTCAATTTGGGAGGCCTGATCCACTAAGATCACCTTTCCGCAGTGCTCTCGGCAAATCATCGCAAGACGGCTTGTGTTGGAACTCTTGGCATCACCCACAACAACCATAGCTTGACAGATTTCTGACATGTATGCCGCTTCTTTTTGCCGATATTCTGTTGCTTTGCATATTGTATCAAAAATTCGGAAGTTAGTAAACTGTTTTTTTACGATTTGGAGGCACAAATTCCACAAATTTGCCGTGAGCGTTGTCTGAGAAACCATGCAAATCGGCAAATCAGCAAAGACCCCAGGCGAGGCCGCCCAGCGTTCCAATTCCTCTGGACTTTCCAACACCACACCCCGCTGGCACCAGCTGGCAATCCCCACCACCTCTGGATGGGTGCGGGTCCCGATGATCACGGGGACTCGCCCTTCCGCCTCCGCCTCCTGCACCAGCCGGTGAATCCGCTTGACAAAGGGGCAGGTGGCGTCCACCACCCGGACCGGTTGCCGGGCCAGGGCCTCTTCCACCTGCCGGGGGACGCCGTGGGCCCGGAGGATCACCGTGCTCCCCGCCGGGACCGCAGACGGATCCTCCACCACCTCCACACCCATGCGGGCAAAGCGGTCCACCACATGGCGGTTGTGGATGATGGGACCCAGGGTCACAACGGTTCCACCGGCCTTTGCCGCCTCTTCCACCAGCTGCACCGCCCGGTCCACGCCGAAGCAAAAGCCGGCATATGTTCCAACCTGTACCTTCATGGTGCAATCCGCTCCTGAATGATGGCCTTCATTGCCGCCAGGGACTCCGCTTTGCTGAGGCTGGAGGTGTCCAGCACCACCGCATCTCTCGCCTGCTTCAGGGGGGCAATGGGCCGGGTCATATCCTGGTGATCCCGCTGCCGGATCTCCTCCAGCACCCGCTCATAGCTGGAGGCGCAACCCTGGGCCTCCAGGTCTCCCATCCGGCGGCGGGCCCGGACCTCCGGGGAGGCCGTGAGGTAGATTTTCACATCCGCCTGAGGAAGCACCACGGTACCAATGTCCCGGCCATCCATCACCACGCTGTATCGCTTCGCCATATCCCGCTGCAAATCCAGCAGGAAGGCCCGGACTGCAGGCTGGGCAGAAATCAAAGAGGCCACCTGGGACATCTCCGGCGTGCGAATCTCGTCGGTCACATCCGTGCCGTTGAGAATCATATGCTGCAGTCCCGTTTCATCATAGCGAAGCTCCAGATTGACATCGTCCAGGAGCCGCTCGATCCCGTCCCGGTCCTTGGGGCCAATGCCCATCAGGGTCATATGGTAACCCACCGTGCGGTAAATCGCCCCGGTATCCACATATTGGAAGCCCAACTCCCGGGCCACCTGTCTGGCCATGGTACTCTTTCCCGCGCCTGCGGGGCCATCCACAGCCACGCTGTAAACCTTCTTCGTTGTCATTCCGTCTCCTTCTGCGGCGCAAGCCGAAATTCCGCTTTTTACTTGGTCACCCAGTTCCCAGTGGCCATGCAGGTGAGGTAGGCGTTGATGAAGGGATCCAGGTTGCCGTCCATCACACCGTTGACGTTGGAGGTCTCGCAGCCGGTACGGGTATCCTTCACCAGCGTATAGGGCATGAACACATAGTTCCGAATTTGGCTGCCCCATTCAATCTTCTGCTGGATCCCTTTGATATCGGAGATTTTCTCCAGATGCTCCCGCTCCTTGATCTCCACCAGCTTGGACCGGAGCATCCGCATACAGGTCTCCCGGTTCTGGAACTGGCTCCGCTCCGTCTGGCAGGCGACCACAATGCCTGTGGGCTTGTGAATCAGGCGGACCGCAGAGGAGGTTTTGTTGATGTGCTGTCCACCCGCGCCGGAGGAGCGGTAGACCTGCATCTCAATGTCCTCTGGGCGGATCTCCACATCGTCAGAGGTATCCGTAATTTCCGGAATCACCTCCACCGCAGCAAAGGAGGTCTGCCGCCGGGCATTGGCGTCAAAGGGGGACACCCGCACCAGGCGGTGCACACCGTTCTCCCCCTTCAGGAAGCCATAGGCGTTGGGGCCCTCAATCATAATGTCGGCAGACTTCAGCCCCGCCTCTTCGCCCTCCAGGTAGTCCAGGATTTTATAGGTGAACCCGTGGCGCTCCGCCCAGCGGGTGTACATCCGGTAGAGCATCTGACACCAGTCCTGGGCCTCGGTACCGCCGGCTCCCGCGTGGAAGGACATCAGCGCATTGTTGCCGTCGTATTCCCCGGTGAGCAGCGTCTCCAGCCGGGCTTCCTCCATGCGCTGGGCCAGCTGGTCAAATCCCTCCTGGAGCTCCGGCAGCATGGAGTCGTCATTTTCCTCCAGCGCCATCTCGCAGATGGTCAGAAGATCCTCCAGCTGGGCCGTCATGGCATGGTATTTCTCCAGCTTTGCCTCCAGGAGCTTGGCCTGGACCACGATTTTCTGAGACCGCTCCGGGTCATCCCAGAAGCCCGGCGCCTCCTGCATGGCGTGAAACCGCTCCAGCTCGTTCCTGGCCCGCTCCAAATTGAGAGAGACCGCCAGCGCCTCCAGCTTCGGCTTCAAATCGTTCAACTTCAGTCTGTAATCTTCAAATTCAATCATAGCCACCGCTCACATTCTTTTTTCATATCCCGCCTATTATAAGCCGGGAAAACCCCTTTTGTAAAGGGGAAACAGGCAAATTTCCAGGGCAATCCCATTTCCTGCTCCCCGCCGGGCAGTTCCATCTGCGCTTTCAGGCGGGGCCTCCTGGGTGCAGGCCAGCTTGTTCAGTCTCCCGGCGTCTCCTCCGGCTGTGACGGATCCTCTTCCGGGGCGCTGGGTTCGGCCGTTGGCTGGCTGGCCTGGGTCTCCTCTGGCTCCGGCTCGGTCTCCCCCTCTGTGGGAAGGGGTACCGGCTTGGGACAGGGCGGACAGCTCTTGGTGTTCCACACATAGCCCTCCATATCCTCGTCATACCGGGCCAGAAGCGTTCCCCCTTCCATATCCGTCAGCACATCCACATGACAATACACCCCGTCTAGCTGGAGGATGTTCCAGTACCACTCCCGGCCGTTGCTGGTGCCGGAAACCACCTGGCAGTCCAGCCCCGCCCGGCGGCACAGCAGCCCGTATACCATGGCCACAGACCGGCTATCCCCCGCTCCCACGCACAGGAGGCTGTACACCGGGGTCTCCGAGGGCCGGCTCTGGACGAACAGCGGACGCAGGAAGGCATACAGCCGGTTGGCCTTGACCTGCTCCGAGGTCAGCCCCTCCACATAGCCCGCTGCGGAGTTTAAGAGCACCTGCACATCCCGGCGCATTTGCAGCAGGGTCTCCTGACTGATGCTGTACCGGAACTGGATCTCCACCACCCGCTCGCTCCCCTGGTCCGGGTAGACCTGGACCACCACCTGCGGGCACTCCATAATGGTCTCCAGGTGTTCCTCGTAATAGGTCCGGACAAAGCGGTCCAAATTCACCGGTTGGTAATTGGCCACTTGCAGCGTAATCGCCGGCTCGGCCCGCTCCAGCGCGCCAATGACCCGATTTTTGATGCCGCTCTCCCCCCAGGCCGACTGAATGGCCTGGATCTCCTCTTGGGTCCGGGAGTAGAGAATTTCCACAGACACCATCTGACGCACGCCGACTTCCGTCTGCTGGAGCCGGATGTCCTCCACCGCATAGGCCACCACCGGGTCGGTTTCCATCACCTCGCGGGTGGCCAGGTCCAGTTCCTTTTCCAGGTTGCCGTCATACTGACTCACATCCACCGTGGCCTGGTCTGTGTGGTTTTTCACCAGCCGGGCCAGGACCTCTGTCAGTTCCTCCTGACTGGCAGCCTCTGCCACATCCCCCGGCTCTGTCTGGGCGTAGCCCTCGGCGTGGGGCGTCACAGAGACATAGCTGTCCCCCGTCCAGGCCGTGCACCCTGTGAGCAGACACAGCAGAGCCAGAACAGGCAGCGCCATTTTTCCTCTCATTCGTCCACACTCCCCTTCCCCGGTGGGTTTTACCACTACAGATCGTCTCTGGAATAGCGGCTGAAGCCGTCTCCCAGGACCTGATGGGCCTCCTGAAGGATGATGAAGGCGTCGGGATCAATGTCCGTCACCAGTTCCTTCAGATCCGTCACCTGCTGCCGCTTGATGGCAGACAGGATCACCTTGATTTCCTTGCGGCTGTAGTAACCCGCACCGTCCAGGAGGGTCACACCCCGCATCAGCTGCCTGTCAATGGCCTCGGAAATCTCCTCATATTTGGGCGAGATGATCATGGCCACCTTGGAGTAGTCAAAGCGATAAATCACCGCGTCAATCACCCTGGAGCTCATATACAGGGCAATGCCGCCATACAGCGTCCGGGTAAAATCATGAAACGCAATGCCGGTGAGCAGGGCCACCGCCACATCCAGACACAGAGAGATCCGCCCAACGGGCATATCCCGCTTCCGGAGCTTCACCAGCCGGACCACAATATCCGTTCCCCCGGAGGAAACCCCAGACAGAAATACCAGACCCATCCCCACGCCGGTGATTACGCCGCCGTACAACGCACCCAAAATCGGATCGGTCTGGGGCGCAGGAATGGCCACAAACAGGTCCAGAAACCCGGCCATGGAAAGCATCCCCACCAGGGAGCCAAAGAAAAACCGCTTTCCAATGGCTTTGCCCCCTATGATAAACAGGGGGATATTCATGACGGCCGTCCAGAGGCCCACCGTGCCGGTCCGAGACCATGCCGCACACACCTGCGCCAGGCCGGACAGGCCGCCGCAGTTGGTATCATGGGGCTCCAGAAAGAGGTCAAATCCAAGAGAAAAAATGGCACAGCCGGCCACCACCATGGGCAGCCATTTCCACTGAGACCAGAGTTTTTTCATACATTCGCTCCCTTCGTTTTACGCCTTCGGCGCAGAATTCACGGTTCCAGATCCAACGTAATCTGTTTCTCCTCCAAATCCTCCGGCCGCAGCACGGCGCCTGCCGCCGGGAGGGTCCGGCATTTGTACCGGGCCTGGTTGACAATGCCGCTTTGTCCCAGGGGGGCCGCCCGGTCCAGGGCCGCCTTCTTCCGCAGGGTCAGCACCGCCACGCCTTGGGTCGCCCGGGTGGTCTTGGGGATCAACTGGGCCGTGGAGAAAATCATGGCCCGGCCATCGGTGGAATAGACAGCCACCGCCTCATCCGCCTCCAGCGCCAGAATGGTCCGGACGGGGCTCTTGTCCGAATAAGCCCCCGTGAGCTTGCGGCGGTTGGACTTGGTGTCATATGCAGACATGGGCACCTTGGCTGCCTTGCCGTTTTCGAAGAAAAACAGGACCCACCCGGCGTACTCCCCAGGGAACACCACTTGAATCACATTCTCCCCCGGCTCCATGGCCAGCTTGGTGGGCAGATAATCCCCCAGCTGGGAGGCCTTCCCGTCGTCAAAGTCCGAGAGCCTGGCTTTGTAGCACTGGAACCGGTCGGTAAACACCAAGATCTCTGCCCGGTTGGTGGTCTCCCGGGAGAAGGACAGGCTGTCTCCCTCCTTGAACCGCTGCTCGCTGGAGGCCCGGAGGGACTGGGGGGTAATTTTCTTGAAATAGCCCTCCCGGGAGACGAAGGCGGTGACGGGATAGTCCGGCGTCTCCTCCTCCATCTCATCCCCGGAAGCGGTGTCCCAGTGGTACAGGATCTCCGTTTTCCGGGGTTGGCCAAACTTCTTGGAGACCTGCTCCAATTCTTTGATGATGATGTTTCGAATCCGGCGGTCGCTTTTCAGGGTCTCCTCCAGGTCCTGGATCTCCCGCTCCAGGTCGCCGGTCTCTGCGGTCCGCTTCAGAATGTACTCTTTGTTGATATTCCGCAGCTTGATCTCCGCCACAAACTCCGCCTGGACCTGGTCAATGCCGAAGCCGATCATCAGGTTGGGGATGACCTCCGCCTCCAGCTCCGTCTCCCGGATGATGGCAATGGCCTTGTCGATGTCCAGGAGAATCCGCTCCAGGCCCTTCAGCAGGTGGAGCTTCTCCCGCTTCTTTCCCAGCTGGAAGTAAACCCGGCGTTTCACGCACTGGCTGCGCCATGCGGTCCACTCCTCCAGAATCTCCCCCACCCCCATAACCCGGGGCATCCCGGCGATGAGGATGTTGAAGTTGCAGGGATAGGAATCCATCAGGGTGGTCTGCCGGAAGAGCTTTTGCATCAGCTTCTCCGGATCGGCCCCACGCTTCAGATCAATGGTCAGCTTCAGGCCGGACAGGTCCGTCTCGTCCCGCATATCCCCGATCTCCCGGATCTTTCCAGCCCGGATCAGCTCGGAAACCTTGTCCAGAATGGCCTCGGCGGTGGTGGTATAGGGGATCTCATAGATTTCAATGAGATTCCCCTCCTTCAGGTATCGCCACTTTGCCCGGACCTTGAAGCTGCCTCGACCCGTCTTGTATATGGTACGCATCTCCATGGGATCATACAGCAGCTCTCCGCCTGTGGGGAAGTCCGGCGCCGGCATGGTCTCCAAAATGTCATGGTCCGGGTTTTTCATCCGGGCAATGGCGGTGACGCAAACCTCCTGGAGGTTGAAGCCACAGATGTTGCTGGCCATTCCCACCGCGATGCCGGTGTTGGCTGAGACCAGCACATTGGGAAAGGTGGTGGGCATCAGGGTGGGCTCTTTCATGGTGCCGTCGTAATTGTCCACCATGTCCACGGTGTCGAAGTCCATATCCCGGAACAGCTCCTGGCAGATGGCGTCCAGCTTGGCCTCGGTATATCGGGAGGCGGCGTAAGCCATATCCCGGGAATAGACCTTACCAAAGTTGCCCTTGGAGTCCACAAAGGGGTGCAGCAGCGCCCCATAGCCCCGGGACAGGCGGACCATGGTGTCATAAATCGCCGCATCTCCGTGGGGGTTCAGCCGCATGGTCTGGCCCACAATGTTGGCGGATTTGGTCCGTCCGCCGTTCAAGAGGCCCATCTTATACATGGTATACAGCAGCTTCCGGTGGGAGGGCTTGAAGCCGTCAATCTCCGGAATGGCCCGGGAGACGATGACGCTCATGGCATAGGGCATGTAATTGATCTCCAGGGTTTCGGTGATGGGCTGTTCCTCCACCGACCCCCGGAGGCCCATTACACCGGCCACCTCCCGCTTTCCTGTCTGCTCGTCTTTTCGTTTTCTTGGCATGTGTTACCCCTTCCTAAGAGAGGTCTGCCAGCTCCAAATAGCGCTGGCCATTTTCTGCGATAAAATCCTTGCGGGCGCTGAGGCCGTTGCCCAGGAGCATGTCAAAGTACCAGGCTGTGCGCTCTGCGTCCTCGGGCATGACCTTGATGAGCCGCCGGGTGGCGGGATTCATGGTGGTCATCCACATCATCTCCGGGTCGTTCTCGCCCAGGCCCTTGGAGCGGTTCAGGATGGGCTTTTTCCCCTCCATCCCCTTGAGAATCTGCACCTTTTCCGCCTCGTTATAGGCAAACCAGGTCTTGTCCTTGTAAATAATCTCGAACAGGGGGGTCTCCGCAATGTAGACATACCCCTCCTGAATCAGCGTAGGGGTCAGGCGATAGAGCATGGTGAGAATCAGAGTGCGGATTTGGAAGCCGTCTTCGTCGGCGTCGGTGCATATGACCACCTTGTTCCACCGGAGATTCCCCAAGTCAAAGGCCGTCAGGTCCTTCCCCCGCTTGCTGCTGACCTCCACCCCACAGCCGATCACCTTCAGCAGATCCGTAATGATCTCACTTTTGAAAATCCGGTCGTAGTCTGCCTTCAGGCAGTTGAGAATCTTGCCCCGGACCGGCATAATTCCCTGAAACTCCGCATCCCGGGACAGTTTGACGGAGCCCAGCGCGGAGTCGCCCTCCACAATGTAGAGCTCCCGCTGGGCCACATCCCGGCTCCGGCAGTCCACGAATTTCTGGACCCGGTTGCTGATGTCCATGGAGCCGGAGAGCTTCTTTTTGATGGAGATTTTCGCCTTTTCCGCCGTCTCCCGGCTGCGTTTGTTCACCAGAATCTGGTCCACCGCCCGGTCCGCTTCCCCTTTGTTCTCCAGAAACCAGACCTGAAGATTCTCCCGGAAGAAGGCGGTCATGGCCTCCTGAATGAATCGGCTGTTCACCGACTTCTTGGTCTGATTTTCAAAGCTGGCCAGGGTGGAGAAGCAGTTGGTCACCAGAACCAGGGAATCCTGAATGTCCTGGAAGAGCACCTTGGACTCATTTTTGGTATACTTTCCCGTCTCCCGGATGTACTTGTCAAAGGCGGAGACAAAGCCGGAGCGGACCGCTTTATCCGGCGAACCTCCATGCTCCAGCCAGGAGGAATTGTGGTAATATTCCACATGGCTCAGCCGCTTGGAGAAGCAGAAGGCCGCTGTGATTTTCAGTTTCATTTCCGGCCGGTTTTCACTGTCCCGGCCTCGGCGCTCCGCCTCAAAGTAGGCGGGCATGGTGAAAGCGTCGTCCCCTGTGAGCTCCTCCAGGTATTGGGTGATGCCGTGTTCGTAGCAGTATTCCGTCACCTCAAACTTCCCCGCCACCTGGTTGCGGAAGCGGAAGGTGATGCCTTGGTTCACCACGGCCTGGCGGCGGATCACATCCTGGAAGTATTCTGCGGGAATATCAATTTCTGTGAAAACCTCCCGGTCCGGCTTCCAGTGGAAGTAGGAGCCTGTTTTTTTTCGGTCCGTCGCTTCCTTCTTCAGGCCGCCCACATTCCGGCCCTTTTCAAAATGGAGGCTGTATTTGTGCCCATCCCGGCGGATGACGGCGTCGAAATACTCGGAAGCATACTGGGTGGCACAGGTGCCAAGGCCATTGAGGCCCAGAGAAAATTCATAGTTGCTGCCACCGGCGTCATATTTTCCGCCGGCGTACATCTCGCAGAACACCAGTTCCCAGTTATACCGCTTTTCCTTCTCGTTCCAATCCACGGGACAGCCCCGGCCAAAGTCCTCCACATCCACGGACAGGTCCTCATACCGGGTGACCACAATCAGGTCGCCATACCCCTCCCGCGCCTCGTCGATGGCGTTGGAGAGAATCTCAAACACCGCATGTTTACACCCCTCCAGATCATCCGAGCCAAAGATCACCGCAGGCCGCTTCCGCACCCGCTCCTCGTCTTTCAGCATGGAGATGGAGGTATTATCATATGCCTTTTTCCTTGCCATAGGTACCCTCGCTGTACTTTTAGGCATCTTGCCCAAAAGCATCCATTTTATAAATCAAATCTAGTATACGCGACCCGCACCCAAAAGTCAACCAAGTCGCAGCCCGGCGCAGTGCAGCCAGGTGTAGGATTTACAATGATGTGTGACGCGAGGCGGGGAGCTATGGAAATGTGGAAAACCGCGGAGCGGTTTACACACATTCCCACAGCACTA
>UQXI01000008.1 GCA_900544975.1 uncultured Eubacteriales bacterium
CCCCTACCTACTGCTTAGAAGGCAGTTGCTCTATCCAGATGAGCTACTGGCGCATGTTGGAGCGGGTGACGGGAATCGAACCCGCGTATCCAGCTTGGAAGGCTGGTGTTCTGCCATTGAACTACACCCGCAAGCCGTGAACCATCAGCCTTCCAATCTTAGCATGTCAAACAGGCTATGTCAAGGGAAAATTTCGGTTTTTTTCAATTTTTCGAAGATTTGACCAATACATCCCCCTGCTGGTACATTTTGCGCCGGTGTTTTTGACAGAGCATTCAAATGACAAAATGTGTCAGACAATTTCCACGCATCTTTCCTTCCCGCCGTAGGGGCGGACCCATGTGTCCGCCCATGGTAGGCATTTCGAATTCGCCGAAAATGGATGGAAAACGTACAATGTTTCCGCCGGGCGGACACATGGGTCCGCCCCTACGATGATATTGCAACATAGTACATAGCCGGATCCTGCGGGGTTAACGTAAAATATTTCCAATTCCACGCCAATACAGGGCATTCAAACAACAAAAAATGTCGGACAATTTCCACCCATCTTCCCCTCCCGCCGTAGGGGCGGACCCATGTGTCCGCCCATGGTAGGCATTACGAATTTGCCCAAAATGAGGAGGGAACGCACGACGTTTCCGCTAGGCGGACACACAGGTCGGCTCCTACGGCGCGGTGCCACAAGTCTGGACGGCTAAAAATCTGTCAGCACACCATTGGGGTGTGCAACTAATTGGACAAGACATCTTAGAACTTACAAAAATAATCTGGCAAAGTTATACTGCACTCATCGACGACTTTCGGCAAGGTGGTGGGGGCTTGGAGCGGTACGGCGTTATCAAAATCAAGTTGTCAGAGCTGATCAAAAAGAACGGTATGAGCAAAAACATGCTGAGTCACCGCACGGAGATGCAGCGGACGCAGATCAATCGCTATTGCAGCAATGACATCACCCGCCTGGATGTAGACGTCCTGGCCAGGCTTTGTACGGTTCTGGATTGTGAAATTGGCGAACTACTGGAATTCATCCCGCCACAGCAAGATTCCTGAATCTCACAAGAGCACGGTTTGCATAAAACAGGAAGGTGGAACCTATATGCACATCGAAAACGAACTCAAAAAAATGACCTCCCGCATGTTTGGCGGTGGGCTCACAGACACCATTCTGGAAGCATACCGGCAAGAACAGGAGGAAACCGGCTTTGGCGAGGAAGAGGCGGCATATCAGGCCGGGAAAGCGGCCTTGGCTGCCGGGTTGGGGCAGGCGGAGCAAGAAGATTGGAAGCAGGCGGAGGCGCTGTACACACAGTGTCTGGAGCTGATTCTCCGGTTTGGCTTTCCCCGTGGGGTCTACGGGGCTTTCCAGCAATGTTTTACAACGGAAGCGCCCCGGGATCTCTTTCACACACTGGTCGAACAAGAGATTCGCCCCAGTGGCGAGCCCTGGCGGAGCTTCAACCCGGAATTCAAGGAAAAGCAGAGCCGGGCGGACCATCTGCTGGAAGCTCTGCTGTCGCGGGCCCCGCTGGAACAGCGGCCCCATCTGGAGACCACGTACGACATCTGGCGGCAACGGCAATCTGAATTTTTCCGGTACGCATTTTATCTGGGCTACCGCTATGGTCTATCCGTGGTGGAAACGGTCGCCCCAGTTGGGACCATTACCAGCATGGTAGATAAAATCCTCCTGACCGAACACCAATTGTCTTTCACATTCACATGCGCCGAACGGGAACGGGAGCAGCGTGCCATGGTCATAGAGAGGTAAAAACTTGCCTATTCTGCGTTGAGGTGGATCTGTGTATCCGCTTATTAAACACATGATACGTTCCCTTTCCTTTTTTGCAAATTTGTAGTGCCTACGGCGGGCGGACACATAGGTCCGCCCCTACGAGGATATTGTAACGTGGTGCGCCACCAGATTCTGCGGTATTGATGTAGAATTTACCAGATTTTCATCCAAATATGCAGAAAAATGGGGCAAATCATTCTGTCCAATTTCCACCCATCCTCACCATCTGCCGTAGGGGCGGACCTATGTGTCCGCCCATCGGAAACATCATGTGTTTCCACCCCATGTTCGGCGAATTCGTAGTGTCCGCATTGGATGGACACATGCATCCGCCCTTACGGCTCCATACCACAATTTGAAATAAGCAAAACCTGGTAGTCCTACGTCGGAATCTGCAGGGATTGGGGCGAATTTGTGTCGTTTTTCATGCGGCACGAATTCGCCCCTCTTTTGTGGCAGGTGCTTGGCAATGGCCAGGAATTTGCAGAAGCCTCATCTTGCAAGACGGGGCGGTTTCCGATATAATGAGTACCAGAAAGATACCAGCTGGCGGGGCGTACCGTGCCGCAGACACCGAACCGACAGCTTTGGAGAGGAAAATTATGGCAAAGCTTTACTTCAAATACGGGGCCATGGGCTCATCCAAAACAGCCCAGGCCCTGATTACCAAATACAATTACGAGGAAAATGAACTGAAGGTCTGGCTCATCAAGCCCAGCGCCGACGTGCGGGACGGCGAGGGTATTTTGCGCAGCCGCATCGGCCTGGAGGCCAGTGTGGAAATCATGGCCCCCTCGGATGACATATATGCCCGCTTTCGGGACCAGCAGAGGGGACACTGCGACGTCATCATTGTAGACGAGTGCCAGTTCCTGGAGCCGGAGCAGGTGGATCAGCTGCGGGCCATTGTGGACGATTTCAATCTGCCGGTGATATGCTTCGGCCTGCGGACCGATTTTCTGTGCCATCTCTTTGCCGGCAGCCGCCGTTTGATGGAGGTGGCCGACTCCATCCTGGAGATTAAAACCATCTGCGACTGCGGGGCCAAGGCCACGGTCAACGCCCGGGTGGACGGCACGGGCTACATCGTCACCCAGGGCCAGCAGCTGCTCCTGGGGGGCAACGACAGCTACATCGCCATGTGCCACAAGTGCTGGATTCGCGGCATTCGGGAGCACCGAAAAATCAAGCTCCACGGCGTCGGCGAACCGATTGACTCCTAAATTTTCAGAAACGAGGTTGTCTTATGAACTTACAAGAAATTCTCTCCAAATGTGATCACACCCTCCTGGCCCAGACGGCCACCTGGGCCGAGATCCAGGCCATCTGCGACGACGGTATGCGCTATCAGACGGCGTCGGTGTGCATCCCCGCCTCCTATGTCCGGCAGGCAAAGGCATATGTGGGCGACCGGCTGGCCATCTGCACCGTCATCGGCTTCCCCAACGGCTACGACACCACCGCCGCCAAGTGCTTTATGGCAACCGACGCTGTGGAATGCGGCGCGGACGAGGTGGACATGGTCATCAACCTAGGCTGGGTCAAAGACCGCCGGTATGATCTGGTGGAGGAGGAAATCCGGCAGATTCATGCCGCCTGCAAGGGGAAACTCCTGAAGGTGATCATTGAGACGTGCCTGCTCACCGACGAGGAGAAGGTGGAGCTGTGCCACGTGGTGACCCGGTCCGGCGCGGAATATATCAAGACCTCCACCGGCTTTTCCAAAGCCGGAGCCACCTTCCACGACGTGGAGCTGTTCGCCCAACACGTAGGCCCCCATGTGAAAATCAAGGCGGCCGGGGGCATCTCCAGCCTGGAAGACGCAGAGAAATTCATTCAACTGGGCGCCTCCCGCCTGGGGACGTCCCGGATTGTAAAGCTGGCCAAGGCCATGGAGGCCTGAACACATCAACCCCAAATGGAAAGGAGCAACTACCATGAACTATCCCACCCCCCACATCAACGCCAAACCCGGCGACTTTGGCAAGACCGTCCTCATGCCCGGCGATCCCCTGCGGGCCAAGTTCATTGCGGAAACCTTCCTGGAAGATCCCGTCCTGGTAAATAACGTCCGGGGCGTCCAGGGCTATACCGGCGCCTATCGGGGCGTCAAGGTCTCCGTTATGGCTTCCGGCATGGGAATGCCCTCCATCGGCATATACTCCCACGAGCTCTACAACATCTTTGGCGTGGAAAACATTCTCCGTGTCGGCTCCGCAGGCGCCTTGCAGGAGAATGTGGGGCTGTATGACCTGGTTTTCGGCCAGGGCGCCTGCACCGACTCCAACTGGGCCTCCCAGTTCCATCTGGCCGGGACCTTCGCCCCCATTGGCTCCTTTGCCCTCCTGACCCATGCGGTGGAGGCGGCCCGGGAGCTGGGATGCCGGTACCATGTAGGCAACATCCTGTCCTCCGACGCCTTCTACGGCGACCATGAGGCGGTGCCCCAGGGGCTGGACTCCAATTACGGCTGGAAGAAGATGGGCATCCTGGCCATTGAAATGGAGGCCGCCGCCCTGTATATGAATGCCGCCCGGTACGGCAAGCGGGCCCTGTGCATCTGCACCGTCTCCGACCACCTCCTTACCGGCGAAGAAACCACCTCCGAAGAGCGCCAGAACGCCTTTACCGACATGATGAAGGTAGCGCTGGAAGTGGCAGTGAAGATGGAGCAATAAACAGACGCCTGTGCCTCCCCGTACAATTCCACCGGAGGCATGGGACATCATGGAGGTGACCACTGTGAAACGGATTTTTTTGATTGTGCTGGACTCCTGCGGCGCTGGGGCGATGCCGGACGCGGCACAGTTTGGGGACGTGGGGGTGCATACCCTGCGGTCCTGTGCCAAGTCTCAAGCTCTGCAGATCCCCAATCTGCGAAAGGCCGGATTGGGGAACATCCAGGGCCTGTCCTTCCTGGGGCAGGAGCCAAACCCCACCGGGGCGGTGGCCCGGCTGGCAGAAGCCTCCATGGGTAAGGACACCACCATCGGCCACTGGGAAATTGCAGGCGTGGTGTCGCCGGAGCCCCTGCCCACCTATCCCCATGGCTTCCCCCGGGAGGTGTTGGAGGCCTTCGAGGCCGCTACCGGCCGGGGCGTTCTGTGCAATCTGCCCTACTCCGGCACCGAGGTCATCCGGGATTATGGCGCGGAGCAACTGAAAACCGGCAAGTGGATTGTGTACACCTCTGCCGACTCCGTGTTTCAGATTGCGGCTCATGAGGACCTCATTCCCCTGGAGGAGCTCTATGACGCCTGCCGCAAAGCCCGGGAAATTCTCCGGGGCAAGCACGGTGTGGGGCGGGTCATCGCCCGGCCCTATGTGGGCTCGCCGGAGGCGGGCTTCACCCGGACGGCCAACCGTCATGATTTCTCCCTGGAGCCCCCCAGAGATACCCTCTTGGATGTGCTGAAAGCCGCCGGACGGGACTCCATCGCCGTGGGTAAAATTGATGACATCTTTGCCCACCGGGGCGCCACGGAGCAGGTCTACACTCAGGGCAACACCGACGGGCTGGCCAAAACCCTGGCCTATGGGGACCGGGACTTCCACGGCCTGTGCTTTGTGAACCTGGTGGATTTCGACATGCTCTATGGCCATCGGCGGGATGTGGACGGTTATGCTAGGGCCTTGACGGAGTTCGACGCCTGGCTTCCCGGCTTCCTCCAGAAGCTGGGGCCAGAGGACCTGGTGATGATCACGGCCGATCACGGCTGCGACCCGGCCTATACGGCCACCACGGACCACACCCGGGAGTATGTGCCCCTGGTGGTCCTGGGGCCCCGGGTGAAGCCTGTGAATTTGGGTACCAGATCCAGCTTTGCCGACATCGCCGCCACCGTGGCGGAGCTGCTGGAGGCGCCTCTGGAGACGCCGGGGCGGAGCTTTGCCTCAGCGCTATGGTCCACAGAATTCGACGGGAGGGAACCATTTTGAAACCAGAGGAATTGCTGAAGCTGGCCGTGGAGGCCATGGACCACGCCTATGTGCCCTACTCGGGCTATCGGGTGGGGGCGGCTCTGTTGTGCGCCGACGGAACGGTGTATCAGGGCTGCAACATCGAAAATGCCTCCTACACCCCCACCATCTGCGCCGAGCGCCATGCGTTTTTTCAGGCGGTGTACCATGGGAAGCGGGAGTTTACTGCCATTGCGGTGGTGGGCGGCAAGGACGGCGTGATCACCGGCCTGTTCCCGCCCTGCGGCGTGTGCCGTCAGGTGATGCGGGAATTCTGCCGGGATGACTTCCGCATCTATCTGGGCGGCGTGGGTGAAACCTACGAGGTCCACACCCTGGCGGAGCTGCTGCCCTTCAGCTTCTCCGCCGAGCGGCATATGAAGTAACAGAAAACCGCTTCACCTGCCCGGGGAACCTTGTGATTCCCTACAAATATGAAAAAACTGGTTGCTTTTTATGAAAATCTGTGTTAAATAATAAGATGCGGTATGTGCGGATGCACGCCGCAGAGCGTCTCAATGCCATACATACTTTGGAGGTTAGAAACATGAAAAAGATCCTTGCACTGCTGCTGACAGTGGCAATGGTCGCCTGCCTGTTTGCTGGTTGCCAGAGCAGCGAACCGAAGACAAGCGACCCCGCTACGGAGCCCTCAACCGACAATTCCAACACCGATCCCGCTACCGATCCTGCAACCACTCCCGACAACGACGACAACACCTCTCCCGACGTCAACGGGGCCAAGAAGGTTGCCTTCGTGACCGACGTGGGCAACATCGACGACCACTCCTTCAACCAGTACTCCTACGAAGGCGTGACCAAGTTCTGCAGCAACGCCGGCCTGGAGTGCAGCTACTACAAGCCCGTGGGCGACACCGATCAGGACCGCATTGACGCCATCAACCAGGCCGTGAAAGACGGCTACGGCGTGGTGGTCATGGCCGGCTATCTGTTTGGACCCGCCTGCTACAGCGTGGCGACCCAGCATCCCGAGGTCCTGTTCCTGGCTCTGGACGTGACCGAGGGCGACCTGAAGTCCGACACCGTCCCCTCCAACATCGCCCTCATCTGCTACCAGGAAGAGCAGGCCGGTTACCTGGCCGGTTATGCCGCAGTGCAGGAAGGCTACAAGGAGCTGGGCTTCCTGGGCGGCATTGACGTGCCCGCCGTTGTCCGGTATGGCTATGGCTTCATCATGGGCGCTGACAAGGCTGCTCAGGAGCTGAACCTGACCGACGTCAACATCAAGTACTGGTACTCCGGTTCCTTCCAGCCCAACGATGACATCGCCACCAAGATGGACAACTGGTACGTGGGCGGCACCGAGGTGGTCTTCGCCTGCGGCGGCGGCATCTACCTGTCCTGCCAGTCTGCTGCGGAAGCCAACGACGGCAAGATGATCGGCGTGGACGTGGATCAGTCCAATGTCTCCGACCGGATCATCACCTCCGCTATGAAGGCTCTGTCCAACTCCGTCGTGAAGGCTCTGACCGACGCCTCCGCCAACGGCTGGACCTGGCCCCAGAACTATGCCGGCGTTTGCCAGTATCTGGGCGCTGCCGACAATTGCGTGGGTCTGCCCATGGAGACCTCTCAGTTCACCACCTTCACCCAGGAGCAGTACGACGCCCTGTTCAATGCCATGGCCGACGGCTCCCTGGTTGTGGACAACAACAGCAACCCCGATGTGAAGCCTGTCACCACCAACGTGACCGTGGACTTCCAGTAATATCCCCTGCTTACCTCAACATGCCGCCCTCTGGGCGGCATGTTTTGTTGTGGGCGCCCTGGAATTTTCTTGATTCCCGGTTGACAATTGCACAGGATTTCGTATAATGAACACACAGGATTGACCCCGCCGCGCCTTCCTCTCAGGGCGTATCATGGCGGGGTTGCTTTTTTAGAGAGAATCTGAGACGGAAACGGAAGGTGGTTTGTTTGCAGGAGCCGGTGATTGAATTTTCCCACATCTCCATGGAATTTCCCGGTGTGCTGGCCAATGACGACGTGTCTCTGACGGTGCGCAAGGGGGAGATTTTCGCCCTGGTGGGGGAAAACGGCGCGGGGAAGAGCACCCTGATGAACATCCTCTATGGCATTCACACGCCAACAGGAGGCAGCCTCACGGTCAAGGGGCGGCGAGTTGCCCAGTTTCACCCCAAGGCTTCCATTGACCTGGGGGTGGGCATGGTGCATCAGCATTTTATGCTGGTCCCCTCCTTCACCGTAACCCAGAACATCGTCCTGGGCCGGGAACCCCGGCGGGCAGGGCTGTTCTATGACCGGGCTGCCGCCCGGCGTCAGGTGGAGGCCCTGTCCCGGGAATATGGCCTGCGGGTGGATCCTGACGCCCGAGTGGGCGCGCTCAGCGTGGGACTGCAACAGCGGGTGGAGATTTTGAAGACCCTGTACCGTGGAGCAGACATTTTAATTCTGGACGAACCCACCGCCGTCCTCACCCCCCAGGAGACCGACGAACTGTTTGAAATCCTCCGGACCATGGTCCGGGAGAAGGACATGACCGTCATTCTCATCACCCACAAGCTCTATGAAGTCATGGCCATCTCCAACCGGGTGGGCGTCATGCGTCAAGGCAAGCTGGTGGGCCTGGCGGAGACCAGTCAGGTGACGGAGCGGCAGTTGGCCGCCATGATGGTCGGCCGGGAGGTGCTCCATACCCCCTTCCCCAAGGAGGGAGCGCCTGGGGACCCCCTCGTCTCCGTAGAGCGCCTGGAGGTCCGGGACAACCGGGGCCTGCCTGCTGTGCGGGGGATTTCCCTCCAGCTGCATGCCCACGAGGTCCTGGGCATTGCCGCGGTGGAGGGCAACGGGCAGAGCGAACTTCTGGAGGCCATTACCGGCATGCGCCCCATTGCCGCCGGTGACGTGCAGATTCAAGGACACTCTATCAAGGGCCTCACCCCAGGCGAAATTCGCCGCCTGGGCCTGGCCCATGTGCCTGAGGACCGGCTGGCCACCGGCGTATCCAGCCAGGCAGACATCACGGAAAACCTGATCATGGGCAAGCACAGAAGCAGCCTCCTGACCCGCTTCGGCATCCACCTGCGGAAGAAGGCAGCCAGCGCCTATGCCGGCCGCCTGTTTCAGCAGTATGACATCCGGGCGGCCAGCCTGGAGGTCCCCGTGGGCAGCCTCTCCGGCGGCAATGTG
The DNA here is from genome assembly GCA_900544975.1 of uncultured Eubacteriales bacterium. Classification (GTDB taxonomy): domain Bacteria; phylum Bacillota; class Clostridia; order Oscillospirales; family Oscillospiraceae; genus Faecousia. The sequence goes on from UQXI01000008.1 coordinate 8,927, forward strand.
CAGAAGGCGGTCATTGCCCGGGAATTTTCCTTCGACGCGCCGGTGCTGGTGATTTCCCAACCCACCCGAGGGGTGGACATTGGCGCAACCCAGTTTATCCACCGGCATATCATGGACAAGCGGGACCAGGGCTGCGCCATTTTGCTGTGCTCTGCAGATCTGGACGAGGTGTTCCGCCTGTCTGACCGGATCATCACCCTGTATGAGGGGGAAATCACCGGCCAGTTTCAGGCTGGATCCATTTCGAAAGAAGAGATCGGCTATTACATGACCGGTTCCCGGCGGAAGGAGGCGGCGCCCCATGGCAAAGCTTAGAAAATCCCGGTGGAGTTCCCTGGCCGCACTGGGCCTGTCTGTGGGCCTGGCGCTGGCTGTGGGAGCTGCAATTATGGCGCTGGCGGGCTACAATCCCGCCGCCGCTTACGGAGCGCTTCTGCGGGGGGCGACCGGCTGCGAGAGCCTCGGGGAGTTTTTCACCGCTGCCTTTACCAAGCGGCAGTTCGGCAACACCCTGGAATACACCATGGTCCTGTGCCTCACCGGCCTGGCCTGCGCCCTGGGCGCGCGGGTGGGCATCTTCAACGTGGGCGGCGAGGGCCAGTTGTATCTGGGGGCCATTGTCTCGGCTTACATAGGCGTTCTGCTGGCAGGCTGCTCCCCTTGGCTGGTCATTCCGGCAGCTGCCTTGGGCGCCATCGCAGCAGGCGGTATTTACGCCTGGATTCCCGGCGCCCTGAAGGTCAAGCTGAAGGTGAACGAAGTCATCACCACCATCATGCTCAATTCCATCGCCATTTATCTCTGCGCCTACCTGTCCAGCGGACCGTGGAAAACGAGCCAGGGCAATCGAGTCTCCGGGACGGATACCCTGGCGGCGGAATTCCGGTTCTCCCGGCTGATTCCTGGCTCTTCCCTCACCACCGCCATATTTGCCGCCGCCATTATGGCCCTTTTGGTGTGGTACGTGATGAGCAAAACTGCCACAGGCTATGAGATGAAGATGACCGGTCAGAACCGGCGCTTTGCCCGGTTCTCCGGTCTGAAGGTGGACACCCTCACCATGGGCGCCATGGCGGTCTCCGGGGCCATGTGCGGCCTGGTGGGGATGTTTGAAGTCTACGGACTCAAGGGCAGCTATCAGGACGGCATCAGCAACGAGTTTTACTTCGACGGCCTGCTGGTGGCCATGATCATGCGCTACAACCCGGTGGGCATCATCGGCATGAGCGTCCTCTTCGCCGTGTTGCGCATTGGCGCCACCGGCATGGAGCTCCACGCCGGGGTGCCCGGGGAAATCTATCGGATCATCCAGTCCGTCATCATCTTCTTCATGGCCGGAGGCAGCGGCATTGCCGCCGCCTGGCAGGCCCGCCGCGCCCGGAACCAGGCCCAGCGGGAGGCTGCCGCCAGATTGGAGGCGCACCATGGGTAATCTCTTAACCGCCGGGCTGTTTCGGCAAATGCTCCGCAGCGCCACCCCCGTGGGTCTGGCGGCCATGGGCGGACTCATGACCGAGCACGCCGGAATTATGAACATCGGGATGGACGGTATGATCCTCATGGGGGCCTTTACCGCCGTCTCCGTGAGCTGGCTGGCGGGGTCTGCCTGGCTGGGGCTGGCCGCCGCAATCCTGGTGGGCATTTTAGTGGGTCTGTTTTTCGCCCTCTTTGTGGTGAAGTTCCGAAGCGACGAGTTCATCATTGGCACAGCCCTCAACATCTTTGCCGGCGGTCTCACCGTCTTCCTCCTGCGGGCCCTCTTCCAGGTGAAGGGAACCTTCCAGGGCACGCCGGGCAGGCCTGTGGTGGGGCTGCCCCAGGTGGATCTGGGCATTTTAAAGCGCATCCCCTGTTTGGGGGAGGTGCTGGACGGCAGTTCCCTGTTCATCCTGCTCACCTGGGGGCTGGTAGCCCTGATGTGGGTCTTTGTGTACCGGACTCCCTGGGGCTTCTGGATTCGGGCCGCCGGGGAAGAGCCCAACACCCTCCGAACTGCGGGAATTCGCCCGGAGAAGATGAAATGGCTCTCCTCCGTCCTCTGCGGAGCCTTTTGCGGCCTGGCGGGAGCCCAGCTGGCACTGGGAAACGTGACCATGTTTGCCGAGGGGATGAGCAACAGCCGGGGGTATGTGGCCTTTGCCTGCGTCATCTTCGGCGCAGCCAACCCGGGCAAGGCCTATTTGGCCGCCCTGATGTTTGGATTCTTTGACGCTCTGGGCTATCGCCTCCAGGACTACCATATGAATGCCAATTTGACCTCCATGATCCCCTATGTCATTACTGTGGTGATGATGGTATATGTGGTGGTCCGCAGCCAGCAGAAAAAGAAACGGGCTGTAACCCGGGTCCTCCCTGGATAGGGCATGCCCTTCTTCCGCCAAAATGGTTAGCTTCTACCACAGATCCAGGCGATTGCCTAGTTTTCCCACGCGCATCTATTGCATTTTCCCAGTCCATGGGGTAAAATAATCCTATGAAATCCGCCCTCACGGCGGTCAATTTTGGAGGTTTCAAAATGGCAGTATTGGTAACTGGCGGTATGGGCTATATTGGCTCTCACACCTGCCTGGAGCTGCTGGAAAGCGGTTATGAAGTGGTCTCCATCGACAACCTGTGCAATAGCAACCCCGCCTCGCTCCGCCGCGTGGAGGAGCTCACGGGGAAGACCCTGACGTCTTATATTGGGGATGTGCGGGATGCGGACCTCCTGCGCCGGATTTTTTCGGAGCATACAATTGAATGCGTCATTCATTTCGCGGGCCTGAAGGCAGTGGGAGAAAGCGTGGAGAAGCCCTGGGAATACTATGACAACAACCTGAACACCACCCTGGTCCTCACCAAGGTGATGCAGGAAGTGGGGATGAAGCACATCATTTTCTCCTCCTCCGCCACGGTATACACCTCCGACAACGAAATGCCGCTGCGGGAGACCAGCCGCACCGGCGGCTGTACCAACCCCTACGGCTGGACCAAATATATGACGGAGCAGATTCTCACCGGCCTGTCCCATGCAGATCCCGACTGGTCTGTGACGCTGCTTCGGTATTTTAACCCCATCGGGGCCCACGCCAGCGGCCGGATTGGGGAGGATCCCCGGGGAATTCCCAACAATTTGATGCCCTATATCACCCAGGTGGCCATTGGCCGCCGGGACCATCTGAACGTATTCGGCAACGACTACCCCACCCCCGATGGCACCTGCATCCGGGACTATATCCACGTGGTAGACCTGGCCAAGGGACATGTGGCCGCAGTGCAATACACGGTAAGCCACAAAGGCACGGAAGTATTCAACCTGGGTACCGGCAAAGGCTCCAGCGTTTTGGACATGGTGAACACCTTCGTGGCAGCCACCGGGGTCCAGGTCCCCTATGAAATCGCAGGCCGCCGGGCCGGTGACATCGCCGTGTGCTATGCAGACCCTGCCAAGAGTCAGAAAATCCTGGGCTGGACTGCCCAGAAGACCCTGGCCGACATGTGCCGGGACAGCTGGAACTGGCAAAGTCAAAATCCCATGGGATACGACAGTTAAAGGACAACAATGTACAGGGCCAGCTGTGAACATACGTGTTCACAGCTGGTCCTGATTGTTGATCACATCCCCATGATCTCCCCGCCGTGATGTGGCGCGGGAAAATCACCGAAGACGCACATATAATTCCAAAATCCCAGCCAGCACTGGCTGATGGAGCAGATAGAGAAGCAGAGACTGCCTGCCGCACCAGGCCAAAGCCCGGACCGGCGCAGCGCCAGACGGCACCCGTGGCAGGAGACTCTCTCCCTTCCGGTAAACCGTCCGGCCCAGGAGGGCGCCGGTCAGGAACCACCCCAGGTTGGGCAGGAGGGGAAAATAATCGCTGGAGGCAAACTCCGCCGTGGTCAGGCCCAGGGGGAACAGCCAGGGAACCGACACCGTGATGCTTCGGAACCCATATCCCACTGCCAGAAGGAGGGCTGCCAATAGCCCCAAGGCCCAGCAAGGCAGCCGCCCCAACCAGGGCCACAGGAGCATGCAAATCCCCAGGCAGTGGAGGATTCCAAACCAGATGATGATCTCCCGGCCCTGGAAGCCCAGTAGGTACATGCCTACCGTAACCAGGCTGCAGAGCATACCGCAGCCAAAGACCACCAGACCCCGCATCACCGGATGATGCCCCAGGGTGACGCAGATGCCGGAAATCAGCAGAAACAGCACAGAACCCCAATGCATGACAAAGGAGAAGATGGCCGGATACGCAAAATCCGCCAGGTTGTACAGCTCCCGGATATCATAGACCAGATGCACCAGAACCATGCCCAAAATGCACAGCCCCCGGGCGGCATCCAGCTCCCAGATTCGTTTGCTCATTGTTCCTCCGTCCGGAGCTGACTGTTGGCCTCCTCCTCCAGGACCCGGTAGGCCACTTTGCCCACCAGAGTCTTGGGCAGCTCTGTGCGGAACTCCAGCTCCCGCGGCATCGCATACTTGGCAATCCGCTTCTCACAGTAGGCAAGCAGCTCGGCCTTCAGCTCCTCCGTGGGCTCCACGCCAGGCATGGGCACCACATAGGCCTTCACCCGCTGCACCCGATAGGGGTCCTTCACACCAATGACGCAGGACAGCAGCACCTTTTCATGTCCATCGATGATATTCTCCAGCTGGGACGGGTACACATTGTAGCCGGAGGTGATGATCATCCGCTTGATCCTCTGGCGGAAGTACACAAAGCCGTCCTGGTCCATGCGGCCCAGATCGCCGGTGTGGAGCCAAATCCGGCCCTCCGGATGGCGGCGAAGGGTCTGGGCAGTCTCCTCAGGGTTATCCATATAGCCCAGCATCACCGTCGGCCCGGAGACGCAGATCTCCCCGTCGGTGTTGGCTGGTAGCTCCTCTGTGGTACCGGGCTTCACAATCTTGTAGTATGTATCGGGGAAGGGCACGCCAATGGAGCCGGAGCGGGCATAGTCTTTGGGCGTGAGGCAGGAAGCCGTGACACACTCCGTGGTGCCATAGCCCTCCCGAATCTGCTCGAAGCAGTTGTGCTCTTTCAGGAACAGGTCCACCTTTTTCTTCAGCTCCGGGGACAACGAGTCGCCGCCGGAGAAGATGCCCTTCAGGAAGCTGAGATCCACACCCTCCAGAGAATCCGCCCGGAGCAGGGCCTCAAACAGCGTGGGCACACCGGGAATCAGGTTGGGCTTCTGCTTCTTCAGGATCTCCGCATAGAGCTTCACACTGAACTGGGGCACCAGAATGCAGGTGGCGCCGCCAATGAGGGCGGTGTGAATGCCAATTCCCAGGCCGAAGCCGTGGAAAATGGGCATAATGGACAGCATTTTCATCCCCGCCACGGAAGTGTACCCCGATGCGGCAATGGTCTGCAACCCCAAGGCGTTGAAGTTGAGGTTGGAGAGCATGATCCCCTTGGTGGTGCCGGTGGTACCGCCGGAGTAGAGAATGGCGCCGCAGTCATCGTACACGCCTTCGTCGGGAGGCAGTTCCTTTTTGGAGCGGCGGCCGGCGTTCAGGAAATCGTTCCAAAGTAGATACCCGGTCTTGGGCAGCTTCTGCACCGCCCGGGCCGTCTTGGTCAGGGGGAACAGCGCTTTCTTCACCCCGGGCAGCTCGTCCTGAATCCTGGCAATGATGATCCGGCAGGTGTCTTGTAAATCCGGGAGGATCTGCTCTACCTTGTAATAGAACTGATCCAGCGTCAAAATGGCCTTGCTGTGAGACACATTCAGGTAAAACGCAATCTCATGGGGGGCGGACAGAGGATGGATCATATTGGGAATCGCCCCAATCCGGTTCAGCGCATAGAAGCAGTCCACACCCTGGGGGGAATTGGGCATACAGATGGTGACCCGGTCCCCCCGGTGGATGCCCATAGCGACAAACGCCCGGGCCGTCAGATCCACCCGGCGAAGAAACGTGGCATAGTCGGTCTCCTTTCCCATGAACTCATAGGCGATGTTCTGGGGATACCGCCGCGCCGTGTCTGCGAGGAGCTGGTACATAGTCAGGTGGGGATAGTCAATGGATTTGGGCGTATTGCCATAAAAATTCACCCAGGGGGCGGAAGCAGAGAGTGCCATATTGAAATCATCCTTTCCGGTTGGCAGAAGCAGGCCGGGGACCTGCCCCGGTATTTGGGCACTGCTATTATAGCACAAATCATTAAAAAATCCATAAAAATCTTCCCTCGGCGGAAAAAACGTTTACTTTCCCCGGGGTTTGCGCTACAATAGAAGCTGCAAAATCCAGCAACGATAAAGGAGGTAGGCTCTATGGCCTATCGTGAACCCCCACACCAAGATGACGATTGGGACGAACTGATGCGCAAAGCCGATCAGCTCCTGGACGACGACGCCCCAGGGGCGCCGGACGAGGACGTCCCCCCTGCTCCCTGGGAGGATCTCCACTTTTACGCCAACTATGGCAACCGCTATGGCCAGGATGTGCGTAATTACCAAAACAACTACGGTCATCCGGAAGAACCACGCGGCCCAGGGCCGGAGACGGAACCCGGACCTGCCATTCCCGCATACAATGCGGACTTTCAGGACCAGGGCCATTCCCGCGCCCCCCGCAGAAACCAGCGGGAGCCATACCAGGAGGACGATGCCCCCCGCCGCCCGGCGCCAGCCAAACCGGCCAAGCCGCCGAAACGCAGAAAAAAGCACCGTGGTCTGAAGCTTTTGCTGGGCATTCTTCTGGTTCTGCTGGCTCTGGTAGTCGGCGTGTATCTGTGGATCCGCAGCTCCATCCAAATGCCAGAAACCACGCAGCCCATTGGCGCCCGGAAAGAGGGCGCCGCCACGGTGCTCCTGTGCGGCACCGACCAGGAGGGCACCCGGACCGACACCATGATGCTCCTGTACCTGAACGCCCAAGAGCAGGCCGTGACCCTGGTGAGCCTGCCCCGGGATACCCTGACCCACACCGCCTCCGGCAACGACGCCAAGTTGAACTCCGCCTACGGCCGCAACAACGGCGGCGAGGAGGGGATGGAGGCGCTGCTGGACTATGTGGCGGACATCATCGGCTACCGGCCCGACGGCTATATGCTGATCACTCTGGACGCTTTTGTGGACATCGTGGATCTCATGGGCGGCGTGGAGTTTGACGTCCCCATGGACATGTTCTACGAAGACAGCTCCCAGGATCTCTTCATTGACCTGAAAGAAGGCAAGCAAACACTGGACGGCTACGCGGCCATGGGCCTGGTCCGGTTCCGCAAGGGCTACTATGACCAGGACCTGGGCCGGGTGGACGTGCAGCGGCAATTCCTGTCCGCCTGCATGGATCAGTGGCTGACCTTGCCCAACCTGGTAAAGCTCCCTCAGATTCTCTCCACCATGCACGCCTCCTCGGAATCCAGCCTCACCACCGGGAATCTCCTGTGGATTGCCTACACTGCCTGGCGCTCCGGCCTGGGGAATTTGCAGACGGAGACCCTGCCCGGCTATGCCGACATGCTGGACGGCGTTTCCTACTACATCCTGGATCCGGAGGGTGTGGCAGACGTCATCAATCGCTGCTGCAATCCCTACACCCGGGAGATTGACGCCAGCGACCTGAACATTGTATACTGAGGAGGCCCCCATGGACTGGAGTATGGATCAAACCCGCTACACCGGGCGGCCACAGACCGGCCCCGGCCGGGACCCCGGGGAAATGGCCTGTTATGATTTTCTGGACGGTCTCGGCGTCTCCTACGACCGGGTGGACCACGACCCCGCCTTTCACATTGAGACCTGCCATCAGGTGGAGGCGGTTTTGGGCGCGCCCATTGCCAAAAACCTCTTCCTGTGCAACCGGCAGAAAACCCAGTTTTATCTCCTGCTGATGGAGGGAGATAAGGTGTTCAAAACCAAGCATCTCTCCGCCCAGCTGGGCTGCAGCCGCCTGAGCTTTGCCGATGAAGGGGATCTGAACCGGCTCCTGGGGGTCCAACCCGGCTCCGCCAGCCTCCTGTGCCTGTTGCAGGACCGGGAAAGCCTTGTGCAGCTGGTCCTGGACCGGCCTTTGCTGGGGCAAGCGTATCTGGGGCTGCACCCCTGCCGGAACACCTCCACCTTGCGCATTGCCATGGCAGACGTGCTGGAGCGGGTGATTCCCGCCCTGGGTCACACCCCTGCCCTGGTAGACCTGCCGGAGGAGGCCCTGTGAAGCCGGTGGGGCGCTTTGCCCCCACCCCCAGCGGCCGGATGCACCTGGGAAATCTGTTCTCCGCCCTGTTGGCCTGGCTTTCCATCCGGTCCCAGGGCGGCGAATTGGTTTTGCGCATGGAGGACTTAGATCCCCAGCGCACCGGGGAAGGCTATGCCGCGCAGCTCCGCCAGGACCTCGCCTGGCTGGGGCTCACTTGGGACCGGGAGACCGAGCCCCAAAGCCGCCGCTCCGACGCTTACCTGGCCGCCTTCCGGCTGCTGGAAGCCCGCGGACTCCTGTATCCCTGCTACTGCACCCGTAGCCGCCTGCATCGGGCAGATGCACCCCATGCCGCTGACGGGGTCTACGTATACGACGGCCGGTGCCGGGATCTGAGTCCGGCAGAGCAAGCCGCTTTTGGCCGCGCCCCCGCCTGGCGGGTCCGGGTGCCAGACCGGGAAATTTCCGTCCAGGATGGGATCCAGGGCCTCTACATAGAACACCTGACCCGGGACTGCGGTGACTTCCTGGTCCGCCGGGCCGACGGCATCTTTGTGTACCAGCTGGCTGTGGTGGTAGACGATGCCGCCGCCGGTGTGACGGAAGTAGTCCGGGGCCGGGACCTGCTCTCCTCTACCCCCAGGCAGATGTACCTGCAGGAGCTTCTGGGCGCTCCCCACCCCTGCTATTACCACGTCCCGATGCTCCTGGCCCCGGACGGCCGGCGGCTGTCCAAGCGAGATGGCGATCTGGACCTGGAGGCGCTGTCCCACCACATGGGACCCGAGGCAATCCTGGGACTTCTGGCCCATTGGGCGGGGCTTCTGCCCAGGCCGGAGCCGATCCAGGCTCAGGAGCTGGTTCCTCTCTTTCGGTGGGATCTGGTGCCCCGGCACGACATCACAATCTCCCTGTCAGCACGACTCTGAATGCAGGAGGCCCCCCATGCTGCAAGATATTTCCCCCCATATCTACCACAATCCCATGTCGTTTCTTCCTCCATCTGCCGGGGATTTGGTCCTGGCTTACACCGAAGGCGGCGTTCTGGCCAGGCGGGAGGCGGAGCTGCTCCAGCTGCCCACCGTCAGCCAGTGTCCCAACGTCTCTGGCTGGACCTACGCCTTCTCCATTGACGACGTCCGCTACTACCTGCCCCAGGAGGTACCCCAGGTTCCGACGTTTTCCCCCGTGTCCAATTACCGGGCCAATGGTCCCAGGGAAACCGCCTTTGCCTGCGCCGTGGGCGAGAGCCTCAGCCGCTGGTACGCCGGAAATCGTTTCTGTGGAGCCTGCGGAACCCCCCTGGCACACAGCACGCTGGAGCGAGCCATGGTTTGCCCAGCCTGCGGCCGTACCATATACCCCAAAATCTGCCCGGCGGTCATCGTCGCTGTTTGCCACAACGACCAACTGCTTCTCACCAAGTACGCCGGGCGCAGCTTCCGGCGCTATGCCCTGGTGGCTGGCTTCAACGAAATCGGCGAAACCATTGAACAGACCGTCCAGCGCGAGGTCCTGGAGGAGACGGGACTTCTGGTCCATCACCTGCGGTTTTACAAATCCCAGCCCTGGGTGGTATCGGACAGCCTGCTGTTTGGCTTCTTTGCCGACTTGGCCGGACCGGACGTCATCCGCCTCCAGGAAGATGAATTGGCCGAAGCCCGGTGGTTCCCCCGGGCAGAGCTTCCCACAGATCACTCCACAGACAGCCTGACCGGTGAAATGATCGAAGCCTTCCGGGCCGGTATGGAACCAAAATCACCCAGAAAGCAAAAAAAATGAGCCAATTTTGTTTTTTCCCCGGTGGAATACTTGAAACCCGGTGGACTTTCAGGTATAATATTTCTCGTCTATGCGGATTACCCGCCGGTACGCAATTCCCAAGGATAATTTGAGAGGATCTGATTAACAATGAGTGCATCACGCCAAAAGAAGCTCCGCCAGGAGCAGGCGGCTTCCGCCCCCACGACCAAGCGGCGGCCCGCCACAGAAGAAGAAAAATCCGCCAAACGCCTGAAGGTCTGGACCGTTGTGTTCTATGTGGTCATTGGTCTGATGGTCATTGGCATCGCCGCCGCCGCCATCGTGAACAGTGGCGTGCTGGACCGCACCCTGACGGCTGTCACAATCGGCAACCACAAACTCACCGCTGCAGAACTGAACTACTACTACCTGGACACCATCAACAACACCATGAACAACAACTCCATGATGAGCTATATGGTCACCAGTGGCACGCCTCTGGATGAGCAGGAATATCTTGGAGATGAATTTGACACCTGGGCCGACTACTTCCTGGACACCGCCATCACCACAGCCCGGAATACCTACGCCGTCTACGATGAGGCCGTGGCAAAGGGCCACACCCTGAGCGAAGAGGAGCAGTCTGAAGTGGACACCGCCCTGTCCAGCATGTCCACCTATGCAAGCCTCTACGGCTACAGCAGCGCCTCCGCCATGCTCCGGGCCAACTATGGCCGCGGCTGCAACGAGTCCAGCTACCGGGAATATCTCAAGGTGCAGCAGTTGGCCAGCAGCTACGCCAACAAGTACCTGAACGACCTGGACTACTCCCAGGAGGAGATTGACGCCTACGGCGCGGAAGATCCCACCGCTTACAACTCCTACTCCTACCGGTATTACCTTCTCAACACCAGCGACTACTATGAAGAAGGGGTAGAGACCCCCACCGACGAGCAGAAGGCCGCTGCCCTCACCGCCGCAGAAAATGCCGCCAAGGAGCTGGCTGAGTCCTCCAAGGGCGACGCCGCCAAATTTAAGGCCGCTGTGGACGAGCTGGAGGCCGCCAAGAAGGCTGCTCAGGAACAGCCGACCGACAGCACCGAACCCGCAGAATCCACAGAGCCCACGGAACCTGAGGAAGAGACCGATGTCTCCCTCCACGAGAACGTGCTGAAGAGCAACCTGGTCTCCGTGCTCTCCGACTGGATGGTGGAAGAGGGCCGTCAGGCTGGAGATACTACCTATATAGCCGCTGGCAATGATGCTGGCTTCTACGTCGCCATGTATCTGGACTCCAGAGACAACTCCAATGTGGAGACCGTCAATGTGCGGCACATCCTGATCTCCACCAGTGAAAATGTCACTGCGGAAGACGCCAAAAAGCAGATCGAAGATCTGAAGACCGAGTTTGAGAGCAATCCCACCGAGGAGCACTTTGCAGAGCTGGCTCAGCAAAAGTCCTCTGATACCGGCTCCAGCGCCAACGGCGGCCTGTATGAGAATGTTGCCCCCGGCCAGATGGTAGAAGCATTCAACGACTGGATCTTTGACACCAGCCGGAAGGCGGGCGATGTGGGCATCGTGGAAACGGACTATGGTTGCCACCTGATGTACTTCGTGGGCCCCGGCAAGTACTCCTTCCGGGATTCCCTGATTGTCAACGCCAAGACCAATGCAGACTATGAGGCCTGGTACACCGGCCTGACCGAGGCCCTGACTCCCTCCCGCGGAATCGGAGTGCAGTTGGCCAACACTGGCGTTACGCTCCAGTCCAACTCCAGCTCCAGATAACCCCATCACCACTGGACTTCATGTGGGGGCTACTGCAAGAAGGCGCCAAATCGGCCCTTCCTGCAGCAGCCCCCTTCTTTTGTGAGGTATGTATATGGAACACCCTTTTCTCCGGGAGGAAATGGCCCTGGGGGCCGACGCACTGGCGCGTCTGGCCCAAAGCCACGTTGCCGTCTTTGGCATTGGCGGCGTCGGCAGCTTTGCAGCTGAGGCTCTAGCCCGGAGCGGCATTGGCCGGCTCACTCTGGTGGACAATGACACCGTAAGTCTCACCAATTTGAATCGGCAGCTCTGCGCTCTGCACTCCACCCTGGGGCAATACAAGGCCCAGGTCATGGCAGACCGGGTGCGGGACATCCACCCGGATTGCCAGGTCCGGGCCATCAACCGGCTGTATACTGAAGAGGACAAAGCCGACTTCTTTGACGTCCCCTATGATTATATTGTAGACGCCATTGATCTTGTCTCCTGTAAGCTCAGCCTCATTGCCCATGCCCACCACCTGGGCATTCCCATCATCAGCGCCTTGGGCACCGGCAACAAGCTGGATCCCACCGCCTTCCGGGTCGCGGACATCAACCAAACCTCCGTCTGCCCCCTGGCGCGGGTGGTGCGGCGGGAGCTGAAGGCGCGAGGCATCCTCCATCACAAGGTCCTCTTCAGCACAGAGCCGGCTCTCACGCCGGCTCCTCTGGACGCTCCCCCGCCGGGCCGCCGCAGCATCCCCGCCTCCGTTTCTTGGGTTCCCTCCTGCGCCGGACTACAGCTGGCTGGCGCCGTGATTTTGGATCTCGTGCATACGCCTGAATCCCCCAGCAATGTCGAACCGGCTTCCAACTGAAAAACCCGCCCAATGTCATGAGCCTGTTGCAAAACACAAGATTTTGCAACAGGCTCGTTGTAATTTGGTCTAATTTAGTTCATGCTTTTTGCGACAATCATTTGGTTGGTTTTGGGGTTCAGCTTCAGCACATCTCCTGTGGTCATATAGACCTGCTCCAGGTCCTCTTCCGTCAGGGTGTAACCCAAGCCCTCCAGTACCGGGGTATTCCAGGTGGACAGGGTGGCTGTAATTCCAATTTTGGAGCCCAGCCGCCCGGTGGTATACACCACGCAGTCTTCTGCCAGAACGGTATTGCCCATGCTGTCCTCTGTGGCGTTTAACAGGTAGACATCTCCATGGAGGTCCATGGCGGTTCCTTCATCCGGGGTGTTGAAGATCACCTGAGCGACCCCTTCTCCCCACACGCTTGCCAGGGACCCTGCCGTTGTGGCGGTGTTATTCCGGAAGGTCCCGCCGTTGAAGGTCAGCGTGCCGCCTGTGCGCACAAAGAACATACCGGTGGTACAGGTACAATCCTCCAGCAGCACCTGATTGACCACACATTTGGTCTTGTAGGAATCCGTGATCATGGAACCCCACAGCAGCGCAATGGCGCCGCTGCCACCAGACACATTGTAAATGTGGCCGCCATTGAAGGTCAACGTGGTATCACCCCGCTGCTTGCCGGAGCTCAGATAGAACAGACCGCCCATATTCTTGGATGCATAGTTTCGAATGACCGCACCGTCGTTCATGGTCAGCGTTGCGCCGTCATTCATGCTAAACATGGAGGCGCTGTTCTCTTTCACAAACGCCAGGTTTCCGTCAATTACCACATCCTCCAAAACCACATCACAGGCGCTGACCCCAAACATCTGCCCGGAGGTGAAGGACGCATCCCGGCGGATCATGCAGCGGTTGACGTCTGCGCCAAAGTCTGCAAAGGTCATGGTCGTATTCTCGGTAATCGTCACCTTCCCAGCCAGAGAAATGACAAAGTTTGCATCTTCCGGAATGGATTCTGCCGCGGCAACCCGCTCCTTCAGAAGCTGCTTCGCCTTCTCCAGGGTTTTGACTGCCGTTTTCACCGTCAAGCCGTCATTTTCATCTTTGCCGGACGCCCCATTCAGGTACACAATGATATCATTGTTGGGGATCTCCGCCAAAACAATCTGGTTCAGCTCCGCATCCAGTTCCACTTGATAGGCCCCTTCAATGTCGTTCAGCAAATGGATCTTCGCCATGTCTGCCTCGGTCAGGGTATAGCCGTCTGCACCGGCTAAAATGACTGCGCCTACGTAGAGGTTTTTCATCATGAGATCCAGCGAGCCATTCAGGTGTTCCAAGCCAGTGGAAGTGGTGTAATAAATCAGCTTGCCGCTGCTGGTATTGCTGTTGTTGACCTGCAAGTAATTGCCAAAGGTGAGGGTCCCATTGGCATTTGGCTCAATTCTGCCTGTCTCTCCATAGGAGGCATACGCACTGGCAGAAGGTACGCCACTGGCCGTCAAATTGTCCTCAAAGCAGACGCCTGTCAGCTTCATGTAGCCCGATTTGCTCCCGTGGTATACCGCAGCGCTGGTAGCCGCATTGGTCACATTGCCGGAAATCCGGCCGCCGTTCAGCTCCATATAAATGATGCCACTGGAGGCCGCAATGGCGCCGCCCAGAGAACCGCAGCGGTTGTTGCTGATCTCGCCGCCGTTCATAATGAAGGTGCAGGCCAGTTTCTCATCGCTGGAGTGGGCCGAAATGCCAATGGCGCCGCCGGTATAACCGGACTCATTGTCCACCAGTTGGCCGCCGTTCATGGTCACTTTGCCGCCGTAGTAAATGTACATGGCGCCGCCCTGGCCCTTGAAATGGTAGTGGTTCCGCACGACCGTACCATCCTCGATGGTCAACTCACCGGTACCTGCCACATATAGGCAATGGCCCAGGGCCTTGGTCCCCAGATGAATGTTCTCCCGGTTGCCGTCGATGATGATGTTGGCCAGGGTCAGCTGGCCGGACGTCACATCAATCATGTCCGTCAGGCAATCGGACCAGCGCATAACCACGCAATCCTTGCCGGCCATATCCCAGGTCTCCGTGCCGGAAATGGTGACCGTATCCACAATGTAGATGATTCCATCGCGCACCTTTGCAGGCATCACTGCCTGGGCCTTGGAGAAGGTCTTCAGCGCCGTCTCCGGCGTCAGGCCATCGTTCTGGTCATCTCCGTTGACGCCATCCAGATACAGAACCATCTCTGCATAGCTGTCGTTGAGCCAATAGGCATACAGGGTCAGATTCCGCTCCACCGGCGCGTCAAAATCCCAGGCCGTGCCGTCGGCTGTGTACCAGCCCTGGAACGTATCTTCCGCTTTCACAGGATCCTCCGGACGCTCCACCGGCTGGCCGTGGACCACCGCCACGCTGGTGGCAGCCGTACCGTTACAGGGATCAAAGGTCACCGTGTGTTTCTCCAAGCCCGTCACCATGGTCACAGTGGTGTCCCCGGTCATCTGTCCCAGAATATAGTTGCCATTTTGATTGGCCAGCACACCGGTACTGGTCTGGGTTTCATAGACCTCATAGCCCGGCTCCACCTGAAGGACGAACTCCAGGTAGTTGCAGCCTGCTTCCAAGGTCACTTGGGTTACAGCCTCGCCATGGACCAAAACCGTGCAGAACTCCCCGCAGAAGGTGACTGTGATGGGCTGGGGTGGATCGGTGGGGTCCGGTGGATCCGTAGGATCCGGGGGATCGGGAGGATCCGGGGGATCCGGCGGGTCGGACGGATCGGTGGGACCCGAGGGATCCGTAGGCGCGGGAACCTCTTCCACTGCAGTCAGAAGCACACTGATGAGCTTCGCCGCTTCGGCCCGGGTGATGTTCTTGGCAGGCTGGAAACTGCCATCCGGATAGCCGGAAAGCACCTGGGCCATCTGCAAAAGGAGAACCGCATCCTTGGCCCAGCCCTGAATGGCACTCTCATCGGTAAAGGTCTGGGCTTCCACAGTCTGCCGCAAATACAGTCCCATAGTGTCCGCATATCGGACCAGCATGGTGGCTGCCTGCTCCCGGGTCACAGGCTTCGTGGGGCCAAAGGTCCCATCGCCAAAGCCACGAATGATCTTCTCCTGGGCGGCCCAGGCCACTGCGCCGGTGTACCATTTCCCTGTCGGCACATCCCGGAATCCGGCATCCGCCTGGTTATCCACAGCAACGCCAGCCATACGAGACAGTACCGTGGCCAGCATGCCTCGGGTCATGGTCCCTTCTGGTGTAAATCGATTGGAGCCGGTTCCCTGGAAGAGCTCCTGGGATACCACATCCTGAATATAGGGGTACGCCCAATGGTTGGCGTTTACATCTGTAAACTGGCTGTTCTCCGCCGCAAATGCGGCGGGAACCGTTGTCAGCACCATGCAGAATACCAAAGCCAGGGCCAAAACCCGTCTCAGCAATTTGTTACGATGCATTGCAACCTCTTCTTTCTGCCGGGGATCAGCGATCTAGCCCGGCCACAGAGCCGTTGGGGCTCATTGTCATAGACTCAAAGGCAATATCCGTCTGGGCAACCTGCATGGCCGGATTCCACAGGAAGTCTCCCGTCCGGTTTTGATCCTGGGCAGGCTCTGCACTGTACAGACCCACCACCGGCCAGGCATCATCTGCAAAGGTTCCCCGGGCCACAACCTCGCCAGTCTCTTCGTGGATTGCCACCAGGCTGGAGCTGCTCTCCCCGTCATAGCGGGCCCAGTAAATCCATCCGGTGTTTCCATCGTAGTAAAGGGACTGGTTCATATGCTGACCGGAAATTGCATACTTCGAATCCGTGGACAGAATCTTCAGCAGAGACAGCTCATAGACCGTCCCACTGGGCTTGACGCCAATCATGTACAGCGATCCGCTGCTGGCCAGCAGATAGAAGTAGCTGTAGGTGCTGTCATGACCGGCATAGGTGATACCGGCAATGGCGTTGAACATGTTGCTCAGATTCCAAGCGCCCAAATAGCCGCCTTCCGCCTCCGGATCCACCACCAGGAGGTAATAGCCATAGGTTGCCAGTGTCACATCCAGCGCCGGGGAATGGGCCATATCCGTAAACGGCACCGCCGTGTTGCATAGTTTGGCAGCGCGATAACCATCCTCCGGATTAACCTGATACAGCGCGCCCTGGGTGGCCGCATAGAGTTGCCCGTCGACCGTTGCAGCCGAGATGAAGTCCTCCGGCGTTTTGGCAATCTTCTGGAATTCCGCCGTATCCGCATCAATGGAGGAGAAGAATCCATCGCCGTTTCCGTCATGGACAATGCCCCGCAGCTTGGTATTCAGCGCCTTCACCGTCACGGTGCAGGTGGCAGTCACCGTGGGATCTGCCTTGGCCGCTGCCGTGATCACTGCTGTGCCTTCTTGGATGCCCGTCACTTCGCCCGTGGAGGTCACGGTGGCAACCTCTGGGTTGCTGGAGGACCAGAGGATGCTCCGGTCTGCCAAATTCCAAGGTGTGACGTAGCCCTCCAGCATGGCACTGCCGCCGCTGTACAGGCTCAGGGTATCTTGAACCAGCTCCACACTGGAAACTTGATCGGTCTTTCCAAATCCCGCGCCGCCGCTGGAGACGATATACATGGCCGTGGTCTCATTGCTCAAAGCGCCCATCACCGTTGCCTCACCGGTCTGGGTGTTGACTTCCAGCAAATTCTTTACCCGGGGGGACAGGAAACTCTCCTGATAGAACTGGGCCCAATACAGCTTGCCTGTATCATGGTCAAAGGCCATGGTTTGCAGATAATTGGCCTTGTAACCGGTCGCCCCCACCAGGACCGGCTCCGAGATGCTCCCCTTCTCGTCTATGGTAAATCGATATAGCTTGCTGTTCTTCTTGGAAGCGGTAATCCCATAGAAGACACCATCTTCATTACAGGCCAGAACCTGCAGGGGATCTCCGTCCTCCAGGTCTTCCATGTAGCCCATAAGCTGCACCTGACCTGTGTACATATCCAACGCCACAATGGCGCCATAATGGAAATTCTCTTCCGATCCCGTAGCAGTCAAGCCATAGAGCTTCCCGTCAACGGGGTTGTAGGCCAGATCCTGGATGGTGTATCCGATTTTACAAATCACCTGGGGATCAAACTTGCCGTGCTTGAGGACATAGAAGTAACCCTCAGAATCCGTAGCAAATACGTAGCCGTTGACCTGCTCCGCAGCCGTAAAGGTCAATTCCGTTTCCATCATCACAATGGGGGTCTCTGTCGTCTTCTGGTCAAAGTTGATCCAGGCCTTGCTGGCCGGCAGGAAGGCAAAGAATCCCGTTGTGGCGTCTCCCGGGTCCTCTCCACCGCCATTGCCCAATTCCAGATCATAGGCTGAGACGTTGCCGGCATAGTCCACCACGGCTACCAGCACCGTATCCTCATGGATTTCGCTCACATCCACGCTTCCCGTCACCCGGGCATTGGCCTCTGTCTGATTGGGAGAAATCCGGGCCAGGGCCTGATTGCCAGCTTCATTGAAGATCTGAATGGCCGCAATGTACTGGTTATCCTGAACATCAAAATTCAAAAGCTTGCTGCCGGTCAGGGCATCGCTGGAGAAATACAACTGATGGACCGTGGGGGCCTCGTTATCAATGGTCACAGGGACGGACCAAGTCGCACCCTTGCCCAGGCCGGAAATGGTCCCGTCTGCTGCCACATTGTACTCCGGCGCCATGGTCAGCGTCATTGCCACCTTGGTGTTGTTGGGCAGGGGCTTGCCCTCCCCGTCTTTGCCTGCCCAGCCAATGGTTTTGCTGGTGTTGACGTTCGCCCACATACCTGCATTGGTGTAATAGAAGGCGCCATACTGGGAGCCATAATCGCTGCTGTAATAGACCTCGCCGGTATCCTGATTGGCAATGGTCAGGGTTACACTGGCGGCATTCCGAATTAAGGTGTAGTTCAGCGCCTGAATGGCATCTCCACGGTCGGAAGACAGGGCCCCCCGGTCCGCCAGGTAGGACTGATCCTGGGCATAGCGGTTCAGCCCATAATAGAAGGAGCCGGAAACTCCCTGGAGCTTCACTGTGAAGTAGTTCATCAAAGAGCGCTGTATATACGGCACGTGCGCCTCCCGGTCGTAGTAATGCTCCGCATATCTCTGACGGTCCAGCATAGACGAATCCGTCCAGTTGCCATAGAACGCCAGGAAGGGGATGGACTGCTCCACACCCTGCGCCCCCTCCGCATCCGCCAGAGGATGGAGATAGAGATAGCCTTCTACATATGTACCGTTGACAAAATGCTCCTCCAAATACGCCCGGCCGGCATCCGTCAGACGAATGGACGCGTGGACCTGCACACTGTCGTGGGCAGGTACGGTGATCAGGCTCTGATCTAGGAGATCTGCCAAGGTTCGCTCCCCATAGGTCTTGCCCTCCAGCAAATCTTCCAAAATCTGCGCATCCACTGCTTCCACTGCGCCGCTGCCATCCAAGTCTGCAGCAGCCAGGGCCTTGCCGGTCAAGCCTTCTGCACCGGTCACATGGCGGAGAATGGCCAGAACATCCTTCTGGTCAATTGAACCGTCGCCGTTCAGATCATAAGTGGTATTGCCCGAGAAGGTCACACTGGCATCCAGGGTCACGTCACTCATGGAGACATAGGTCTCCCCCTCCTGCTCCACCAGACCAGGCGCCAGCACACTGGCATCCAGCTGATAGGAAGCGGGGCGGTCCGAGAGATTATGCACCTGGAAGGAAACCTCGTATACACCAGTCCGGGCCGGGTCGTCGCCGAATTCCGCCTTGACCTTGCCATCGGGCTGACCATCCACCAGGAGATAGGTGGGGCTGGAAACGGCCCTGGCCACATTGGCAAGACCGGCGCCCTGACTTCTGGGCGCATACTCCACTTCCCCATTGGGATCCATGGTGGGGATCGCCGTACCCATCAGAAGGCTTTGGGCCAGGGTCCGGACTGTCAGTCCCTCCTGCTGGTCCAGATGATTTTCGTGGATGTACTGCGCCACCACAGCCGCCATACCTGCCGCGCTGGGGGAGGCCATAGAGGTGCCGCTCATGAGACCATATTGGCCGCCGTCCCGTGTGGAATAAATGCTGCCGCCAGGGGCTGTAATCTCCGGCTTCAGCGTCAGATTCCCAGGCACGCCCCACGAGCTGAAGGAGCTCATGGTAATGACGCCGCCGGTTGCCTCCAAATCCGTTGCCACACCGCTGGCAACCACCATGCTGCCGGTGTAGCTCCCCGCCGCATCCTGGACCGACTGGGCCAAAATGGATTCCATCTGGTCCTTCCGCATGGAGACACAGGGCAGCTTGCCGGACAGGGACATGTTGATGGTACCGGCCTCGTTGTTGTAAATGATGGCGCCGGCTGCACCGGCATTCATGGCATACTTCTGCTTATCCGCGAAGTTCACGCCGCCGCCCCGGGAAATCAGCACAATTTTTCCCGCCACATCCAACACCGTGAAATCCTCCGCCGAGCCGCCGTACTTCACCGTATCCTCGGGGTCCGTCGGATCTCCCAGGAACAGATAGTCATACGCCGTACCAGACCCCTTCTCTGAGGTGTCCAGCGTCCCAAAGGCCACGGAAGCGGTGTCGTTGTACACATACTTCTCTTCCCCAACGCACACATAGCCGCCGGTGGCGCCAATGTTGTCTGCGCTGGCCACTGCCAGGGAGTTGGGGTAAGCGCCGGGAGAGCCCACCCGGCCTGTGTTGGAATCCTCTGTATACAGCAGGCCCAGGGGGGTATTGGTGTGCTCCGACCAATACCCGGAGTTGCCACAAGACATGCAGACGACGGTATCCGTCTTTGAAAGGCTGGCCAGCACACCGTCCATATACTCGTTGCCAGCAGAGGTAAAGCCCACTGCCGCAGAGCCCAGGGACAGGTTGATGGCATCGCAATTCAAAAGAATGGCATCCTCAATGGCCGCGATGTAGTCATCGGCATAAGCGCCGCCGCCTGCGCCAAAGACCTTCATAGTCAGAAGCTGGGCATCGGGCGCCGTACCGACCACGCCATTGTCCGCATACGAATAGGTGACCCCAGATGCGCCGTTCTTTGCCACATACCGGTTGGCGGTGGCAATGCCGGAGACGTGGGTGCCATGGTCCCCCTGGGTGTCATGGTCATGGGTGATGTCCAAATTCTCATCGATGTAGTTGAATCCATAGGCGATTTTGCTGCTGTGGTGAAGCCGGCCGGCTGTCAGGCCGTCATAGGCCTTGGACGCATTCAGCAGCGGCAAGACCTCCCCAATCTCCTCCACATCCAGAAGGCCGTACTCCTCCACACTCTTGCCGTTCTTTGTGGCAGCAACCAGGAGACCATACTCAAAGGCGTCGCTGCGGAAGGAGGGATGATCTGCATCAATGCCGGTATCAATCACGGCAATCCGGCTGCCCGCACCGGTATAGCCATCCAGCCATGCGGTGTAGCTTCCTACCATATTGCCAGAGGAGATGGTATTGGGATCCACTTCCTGATCCAACTCATAAACCGGAACTAGGTGAACTGCCTGAACCCCGTCGATTTTGGAAATGGCCTCCATCTCACCATAGGGCACATTGGCCGAAATGGCATTGGCTGCCAGGGTCAGGTTCCAGCGCACATCCAGAGGGGCGCCATGCAGAATCTCCCTGGAAATTTGCTTGGCGACCCGGGCCTGCTGCGCCTCCAGCTGCGCCGCATAGGCCATGGCGCTGTGGTTAGAGGCTATGGAAACCGTAGAATCGCCTCGCTCCACCGTCGGTTTGCCGTCCAGGACAATGAAAACCCGGACCAGATCTGTCGGCCCATAGGGCGCTTCCTCCGGCTCCAACCCTTCTGCGCCGGCTGCCAGATTCATGGATGCATCAGAAATCCGGCTCGGATCTGTCTGGGTACCATGCACCGGATTCCCTGCCGCCAAAATGGTTCCGCTAGGCAGTGCGGTCAGGAGCATACACAACACCAATAGCACAGATAGCCCGCGCTTTGCATGATGAAATTTCATGAATTCTCCCCCTCCTTTGTCAATTGAGCCCCTGGTATGCCAGGATCACCTTGGCCGCCTGGGCCCGGCTGCTCATGCCTTGGGGCGAGAGGCGCCCGTCCCCCATGCCATGGATGATCCCCATATCAGTCGCCCACTGCATCGCCTCCACAGCAAAGGGGGAGACCCGGTCCCGGTCCGAAAAGCTCCGGTAGGCCGTGTCGTCCACCGTCCAGCTGCCGCCTTGGAGCTGCCAGAAGCGGTACAGGAACGTCACCATCTCCTCCCGGCTCACTAAGCGGTTTGGTGCAAACCGGTTGTCGCCGTAGCCTCTGGCCAGGCCGTTCTGGCAGGCCCACTCCACATACGGAGCATACCATGCGCTGGCTGGCACGTCCTGGAAACTGTGCGCCTCATAGGCCCTGGGGTCCATGCCTGCCAGGGTACCCAGAATTTTAATCAGCATGCCCCGGGTCAGCCCCACATTGGGTGCAAATTTCTGATTTCCCATGCCTTCCATGATGCCATTGGCAAGGACATAGTCCACCGCCTCATGATACCAAAGCTGGGGATTGAGATCCGTAAACTTCGCAGCGGGGCAATCCTCACCGCTGCAGGGCACATAGAGCTGGATGGAAACATCCTCCTGGGCAATGGCCTGATAGTTGGCATCATACACCCGGATGTTCTTCACGTCAAAGGAATGGGTTCCGTTTTTTGCACCGGTAAAAGTCAGGGTCAATCGCATCGGATCTTCCTCAGCCCCTTGGCTGGTCCATGCACAGGACACCACACCCGGGGTTCCCATATGGACGTCTACCAGTGTTGGGGTTGCCTGTGCGTCCTGATACACCAGTGTACTGTCATAATGTAGCTCCAAAGAGCCGCTTGTGACGCCACTGTCTCCCCGCAGCCGCAAGGTGACTGTGACAGCACCGTCCGTCAGTGCGGCGTCCCCCATCACAGGGCCCTCCACACTGGCTGCTCCAGCTGGCAGCGTCAACCCCACAACGAGCAGACATGCCAACAGAGCCACAATCAGTTTCTTCCTCATACCTTGTTTTCATCCTTTCCTATCTAAATCTCCAGGCAGCCAAGTAAGAGAATGTCGGTATTTCTCAAAACTCAGCTGCCAGTTCATTTACATAGTATAATAGTTTGCCGCACATTGCAAGCCTGTTTTTTTGCCAGTTTCTATTTTTTTCCAGATTTCTTTTCACCTCAGTGCTGTAGCGCCTGGCAAGCACTTCAAAAATACGGGTATGAAAGCCCCTTCCAGTCCGCGCTTTTCACACGGGCTATCATGATGGATATAAAAAGAGCATCCCCTCATTACGAATCAGCTCCCACCATCGCGGATACTACGTCACCGGTAGCACAAAACAATCAACAAAAGATGCCATAGAATCCAGGCCACTTAAACCTCGTTTCCATGGCATTCATTCAATATACAACCTTCTAATGCCCGTCTGGGTCATGTTTTCAGCAAACATAACATGCTATAGATTTTGAAACCCTTCTAAACCAAAGGCAAATTTGTCAAGAAGCATGGATTTTTTCCAATTTTTTCTTGACAATTTATGACACGCCCGCTAATATTAACTTAGTTCTGTTAGAAACCCGGCGCTGCCGACAACGGTTGGCAATGATCCCCCATGGACTGAAGCTTTCCCGTTATCTGGCAGCGCCCTTCTCTACAGTTACGCAATGCCGCGCCACCTAGCCAAGAATTCATACCAATTCAGAAAGGAGGACCGCAGCGCAGATCCTGTCCGACCACCATCCATAAAAAACAAAGAGAAAAATTGGAGGATCATTATGAAACGTACCTGGTTCCCGCGGTTTTTATCCCTGCTGCTCACCTTTGTCATGCTCTTTGA
This sequence comes from uncultured Eubacteriales bacterium, assembly GCA_900544975.1. Classification (GTDB taxonomy): domain Bacteria; phylum Bacillota; class Clostridia; order Oscillospirales; family Oscillospiraceae; genus Faecousia. Next base: position 32,277 of record UQXI01000008.1, read on the forward strand.
GCTGCTCCCCGCCAACGTCTGGGCCACGGATGCGGAGGCTGACCCCGCATACACAGAGCCTTTTTCCCAGGACCCCGCCCCGGAAGCGCCACAGGATGCTCCCCTGTCTGTCGTTGGAGAAGTGGAGAGCCTCCGCACCCAGGCCGAGAAACACTACCGCCTCTCTGACGGCAGCTACATTGCGGTGAATTACGGCATGCCCGTCCACTATGCCCTGGGTGACGGTGATGACGCTGCCTGGGTGGACATCGACAACACCCTCACCCCGTCCACTTCCCTCCAGGGGACCGAGTCTTCCGCGGTATTTTCCGCTGTCAACGGCATGGAGTCCAAGTCCTTTGCATCTGTCTTCACCCCGGACAAGGAACTTTTCTCCTCCCAATGGGGCGAGTATGGCGTTTCCATGTCCCTGATGCAGGAGAACACCGCTCTGCAGCTGCTGGCCGCCCCCCTGTCAGAGGCAGACAGCCCACAAGAGGACCCCGCCCCGTCGGAACCCCCTGCCGAATCCCTTCCGGAAGCGCCCACGGAAGCGCCTACGGAAGAGCCTACGGAAGAGCCCACGGAAGAGCCCACGGAAGCGCCTGAACCCAGCACAGATCCGGATGCTTCCACACCGCCTGAGACGGTAGCCGATGAGGAGACCTCACCCGACGCCGAGGTTCCCGAGGTTTCCGAGGATTCCCTGGCTCCTACCCAGGCGTCTGAGGAAGAGCCCCTTCCTCCCACAGAATCCCAGGATCCCACTGCGCCTCCCACGGAAGAAGCGACCCAGCCCCAGAGCACGGAACCCCCCGCCGTGACTGCTGCGCCGGCCCCCTCTGCCGGGATCCTGCAGCAATCCCAGGCCCAGGTGACCAATGCGCACGAGGAAATCGCTCCCCTCTCTCTGGAAGATCCCTCCACAGCCGAAATTTCAGAGCAGGTCGAGCTGCCCAGGCTGGGTTCCAGCGTCCTCTACCCCGACATTCTCCCCGGCGTGGACCTGCAGTATGACACCGCTGGCTTCAACATCAAAGAGAGCATCATCGTCCGTGCGCCTCAGTCCAGCTATACATACCACTTCCGGCTGTCGCTGAATGGCCTGACCCCTGCTGAACAGGAGGACGGCTCCATCCTGTTGAAAAATGCAGAAGGAGTATCAATTTATGAAATTCCGGCCCCCAATATGGTGGACGCCACCGGAGCATTTTCTCAGGATGTCACGTATACCATTTCGGAAGTTTCAGACGGATTTCTTCTGACTGTCACTGCAGACGCTGACTGGATCCATGCATCCGATCGCGTGTTACCGGTTACGATTGATCCTGCACTTGTGATCATTACAACCAAGATGCAGTCAGGAATCATTACAAACTTTGTGGACGAGAGCGACATATACCGCCCATGCTACGGAAGCGACATGTATGTTGGAAGCAACTACGCATATCACTACAACGGCTACATCTACATTGCGACTCTGCCGCAAATTCCGCAAAATTGTTCACCAGTTCGTGCAACAATTGAGTTCTTCAAAATGAACTACGACAGCGAGGGCATAGACAAATTTTACGGTGAGATCCGCCCCGTTATAGGCGGCGTTCCCACAAAAGAAACTGCGGACGAATACGCCAATTGGCTCACTGAAATTACGTGGGACAAAGCACCTGCCTATGGTGACGTCGAAGATTATGCAGAACTCTATCCCACAGGAGACCAAGGGAAGTACATCAAGTGGGATATCAGCCGTTCTGTCACCAGCTGGTATGGTTCACAAGATCCTGGAGACCGGTTCCTTGCCATCACACCATACTATCTGTCAAATGTTACATATAATAACTATGCTAACGTTGCATTTTATACGCATACAGACTATGTCGAAAAAATTCCCAAATTTATCGTGTACTATCGGAACAACGTGGGGATCGAAGGATACTACACCTACCAAAACGTCTCCGCTGGCCGAGCCGGTACTGGTTACATCAGCGACTACACCTCCCAGCTGACCTTAGCCAACACCGTAGTCTCCTCCAGCAGCAATACCCTGCCCTTTGGCATCACCTGCTACTTCAATTCTGCCAACCGCAACCGGTATTTCGTGGATTCCGACGCCGCCGGTATCCATACCGTCAACTACACCGGCATGCGTTCCGGTGCTGGCTGGAAGCTTTCCATTCAGGAATCCATCCGCCAGATTACAGTTAAAACGGAAGACGCCAGCAGCGAATATTATGTCTACAACGATGCCGACGGAAGCGAGCACTACTTCCAGAAATCCGGTAAGAGCAGTCCCTATGAAGATGAAGACGGCCTCGGCTTATCCCTGGAGGTCGACGGCGCAACCTTCCGGCTAAAGGACAAAAAGGACAACGTCAAAGAATTCTACAACGGCTACCTCACCCAGATCCGCGACGCCGACAGCAATGCCATTTACTTGCTGTATAACAACAAAGAGTACAGCGCCGGATCTGCCGCCTGGAAGCCCGCCAGTGGGAGCGCCAACGTGGTCACCAAGATCATCCGGATCAACAACAACGGCAGCGCCACAGACGTTCCCGTGACTCTGTTCACCCTGAGCTATGCAGACAGCTTCCTCCAATCCATCACCGACGTAGCAGGCCGGAAGACCAGCTTTGGGTATACCTCCATCGGCGGATACAAACAGCTGACAGCCGTCACCTTCCCCGACGGCCAAAAGGCCATGTACAGCTATGACAACGCCGGTTCCATGCTGAAAGCCTATGACGAAGAAGCAAAAGGCGGCGTCGGGTTTGCCTACGCCAAATTCAATGGCACCGTCTGTGTCCAGAAGGTGCGGGAATTTGCAGCCACTTCCCTGACCGCCGCTGAAACCGTGGGCAGCCGGTGGCACCTGTGGGTATTCGGTCCCAAGATGAAAGAGTACCGCTTCTACGGCCCGGATCAAACATCAGACACTGCAGACGACACCGTGGTCCGGTATACCTTCGACCACACCGGCAAAACGGTCAACATTGTCAACTTCAACACCGACCGCTCCCAAATTCTGGGGGTATCCACCGCCTCCTACACCGCAAACTCCAAGACCAAGACGAAAAACCGCCTCTCCGGTGCGGCGGCTACCGGCTATCTGGCCCAAAACCTCCTGAACAACAGCGGCCTGGAGCAGGCCAGCACCACCGGGTATTCCTGGGCTGCCGCCGTGTCCGAGCAGAGCTCCCTGGTCAATACCGCGCTCCGCAACAGCATCACCGAGGTCAGCCCCGCCGTGAAACCCCACACTGGCAACTCCCTTATGAAAACCTACATCTACGGCGGAAAGGTCTCCCCCACCGGCGCTGGCAGCCACGCTGGTATGTATCAGCGGGTTTATCTCACGGGCGGCGTCAGCTACACCTTCTCCGCCTGGGCCAACACCGTGGGCGTCACCCGCTACGGGAAGGACGGCGGCATGATCCTCCAGTTCCGGAACGACTCCGGCCAGGTACTTGCTTCCAGTGAGCTTTTGAATTTCCAGACCTCCCGGGACGTGAACCAAGGCTGGTCCCGGCTGGAGGTGAGCTACACTCCCGCCACCAGCGGCTGGTACCGGGTCTATGCCATCCAGCGCAACGCCAGCGCTTTTGGCGCCTTTGACGATCTCCAGCTGGAGAAAACCAAATCCGACGTCTCCGAAAGCGGCGCTTCCACCGCGAACCTGGTCCAGCTGGGCTCTTTCGAGCTGTGGAACGGCACGACACCAAATCCCAGCCAAAATTCCACCTACTGGACCTATGGCCCTGGCGATATCGTACCAAAAGAAGACGGCGCCCGCGAGGGCTTCAGTATGTATATCGCCGGCGCCATCACAGACAAACGCCGGGCATCTCAAGTGGTTCCCATTTACAAGTCCTCCGACAGCACCTATATCCTGTCCGGCTGGGCCCAGGCTTACTCTGCCCCCAACTGCGCCAGCGCCTCCGAGATGAAGGGCGACAACAGCGAAAACAAGCGCTTCTTCGGCCTCATCGCCAAGGTCTCCTATACCAACTCCAGCCTGGAGCCCGATTTCCACTACGTCCCCTTCGACGCCAACTACACCGACTGGCAATATGCCTCCGGCTTCGTGGTCCCCAAGCAGAAAAACGCCACGGTTTCCACCATCACCGTCACCACGGCCTATGATTACAACGTCAACATCGGCCATTTTGACGACATCTCTCTGGTGGAAGAGCCCGCCCAGACCTACACCTACGACAGCGAGGGCAATCTCCGCGCCACCACCTCCACAGGCAACAGCGACGAGACCTTCCAGTACGACGGCGCGGACCTGACCAAGCAGGTCGCTGGCGGATATGGCACGTATGAGTACGAATACCACAATCATAACATGACCAAGGCCACCAACGACAACGTATCCGTCACCGCCTCCTACGACGAATCCGGCAACAGCACCGGTACCAAGTTGCGGAAGAAAGACAACACCGGCGTCTATCTCCAAACCTCCGCCACATACACCCCCAACCGGGACCACACCGCCAGTGTCACCGACGCCAACGGCGGTCAGTGCAACTACACCTACGACAGCCTGGGCCGCAACACCAGCATCTCCAACAAGGCCACCGTCAACGGATCTGACACCTTGGTCCGGACCAACTATACCTATCTTCCCAACACAGACCGTACAAATTTGGCTTACATTTCCGGGGAAGTTGCGCTATACTATGGGTATACCAACGGTCTCCTCAGCGACGTCAGCCGCAAAGCCGTCTCTGGCACCACTACCCGCTGGCAAAGGTATCACACCTCCCTGGACGTCTGGGGCAATCCCACCGAGGTCCGGGTTCAGGGGTCTTCCTCTGCCTCCGAGACCATTGACGGCGTGGACAACTGGAGCACTGGCGTTGCCCTGGCAAAATACCAATATGCCGGGAACAACGGGTATCTGTCTAAAATGACCTACGCCAACGGAGACTACGAGGTCTATACCTATGACCGCTATGGCCGGGTGGCCACCATTGCCCATTATGATGACGGTAATACGTTGAACTACACCGAAATCTACATCTACGACGGCAACGGAAACACTGGCCGCTGCAAGGTTCTGGAACCCGACGGCAACGTTCTGGATGACTACCTCTACGAATACGATTCCCTGGGCCGCTTGATCCGCAGCCGCCAGGTCTCAGACGGGCAGACCGTCCTCCGGACGGAACATCAGTACGACACCGACAACCGGATGACCGGGCAGAGCTATCAGATTGGCAGCCAGACCTTCTCAGAGGCGTACACCTACAACAACAACGACGGCAGCATGAAGAGCATGAAAACCGCCAACGGAGACAATCTCAACTTCTCCTACGACGGCATCAAGCGGCTCTCCAGCACCGCCGCCAAAACCGGTTCTACCCTACATTACCAAAAGGCATACGGCTACCGCACCATCTCTGGAAACCAGACCTCTACGCAAATTTCTTCCCTGTCCTATTCTGGTTTTACCGGCGCGCCAACCTACCGCTATACCTATACCGCCAACGGCAATATCAAATCTGAGCAGGAAAATACAGATGCTGAAACCCTCTATACCTACGACACCCAGGGCCAGCTGGTCCGCGCGTGCCACCCTGGCTATGATCTCAACTACACCTACTCCTATGATTCAGCAGGCAATGTGACGCGAGTAAATGTAAGCGGCCTTTACCATCACACCGAAGACTATACCAACACCTATACCTACGGCAACAGCAACTGGCCGGACCTTTTGACCGAATTTAATGGTGAGAAAATCTTATATGAAGGTCAAAGCATCATACCCAGCCCGTCTGGGAATGGTGAATTCCTCTACGGGTCCGTCAAAAGCGGCAACCCCATCCGCTACTTCAACGGCACCCGCTGGTACTTCTCCTGGGAAAACGGCCGGCAGCTGGCTACCGCCCGCACCTCGGCGGACAACGTGGACACCTCCATCACCTACGCCTACGATCTGAACGGCCTGCGGACGGAGAAACAGGTGACCCGCCAGACCTATGAGTGGGTGAAGGAACACCACTATGAAACCACTGTGGTAGCCCCCACCTGTACCGAAAAGGGCTACACCCTCCACGAGTGCTCCTGCGGGGACAGCTACGAGACAGACGAAACCCCCGCCCTGGGCCACGATTACCAGCAAACCACCTCCAATACAGCCGTGGTATACGTCTGCACCCGCTGCGGCGCTACCCGCACCGATCACACCCACAACTATACCACAACCGTAGTGGCCCCCACCTGTACCACAGACGGCTACACCCTCCACGAATGCACCTGTGGTTACAGTTACCGGGACAACACTGTAGCCAAGCTGGGGCACAACTACGTAAAAGTCCGAGAAGACACCCAGTACGTCTACTACCGCTGCAGCCGCTGCGGAGCCACCTACCAGTCCCCCGTCATCACCGTCCCCATCGACCCGAAACCTCCCATTTCTGAGTACAGCCTCGAGGATACGAACAGCTCCGGCTGCGTCGACAAGCGGATTCTGGTATCTACCGTTACGGAGGAGCACAGTTATCTCTATGCCGGCAGCAGACTGCTTCGAGAAACTATCACCACAACTGCGGAGGATGGGACGGTCACCACAGAAGTCCTGGATTTCGCCTACGACACCCAGGGGGCCCCATATGCCCTGACCTACACCGCCAGTTCCGGAACGGCACAGACCTATTATTACATCACCAATCTCCAGGGGGATGTGATGAAGCTGATCGACGGCACGGGACGCGAAGTGGCCCGCTATCATTACGACCCATACGGCAAACCCCAATATGTCTCTGGTGCCATGGCGGATGTGAATCCTCTGCAATATCGTGGGTATTATCACGATGCAGATACAGGGTTCTACTACCTGCAGAGTCGGTACTATGATCCTGCAATTGGTCGGTTTATCAATGCGGACGCCTATGCAAGCACCGGGCAGGGATTCATCGGCTACAATATGTTTTCATATTGTAGAAATAATCCAGCAAGCAGAACAGATCTATTCGGATATGCAGATGAGGATGCAAAAGAAAAAGCCGGTCAGAACATAGAAAATATGCTAGCCTTTTTTGGAGTAGATTCTCCTGAAGAATTGCCAGAAATGTCTGATGATTGTATGGTATTCTTAGAAAATACTTGGATATTTTCAATACTAGGATTATCTTATGTGCAAGGAGCAAGTATTGTAATGGATGCAGACAAGTACTGCATGTATTCCTTCTGGGGCTTTTCTGCTGGTGCATCTGGAATTCCATATGATTATAGCGTGACAAAAGGATATGTTTATGGCGTCAAAAACGTCGAGGATTTTTGTGGCAATTTTTACGGTGCTACATTTAATGGCATAGCAGATATTGAAGGCGGCGCTCGGGCTACCAATGGAGTCCGTTCTGATATTATATGCGGTAATGGTTTCATGTCCGCATCCGCTGGCTTTAACATCACGCGGTATGATACACCGCAAAAAAATGGACATACGGAAAGGCAAAAATAAACTGGTATAATAGCCCCTACAACTCGTTTGGCGGAAGGCAAATGGTTAAGGCTTATGAGTGAATTTATTATGTTTCAAAAAAAGGTTATAAAACTTTCCATTTCTAAGGACGATGCCGTTCAGATATTAAGGCGTCATATACAGCACAGATTTATTAGAGATACGGTGCACGAAGACAGTTTTCAATTACATGTCTGTGTTGCACGAACAGCAAATAGAGCCTTCTTAACGTTATATATGAAGGGGACGCTAGTGGAGTGCGAACATGGCGTAAAAGTTTCCTACGCCATACGTCCAACATACTTGGCGATTTTGTTTAGTGCAGTTTTATTTGTCACTTTGTTGGAAGGCTTCTTAAAACTATGTATAAATAAAGGAGATATATTATATTTATTAATTGGATTAATTATTAATTTGGTTTTCCACGGTTCTATTATTTGGCAAGAGCATATCTGTCTGCAGCGTTTTGAAAGTTGGCTCACGATTTGACGTTTTCATGATTAATAAATTTAGTAAATTAATATATTATTATATAAAATATATTTATTTACTTATATTATTAAATCGCAGAGATACTTTTGCCTAACAATCATGCGCATAAAGGTCGCGTCCGGATCGGTTTTGCTGTAGCTGTTCCGATCTCCACAGATGTGGATATCCAGATTGTACCGCTTTAACCGTTCCAGCCAGCTGTTTATGGTTTCAATGGCTTTCTGCAAACCCGACTTGTGGTGCCCTTTTCCTCGGACAAACGTCACATTGTTAGCCAATTTTTTTGCATATAGCTGCTTCCTCAGCTTCTTCAGTTTCTGAAGTGTAATCTGCGAGGGCTCGGTAATCCCAGTGTCGGATACGGCCAGCAGCTTCGGCAGCACACTTGCGATCTTTTCCCCCAGCTTGACCTGCCTCTTTGTTACGGCAGTTTTCCAGACAAATGAATACCGATTGGCATTGGCTTCGATTTTTGTGCCATCAATGAACACCACAGATTCCTCAAAGGAAATTTCTCCGCATTCCACCAATAGCTTCACCATCTGGTTCAACAGATCCTCCACCGCGTAGGGCAAATGTTCCCTGCGGAACCGGGCGATGGTGTTATGATCCGGGGCAGATTTTCCCTCCGGGCTGAGTAATCTCACTGGTTCGTCTGACGGGATCTTGATTTCTAAATTCATGGGCAAGCAGACTTGATATCCAGTCCCGTATGCTGTATACTCTACTTGCGGATTGTTTGATTTCACACTTAAATAATACGCCAACGCCCGGCTCTTTGCAAGAGCCGGGCGCTGTATTTCTTTCGGGGCTGCCTCTTAGTGAGACAGCCCGAGCAGGGGAAGAAGATGGAATTAATATTTCAAAAGATAATCAGAGCACCGCTCCAAAATCTGGCGGACGGCCGCCAGATTGGTGCGGTATTTGAGTCTGGCACCCGTGGAGCTGCCGACCAGCAGGAGCCGGGCGTTGTTCAGGCTGTTTAGATCCCGTGACACCGTACCGGAGTTCAGATCCAAAGCCTGGGCCAGCTCCTGGCCGCTCATGGGTTCATCCCGCATGAGCCGCAGCATCTGAATCCGAGCCGGATTGGCCAGGAGCCGCAGGGCTTCCAGCTCTCCCTCGTTGGGGATGGTCTGGCCCTCGGGCTGCTCTCCGGCAGGGTCGATATACACGCCCATGTGAAACCGGGTGCTGCGAAGCCGGTTGTCATACCGGCCCGGCGAACAAACCGGGGAGAAAAACCGGAAGGCCAGTTCCATCCGCTCAATACGGGTGTCGGACAGACGAACCCGGCTGAGAAAGAAGGAATCCGGCGAGTTCTCCCGGAAGGCGCGCTGCCAGTGCTCGGTGAGCTGGGGAATTCGACTGGTCCATGGCTCCAGAAGCCCTGGCAGAGCCTGAGTCACCGGGCTTAAGATTTCCAGCAGCCGGTCCAGGTGCAGGTCAAAGGCGGAGAGCACCTCCAAAAGCCGCATCCGATACCACTCCGGAATTGCCAGGCCTGCCAGCTCTTCGGCCAGGGACAGGTTCTTCTGACCGTCCTCACGAAAGTCCAGGGTGAACTCGTCAATGCCATTGATCTGGAAGCCGTCGCGCTGGCGTTGGGCCCAGCGCTGGGAAATGGCCTGGGCATAAGCCTGGGGCTCGGAGTGCTCGATGGCTAGATAGCTGTAAAGCATGGTGCAACCCAGGCAGGAGCCGCGGCCGCTGAGCCCTTCCAGGGGCACATCCTCGAAATAGAACCGAACCCGGGGATCCTCCGGATCCATACCGGAACAGGCCGATGCCTGGATGGAGCGGAGTCGGTCCTTGGGAATGCAGTACAGCCCTTCCCCGACCATGGTTCCTGCGGGAGTATGATTGACCAAACCATGCACCAGCTCTGCCGCTTCCAGCAGCCAGCAGGGGTGCTGATAGATAATCAGTTCCACAGGCATCGCTCCTTGTTGATGATTTGGCCTCATTATAACAGTTTTTCTTTCCAAACGCAAGTCCTCTGGGGCCCCGGCGGAGGCACTCCGCCGGGGCCTTGCTTTGTCAGAATTGCTCAGGGAGCATCACCAGAGTATGGATCCGCATCAGAATGGCGGCCAACTCGGCCCGGAGGGCCTGGGACTGGGGCTTCAGCTTCCCGTCGCTGCCCAGGATGATTCCCTGCTCCACAGCCCAAGCCATGGCCTGGCGGGCGTAGGGCTGGACATTCGCGCTGTCGGGGAAGCCGGACAGATCTGCTTCATTGCTCACATCCGCGCCCAGGTATGCCCCGCTGAACCGGTAGATCATGGTTGCGGCCTCCTGGCGGGTGATGGCTCTGTTCGGAGCAAACAGCTCCTCCGTTACGCCCTTCACGATGCCGTTCTCGTAGGCCCAGTTTACAGCCTCGGTGTACCAGGTTCCTTCCTTCACGTCGGTGAACGGATTGGAGCCGGTGGCCTGGGGAGAGCCAGCCATCCGGTAGAGCACCGTGGCCATGGCGGCCCGGGTGGTATCGCCGTTGGGATCGAAGGTGGTGGCGCTGGTGCCCTTCATGAAGCCGAAGCTCAGGACATAGTCCACCGAGTCGTGATACCAGGCATCCTGCTTCAGGTCGGTGAAGCCTTTGGAGGGGCAGTCCGCCTGGCGGCAGAAGATGGTCACGATTTCCTTTTCGACGGAGTTTCCAGGAATCTGCTCCTGCCAGAGAACCGTCACGTTGCTCACAAGGCCGGTCTTCCGGGTGAAGGTCAGCTCCGCTATGGGCGTTCCTGCCGGCAGGCTGGTATCATCCGCGTAGCCCAGAACCACGGCGCCATTGCTTTCCTTCCAGGCAAATGCCTGGGCGTTGAGGCCCTTCACGCTCTGAAGCACCAGAGCATCGGTGTCGTAGGTCAGGGTGAGCTTGCCGTTGGCGGCAGCCTGGTCGGAGGTGAGTTGGAGGGTCACGGTATTGGAGTCGGACTGCTTCTCCGCTTTCTTCTCGGGAACAACGACGGAGTTCAGAGCACCGCCAATCGCGTTCTGGGCGTTCTCAGCGGCGGTTTTGCCGGTAAAGCGCTCCAGGGTCTCCAGGGAGGTGTTCAGGCTGATGGGCAGGGACTGCAGAATTGCGCTGCCGTTCTGGAAGACACCCATACCCCGGCCGTCCAGATCCTCCACCCGCTGGCACAGATCCAGATCGCCGTAGAGAGAGGAAATGCTGCGCACGCCCGGCAGATAGCCCAGCTTACCCGTGGGATATTCACCGCCTTCAAAGGTGGGATTGTTCAGGTCGATGTAGTACAGGGCGCCGCCGTCGGTGCTGTCGGCAACTACCAGGAAGTTGGTGTCCGGGTCGTAGGCCACGGAATAGCTGTGGGTATCCTCAAGCATCAGGTCTGTGTAGCCGAAGGCGGTGCCCATGAAGGTGTAGCAGGGGTCGCCAAACTCATCCACCGTGTCTACCATGGCAAAGATGATATACAGGCTGCTGTTCTTGCCCAGGGACAGGAACATAAGTACTTCCTGATCGCCCCAGTCGTCCAAGCCTACAAAGGCCATAGTGGACAGGTTGTAGCCGGTGAAGGACACGTCATCGTCCAGGGCGCGGATATCCAGATCCGGCTCGCCGTTTTCATCTCTGGCGTTCATGACAATCCGCTGGTTGTTGGTCACATAGAAGGGAGCGCCAAAGGCGTCAATGGTCTTGCCGCCGGTGCTGGTGGCCTGGCGGAAGGGAACGCTGGTCACGTCCAGAGGGGCGTCGTCGGCGCTGACCTGACCCAGGGTCTTCTGGGCATAGTTGCTGGCCGGGTCTACCACATAGAAGCCCGCTCCGTCGGTCTCGAAATCGCTGTCGGTGCCATAGAGCTTGCCCTGAGACATGCCGCCGGCGGTGAAGGAGGTGGCCGCGTCTGCCAGCTTGGTGGTGGCCAGGGAGTTCACGTCGATGTCCACCCACTGGGCGGAGCCGTCCTCCAGGGTGATCTGGCCGCTGACCCGGACTTCAGTATCTAGGCTGTCCAGGGCCTTTACGGTGATTTCCACGGAGGCGGAGGAGGCGGTGCCGTCGCTGCGCTTGTCCACAGAGGTTGCGGTGATGGTGGCTGTGCCGGGGGCCACGCCGGTGACAATGCCGTTTTTGTCCACGGTGGCTACGGTCTCGTCACTGGAGCTCCAGACCACGCCGCCGGTGAAGGATGCGGGCTTGACTCTCACGGAGAGCTGCAGCCGATCCGTAGCGTAAATGGTTGTGTCCTCAGACTTCATCTGCACTGTCACCTCAGTGGGCCGGTCATACTGGTACAGGCACACGGCAGTGCCGTCAGTCTGGCCCAGCTCCTGGGCATAGGCATAGGTGGGGTCGATCAAATAGAGCTTGCCATCCTGTCCGGACTTGCCTGTGGACAGAACCAGCAGTTCTGTCTCCTGGTCATAGACCATGGAGGCGAAGGCGGAACCGTCTATCTTGGACACAGAGCCCAGATTCAGGCCGGTATCGCCCACCAGGGTCATGCGGGCTGCATAGTCATAGCCGCCGTTGATGGTGAACACCAGGCCGTAGTAGAGCTTGCCGCTCTCGGTAAGTACATAGTAGTAGTTTGCTGGATTTTTGCTGTAAATAGAGTCATAGTAGTAGGTTCCGGTTTTCACATAGGCAATGGCCGCTGCAGGCTCGTCCAAGTATTTGGTCAGGTCGATGTATTTCAAGGTCCCTGCCTCAGGTCTGACCATTTCCAGAATCGTGCCGTTGTTGCACAGGCCCATGACGAAGCCGAACACGTCACCAAAGCTGCTCACGCCGGTCTTGGGCGCGGGGGCCGCGTCGGACCAGAGCCAGTTGGACTCTACCGTTCCCAGGTTGGTCTCCTCCAGGGTGTCAGCGTCCATGGAGTAGATACAGGTGCCGTCGTGATAGTACAGGGTATCGCCCACGGCGGTGCCGCCCAGGATGGTTCTGCCGGAGCCGAAGGAGGAAGCGGTACTCAGGTCGCCGGTGGAGAATTCCGTCCACTGGCTTCCGGTCTCGCCGCGCACCAGGGCGGAGAAGTGAATGTCTTCTGCCTCTGCCACTGTTACCGTACATACCGCCTCCAGATGGGGCTCGGCGTTGGTCACGGCCCGAATGGTGGCGCTACCCTCGGCCAGGGCAGTGACCACACCGTCTTTCACCTGAGCCACGGATTCATTGCTGCTGAACCAGGTGATGGACTTGTCCTCCAGGCCCCAGGGCATGATCTCAGCGGTCAGTTCCGTGGTGCAGCCCGGGAGGAGCTTCATTTCGGAGCGGCTCAGGGTGATGCTCACTGCCTGGTCGGTGGCGCCCAGAGGCTTCTGGGCCGGGACGATATACAGGCCGTTGAGCCGGGAGTAGGTAATGGAACCGCTGACGGCGGGGTTCGCCGTCTCAGATTCGCCGGCATAGGTGGTATTCACCTGGGTCGCCTTGCCGGTGGCGGTGTCCAGGGTCCACAGATAGCGGCAGGTTTGGTAATAAGAGGTGTTGTAACAGCTGGCCCAGTAGAGAACGTCCGCATCATGATCCCATGCCATGGTACCGGCCACGCCGGAGCAGTAGCGGTAAACCGAATTTCCGTCGGTGCCGGTGTAGCCGGTCTTCGTGTTGTTCACAGGAGTCAAGTCCATGATAGCGCCGTCCACAGCATCGGAGGACTTCCAGGTGTACAGGAAGCTGGTGCTATAGCTGTTGGTGTAGTTCACAGCATAGAAGTTACCCTCGTCGTCAATGGCCAGGGCTACCAGATTGCCCCGGGTACCCAAACTGCCGGAGATATTGGGGTTGGTGAGGGTCAGCTTGTAGGCCAGGGTCAGCTTGCCGGTGACCAGGTCTACGGTGTACAGGTCGTTACTGCTGCCTAGGGCGTAGAGCTTGCCGTCGGCATAGTTCATGGCCAGGTCGCAGATGGAATCGGTGACAGAGGCGTAGCTGCCTACCTTTTCGTAGTTTACCCAGTCACCCTGCCCGGTGACATAGAGGTTGCCGTCGTCGGCTGCCACAAAGACGCTGCCGTTAACGTACTCCGCCGCCAGGATGTTCAGCGTCGTGGTTTCCAGAGCCTCCAGGCCGTTAAAATCGGTGGTGGATGTAAAGTAGAGCTGGTCAGAGTGGATCTGCACCCAGGTCTTGGCCGGGACAGGACCTGCGTCTGCGGCAAAGGCATAGAGGCTACCGGAATAGTCCGGCTCCTGGCCGCCGTAGTTCACTTCATAGTAGCTTTGGTTTTTGGCGCAGTCCTCGACTACAACGATGCAAGTTTCCCCAACGGTGATTCCGGTCAGGTCAACGACGGTGCTGACCGATGCGCCGGCCTGGGTTTGCTCCGGCTCGGCCTGCGCCAGAATCCGGGTGCCGTTTTTGTTCAGAACGGCCACGGTGGACAGGTACTGGTTATCCCGGGCCGTCACCGTCAGAGCGCCGGTGGTCAGATCTTTGCTCACGGTCTGAATCTCCGGAGCGGTGTCATCCAGGGTCAATGTGGTGGACACGCTCACGCCCTGGCCCAGCGCACCGGAGTCCAGCAGCTCCAGAACCCGGTCTTTGTCCATAAACAGCTCGTCCGAATTATAGTACTCAGGGATACTGACCAGACTGACCGTAAACTGCTCATCTTCCTCAATTCCCAGGTCAGAGGCCGTAAAGCCCAGATCCATTAAATTTTGAATGTTGGTCCAGTAGCCGGCGTTCGTATAGTAGAAGGCAGGGGTGGCCTGGTTATACACCTCGCTGATCCAGAGAAGCTGGCCGTCCGAATCTGTTACCAGGGCCATAACTGCCGAGGCATTGCGGATCAGGGTGAACACATACTGGTACAGCTCCGTCTGGCTGTTGATGGCGTTGCGCTCTGGGGCGTCGGTGTGCTCCACATACCAGTAGAGGGTGCTGCTGTAAGGATAGAGCACCGCCATGCCGTTGGTGTTGGTGATGCCCGTATGGGTGGCCCGGACCTCCTCGCCGTTGTAGGCCTGGGAGAAGGTCACGTCCTCATACATGGAAGGGTCGGACCAATTGCCGTAGAAGCCAAGGACAGGGATGGAGTGCTGCGTACCGGCCACTCCCTCTGGGGTGCCCAGACCAGAGATCAGAACATAGCCCTCCACATAAGCGCCGTTGGGATTGGACTCGTCCAGAGCCTCCTTCTGGGCCTGGGTCAGGGCCACTTCCACGCCAATCTTCACCTTCTGACCGGCCTCCACCGTGACCAGTCCGGTGCTGTACCGGGACAGGAACAGATGTACGTCATAGGTATTGACGGTGCCGTCGCCGTCCAGATCCGCTTTGTCAGCGCAGGAGATGGGCGTGCCATTGATGACATAGTCCATCAGAGCCTGGCCGTCGGCCACGTTGATTTCCCCGTCGCCGTTGAAGTCCAGACCGGTCAGAGGCTCCGCCAGAGGCAGAGTCGCGCCGTCCGCAGTCCAGGAGGCGCTGACCTCCAAAGCCTGCGTCTGGGTGTCCAGATAGGTTTCTCCATCCTGCCGGAAGGTTCCCTGGGTGAAGAAGTCGGCGCTGAGCCGGTAGGTCAGGGGCTGGTCGGTGATGTTTTGCAGGGTGAAGGAGAAGCTGTAGCGGCCCTGTCGATCCGGGTCGTCTCCCAGCTCGGCCTTTACCTTGCCGTCCGATGCCGAGTCGGTGGCGTCTTCGTCCATTAGGATTACGCTATCGGCGGCGATGGCGCTATATACATTGGCCAGGCCGGCGCCCTGCTGGAGAACCGGGTAGTAATAGCCGCCGTTCTCACCATCCCGAATGGGGGTGGCTGTGGACATGATCAGAGATTGGATGAGCTGCCGGGCGTCCAGACCGGTCTTTTCCTCCAGCCCGCTTCCCCGGATGTACTGGGCCAGAACCGCCGAGATGCCGGCGACCTGGGGCGAAGCCATGGAGGTGCCGGAGTTGTTGGCATAGCTCTTGCCGCCGTAGGTAACGCCGTCCAGAGAATAGATATTGCCGCCGGGAGCGGTGATCTCCGGCTTCAGCTCCAGGGAACCGGGAACGCCCCAACTGGAGAAGTAGCTCATGGTCTGGCACTCGTCTCCTCGGAGAGCGTAGTCGATCTCGTCGGTGATGGTCAGCTCGCCCAGGTAGTACAGCACGTTTCCAGCTTGGTCGGTGACCGGCTTGGCGCTGGACTTCATATATTCGCCCTCTGCCAGGGAGATGCTGACGCAGGGAGCCTTGACCTGGTAGCCGTCAAGGGCCAGGTTGATGGTTCCGGGCTCGTTGTTGAAAATAATGGTGCCCACAGCTCCGGCGTTCACGGCGTTGGTGGCCTTCTCCGTAAAGGTCAGCTGGCCTCTGGAACACACGGCGATGCGGCCTTCCAGGGCATCGCCCAGGGCGGCGTAATCCTCCACGGAGCCGTAGCCCGTCAGAACCACATACTCATAGGTACCGCTCAGGCTGGTTATGGGCGCGTTTCCGTAGTTGGTGCTCTCGGTGTAGAAAATCTTCTTGTCGCCCACGGCAAAGAAGTGGCCGGTGTTGCCGACGTTGTCTGCCGAGGCCACGGTAAGGGCGTTGGTGTAGGTGCCGGGAGCGCCTGCGGTGTGCATACTCACTTCGTCGGCATAGAGGTAGCCTAGGTTGAGGTCGTAGTCCGACCAACCGCCGGAGTTACCGGCGGAGATGCACACCATCACGCCGCTGTCGGTCAGGTTATCCATAATGGCCTGGTAGGCCTCATTGGTGGAACGGCTCATGCCGGGAGCGGCAGAGCCGAGGGATAGGTTCACCGCGTCGGCTCCCAGCACAATGGCATCCTCGATGGCGGCCATGTAGTCCGACTCATAGGCGCCGCCGTAGTTGCCGAAGACCTTCATGGTCAGAATCTGGGCATCAGGGGCAACGCCCTGCATCTTGGCGGTATCCAGGGCCGGAGAGAAGCTGCCATCGGCGTTCTTGATGTAGTCGTTGGCTGCGGCAATACCGGCCACATGGGAGCCGTGGCTTCCCTGGGTATCACGATCGTGGTTGACACGGTAGTTGGTGTCTACATAGTTGTAGCCGAAAGGCAGCTTGCTGTTGATGTAGACCCGGGAACTCTTGGCCCGGTCGCTGATGTTCAGCTGATCCCAGACACGGTCGATCTCTGCCTGATCCAGCAGGTTCAGGCCTTCCACATAGGTCTCAAAGTCCACCCCGGCCTCTTTGGCCTGCTGCTGCAGGGAGTACCAGTAGGCGTCGGCGTCCATGGACTGATGGTCCGTGTCAATGCCGGTGTCAATGATGGCGACGCGGCTTCCCGCGCCGGTGTAGCCGCTGGCCCAGGCCAGGCCGGAGCCGATCATCTCAGAAGACGTCGCCATGTTGGGGTCCGTCTCCAGATCCTGCTCCACCACCGCAGGCTCATATCGGGTCTCAATCACCAGATCCTTGACTCCGGAAACATCCAGAATCTGCTGGATCTGCCCGTATTCCACATTGGCGGAGATGGCGTTGGTAGCCAAAGTCATGTTCCAGGCCACCTGCAGCTCCTGGCCGGTGGCGGCTTCAATCCGGGATTGCACCTCCTCCTGCTTTTGGGCCAGAACCTGGCGGTAGTTTATGGCTTGGACGTTGGACGCCACATTTTGGCTGTCAAACCGCTCCAGGGTGGCTGCCTGCTCCAGGAAAATGGTCACACGGACTTGATCTGTATCCTCATAGAGGGTCTGATCGGTCTGCAGCGATTCCACCTCCTGGCCGGCAGTGGAATCCAGTTGCGTGGAAACAGAGCCGGCGTCTACTTCGTGAAAGGTCAGATCCTCCGCTCCGGATGTGGGACTTGCCGCTGCAGTGACCGAAAATGGTCCGGTCAGGATCATGGCAAGTACCAGCAAGAGAGATAGGATTCTGCGTGTTGTCTTGTGACACATGAACGAAAACCTCACTTTCTTTTTTGACGGGCAGTGCCTGCACCCGCCTATTGTCTGCTAGTGTAGCATAAATCCTGCAAATCGTCAACATAAAAATGCAAATTCGCAGCTTTTTGTGCAAACAGCATAGAATGGAGTGAACGCAAAAGCAGTGTGGCGAGACGCCACACTGCCGAAAAACCATATCAAATTACGGGAAGAAGGCGTCTGAGATCTTGATTTGGAATTTTCCGCTGCGGACAGGCCGCACTGCCTGTCGATCTTGATACTAAGCTTCTGTTGCCGTTTCCATGCAAAAGGGGCTGTCTCAAAATGATTTTTCGAAATTATGAGGGGCAGCCCCTCGTCCTTCTTCCGCACCTCTCATCTCCTTTGTGATCCGGGTCTGCTCCATAAAAAGGCCAGAACGGGAACCGGCTAATCCGGCCCTCGCTCCGGCCACGGAACGGTCCTGGCACGAGCTCCCTCCGTAGATGATGTCTACGGGCGGCAGGCTTTCCATATACTCCAGTCCTCTTTGTGGCAGGTCATGTGGTCCTTGTCTGTTCTGGAACCGCAGGCCGGATCAACAGTTGCTTCGCAATAAACAATGAAAGGCCAGACACGGCACTTGCAGCTCATCTCAGTTGCCAAAAAAGAGAAAACACCGGCTTCTTGCCTGAAAGAAAACAAATGGAAGAGCCGCTATTATGCCTAAACTGTATATTCTTCTTGACATGGGGCGGCTTTCCCCCTATACTAAAACCATCAACAGAGGGGGCGGTGACCTATGGATCTGCGTGTGTTGAATTATTTTTTGACGGTGGCCAAAGAGGGCAACATCACTCATGCTGCCGACATCCTCCACATTACCCAGCCTACTTTGAGCCGACAGCTCAAGGATTTAGAAGATGAACTGGGAACCGTTTTGCTGGAGCGGGGAAACCGAAAAATCTCTCTCACGGATGCGGGCATCCTGTTCCAGCAGCGGGCGATGGAACTTGTGACCCTTCTGGACAAGACCCAGCGGGATCTGATCGACCAGCAAAATCTGGTTGGGGGAACAGTCTCCATCGGCTGTGTGGAATCCTCCGCCTCAAAGATGCTGCCCGAAATCCTCTCGTCCTTTGCAAAGGAACATCCTATGGTGCAGTACGATTTATACAGCGCCAATGGGGATGACATGAAAGAGAAGCTGGACAGGGGCGAGATCGACTTGGGTATCCTGCTTGACCCGGTAGAGACCGCTAAATACGATTATATTCGTCTGCCTGTGCAGGACAGATGGGGAATCATTCTGGAGGGAGGCCATCCTCTGGCCCGGCAGGGCTTCGTCTCTCTGGAGGAGGCTTCCAGGCTGCCCCTGATCCTTCCCCGGAGGGAAATCGTACAGGAGGAGATCGCAAGCTGGTTTGGGATAAAGCGGAACAAGCTGAATGTGTTTGCGCTCCACAACCTGCTGACCAACGCAATTCCCCTTGCGCTGGCTGGGCTGGGATACCCGGTGTGTGTAGAGGGGGCGTATACCATCCGCCCTGTAGAGGGGATTGCCTTTGTCCCCATTACCCCGGAACGGTTCGCCGGTCATGTACTGGCTTGGAAAAAGAACCGTGTTCTTGCTTCAGCGGCAACCCGATTTGTCACCCACATAAAGAATACATTTTGAGCATGGCAGATAATTTAACATAAGTATTGGACATTTCACCTCCCTGCTGTTACACTAATAGCACAGGGAGAGACCGACAGACGGATACTCCCGCCTGTCGGTCTTTTTATTGTGATAGATCAAGGGGGTATGTTCACTATGAGTTATATGATGTATGCACCTACCCGTGTGCTGTTTGGGCCTGGGCAGCTCGACCATCTGCATGAACAGACCATGCCGGGGGAAAAGGCTATGCTGGTCATTTCGCAGGGAAAGTCGGTGCGCTGGCCCGGACGAAAGAGCAGCTTCAAAAAGCGGGTATCGCTGTGGAGGTGTTCCGCAAGGTAGAGGCCAACCCGCTTAAATCAACAGCGATGGAGGGAGCCGAGTTTGCCCGCTCTCACAAGTGCGATTTTGTGGTGGCGTTGGGAGGTGGAAGTGTTATGGACGCCGCCAAAATCATGGCGATGATGGCGAAAAATCAAGGCGACCTTTGGGACTATGTCACGGGAGGCACCGGGAAGGGACTTCCATTACCCAACGCCCCTTTGCCTGTTGTTTGTATTACCACCACAGCGGGAACTGGTTCAGAGGTAGACCAGTGGGGCGTGATCAATAACGAGCAGACACAAGAAAAAATCGGCTGCGGCGGGCATGACAGCCTGTTCCCCGTGCTTGCTGTGGTAGACCCGGAATTGATGGAAAGCGTCCCAGCGGAGTAGAAATCACCTTTGAAATTGTGGACTAATGGAGGTTAATGACATGAAAAAGCTGATAACCATTTTACTCGCCTTGACCATGCTTTGCGGCTTGGCCGCCTGTGGGGGGGAGAAACAGACGAACAGTGAGCCCACGCCCCCGGCGGCGACTCCTCCCACAGAGTCGGAGTCCCATCCCTCCCCGGAGATGCCATCCGAAACGCCGGAGCCTGTTTCCTCGCCTGAAGCGGAGGGGAAGGGCAAAGTGCTGGTGGCCTATTTTTCCGCTACCGGGAACACCCGGCCCCTGGCAGAATACATCGCCGAGGCCCAGGACGCTGAACTCTATGAGATCATCCCCGAAACGCCCTACACCGACGCCGACTTGGACTGGCACGACTCAGCCAGCCGCACTACCCTTGAAATGAACAACCCCGATTCCCGCCCGGTTATCTCTGGCTCAGTGGAGAACATGGACGATTACGACATTGTGTTTCTGGGCTACCCCATCTGGTGGGGAGGCGCTCCCCACATCATCCGTACCTTTTTGGAAAGCTACGATTTCAGCGGCAAAACCATCGTGCCTTTCTGTACCTCTGGCAGCAGCGGGATCGGTTCCAGCGCGACCGACCTCCACGATCTGGCCCCGGACGCCACATGGCTGGATGGGAGCCGGTTTAGTGCCGGGACTTCTCGTGATACCATAACAGAGTGGGTCAATTCTCTGGAACTGGATATCCAAGCCTGACAAACCCAATCAGTTGAAGATAGCGGGAGAAAACACGGAAATTTGTGTCTTCTCCCGCTAAAATATTAGGGACAATTCTATAAAAAGCTATTTTGCAACAGGCCCACTGTATTTCTTTCGGGGTTGCCTCTTAGTGAGACAGTCCCGTGAACAGTGCCAGTATAACATATTTTTTCCTGTCATCGGCAAAGCTGTTCCATTTTTGGGCATGATATTAGTTTGCTGGCTTTTTCTAAGCCTACAGGATGACCACGTTCTTACCCGGTAAACCGATAAAGGGCGGGTAGACTTCACCAAATAGGAAAATATCCAAGGCCTGGCCTGTTCAGAAAGAAATCATTGAAAAGCGCATGATGATGGTAGCGATTTGGGCCCGCAGGGCCGTTCCTTTGGGAGCCAGTTGCGTCTTGGACATGCCCTGAATCAACCCGGTTCCCACAGCCCAGGTCATGGCCTCCCTGGCCCAACCGCTGATGCTGCCAGCATCTGTGTAGGGGGAAAGGTCTGCTGCCGCTTGGGTATTCATGCCAGCGTAAACAGCATAGCGGTAAAGGAAGGTGGCCGTCTGTTCTCTGGTCACGGCCCGGTTGGGGGCAAATTGCGTCTGAGACATCCCCTTCACCACACCGTGATTTGCCGCCCAAATGACGGCTTTGCCATAGTAAGCATTGGGCTGCACATCCGCAAAGGGATTTGCGAGGCCGTCCACCGACGGCTCCCCTGCTAATCTGTATAAAATCGTTACCACCTGGCCGCGGGTCAGGGTGCCCATTGGTTGAAAGGTTGTCGCAGACATACCTACCATGAGGCCGGTATTCAGCGCATAGTCTACGCCTTCATGGTACCATTCCTTCGGATTCAAATCGGTAAACGCCCGGCTGGGGCAATTCGCTCCACCGTCGCAAACGCCTGTAGCTGGAATGGACTCGACCCGTTCTGCACCGCACAGGACACAGGTGTAGGTGATTTCTCCGTCCTCGGTCCCTGTGGCAGGCTTTGTAACGGTGCCTTCGTCCCAGACATGCTGGCCGGTGGCGGGGATCGGCTCCGTTTTCGTCTCGCCGCATAGGGCGCAGCGATGGGTGATCTCGCCCGCCTCCATACAGGTGGGTACTCTGGTAACAGTGCCCTCGTCCCAGCTATGCTGGCCGGTGGCGGGAATTTCCTCCGTCCTTGTCTCGCCGCACAGGGTGCAGCAATGGATGATCTCGCCCGGCTCCACACAGGTGGGCGCTTTGGTAACGGCGCCCTCATCCCACAGGTGGTCTTCATAAATCGTCAAATCCAGGGTCGCTGTGGGGATGTGGTACTGTACGCCCGTCTGGCCGTCCCGGTTTTGATACATTTCCTCATATTCCCCAAGGCCATAGGAGAGGGTGAATTCCGTATCCTCCCCAGTGAGGGGTTCCCGGGAGAAGGAGACGTCCTTTGTTACATCCGCTCTGACCCCGTTGGCATACTTCGCCATCACCCGGAGGCCGTTGGCGTCAAAGGTCTGGCCCACTTCATACACCACAGTCTCCGGTTCTGCTTCTATCGTCAGCTCCGTAATGACGCTACCCACGCACATAAGATAACCAGAGTCATTTTTAAAGTACAGATTCCCCTGGGCGTCGGCGATGGGACTGCAAATGGCATACTGGGCCTGGGCCCCATGTGGTGTGAACAGAACATAGCAGGTTTCTACGGTGTGGGTCTGTCCACCGGAGGTATAGGTCTCCGTGGTGAGATATTCGTGGTCTGGCGCAGTCTGCCCCGCCTTGTCCCGCAGGACCCGGAGCTTGCCCGGGGTGTAATTGTCCAGGAAATACACATAGACATACTCCGTATCCGCCTCATAGGCCGTGGTGAGTAAGCCGCTGGTCTGGGGATATCCCTGGGTAGGGACGGAATAGGCCACCTGCCAGGCCGTCAGGTCAATGACGGAGATGTTGTGGCCGGAGTAAGCGCCAAACTGGGCGGTTCCCGATACACCCACGTAGGCCCGGCCATGGTACACCACCGGGGTGGAGGTAGACATGGGCGGGGTGGAAGCGTTGTTGGAGCCGTTGCTTAAGGGAATCCGCTTCATGGAGCCGTCTCGGAATGTTCCGTTGGCATCCACCTGAATTCCATAGAAGTCGCCGCCCTTGGAGGTGAAATAGTAAGCGTCAGTGTCCTGATCATAGCAGACGGTACTCCGCAGATCGCCCACGCCGGAGGCCGTCTGACAATCCAACACCGCTCCTGTCCGGGGGTTCAGGGACACAATGTCGCCATGCCCTTTGATATAGCCGCTGTCGCCGTCGTCCGTAGTCACCAGCAGGAAATTGTCCGCCACATAGGCCCCTGCCCAATAGAAGCCCTTGTCCGTATACGTCCAGGAGGCCTGCTTTGGCTCTTTGCCCTGGGTGGTATCTTCGTCGGTGACGGAAATACAGACGAAATTCGCCTGTTTCACCTCGGAGTTCCAGAAACCGGTGTAGAGATAGCCGTCTTTATAGGTGATGGGGCAGTTGGGCTGGCCCCCCAGAGGATCGGCGTAGAGCCAGAGGGATTCCAGCGTCTCCGCGTCAAAGGCCTGCACGGAACCATTGGAGAGCCCCACGAAAATCATGCCCTCGCCGTAGGCTGGAGGTGTGATGGAAAAGCTGGAAGCGTGATCCATCTCCCGGGACAAAAGCACCTCGCCGGTGTTTTTATCCACCTTCATGACGGAATTATTGGCATAGGTGTACAGCACGTCTCCCACCAGAATGGGAGAGCCAACGCCTCCACCGGACATTCCCTCTCCGATGCGGTTGGCCCAGGTGAGGACGGCCTCTTCCGCTTTCACAGGAACAGGTGCGTCGGTGACGGCATTGTTCTGGGAATTCCCTCGGAAGCTGATCCAGTCTCCTTCCTGGGCGATATCCTTCCGGGTGTTTTCCGGTGCTTTTTCCAACGTGACGGAAATCGCCCTGTTCGCTTCCCCGGCGGCAAAGGAGGCCATCTGGGTCACATAGCCATAGGCCGTGACGGTGTAGGTATAGCTTCCGTTGGTATTGAGGATATACTTCCCGGCGTTGTCCGGCCAGACCCGGCTCCCGGTAAGATCATCCTTCAGAAAAACCACGGCGTCGGCGGGGGAAACCTGGAAGACCGTTTCCACAGGGGGGAGCTTTTCCAGCCGGATGGTATAGATCTGGGAAATCGCGGCCTCCCGGGAAATCTGAATGGATATGGTTTCCTCCTTCCGGGAGGTATCCAGCGGCAAGGTGATCTGCTGCGCCTCCTGTACGGGAAGGACGCTGTAATCCAGGGTTTCCTGATTTGCGCCGCAGGAGGCCGTCACCGTGAAAGCGTTGTCGTTTCCGCTGCCGGTGCTGAGCAGCTTGACATCCAATGTGACGGAGGACTGCGTCTGGCCCACGGCCACTTTGTACGCCAGCGTCTCCTTGTCAAATTTGGGGGTTTCCTCCGCATTGTCCTGTTTGAGAACCAGAGCCTGCCCTTCCGTGGAAAGCGCCAGATCGTTTAATTGCAGCAGCCGTTGGGCCGTCAGAAAATAGTCCTGGTAATAGGTGACGCCGCCGCTTTCCCGGCTGACTTCCAGCCGCATTTCGTTGCCCTCGCCAGAAGCGCCCAGGAAGGTCGTGGAGGACTTAAACTTGCCGCTGACCGCATTCAGTGTCCGCAGGCCGTAGGCGTCGTTCCAATACCGGTAGTCGGGGTAATAACCGTTGATGGCGCAGTCTCCGGCAGCGTCAGCCAGCGTCGCCAAAACGCCGAAGGAGGTCACATTGGAGCCTACCTGATAGGTATAGGCGTGGCAGTCCGGTGAAAAGGCTTTATCCGACTGGAAGGCCACTGTTTTGGTGGGGCCCACATGGAGGCCCGAGAGCCAGTCTCCGGTTTCCGGCGTGGGTACGGGCACGGTCAAGCCACCGGAGGCCGTGAACAAGGCTGTGGTGTGATACCAGGTGTTTTTTGTAGACACATAGGTGTACGCCTCGCCGGGCACCAGGGCAAAAACCGTCTTGTCATTGCTCTGGCGCTTGGGGGCAATCACAGCGCCCGCAGTGTTCACGACTTCCAAATTCACCCCGGCGTCATGGGTCAGGGTGACGTCCACAGAGGCGACTTTTGTGATATGCAAGGTATACACGGTGCTCTGGCCGTTGGCGTGAGACACCTCTACAGCAATCTCCCCGCCATCCGTCGCGGGAACCTCCACCACGCTGTCCCTTACCCCGTTTACCGTCACGGCTGTGTCGGCACACAGAGCCGTGGGTGAAACGGTCAGCGCATCGGAAACCGTTGTAACATTGTAAGACGTTACGGCAGGGTCAAAGCCCAGCGGCAGCAGGGTGCCATCTCCGGTAACTTCCAAGGCGGACAAGGTGGGCACCCGGACAAGCTCCATGGAATAAACCTGGTACTGTTCAAAGCTGCCATCTGTCATTCGGGCTTCCAGTACAACGCTGTTGCCTTCCATGCTGTTCGGAGGAAACATTTTTGTTAAAGCCGTCTGTTTACTGAGCCAGGTGCGCCGGGCCGCGCCCTCTGTACCAGCCAGATACACGCCGCAGGCGGCGGTATCCACCCCTTCCCCAGGGGTGATGTAAGGGAAGAGATTTCCTATGGCATAGTCCGGTATGTAATAGGTATTCCCCTGGCGCTCCACAGCAGCCCAGTCGTTACCGCTGCCGGTACTCAAATCCACGTCGGCAATCCAGATGCCATCAGGAAGGGTAGCGGTCAGCGTCTGGGCGCCTGTCACGGTCACAGAGCCCCGAACATGGCTGATATTCCCATCGAAAATGTCGAAGGTATAGCTGCCGGGAATCAGGCCGACAGTTGTATCCTGCTCCACTGTGGTGACGTTTCCGAACTCGCCGGTAAAGGTGGCGTTTACTGCGTTAAGCCGCTCCTGGCCCTGGGTGATTTCCAAAGTAACCGGCACCGTTTTCCCGCTCAGGTAGGCCTCATAATCATCCATGGCCTGCCGCAAATCGGCAGCCAGTGTCTCCGCCTGGCTGGCGGTAGCGCCGTAGAGCGCTTTCCGGGCAGCGTCATAGGCGTTTTGGGCCGTGGCATACGACTGGACGCCATTGGGACTGTCGTTGTAGGCAGCCATGACGGACAGGAGATTCAGATACTGCGGGGAATACTGATCCTGATAGGAGGTAAAGCAGACTACCGTGACGGTATCCGCCGCCGCGTCCAGATCGTAGCCCCCCTGGTCATAGAACAGAGTGTAATTGTCCGCTGTCCCGTCAATGGCAGAGACAAAGCCCGTATCAATTCCCTCAAAGCTGTGCCCAGAGTTTTTTAAGGCCGTGCGGATTGTGTCCCCTTGCTGATAAGAAACGCTGGTAGGCTCAATCACCACCTGCTCCTGGGTGATAACGGCCAGGACAAGCTGTCCCGCTTGGGAAGCGCCTGCCGCATCCACCACCGGCGAACAGGAAAGTGCCAGCGCCAGCAGACAGGCCAGGATTCTTTTCGATGTGTTCCGTCTCATATTGCTCCTCCTTCAATATAGTGGCTAGATAACGATACACTGTATCCACCTGGCCCAAACACGCTTGGGCCAGGGAGTACACCCATTCCAACTGCGCAGAACCGCATCCAGGGCCTCCATCGCCTGCCGCCGGTGGGACTCTGTGGCCCCGTGGTCGCTGAAGCAAAGCTCCGCTCCCAAGGCCAGTGCGGCTTCCACCTTTTCTTCTTCCACCGGGGCGAGGAGTGCGGTGATCTCCGCCCCCCGCCGGGTGATGGGCAGGTTTCTCTCCGGCAAACCCATGTGCAGCAGAATCTCCCCGGCGTAGCGCAGACAATCCAGGCTGGCCGCCCGGGTCTCGCCGGTAGAGAAAGCTTGAATCCGCCGCCGCAGCCTCCCCCGCAGAAGCAGGGCGCGTGTGGCCAGCAGCAGCAAAACCAATGCCGGGAGCATCCAAAGGAGCCAGATGGGCAGCTCCCCGGAGTCAGAGCCTGTATCCGGCCGTCGCTCCTGTTGAATCGGAATCTCCCGCTGTTGTGTTTGTGAAAGCACCGGCTCGGTCTGAGAAAGTCCGCTCAGCTCTTGACTGCCGCCGCCAGTGGGCATGGCGTAAGTAATTTCCTCTTTATGGTTTGGCGTGGTGTCGAAGGGAATCCACCCGACCCCATCCAGATAGATTTCCGTCCAGGCGTGGCTGTTTTCCTGGGTCAGCACCAGGGCCTCGCCGGGTTCCGCCCCCTCGATCTGGCGCTGGGGAAGCAGATACCCCTCCACATACCGGGCGGGGATGCCGCAGCAGCGCATAAGCAGCGTAGTCAAGGTGGCGTACTGCACGCTGTAGCCCCGGGGATTGATGGTCAGAAGGTACTCCAGAAATGGTTTTCCGCTGCTGGACATGACCGCGCGCTCGTCGTAGGTCAGGCAGGTATCCAGAAGGGCCTGTACCTCCTGCCGGGCCTGTGCCGTGGTCATGACTTCCGCGGGCAACACAAACCGCTCCGAAAGCAGCCGGTAAGTTTCCTCCGGAACGGTCAGGAACTGTTCGTAAACCCAGTCCCGGTAAGCGGCTTCCCCGTCGGTGTAGTTGCTGTCACCCATCCCGGCGGCCAGATCCGCCTGTATCAGATAGCTGTCCGCCACGGAGTACAGATCGCCGGACAGGGCTTTCCTGGGGGATAGGCCCTCTCCCAGCAGGGCGCAGGCGTCGGCTTCCAGGCCGTCGGCCCCGTATGGCACGTAGGCACAGGCTCTGCAGGCGTCCAACACCTGGATGGAAAAGACAGACGGCTCCCCAACGTCCAGGCTGGCCGCTGCGGCGCCCATCTGGGTGGCGGGGCTGAAACGATCCCGCTGCAAAGCATACAAAAGCCCGGCCCTCTCCGCCAGGGCTTCCGTGTCGGTTGGCTCCCAGCCCCCCTCCGTATATGTGCCGCCCACAAAGCCCCGGATATAAAGGGGACTCCAGACGTCCATGGAAACCTCCAGCGCCGGTTCCCTGCCGGGGGAGAAGGGGCCCAGGTTTTCCAGCCGTCCCTCAGGCATGGGATTGGGCGCCGGCTCATACCGCAGAGCATGAATTCGGGCGGACAGCGCAATTCCGGCGCTGTGCCAATCCGGGACAACGCCCACCCACGCGAACACACCGGCTACCAGTCCCAGGAGAAGGGCCGCCGCCGCAAGGGGTCTGCCCGTCCCCCCGCTCAGACGCCCAGTCAGAAGCAGCGTCCCTGCCAGATACAGCGCCAGCCAGACGCCGGTCTCCCAAATTCCGCACAGACACAGAAGCAGCACCGCCGGGACGCACAGGAAATGGGGGAGACCCCGGCCATACCGGATGGCAGCCCCCGTCACAACGCCCAGCAGCAGGGAGAGCAGCGCCGCCGTCAGGGAATTCATACCGCTGGTTTCATACGGCGGATAATAGTATCCCGTTTTCTGGGTGAGAAGACTCCGTGCGTTCCCCACCAGAGCGGCCAAGCCGTTGGTCAGTTGTTCCCAGCCCAGCAGACAGGCCAGAAACGCCGCAGCGCACAGGCCCAAAGCCGTCCATCGCTGCCAGGCGCGCTCCCAGGACAGCAGAATCACCGCCACCGCAGCGCACAAACCGACCGCCTGCCAGGCCGCGCCCC
Source organism: uncultured Eubacteriales bacterium (assembly GCA_900544975.1). GTDB lineage: Bacteria > Bacillota > Clostridia > Oscillospirales > Oscillospiraceae > Faecousia. Next base: position 60,713 of record UQXI01000008.1, read on the forward strand.
AGTCCAGCGCCGCCAGTCCCCACAGTCCCAAAAACACCGGAACCACCGGAAGGAGCAGGGACAGTCGCTGGGAAAAAGAATCAGTCTCCCGCTGCCGCCCCACTGTAAGCCGCAACACGGTTTTTTTCGGTTTCAACTGAGCCTCAACTCCAACTCAAATTTCTCAGGGCTTCCGCAGCCGTCTCCGGTGTGAAGCCATCCTGTCCCAGAATCAGCGTCTTGCACGGGGCCGCTCCGGAAAAGCCCTCTTCCGGATACCGGGTTCCCAGGTAAAGCACCCGCCCGGCCCTGGGTGCGCCGCAGGTATGCAGGTACAACTCGCTGCCTCCCATGCCGGTCATGGTTCGGGAGCGCAGAAGGGCCCCCACGGCCTCTGGCAGCCGCTCCTGGGTCACGTCAAAGCGCTCAATGGTCTCCCCATGATTCCAGCACAGGCGGAAGGAAACGCCCTGGTCACACAGCGCCTGGCTGATAGACGCTGCCGCCTCCATCAGCGTGTCCGCCTGGCTGGGTTCCAGCGTGCCCCAGGTTCTGTCCACCAGGAAAAGGAGGGACTGCTCCACCGGGCAGGCCGGTTCCCGTACCAGGAGGGTCTCCCGTTTGGAGGTCAGCTTCCAGTGAATCTGGCTCAGGCTGTCCCCCGGCACATATTCCCGGATTTGATAGACCTCGGTTCTGTCCAGTCCGCGTCTGTCCTGAGCGTACTCCTGACAATCTTCCGGATAGGCCGGGGCGGATTCCAGGGTAACCGTCACCGGAAAGGTACGCGGCATGACCAGGATTCGCTTTGTGACGGCAGTGGGAACGGGAACGGGCAGCAGACCCCAAAAGTCCCAAAGCCACGCCCGCTCCACACGGCATTCCAGGCAGCCGCACCAGGGGCTTTCCAGGGTCATGGCTTTCTCGCCGGTGAACAGGATCCGGCTTTTCACCGCTTCTCCCGCGACTGTGTTTTCCACCGCCAATCGGACGCTTATCGGCCCGGTGGGAATCCAGCCTCCGGTACGGCGCAAACTCAGGGAAAAGGGCGTCCCTTTTTCCGCAACAGACGGGGCCTCCATGCGCAGGGACACCTTTCCTCTGGCCAGCCATGCAATGCACCAGGAAACCAGGGGGAGTATCACACAGCAGCCCAGCCCGGAGGCGAAGCCCGCCCCGGGGGACAGTAGGCAGCCCAGTAGGCAGCCCACCGCGAGGCACAGCCAAACAAGCCGCCTCATCCGCGCCGCTCCAAAAGCCGTGGCACGGGAACGGTTTCCAAAATCTCCGTCAAAAGATCCTCCGCCGTCCGGTCGTTGAGCCGTGCTTTGGAGGAGAGGATCAGCCGGTGCGCCAGCACATAGCCCGCCACCGCCTGTACATCCTCCGGCAGGACATAATCCCGTCCCTCCGTAAAAGCCTTTGCCTTGGCAGCCCGGCACAGAGCCAGCGCGCCCCGGGGACTGACGCCCAGCAGCGCCAGGGGATGCGTCCGGGTGACCTCGGCCAGCGCCGCAATGTATTCATAAATCGGATCGGAGACATGGGTTTTCTCCACCACCTTGATCACCGTTTCCAGCGTCTCCCGGTCAAGGACAGGCTCCACGGTGGTGAGGGGGTCGCTTCCCTGCCGGTCTTTCAGAATGTTCACCTGGCTGACCCGGTCCGGATAGCCCATGGACAGCTTCATGAGAAACCGATCCAACTGGGAGCTGGGCAGATTCTGAGTTCCGGCGGAGCCCACGGGATTCTGGGTTGCCAGCACCACAAAGGGGCTGGGGAGGTCGCGCGTCACGCCGTCCACCGTCACCCGGCCCTCCTCCATGGCTTCCAGCAGGGCGGACTGGGTCTTGGGGCTGGTGCGGTTGATCTCGTCCGCCAGAAGCAGATTGGTCATCACCGCCCCGGGCTGATACCCCAGGGCGCCGCTCTGGAATACAGAGAAGCCAATGATGTCGGAGGGCATGGTGTCTGGGGTAAACTGCACCCGCTTGACCTCCAGACCCAAAGCTCTGGCAAAGGCCAGGGCCATGGTGGTCTTGCCTACCCCGGGCACATCCTCCAGGAGCACGTGGCCCCGGGCCAGGATGCTCATCCAAATCCGTTCAATCACGTCATCCTTGCCCACAATGACCTTTTTCACTTCTCTCAGAAGCTGCTCAGTTATTTCGTACATGAATTTCTTCCTTTCCGTACCCAAAAGATTACAAATCCCACCGCCAACAGGATGCCAGCGGCACAGATGCCGTACAGAAGCACCCCTTGCTCCGGCGTGTACGTCTGCAGGGATATATCCGTGAAATCATACAATCTGGTCTTTCCCGCATCCATGCGCTCCAGAGCGCACAGGGCCAGGTTTGCCTGCACTGTGGCCAGAAGGTTCGCCTCGTCCTCCAAGCTGTGGCAAAACGCCCCGGTGTCCGTGCGGTAGAGAAGCAGTCCATCCAGAACACTTCCCCCTGCTTTTACGAAGCGGTCGTCCGTTCTCGGATCAATCTCCAGCGCGCACAGGGCAATCATCACCTGGGCGCAGCTCTCGGCGCTGGTCTCCCCGAAGTTGGCAAAATCTCCCCGGATCGTCTGGGCATTGGACAAATACCCCAGGGCCTGATCAATTTCCCGCCCACAGCGATCCGGATAGGGGGCAAGGGCCTGCAGCGCCATGGCGGTGATATCCACATCCGAAGCGCCGGCTGTCAATCCAAAGCCGCCGTCCGGCTCCTGGGCTTCTAGTATGGCGGCAAGAATCTCCTCTCTGGTATAGGCTGCGTCCTCCGGCACGCTGTACCCCCCTGCGTCCAGGGTAATCAGGGCAAAAATCCAACTGTTGAGCCCCTGGGTTCCCAGGCTGCTTGTGGTGTCCCAGGCGTAAGTACCGTCCGCAATCAGGTCAATGGGCTGTCCCTGAGGGTTCCGCCCAAAGCAGGTGGGGTCCGCCCCCAAGGCCATCACCGTCAGAGCCGTCCTGTGCCAGGGGGTGGCCTGAATGGAGTCCAGGCCGCCCGCTTCCTCATATTGCTGGGATACATAATCCCACAGTCTGGAGAGATACGCCTCTGCGCTTCCGGTCTTCCCGGATCTCCCCGCCAGAACGGCAACCCAGTCAGACAGAGAATCTCCCGGTATCAGGGCGCTGGACTTCAGCAACTTCTCCGGGGAAGCGTCCAGCAGCTTCGCCAAAGCTGCAAGGCCCTCGCCGGATGCCAGGATATTCACAGGCAGTGTAGCTGCTATCAAAAGTGCAAGGAATATACTAAGAATTTTTCGTTTCACGTTTTTTCCTCCTGAGAACCCAAGCGTTGGCGCCTGCGTCTGGAGGCGCCAGCGTCTCCCGTTTGCTTTCACCGCAGCGGCTGCAGGTATAGTCCACCCAGCCCTCCTGTTCTTCCGTGGGCTCCTGTCGCCCGGTTTCCACAAAATCATGGCCTAGGGCCTCCAATGGCGTCTGAATCGTCTCGCCACAGCGGCTGCAGGTGGCGGTCACGGAGCCAGGTTCTGTGCAGGTGGGTTCCTGCCGTGCGGTTTCTACAAAGTCATGGCCCAGAGCCTCAAACGTCGTCTGAATCGTTTCGCCGCAGCGGCTGCACACGCCAGTCTCGCAGCCTGGTTCCGTACAGGTGGGCTCCTGCCGGGTGATATCACGCAAATCATGGCCCAGGGCCTCTAGGGGAACCTCATTCCGGACGTCTCCACAGACGGAGCAAACCTGAGCCATGGTGCCCGGCTGGGTACAGGTGGGCTCCTGGAGAATGATATCCTCCCCCCAGTGGTGCTCGTCGATATAGGTCCCGTTGATCCACTTACCGCAGTAGGTGGGCAATTTCCCATATCCGCCGCCGCTGGAGTTGTAGCCGCCGATGTCCTTGCCGTAAGCCAGGGTGAAGCGGATATACAGGGTATCTCCGTCGCTCAAATAGTAATCCGATAGGCTTTTCCCCGCATAGAGGACGCCGTTGACAGAGTACATCCAACCGGAGCCTTGGGTGTAGTCAAATTCGCCCAGGGAGTCAGCGCTGGACTGACCGGTAAGGCCAATCTCATCGGCCAGAATCTTTTGCCATAGATTCTCCGGAATCTCCCCATAATCCATCATGCCGCCCCGGGAAATCCGGCGGAGATAAAAGCCGTCGTCTGGCGTCCGGGCGTATTCCACTCCGTATCCAAATTCCTCCAGCATGGCAAGAACCGCATAGGAGGCCGGCTCATTCTGCTTAATCTGGTAGGTGAACGTGCCGCCCAAAGTGTCCGGGTCAAGACCCACCGTGGTGGCGTCCAGAAGAATGTAGGCTGTTCCTATGGCGCCGCCAGTGTCTATAAAGGCGTAGGTCACATGGTACTCCAGGTAGGTGGAGTTTCCCTCGTCGTCCCAGGCCAGGACGGTGATCCGGTGTTCCTCTGTATCTCCCACCAGAGGGTTCTCAAAATACAGTTGGTATTCAAACACATCGCTGCCCGTGGGGTTACTGACAGGCGCGCCATCCAGTGTCACCTGGATGTTGTCCGAATAGATGATCTTCCCCTCATGGGTTCTGGCCTTCACCAGGAAGGTGAAGTTCCGGTTGGTAATTTCCCCTGTAAAGCCGTCCAGGTTGGTGGTCACGATTGGAGGCGTATCTCCTACGCTGGGGTGTTCCCTGTCAGCCATCTCCGCCACATAGCGAACTGCATAGGTGGTCTCCAGCACGGTTTTGCTCCCCTGCTTGATGTACAAGGTGATGAAATTGTTCTCCTGCCGGGCCAGCTTCGCCTGATAGTTTCTGCCCTCCGCCGTCAGGAATGTGCCGTTGGCAGGGGTCTGGCTGTTACGGAGCTTGACCCGCAGGTACATATCTGCCTCGCCGTTTACGATATAGGCATAAAAGGGCAGGACGTCCTCCTCCAATTGGTCAAAGGTCAGCACGCAGTCTGCCAGATCGGTGACGATCCGCAGTTCTGAATCGTCGTCTGGGCCCTCATCCCCGCCCTCGGAACCGGAGCCGGGTTTGTCCCCCGGCTTCTCTCCGCCGTTGCCACCCGGCTCTTCCTCTCCGCCGTTGCCGCCTGGCTCCTCCCCGCCGCCGTTGCCGTCCGGCTTAGGCTCCTTGGGGGGGCCGGAGGACTCCGGCGACTGGGTCTCTTCCGGCGGCGCAGTTGCCTGGGAGAGCTCGGTCTCCTCCGGAGGCTCGGTTTCCTCCCGGGGTTCCGTCCCCTCTGGAGGCTCGGTTTCCTCCGGGGGTTCCGTCTCCTCTGGAGGCTCGGTCTCCTCCGGGGGTTCCGTCTCCTCCGGAGGCTCGGTGGCCTGGGTTGGCTCGTCCCCGCTTCCCTGCGCAGAAGGCTCCGCTTCTGTGGAGATCTGGGCAGCTCCATGGGGAATCGGGTCGCTCAGCACCGCCGGGCGAAAGCCGCCCGTCATAAAAACCATGCTGAGCAGCATACCCAGAACCAGAAGCCCCGCCACCCATTTTGTTACTGGTTTGCTCTGACGCATCGTTTTCCCTCCCCAGTGATACGCTTAGTATACGCCGTATTTTTCCTGGATTCTGCCCAAAATCCGCCCCATGGGCTTCCGCAAAAGCAGCAGAAACACCACGTTGGATACGGCGTAAATGGCCATATATCCCAGGGACGTGGCCACCGCCGCGCCATATCGGGCGGGGTTGAAGGCCCCGTCTATCCACAGGGCTGTCCACACATCCATGAGCAGCGAAAAGGCCACTCCGGCGAACGCGCCATAGACCGCCAGAAAAACGGCGCTGGATTTCAGCCGATTCCGCAGATACCCGGCCACGAAACCCAGAAGCCCCCAGGTGAACATCTGGAAGGGCGTCCACGGCCCCTGGCCGAAGTAGAAATTGGACAACACCGCTGTGAGCGCCCCGGTGAGAAAGCCCGCCTCGCTGCCGAAGTACATAGCAGTCAGCACCACCATGGCCGTCACGGGCTTGAAGCCCGGCAGCGCCCCGAAGAGCAGCCGTCCCACCACAGACAGGGCTGTCAGGACGGCAATCAGCACCAGCTTGGCACTACTGGTCTGGTTCCGTTCAAAGCACAAAAAGAAGGCAACGCAGGCCAAGACCGCTACGGCTAGACTGATGAAGGCGTACTGCTTATCCCGGAAAACCGTTGCGCCCAGCGCCACTACCGTGGGAATGGCCAGGAGAAGCAGGCCATGGGAGAGATATTTTTTCATACGCTTTTCCTCCCGCACAGCTCCACCACGTCCCTGCACACCACCGCGTTGGGAAACAGCGTCCGTGAGATACGGCTGGCCGCCGTGGTGTAAAAGTTATTGGCCGAGAAAAATTGATTAGGTTCCCCTTGGGCGATGATCTGGCCATCAAAGAACAGGGCGCACCGGTCGGAGACCTCCGCGGCGAACTCCACGTCATGGGTCACAAGAAGAACGGTTTTGCCCCGCGCTCTCAGCTCCATAAGCATTTCTGCAAACTGATTTTTGAAGAAGGCGTCCAGGCCCTTGGTGGGTTCGTCCAGCAGCAGCACCTCCGGCTCCGTTAAAAGGAGCTTGCACAAAGCGCACTTCTGCTGCTCTCCCCCGCTCAAGTCGTAGGGATGCCGGGAGAGAAAGTCCCCAATGCCGAATTGGGCGGCCAGCCCGTCGATTCGTCCGGGCCAGTCGCTTTTGGGAATTTCCATAGCCCTCAGCATTTCCTCTAAATCCTCCCGGACGGTGGGCTTCAAAAACACCGTCTTGGGATTTTGGGGCAGCAGAGCCAGCTTCCGGCGATACAGGGCTGGCCCCTTATAATCGGAAATTCTCCGGCCGGATACCAGAACCTTCCCCCGGTAGGGCCGGTCGAGACCGGCCAACACCCCCAAGGTGGTGGTTTTTCCCGTGCCGTTGCCGCCAAGGACGCTGAAAATCTCGCCCTTTCCTACGGACAGGGACAAATCCCGCAGTACGTCCGGCGACTGCCGTTCATACCGGAACCAGATATGCTCCGCCTCCAAAACCGGCGCGCCCGCTTCCCGCGCCGTCGGCCGTACCAAAGCCCCCTTGCGGTGGCTGTAGCCTGCCTCCAAAAACGACCGGCCCTCCTTGACCGTCAGCGGACATGGCTCCGGCGCTTCCAGGCCGTTCCAGATCCGGCAGGCGCTGGGCAAGCCCAGGCTCAGGGGATGCCCCTTCAGAGCCGCCGCCGCAGGGCGGGGCGGGGCAGCGGTGAGAATCCTCCCGCGGTCCATGGCAATCACCTGGTCGGCGATGGGGAAGACCTCTTCCAGCCGATGCTCCGCCAACACGATGGTGAGGCCCAGCTCCCGGTTCAGCTTCTGCAAGGTGGCGATGAAGTCCGCCGCGGCGATGGGGTCAAGTTGACCCGTGGGCTCATCCAGCAGCAGGAGCCTGGGCTGCATGACCATCACCGCTGCCAGGTTCAGAAGCTGCTTCTGGCCGCCGGACAGCGCGTCGGTGTTCCGGTGATACCAGTCCTGAATGCCAAAATAGCTGGCCATTTCACCCACCCGGCGGCGGATGTCAGATTGCGCCACCCCCAGGTTTTCCAGCCCAAAGGCCAGCTCGTGCCACACCTTGTCCGTGACAATCTGCTCCTCCGGATTCTGGGCCACAAAGCCGATTTCTCCGGCGCTGATTCTGACATCCAGGCTTTCCAGCGGTTCGCCGCAATAGAGAATCCGGCCATTTTTCTCCCCGTATGGAGCCAACTCCCGCTTTATGAGCCGCAGCAGCGTGGATTTCCCACAGCCGGACTGGCCGCACAGGAGGGAGAAGCTCCCCCGGTCCAAGGTCAGGGATATGTCATCCAGGGCCTTTTTCTCTGTTTTGGGGTAGGCAAAGCTCAAATTTTCGATCTTGAGTAGTTCCAACGGATTCGTTCCTCCCATTCAAGCAGTACGGGAAGCAGGGCCAGCACGCCGAAGCACCCGTAGGAAAACAGGCCCAGGGGCGTGAGAGTCGCGCCGCCCACGGCCGGATACCATGTAAAGTCCAGAGCTCCCGCCATAAGGCCGGCCACCGTGCCGCCGCTCAGGGCCAAAATCGCGACTAGCAGACTGATATCCCACCCGGAAACGGTGAAGTTGGAGTAATTGGTTCGGCCCGCCAGGCCGTAGCCCCGGGCGGCCATGGAGTGGGACGTCTCCACGGCGTTTTCCAGTGACCAGCTCACCAGCACAGACAGCACCCGCAGGGAAGCCCGCACCCGGTCGGCGTAGCTGTCAGAGGTGTACAGGCCCATGGCGCGTTGGGTTCTGTGTACCTTCCGGGCCTGGCGCTTCAGCATGGGCACATACCGCAGGGCAGAGGACAAAACAACCGCCAGCTTCGGCATGGCGCTTCCCACCAAATACACAAATTTATCGCTGGTCATGAGGATGCTGTAGCTCCTGCACCACAGCAGAATCCCTACCACCATCACACCCATGGCCCCGCCGTAGGCGATGGCCTCCACCGTCACGGCGTTCCCGTTCATGAAAAATAGAGGCGTCTTTCCGTTGTGGGAAAACAGCGGGTTCATCAGCGCCATGAGCAGCACCATCAGCAGGTAAAAGCCCAGATCCCGCAGACGGTTTCCCCAGCCCGTGAGGCTCCAGCAGTACAACAGTCCGCCCAGCAGCGTGAGAAGCTCCAGTACCGGATTCATGACGAACATGGAGAACAGCAGAATCGTCAGGAAGTAAACCGACGTCACCCCGGGATGTATCCTGGAAAAGGTGTTCATTCCCTTCCTCCTTCCGGAATGGCTCCCACGTCCCTGCCCAAATTGCAGGTGTAGTACCAGACGATCTCGTCTCCGTCAGACAGCACGTATTCCCCACAGCCGCAGTTGGGAAATTGGCCGTTGACGCTGTAAACCCAGCCGGAACCCGCGCCGCAGGAGAACTCATACAGATAGTGAATTCCCTGAATGTAGACGGTGCCCAGAAGATTCCGGTCTGCCCCCTGGTATTCCAGTTGAATTTTGTTATACCGGGCCGTCCGATCCAGAATGTTGAAAACCGTGTCTCCCTCCCGGAGGACGTAGGTGGTTTTGGGCAGGATCAGTCCATCCGCCGGGACATATTCCTCCGATTGCAGGGCCTTGTCCAGCTTGTGGTAGTTTTGAAGAATCTGGTCGCAGCGGATGGAGATGGTGACGGTCTCACTGTCGGGGGTGATATCGTCTATGTGGGTCAGATAGTATTGGTCAACGGTCTGAAAATCCGTAGTCAGCAGAAACACCGTCAGAACCGCCAGCACCGCCAGGACAATCAAAAGATCCTTTTTCATCTCCGTCTTTTCGCAATCCTTTCGGGAACCTCCTTGAGACCGGCAGCCTCCAAGGCTCTGGGCCATGGGCCAAGATAGTCCTTGATCCGCTGGGCCTCCTGTGGGTCAAAATCACTTTTGCGGGGCAGACGTCCTAGCCTTGCGGCCCGCCGCAGCGCCGCGACGGCCCAGGCTTTCTCTTCCGATGAGGCCTGCCGTTTTGCCGGATTTTGAATCGCTGTTATTTTAGACATAAAATCACCACAAAATAAAAGCCACGGCAATCAGACATCGTCCGATTGCCGTGGCCGCTTTTCCACGTCAAAAAACACCAGATCCCCATACACGCAGAGGTCTGATTCTATAGCATCCAGCAGTTCTCCTGACTCACGCATCCTAAGCCTACGCACGCCTTCTCAGGGAATTCCCCAATGACTGACTTTCGTCATGTGCGCGGCCTCCGCGTTCACAGTGGCGGTACCGTCCGGGATTTCCACCCGGTTCTCTATTCTCCGTCCGGCCCCGAGGGAATCCGAACGGCACTGGAACTATCCGATTTTAATAAACTCTGGCTTCATTCTATACCGATTCCCCGAAAAAGTCAACCGTCATTTCGAAAACCCAACAGGGATATGGCAATGGCGTCCCGGCATAAAATGTGCTCTGGCAGGAAGAATTCCTGCCAGAGCGAGGCTTATGCATATATGTCGGTTGAATTAGATAGGGGGTTATCCCACCAGGTCGCACAGGCGCTGTATCACCTGGGCTGCCTGTGCCCGGGTGGCAGTCCCCTTAGGCGCCAGGGTATTATTGCCCATACCTGTGATGAGACCGCTGCCTATGGCCCAGACCATGGCATCCGCCGCATAGGGGGACACCTGAGAAGCATCCGTAAAGTCCGTCAGGCTACCGGAGGGGGACACATCGACGCCCAGGCTCTTAGCGTAGCGGGCCAGGAATGTCACCAACTGCTCCCGGGTCAGGGGCGCATTGGGGGCGAAGCTTCCGCCTCCCATACCGGTGGCAATGCCGTTCTGGGCGGCCCAGAGAACAGCGCTGTAGTAGTACTGTCCCTCCGCCACATCCGTAAAGGGCATCTCACCGGTCACTTCGGGAGAACTGGCCATCCGGTACAGGATGGTCACAAGCTGCCCCCGGGTCACCTTTTGATCGGGTGCGAACAGACCGTTGCCCATACCGGTCATGTATCCGGAGGTGAGAACAAAGTCCACAGCCTCGTGATACCAGGCCTCGGGCTTCAGGTCGGTGAAATCTGCGGAGGGGCAGTGCTGGGCATTGGCGGGGATGGTCTCCCGTTCCGTGTGGCCGCAGACGGTGCAGACGCGCTCCCGGATGCCGTCGGTGAAGCAGCCGGCCTCCAGGATTACAGTCCACTGGCCGAAGCTATGGCCCAGAGGCTCGATGACTTCGCCCTTGGTCTTCACGTCTCCGCAGACGGCGCAGACCTCATCGCCGGTGTAGCCCGCCTCGGTGCAGGTGGCTTCCTTGGCGTTTACCAGGACGTAGCTGTGGCCCAAGGCATTCTGTATGTCGCTGATGTAGGCGTGGCCGCAGGTCTTGCACACATGTTCCGTGTAACCATAGGCGGTGCAGGTGGGTGCATGGACGGTTTCCTCATAATCGTGGCCCAGAGCGTCCACGTAATCTGCCATATAGCTGTGGCCGCAATCCTTGCAGGTGTAGGTGGTATAGCCCATTGTCACACAGGTGGGCTCTGTCACCACAGACGCATAGTCGTGACCCTTGGGATTCTGGTAGTCGCCCACATAGCTGTGGCCGCAATCCTTACAGGTGTAGGTGGTATAGCCCATCTCCTCACAGGTAGGCTCCGTCACCACAGCCTCATAGCTGTGTTCCCGCATGGGGATGGCTTCCGTATAGCTTTCGCCGCAGTCGCAGGTGAAGGTTATGACGCCCTCCTCCGTGCAGGTGGGCTCCTTGGTTACGGTCTGGGTATAACTGTGTCCCAGGGCTTCGGTATAGCTGTCCACATAACTGACACCGCAGGTCTTGCAGGTGTGGGTGGTATAGCCCATCTTATCATGGGTGGGAGCCGTCACCACATCCTCATAGGTGTGCCCCAGGGCCTCTACGATGCTATCCACGTAGCTTTGACCGCAGACAGCGCAGGTGTGAGTGGTGTAGCCGGCGGCGGTACAGGTGGGAGCCGTCTTGACCGTCTGGTACTGGTGGCCCGTGGCTTCCGTGAACTGATCCCGGTAATTGTAGTCGCAGCGGGAACAGGTGTGCTGGGTGTAGCCGTCGGCCTCGCAGGTGGGAGCCACCACTGTCTCGGTGAATTCATGGCCCAGAGGCGCTCCGTACTCGTAGGTCTCCTGGCTGATCTCACCGCAGCCCAGGCATACATAATAGTATACGGCGGCGTGCTCACAGTCAGCGGGGGTCTTCAGATAGGTCTCGTCAATGATCATACCATGGGGATCGTGGGGGGCGTTGTAAATTTTCAGATCGCTGACCCAGCCCACATCCCGGCCTCCGTTGGTGGCTTCATCCTTTGCATAGGAGAAGGTGAAGACATAGACACCGGCCTCCAACTTCCGTTCAAAGGCGCCCTTTGCCTCGCCGCTGAGGTTGCTGGCAATGGCTTCCGTCTCCTCGCCGTTGGTCAGGGTGATGTTCACAAAATCGTAATCCTGCTCCGAGGACGCGCCATAGTTGAAGGAAACGGTGGCAGGCCACTCCAGAGTCACCGTCAGCTTGGTGGTGGAGGTAGTGTTGCCCGCGCCGACATTGGTGCTCTCAAAGCACCGTGTGTTCTCGTTGTAGCTCCAGGGATAATCTCCCTCGTCGGTGAAGGAAGCGTAGAGGATGCCCTCTTTGTGGTAATCGAAGCCGATGTGGCTCAGGCGGATGTCGTCCCAGACCCGGTAGGTCTCACCGCAGACGGCGCAGGTGCACAGTTTGTACATCTTGTACACCACGGTCTTCTCGGGATCCTCGGTGTGGCCCAGGGCGTCCACATACTCCGTCCGCAGGGTCTCGCCGCACTTGGGGCAAACATAGGTGGTGTAGCCCTGCTCTGTGCAGGTGGGGGCGGTAACAACACCGTTTTCCAGAGTGTGGAAGGACACGTCCTTCTGCCACAGAAGGGCGGGATAGCCGTAGCACACCAGGCCGAAGGCGACGCCCAGCTCCTGTGCACGAAGCTGTGCGTCGGACAGGGCCACTGCGTTGGCGTCCCCGGCGGACGGGGTATCCAGGTAATAGCAGTTGACGAGCTTCGCAGACTGCACCCGGCCGGCCACACTGGCCACATAGGTCGCGTCGTCAACGGAGCCGGTCACCACTCCCACGTTATAGCCGTTGGTCAGGGTGACAGGGCCCTGATACTGGGCGCTGCCGGAGCTGCCTCCCCGGAAGTCGCCTACGAGGCCGCCCACATACTGCTTGCCGGTGATGGTACCGGTGTTGTAGCAATCGGAAATCAGCTGGTTGTAGGTTGCGGCGCCAACAATACCGCCCACACCGGAATTGGTGCTGGAGATATTGCCGGTATTGTAGCAGCCCTCAATGGTAACGTCCCAGCCGTAGATGCTGCCCACAATGCCGCCGGTGGAGTAGGTGGAGGAGACGCTGCCGTGATTGGCACAGTTGCGGATGGCGCCGTTTCTCATGGCGTACACAATACCGCCGGCGCCTCTGGTTGAAGTGGCCGTTACTGTGACGTCCACATAGGAGGTCACGTTTTCAATGAGGCTGCCTCTGAAATCGTACACAATGCCGCCGGCGTTGTCCGCGGCGTTGACGCTGCCCCGCACCGTCAGGTTCCGGAGCTGGGAGCCGTTGTTCATATAGTAGAACAGGCCCACAGCGGAGTTCAGCTTGATGATCTCATGGCCCTGGCCGTCCAGAATCGTGGCGTTGCCGCCGGAGGCGCCCTTGTAGGTCCAGGGGTAATTGGCCAGATCAATATCGTTGCACAAAACGCCCGTGACTGCCGCGCCGGACTGGCTTTGCTTGGTGAACCAGGCCAGCTCCGCGCCGTTGGTGATCTGATAGACTCCGTCTTCATCCTTGGCGGGCTCGGTTTCGGTCACGCCATCCCAGGCCTCCTGGGCAGCTGTCTTCAAAGTGATGACGAAGGTATTCTCTCCTCCCGCCGTGACGGTGAGGGTGCCGTAGGCGTATTCGTAGCCCGCCGCTTCGGCGGTGTAGCTGTAGACGCCCTCCAGCGCCAGGAACTTGCCGTCCGAATCCATGACGGCTCGATTGCCCTCTTCATCGGACAGTGTCACGGTGAGGTCTGCAGGGGCAATGGCCTTGCCGGTCTCATCCTGGAAGCGGATGGTTCCGGTGATGAAGTCCGTGTGCTCCAGCTGGATGGGGATTTCGGGCAGCTGGCCCAGGAAAATCTTCACGCTCCGGGCGGTAAAGTTCTGGTTCAGACCCTTGGCATAGGTGGTGGTGCGGTGGGCGCCGGCAGGGCTGCCGAAGCCGCCCATGCGGATGGCGCCATCTGTCAGGGTGTAGGTGTCGCCCGTCCAGTACTTGGGAATGGTGACGGTGCGGGTCTGGCGGGCGGGATTTCCGTTGAAATCATACACGCCGATTCCGCCGGTGCCGTCGCCAAACTTGGTTCCGTCCTCGCCCACATAGTACAGGTTGGCATTGAAATTATAGTTGCCGGACATCTTCTCGACGGGGTTGGTCAGACCGGTGAACTGGATTTTCACGGTGTCGCCAGCCTTGATGCTCTCCAGCTTGTTGCCGTTGGCGTCCTGAAGTTCATAGCTTACCTGCTTGGCGGTGATGATCTGATAGGTGGCAAGGCCGTCCTTCTCCACCCGGACGATGTTCCGGCCAGTGGTAAGGCCGGTGAGGGTAACGCTTCCGTCCTCATTCACGGTTACGCCCTCTCCTGTGAAGCCCTGGTAGCTCACGGTCTTTGTTCCCACCACGGGGCGGTTGACGGTGACGGTACAGCCGCTCTCCGGGGTGAAGGTGTAGCTTGCGCCGCTGCTGCCCGCATAGAACAGAGGATCGTGCTCCGCATCCAGGGTGTCCCCCACCAGCTTTTCAATGGAGGCGTTCATCCCCTCGTTGATGGTCATGTTGGTCTGGATGGCGGAGCCGTCCGCGCCCACAGTGACCACAATCACGCCGGTGTTCTCCGGCCAGATGGCGGAGAAGCGCTTGGAGGCAGTGCTGCTCTGGCCCTGCATATTGGTCATGGCGTCATAGGTCACCAGAATGATGGCGGTGCCCTCCTGATTGGCTGTGACCGCGGCCACGGAGCTGTTCTTCTCATGGACATCAATGGAGAGAATGTTGCTGGGTTTGCCCTCCGGGTCGATGACCTGGTAGTGCATATCCGGCAGGGCCACCTTGGAGTTTATGAAGCTCTCGATGGACATCCAGTTCCGGAAGACGTTCAGCTCGTAGGTCTGGCCCACGTCCAGGTTCATGTAGCCCTTTTCATTGACATTGACGTAAATATCTGCCAGGTCATACCGGTTCTGCTCATAGCGGTAGATGGTGGAAGGAGTGAATTCCTCACTATCCAGGTACAGGTCCTGAGCGGACACGGTGACCGTGGACTCCGCGCTCCAGGAGGCGAAGTTCCAGTAGGTGACGCCATCCTCATGTTGCACCCGGTAGAAGCACTGGGTACTCTTGGGAATCCGGTAGGTATAGGAGTCGGTTCCCTCGGCGCTCAGGTCGCTGCTGTAGAGTTCATAGAAGTCATAGACATAATAGGTGTGGAAGCGGCCCGCGTCCACGGTGGCGCCATCGGGAACCACGAAAGTCACCAGCACGCCTTCGGGGATGGCGGTGCTGAGGTAGCTGTAGCTGGCGTTCAGGGTCCTGGTCAGGGTGGCTGCCAGATGGTTCGGATGGAGCTCGCTGTTGGGCGTGAAGGTGAGCTTCACAGCGTCGCCCTCCAGGCACAGCATACTCTTTTTGCCGTTGGCGTCCACGCCGAAAGTGGATTCCCGGTCAAAGGTCATGGCCTGGTTGGCGGCGGTGCCGGTGACGGTGTAGTCCGTGCCGTCCACCCAGAGGTTACCCTCGGCGTCCTTGTTGGTGGCGTAGATGCCGGAGGCGGTAAGTACGAAGAAGTGGTTCCGCTCTGCATAGTCGCCCAGACCGGTGGGCTCGCCCTCCCGGGTGACCACCAGCTTCATGGAGCCGTTGCAGTTGCCGGTAGAGTCATAGGCGTAGAGGCGGTACTCGCCAGTGCACAGGTTGGTGGTGTAGACATTGCTCTCCGGGGTCACGCCGGCCAGCATATCCGTCTCACCCTCCACGCCGTCGGTCAGGGTGTAGAGCTTGGCGGTCTGGCCGTTGGTGCTCAGCTTGATGACCACTTCCGTCTCCACCGGAGCGGCCACCGGCTTCGCCACCTCGGTGGTCAGGGTTGTGAGGCCGTAGTTCTCGGAATCAAAGCCATAGGTGTAGGCAATGGTCAGGTAGCCTTCCCGCTCGCTTTCCGTGACGGTCACATAGTCGGTTACATCCCGCACATTGCCGTTTTTCAGATTGGCAACGACCTCCAGGCCCTCGGCGGTCCAGACGCCGTCCTCGTCTTCCACCCAAGCGGTGGGAGCCTGGTATACGGTAATGGAGAGAATCGTAGAGGTGATTGCCATGGTGTAGCAGGAGTCGTTCTTATAGTAGATGGTGCCGTACTCATCGGCGATGGTGGAGCAGATGCAGTACTGGTTCAGGGGGGAGAGGGGGGTGAAGACCTCGCTGTAGCCCTCGTCCGTGGTGGTGATGGGCTCGGTCTGGCCCTTCTTGTCCTTCAAAACGGAGACGCCGCCAGGCTGCGTGTTGTAGGGCAGGTAAATATAGACATAGCCCTCCTGCTCGTCGGCGTAGGCGGTTGTCACCATGGCAGAGGTTTGGGGGTAGCCCTTGATGTCATAGACATAGGCCTGCGTCATGGAGCCGTCGTCGTTCAGGTCAAAGACGGCGATGCCGTGGCCGGAGAAGTCCCCGAACTGGCTGGTACCGGCAACGCCAATGTAGATTCGGTTATTGAACACCGAGGGGGTGCAGGTGGACATGGCGTACTGATTCCCTTTGGAGTCCTGAAGTACCACGGAGTTAAAATCAATAATTTTGCCCGTGGACCAATCCAGCTTGGCGTTGCACATGACGCCGCCCTTGGAGGTGAAGAAAAACCGGTCGGAATCGGACTCATAGGAGACGTTGGAGCGGATGTCTCCCCGGATGCCGTCGTGGGAGTCCATCAGCTCACCGGTAAACCGATCGAAGACCAGGAGGCTGGCGGTCTCGGAGGAGTTGCCTCCCTGCCCGTCGTCGGTGCCCACCAGGACATACTGCTCCGTGGCATAGGCTCCGGCCCAGTAGAAACCGCCGGCTCTGGCATAGGTCCAGGAGGAGATCTTGCTCTCGTCCGTCCTAGCGGGGTCTTCATCCGTCACAGACAGGCAGACAAAGTTGGCGTCTCTGGTCTCGCTGTTCCAGAAGCCCACATAGACGTATCCGTCCTCGTAGGTGACAGGGCAGTTGGGCTGGCCGCCCAGAGGATCGGTGTAGACCCACAGGGATTCCAGAGTCTTGGCGTTGAAGGCCTGCACCTTGCCGGACAGGGGCACGAAGATCATGCCGTCGCCGTAGGTGGGCGGGATGATGCCAAAGCCGCAGGTACCGGCCATGGTCCCCTCCAGCTTCACCTCGCCGGTGTTCCGATCCACCCGCTTGATGGAGCTGCCCACAATGACAATCAGGTCGCCGTCCACCAGGATGGGGGGATTGGGTGCGGCGGCCCAGCCGGAGCCCCACTTGGCGGCCCACAGCAGCTCCGCATCCTCCGGGGTATAGGGGGTTCTGGCCCACGTAACGCCCAGGTTGTCCTCTCCCCGGAAGCTGCCCCACTGGGCATAGATGGTCTTGTCAATGGTCTCATTGACTGGCGCCTGCTCCAGGGTAATCTCAATGGTGCCGGATTCGGCCAGATTGAAGCCGTTCTTCTGACCGATGTAGCCATCCTTGGTCACGGTGTAGGAATAGTCATTGCTGGACATCAGGGTGTAAACGCCGTTTTCTGGCCAGAGCCGCTGGCCGAAGCTGTCCTGGAGATGCACAACGGCGTCCTCCGGTGTCACATCAAACGCAATGGAAATCTCAGCAACCTTGTTGACAGTGATTTCATAGGTGTTCTCATAGCCGCCCGGATTCACAACCTTCACCAAAATCACATTCTCGCCGTCCTCCAGGGCAATCACGTTGCTCTCGCCGCCATTGTAGGTGACGGTGTAGCTGTCGTCTCTGGGGGTGGCCTGAACGGTGACGGCGCCCACCGTGGTGGTGGCGGTGTAGGACAGGGTGTCGGTACGGAAGCCCTCATGAAAGGGGACGCCCTCCAGGGACAGCGCCGTCAGGGAGGGCTGCACCCGAATAACCTGCATCGCATAGGCCTGGAGATCGCCTTCCACGCCTACCTCAACGGTCACACTGTTGACGCAGGTTCCGGCATCCAGGAAATAGGCCATCCACTGTCCGCTGGACTTGCCGCTGGTGATGTTCACCGACCGATCTTGTCCATTTGTTCCAGACCACTTTGCTGTAATGGTAGAGCCCGCCGGAGCATTCTCGGACAGGGTGGCCCAGGCATACGCGCCAGAGACATTGTCCGGCACCAGCATGGTGTACGCCAGATTCCCTTCCGCGAAAGCGGGGGACAGCTCATACCGAAGGGAATCGGCAGACGACATATACGTGAACCGCAGATCGGACAGATATCCCGGCACAGCCGGTTCCGTGCCGGTCACTTCAATCCGTGCCGCTGCCGGAGCATTCACTGCATCCTCCGTGGCGGCATTGCTATCCGTACCCAGGAGATAATAGGCGCCAGGGGTTTCGGGCAACGTGATGCGCAGGGCGGCGCTGGTATTGGTCTGGCCGTCAGCCACGTCCCGCACCTTTTCCCAGTTGGAGTTGTACAGCGCGACATCCACGCCCGCGAAAGGCTCCAGCTCGTTGTTGGCCGCATTCCAGCGCTGGAGGTTTACGGTGAGATCGCTGCCTGGATCGCCGCTATAGACGTTCTGATCAAAGCAGCAGAATTCTCCCTCCAGGTAGAAATTCCAGTTGGAGAACAGGCCAACATCAATGGCGTCCCCATCGGACAGCAGGATATAGTCCGCCGTGGAGCCCCAGCCCGGACTCATAAGCGGGTACATATGATTGCGGTAATACTTCAGGTTCAGGTCATGGCCCCAGAAGTTGTTCATAAAGAAGCTGGTGGGGCTGCCTGAGAAGGCCGCGGCACGCAACCCGTTGCTGTCATAGGCCAGGGTACCATCCAGGTAATTGATTTCTGTATTCTCGACATAATCCAGGACACCGGAGGTGCCCTTGCAGCACTCCGACTCCGGCAGTCCCATGTAGTACCGCTCCAGCAGGTAGATGTAAAGATGCAGTGCGGTGGGACGTGCTACAATCTTCTCATCCGTATAGCTGCCCTGACCGTTTTCTGTATGATAGCGGTAATACTGCTCCAGGCCATAGAGGTTCAGGTCAAAATAGGGCACCGTAACCTCCAGGTTTGCGAGGACGCTTTCAGCCTGGTCGTTGCCCAGAATGGGCATACCGTCATTGGAGATGGTGACATAGACGGTCACGGATGCGGCGGGCGTTTCGTCATAGCCGTACTGTGTAGAATTGCCGCCATCCGCCTCGGTGACAGTGACCGCTATGGTGTGGCTGGCAGTGGAGCCTGCCTCACAGGAAGCGGTGATGACCGGCGTGTAATCACCCGGCTCGCTGACGGAGAAGTACAGTTTTCCGTCGGCGATTTTTGTGTGTTCCCCAAATGCTCCGCCGCCCAGCGAATAGGTCAGGGCGTGGCCCTCCCTGTCGGAAAACACAGTGGATAAGTCCAGTTCATAGACACTGCCCACCGCGACTTCCGCCGCAGCCGGCGCGGTATCCAGAACCGAGATGTGTGACCCCTCGCCGCCGGCGGCACCGGCGGGCGTGGGCAGTATGCCCAGAACCAAAACCAGGGCCAGGAGCATACTCAGGATTCGTTTGTGCATGACTTGTTCCTCCTAAAATCATCTTGAAAAGCAAATGCGGCAAGTTCTGCCAAGGAAGGTCTTCAAGTCACAGCTCGTGTATGCAAAAAAACCACGGCAATCAGACAAATGTCCAATTGCCGTGGCCGTTTTTCCACGCACAAATCAGGCCAGGCCTCGTACTCGTTAAGGTCTGACAGGAAGAGAAGCTTCAGCAGTTCTCCTGACTCACGCATCGTAAGCTGGCACACAGCCTTCTCAGGGAACTCCCCAATGACCGACTTTCGTCGTGTGTGTAGCCTCCGCGTTCACAGTGGCGGTACCGTCCGGGATTTGCACCCGGTTCTCTATTCTCCACCTGGCCCCGAAGGAATCCAGGCAGCACTGAAACCGATTTGCTTTTCTGAATATTGTTATTGTATATCCGGTAACAGGAAAAGTCAACCAGAAAAGCGATGAGTTCCAGGGCAACATTGTAGGATTTATAATGATGTGTGGCACCGGACGGGGCTATGGAGCGGAGAACATCATTTCTGCGGATTCAATTTTCGGCAGGGTTCCAAACTCGTCGCAGAAGAACACACACCAGTCGGGAAGCTGGCCGCCCATTTCATCGGCCACCGCCAAGATCTCCCGGTAGAGCTGTTGGATGATGAGGGATATCATAAAAAACGTGTTGGGATCCTCCTCCGGCATAATGAGAAACACGGCGCACTACTTCCAGCAGAACCGTTCCGCGTCAATTTCCGTATCGAAGCAGAGAATCTGCGGAATCCAGAAAGGCATTCAGCCGGGACAGAGCCGTGGACATGACGCTGGACATAGCCTGCTCGGCGGTATTCAGGGCCGCTCCAGCAAACCACTTTGCCTTGTGGCCATCGGAAAGCAAGTCCATCAGGGCCTGGTACCGGTTCCCATCCAGTGGAAGCAGTATTCCGGCTGGCTGCCTGGGACGTTGCCTTTATAGGTGCTCTCCGAGCCAGTGCCGCGTTTGTGGGCGTGCCGAGGTTGGCCCTGGGGATCTACCCCCACAAACACGGCGTTGTGGTAGTCGCTGGACTCGTAAACCATCCCACGCTGCGCAAAAGCGTCCAGCACCTCCCGGTCAATGCCCCTATGGTGCAAGAGATACCCATACACCCGGCGCATGGTGTCGCTTCTGGGTGGCAACACGAAGGTGACCGCCTCTTTTAGCATCCGATGTAGATCCCAATATGACCCCGGTGCCAGACCGCCAGGCCGGGGATTTCAGGCATGGTATCCATAGGCCCTTTTTTCACAGCCAGCTCGTACATGCTGTTGGCGTCCATGTCCGGCATACCGTTGCTGCCGTAGGAGATGGCACCGTTTTCCGGGTCAAACCAGCCGTAGCCCTTGATGAGGCCAATACAATCGGCACACCGCCTGCCCAACCAATGCTGCTCGATGAATTCAGCATAGCCACCCACTTCCTCCGGGTACTGCTCCAGCTTGTAAGCATACAGAGCCTGGTCAAGCACCTGGCCATAGGTGCCCCACACATAGCCCCACCCGGCCTTTTCTGCCGCAATGGCCCACTGCGCCAGATCCAGATTATTCTTTGTGGAGAGGTCAACGTCGCTGGAAGTGTCAATATTGACACCCCGAACGCTGGCCATAACCTTCCGGAAGTCCTCACCGGAAAGCGCTGTGCCAAAGGCAGCGTTGACTGCTGCAATGAGCTGCTCATCGGACTGGTTCTCCGAAAAACAGCCCACCAGGCTGGATACGAAGTCCTGCTGGTGGGCATAATCCTGCAGTGCCAGAACAAACAGCACCTGGGCGTCCACAGTCCTGCCGGAAAAACCTGCGACAATCATGGCATCCTGAATGGCATACATGGTTTCCTCCACGGCTTGCATCTGCGCTTTCTGCTCTGCGGTCAAATTCTGCACAATCATCTCCTGCAGCCGGGCTGTGTCAAACTCCAGGGTGCCGTTGAACAGCGCCAGCACCGCTGCAATTGGCATCAAGATAATGATAAGAATTCCCAAGACGATGCCGAACACCACCTTGCGCAGTTTCTTATCTG
>UQXI01000009.1 GCA_900544975.1 uncultured Eubacteriales bacterium
CAGAGGCGGAGGCGGTTCCCATTCCGGCTCCCACGCCGGAACCGGAGCCAGTCCCGGAGCCAGAACCAGAGGCGGAGGCGGTTCCCATTCCGGCTCCCACGCCGGAACCGGAGCCAGTCCCGGAGCCAGAACCAGAGGCGGAGGCGGTTCCCATTCCGGCTCCCACGCCGGAACCGGAGCCAGTCCCGGAGCCAGAACCAGAGGCGGAGGCGGTTCCCATTCCGGCTCCCACGCCGGAACCGGAGCCAGTCCCCATGCCGGAACGGATTCCCGTCCCGGAGCCAGAATCAGAGCCAGAGGCGGCTCCCATGCCGGCACCAGAGCCAGAGGTAGTTCCCATGCCGGAACCCGTCCCTGCGCCAGTACCGGTTCCTGCCCCGGAACCAGAGCCGGAGGTGGTCCCCGTACCAGTCCCCGTTCCGGAACCGATACCCACCCCAGAGCCGGAACCCCAGCCGGTTCCCACGCCGGAACCGGAGCCGGAATCAGCGCCCGTCCCGGAGCCAGTTCCAGAACCGGAACCTGTCCCCACGCCGGAACCGGAAGAGGAACCAGGTCCCATTGGGGAGCCGGAGCCGGAGGAATGTGCCTATGATCCGGAGCAGCCGTTGCCAGGTCTGGATCGGCTGGAGACGCTGCGGGCCGTAACGGGAGAAGATGGCGTCTTGCGGATCCATCAGGCGGAGGATGCAGACAATTCTTAATAATTTTTTATAATTATCCTGCTGGTCGTTTTTCCAAGAATGTGGTAATATGGGAGCATCTGTTAAAGAGAGAGGTGCTGTTCATGAAACGAATTTTGGTGCTGCTGCTCGCTGTGGCACTGCTGGCTACCCTGGCGGTCTCCCCGGCGCAGGCCGCCTCGGGAAACAAGCTGGTGGCGCTGACCTTTGACGATGGGCCGGGCCCCTATACCGGCCGCCTGTTGGACGGGCTGAAGGCCCGGGGCGTTCAGGTGACTTTTTTCATGGTGGGGACCAATGTAGCAAATTACCCGGATACCGTGGCCAGGGTCTACCGGGAGGGACACCAGGTGGCCAACCACAGCTATGACCATGCGGATTTGACTGAACTGTCGGATAGCAGTGTGCGGAGCCAGATTCAAAGGACCAACGCCCTGCTGGACTTGGCCTGCGGGAAGGGGTCTACATATCTGGTCCGTGCACCCTACGGCAACACCAATGCCCGGGTCCGGGCGGCGGTGGGCGCTCCGCTGGTCTATTGGTCGGTGGATCCCGAAGACTGGAAGTATCGCAACGCAGAGACGGTAAAGAACAAAATTGTGAAGGATGCTTACGACGGAGCCATCATTCTGGTTCATGACATTCATTCCACCAGCGTGGACGGTGCGCTGGCAGCCATTGACATCATGCAGAGCCAGGGCTATGAATTTGTCACGGTGCGGGAGCTGTTCCGCCGCCGGGGGCAGAGCATGGAAAATGGAACCCAGTATTACAGCTGCAAGCCCAACGGCACAGATCTGGGCCCGGTCAAGAAACCGGAGATTTCCAGCCAGGCCGAGGGCGACCGGCTGCGCGTCACCATCACGGCCCAGTCCGGCGCCGCCATTTACTACTCCACAGACGGCTCAGACCTGAATGGGGCCAGCTGTCGTTACACAGGCTCCTTCCTGGTATCGCCGCCCTGCACCGTCCGGGCAGTGGCTGCTTACCATATGAACGGAAGCCGAAGCCAGACGGCAGAACGGGCGCTGACCAAGGTTCCGGCTCAGGCGCCCGGCCTTCAGGTGGAAGGCGGCGTCCTGACCCTGGAAAACCGGACGCCCGGGGCGACGGTGTACTACACCCTGGATGGTACGGCTGCCAGCCCAGGTTCTGTGGTATACACCGGGCCGGTGACGCTAACGCCTGGTACTGTGATTTCCGCCTGTGCAGGCGGTGGGAATTTCCTCACCAGCGGCCAGGTCCGGGCGACGTATTCCAGCCGGGGGAACTTCTTCCGGGATGTGTTCCCCAATCAGTGGTACTATGAGAGTGTAGACCGGGCGGCCGCTGCTGGATATATGCAGGGCGTGGGAAACGGAAAGTTCTGTCCCAATGATTGTGTCACCCGGGGCCAGCTGGTGACCCTGCTCTACCGCTATTCCGGGGAGACTGCCACGAAAGAGGAGCTGGCGAACCTGCCCTTCCGGGATGTGAAACAAGGGCGTTTCTACACCGAACCCATCGCCTGGGCCTATGCCAGGGGCATTGTCAAGGGCTACGATGCCAATACCTTCCGGCCGGACCAGAGTGTGAGCCGGCAGGAGATGAGCCAGATTTTCTATGGATATCTCTCCTACCTGGAGGTTCCGCTGCCGGATGGAACCGGGATGGCCCAGCAGTATACGGATGCCAGGAAAATCGCCCCCTGGGCCCTGAAAGCTGTGGAGCAGATGACAGCCTGCGGCCTACTGCTGGGTGATACCGCGGGGATGTTCCGCCCCCTGGACAGCTCCACCCGCGCCCAAGCGGCGACCATTCTCATGCGTCTGGAGGAACTGCTGAGCAGTGCTTCGGCCACATAACCCAATCAGTCCTAAACGGGGCGGTCTCAAAATCGAAGTTTTGAGACCGCCCCGGACATTTTTCCAGACCACAGATCTGGAGAACAGTTGGTGGAACGTAAACTGAGTTCTCAGGGTAGATCGATGTGTCCTTCTGTAACAGGCATTACGAATTCGCCGGACATGGGAAGAAACCACAAGGCGTCTCTGCCGGGCGGACACATGGGTCCGCCCCTACGGCGAACGGCGAGAATGGGTAGAAATGATTTGATGTGTTCTTCCATTTAAATACACCGCAAATGAAGAAAAAGTGGCATATTCTGCAGGGAATGCCGAAGAACTTGCTTATGCACTGCGTCGGTATATCACCGTAGGGGCGGACCTGTGTGTCCGCCCGTGGTAGGCACAACGAATTCGCCGAACGTGGGAAGAAACCACAAGGTGTTTCTGCTAGGCGGACACATGGGTCCGCCCCTACGGCAGATGGCGAGGATGGGCGGACTTACCCGACGGATCTTGTCATTGAAATGCCCCCTGTCAAGTGAAAAGGGGGCAGATTCTACGGCAACGCCGGTGAATCCGTTCATGCGCCGTGGGGCAGGTAAATGGTGGAGAGGATGTCCTGTGCCCAGGCCTCCATGCGCTCCTCTACGCCGGGAGCGGACAGGGCGGCGCCGGGGTCGTTGGCGGTCTGGAAGAGGCAGAAATTGGGGGGCAGCATCATGGTCTTGTTCAGGCACAGGGCCCCCAGAATCTGCCGGGCCACCAGGTCCCCGCCGGAGTAGCCGGAGACCACAATGGCGTAGAGGTATTTGTCGTACAGGGGTTTTTGCAGGAGCAGGCCGGTCATCCGGTTGATGAGGGCCAGAATGTTGGCACTGGCGGAGTCGTTGAAGTTGGGACACAGCAGGAGCACCACGTCGCTTTGCAAAATGGCGGGAAACACCTCGGTGGGCAGAGCGCCACCATAGTAGCAGGTGCCGCTGCGGGAATAGTGCAGGCAGGCGGTGTAGGAGCAGCCCCGGCAGTCGTAAATGGCTCCGTTTTGCAGGCTGATGGTCTGGATTTCGCAGAAGGGGGCCAGGTGGCCGCAGACTGCCTTTCCCATGGCCACGGTGTTGGAGCGCCGGTTGTCCGAGGCGTGGAGCATCAGCACCCGGGGCCGGGAAAACCGGGGCGCGGTGAACTGCGCCAGCCGCCCAACCAGCTCCCGTGCCCGGGTGAAATACGTCTCCTCCCAGGGCAGGTCCAGTTGACGGGCCAGGATGTGCTGGTTGTACAGGGAGCCGGTGCCCTCCACCAGGGGCTTGCCGGGAAACAGACAGCCGGCCAGATTGGCAGCCAGGGCCACGGCCTGCGCGGCCTGCTTGGTGTATAGTTCCCCGTCGCCGTCCACCAGGAGCGCGCCAACGGCGCCCCGGAGACAGTCGGGGTGGGTGCGCAAGGACTGGAGCAGGGAGAAGGCCTCCAGAGACATGCCGCCTGCGCCGGTGGTGAGGGCGATAAGCACCCGCCGGCCCTGCAAAGCCATGGCCTCCAGCTGCTGGAGGTCCGCCCGCTCCACCTGGGTGTCGGCCAGGGCGAAGTCCAGCAGCCGGGAGAGCCGGGGCGTGTGCCCGGCCTGAAGCAGGACGATGGAATCAGTCATAAGAAAATTCCTCCAACTCCCGGAAGGCGCTGGCAATCCGGTCTTGCAGGGGACCGGCCAGGGGCTCCCGGAGAATTTGCGGGCCCAAGGGGGTCATACGGCTTTGGCAGCCGAAGTAGGCCCTGCCCAGGGGCACCGCGCCAAAATGAACCTGGCCCCGCAGGAGCCGCAGAATGGAGATGGCGGCGGAGGAGAGGCCCGGAGCGATATAGGGCTTGAACCCCAGCTCTCGCACCCGCAGGTTCATGTCCCGGGTTGCGGCGGTGAGGGCTGCGGAGAGCGCCCCGTCATAGTCCCCGCCCGGGTCGTTGGCGGCCACGAGACCGGCCCCGTGAGGGCCATAGACCCGGATGGAGGACTGGGGAATGCCCAGGACCTGGCCGCAGGAGCGGGCTCTGGCCGCCATGACTCCCAAGCCAAAGCCCTGGATCTGCTCAGGGAGCAAGCCCTGGAAATCCAGCCGGCCTCTTTCATCCCGGTTGCTCTCCAGGAACACCGCACGGCACAGATGATCCACCGGGTCGGAGATCTGGCAAAACAGCCCCCGGAACCGGGTCTTCCGGGCCAGACGGGCGTAGTGCCGGAGCATATCCCGGTTGGCCTGGAACTGCTGCATGCGCACGTCTCCCCCAGACCCCAGGGGGGGCACACCCCGGGAGGCGGTGAAGAGGAAGAGGTCGCAGTCAAACAGAGCGGTCTCGTCACATGGCGTCACCCGGGGCATGGGGCCGCCGTCTGGGGAGAGAATTTGGTTCATCTCCAGCTGATACCGGCGGCAGGCGGCTTCATTGGGGTCAAAAATCCGGATTTCCTCGATCTCCCGGCCCAAGAGGACCAGACCGGTGAGGACGGTGCTTCCCACATCGCCCAAACCCACCAGGCTGACCCGCAGGCCGGTTTTGGGGGCCTGCCCGAGGGACTCCAGCAGCTCCCAGCAGCGGGGATAGGCAGGATTCAGGACTGCCCCGCCGCCCTTCCGGAGCAGGTCCTCCAAGGGGCCCCCTTCCGGTGGGACGGGCAGAAGGGCCTGGGTGGATTCCTGCCCCACCTCTGCCAGGGAGGCCACCGGGTACAGGCAGCGGCTCTCCCCCGGGGCAGCCGGGTGCAGGAGCAGCAGCGGCGCAAAGGGCTGGGATACGGGGACCGCCTCCGCCGGGAAGTCCCCGGTTCCCGCCAGGCAATAGGAGCGGTATGCTTTATAAACCATGGATGACCTCCGTCATGGAAATGCGCCGGAGCTGGTTCAGATCGTCCGCCACGTAATTGGAGGCGGGGACTGACAGATCATAGCGCAGGTGGCAGCCCCGGTCCGGGAGCCTGGGACGGTACAGGGCCTCCGCCAGACGCTCCAGGGTCAGGGCCGTGGTAAAGGTTTCCAAATGCCGCCGTTCCAGGGCGGCCAGAATGTCCCGGGCGTTTTCCAGGACCGCCTGGGACAGGCGAATCCGGGTCTTGTCGTCGGAGCCGGGGAGGAAGGTGGGGTTGACATAGGGCAGAATCATGTTGATGGACGGCCGCTTCCAGCCGAAAGTACCCGGACGGTCAATGCTGTCGCCACCGATGAAGGGGTAGAGGCTGCTCTCTGTGAGCCAGTGGTTCAGATTGGGGATGAAATACTCACAGTCCACGGTTTGCCCCTGGGTCAGCATCAGATCCCGACCCTGGCCGGACATGAGGCCCACCACAATGCTGCGGATTTCCACCTGCTCTTCCTTGAAGATGTGATCCAGTGCGTGAATTCGGTGGCCCCAGTGGAGCAGATCATCCACCAGAATCACCGGCCGGCGGAAGGATTTGATGGTCCGGATCTGACCGGACAGGGAGGAGTAACCGGGGGCCTCCAGAATGGAGAAGTTCTCCATGTTGGCGGCGTACACCTTGTCGGCGTGGAGGGTCTTGGTGACCGTATTGGGCACCACCTCGTCGGCCAGAATTTTGCCGTAGGGCACACACATATAGGGGCCCAGACGGCGGACGCCGGCGGGCACGTCCAGCACCTGATTGTGGGCCTGGACCTTGTGCCACAGACTCTGGTTCAGGGTTTCGGCGTCAAAGGACAGCAGGAGCCTGCCGGGGAAGAGGGCGGAGAGGGCCGCCCGGAGCTTGGGCCGGGTCCGCTCCACGGTCTCCCGTACCACGCCGTCGCTGCGCAGTGGCTCTTTGATCCAGAGGAAGACGTCCTGAATGAGCACCATGGGTGAGCGCATATCCACAGACAGGATGTCCGGCTGGCCGGGGATGGGGAGGAAGCCCAGCTGCAGCAGGTCCTGGTACAGGCTGTCCCGGCCGGTGCAGCGGCACAGGGCGTAGGTGTGGTCGGTTTGGAGGCTCCTGGCCAGGAGCTCATTGACCAGCTGGCGGCGGGCCCCCTCGGTCTGGGGGGAGAGGGAGACCACGCTGTCCACCATCATAATGCGCCCGGAGGTGTGCTGCCGGACGTAGGCGGCGGCGTCTTGGGAACCCAGGGTTTCCAGGAGCTGAGAGCTGGTAACGGTATGGCCGCAGACCCAGCCCAGGGGCTCCTGGGCGGAGCGGGCCTGGAGGAGGATGCCCCAGCTGCCCCGGTGCCGGTCCATGGCAGCCCGGAGCAGGGGAGGCAGAGGCTCCCGGCTCTCCCGCGCCCGTTCGAAGTAGAGGTCCCCGGGGGCCAGGACGTTTTTGAACTGAGGAGACCGGAGGTAAAGGCCGTTGGCGTAGATGTAGGACTGAACAATGGGATCCACCAGGACGGAGATGTCCAGGTTCTTGTCCACATATTCCCGGATCTGGGTGGAGCTGACGGTTTCACACCAGGCGGGCAGGGAGACAAGCTCCCACTTCCCACGGAGAATCTGAGCCAGCTTCTCCCCGGCGGTCTGGTCCGTGGCCCGGCGGAAGATCACGTGGTTGTAGTACCGGGCGGAGCCGGGGGCCTCGGTTTGGTAGGCGGAGGCGCCAAAGATCACGTCGCTGCCTGCGGCGAGGTATAGCTCCCGGCCCGGGAATTTCCCGGCCAGGGCAGCCAGGTCCTCGGGGCTGGCAATGTTGATGGGCATATTGTCCGGGAAGAGATAGACGTCCCACAGGTCCGCCACGGAGATGGCGGCCATTTTTCGCCGCAGCAGCTTGGGAATGGTTCGTTTGCTCCAGGAGAATTCGTCAATGGCCAGGTAGACCTCCAGGCCCATGCCGTGAATGGCCCGGACGATTTCCTTGTGCCCGGCGGAGAAGGGGTCAAAGGTGCCGGGAAAGAAGGCCACAGGCCGGGGCTCCGGGAAGCGGAGCTCCGTCCCGCCCACCTCGCAGGAGACGATGAGGCGGTACAGATGGTTCAGCATGGCGGCGTGGTTGTAGAAGGTGAGAGAGTCCTTGGCCGGCTCCTCCAGGAGGCACAGGAGCTTCTTCCCGGTGCGGACCAGGCAGTCCCGCCGCACGTCCTGGGAGATTTCCGGATTTCCAAAAATACTCCGGCAGAGCACCGTCAGGGCGGTCTGGTGGATCAGGGGATCGTAGTGGGCGATGCCGGTGAGGAGCAGCCCCAGCACCCGGCCAAAGACGGCGGCCCGTTTGCAGCCCTGAGGCTCGGTCATCATGGCCCCCAGGGTGTGCAGCGCGGCGCTGGCGGCCCGGGTGGAGCCTCCGTGGATCAGCTCATCCAGATAGTCTACGCCTTCAATCAGCTCTTTATCCGGCATCTGACAGACCAGGCGGCCCAGGAAGGGGGGGATGTAATAAGAAATTTGCTCCTGCCCCGTTTCCAGCTCCCGGGTCAGGTCCACCACGATTTCATTGCGCTGGTCCACCGTCAGGTAAGGCGTCAGGCTCAGAAGGGCGGCGCCGGCATACTCCCGCACCGGCAGGTGCTCACTGACGGACAGGAGGTTGGAGAAGTGCATGGCGGTGTGGAAGGCCTCGCTGGGATTGGCCTGAGCCAGGTTTCGGAGCAGGTCGATGTGGACCAGCTTCACCGTCCAGTGCAGGGCATTCTTCAGATTGCTGAGGAAAAGTTCGCTGCTATCCGCCTGGGGCAGGGGATCCTGATGGCCGCAATGCCGGTTCAAAAGGACCGTCCGCTCATAGGATACGGCGAAGGAATCCCCAGCGTCCAACCGGGCGAGTACCGGCTCCAGCCGGGCGCTCAGGGCAGGGGACTGCTCCAGCATGGCCTGGAAGCAGCGGAAGATGGTGAGCTGCAGCGGCACATCCCCGGTCTGGAGAAGGTCCGTCAGGGTCTCCAGCAGGGTGGACAGGCTTTCCGGCTCCAGAGCCGAGACGGGTACGTGGGTCAGGGCGCTTACCAGAGCCTCCCGCTCCTCCTCTTGGGCTTCCGGCAGGCGGCGCAGCAGGGGCCGGGCCATGATCTGGGCGTCGTAATCGGAGCAGACGGAGAAAAGGCTCTCGGTGATGACCTTCAGGCTGTCGGCAATGCGCTGGGCGTGCTTGGGGGAGATTTTCCGGTCGGGGTGGAGGCACAGCTGGATTTCCTCGTCCCACAGCCGCTCGGCCTCGGCAAAGTACCCCATAAGGGTGGGGGCATAGGCGGTTGCCGGGGCGTCGGCAGGGAGCTCCTTGCGGTAGGAAGGACCGCTGTTGGCCAGGATGCGGCCCATGAGCCGGGCGGCCCGGCGGCGCACATCCCCCTCCCGGTGCATCAGAAGCTCATAGAGGAAATTCAGGGTCATGCGCTTGCTGTGCCGGGGCATGTAGCTGTTGTACTCTTCAAACAGCCGCAGGTAGGTGCGGATGCGCTGGAGATTTTTCTCGCTTTTGGCCTGCTCCAGCAGCTGCTCAAAGGAGGCGTCTGTGCTGAAGGTGTCCATGAGCCGCAGGCTGTTGTCAAAGGTGAGGTGCCGGAGACCGGAGATGGCCTCCTCGCCGGTGCACAGGGCGGGTGCTTTGGGCGTTACGGCCAGAGCCTCTTGTACAGCCATGTCCGGCGACACCCCCCGGGATGCCAAAAAGCTCTCAAAGTCCCGGAGCTTGGCGTAAACGGTGGCATACCGCCGGTGTTTTTCCGGGGTCACGTCGGCCAGCTTGGACAGGATGATGGAATAGGAATCCGCCAGGGAGTAGATCCGGGTGAATTCCTTCCCGGCTTCATCCCGCAGGGCCCGGACCCGGAAGTCGGCGTAAATCAGCAGAAGGGATTCTATGGGTAGATTTTCAAACTCCAGGTCCCAGGTGGAGTGATTGGCGGCCACATGGGCAATGTGGGGCAGGTCCTGCTCCGCCAGATATTGCCAGGTGAAGTAATAGTGCAGGTAGGGGGTCCGGGGGGCGTCTTTGCCCCGGCAGCCAAATTTGCCGATGTCGTGGCTGAGGGAGGCGGCGCTGACCAGGGGGATGTCCACCTTCAGCCCGGCCTTTTGGGCCAACTGGGCGGTATGTACGGCCACGTTGTTCACGCCGATGGTATGGCTGGCCGGATCAAAGGGCATGCAGTCCCGGCCAATGCGCAGCAGGGTGGGGAAACGGTCCCGGAGAACTGCCCGGCGAAAAGCGGCGTATTCCTGGGGCAAGCGGCTGCCTGCCAGCTCCTCCGGACTGGCCCAATGAGGGTCCAGCAGGGGGTCAAAGGGGCAGAAGTTCCGCTCTTGGGCCAGGAGCCACTCCAAAAGTTGCAGATAGAACTCCATGGCGGTCCGCTCTTTTGTGGTGACCAGGGGGCGGGATGGATTTGGGAACAGGCCTGCGGCCAGGGTTTCGTAGCAGAAACGAAGCCACCCCTCCTCCGGCTCCGGGCAGAGCTGGTCCAGAATCGGTCGGCAGAGCGTCAGCAGCGGGCCGCACTGGGTCCGCTGGCCCTGGAACTGCTGCATCCTCTCTTCAAAATGACAGGCCTGGAGCAGATGGAGGAATCCCCTCCGGTTCAGGCCCAGACGGCGGGCAAAGGAGTTGGAGAGGCTGTCTACCAATGGGGTCAGGTCAAAGCGTTTGTCCATGGAAGGTCCTCCTTGGTGTTGATACCACCATTATGCATGCCGGAAGGGGAAAAGTCAACCAATTGGATGACGATCGCTTCTCCAATCGGCCTGGTTTTCCAATCCATGGACGGGGTGGACCAAAGCAATGCATCTGGAGCCGTGCCGGATCCGGAGGGGGCAACCAATGTTAGGTTGCCATAGGGGACCTATGTGTTTGTCTGGGGTAGGTGTTACGAATTCGCCGTGGATGGGATGGAAACGCATCGTGTTTCCGCTGGGCGGACACATAGGTCCGCCCCTACGGCGGATGGGGAAGGTGGGCGGAAATTGTCGGACATATTTTGTCATTTGAATGCCATATTTTGGTGTAAAATTGGGAATATTCTACGTCAACCCCGCAGAATCTGGCTATGTACTGTGCTGCGATATCATCGTAGGGGCGGACCTATGTGTCCGCCCGGCGGAAACATCGTACGGGTTCCAACCCGTGTGGGGCGAATCCGCAATGCCTTCCACAGGCGAACACACGGCTCCTCGCTTACCTTGGAAAAACAGGAAAGGCTGCTGCAATGGGACCGGGGGTGGGTCCGTGGGTTGCAGCAGCCGGAGGGGTGGCGGGGGCGGGGCGTTATACGCCGCCGGTGACGAAACGCACCACATAGTGCTGCATTTCCTCTTTGGAGGGGATTCCCTTGGCGTCTTCAATCAACTGGCGCTGGGCTTCCTCTTCCAGGGCGCCGTATTTCTCCATAGCGCCTGGATATTGTAGCATGGCCATGCCCAGGCCCATGGGTACGCCTTCAGGAAACAGGGGACGGTCCGGTCCTTCCATCGTTTGCAGTTCCTCCTTTCCTGTTTCCCTCAGCTTGCCCAGTTTCCATGAAATGATGCGGCTAGATGAGAGCCAACAGCGCGTCCAGAGAAAATGCCGGATCGTAGAGGAAGGCCTCTTCCAGGGCGGCTTCATTCTCCCCGTCGTGCTCTACCTCTTTGGAATAGAGCTGATGGAGCCGGATCCGGAATTCCTGGGACAGCGTGCCGGTTTTGGAGCGGTGGACGGCCTGCAAATATCGGGTTACGGCCCAGGCGGCTGCCAATTTTTGCAATTTTAACACACAATCCCAATCCGAAACCGCCTGCAGCCAGTACCGGTAGAGGTAGTATGTCCCCAGATTCCGCAGTTCCAGCCCAGAATCCGGCGTCTCCAGCCCGGCGAAGTGGCAGGTAGTGACCGGGGTAGCCAGGGCTTCCTCCAGAAGGGCCTGCCACGCGGGGGTCAGGATTTCCAAACCGCGATGCAGTTGGAGCAGGGGCCGGAAATCGCCTGGGGATTCGGCGCGGAACCGGGAGAGAAATTCCGCTTCCTGCCAGGGCTCCGGAGCTTGCCCGTCCAACAGGGCCTGGAACCGGCTCCCGGTGGCCAGGCACAGGGCCAGACCCTCCCGGCTGGATAAATCCTGCCGCCACAGAAGCTCCAAGAGGGTACTGCGGGCGGAGACCAGCTCCAGAAGGAACGCCCAGTCACATTCGGCCGCTTGGGGATCTCCCGGCTCACCCTGGGTCTCCAGGGTCCAGGGGCCGGACTGGGTGAGAATCTGACGGGCGGCCTCGGGGCAGGCCAGGGTGAGGCCGTATTCCGTGAACACGCCGTAATCCTGGGTGAGCCGCGGGAACTTCCGGCAGGTGGCGCAGGGGGCCTCCGGTCCCAATTCCAGCTCCAGCCTGCACAGGTGCTCATGGGTCCAGAAGGGGCAGTGACCGTCCGCCATGGTGAAAATCCGGTCTCCGTCGGCGTCTATGGTCATGGCTTCCCGCAGCGCGCTCCCCAGGGGGCCGGGCAGACGGCGGTAAAAGGCGGCGGCATCGTCGTCCACCACCACCTCCCAGCCCACGCAGCAGCTGTCCGGGCAGGCGGAGGCCATGCAGCGGAAGCGTTTGTAAAAGGGCGGATAGATTTGGAGCAAACAGGGTCCCTCCCATGTGTTTTTCGCCATTGTATCACGGGGGGACTGGGGTGTAAAGTTCGGCATTTGCGTGTTGTCCCGGAGAATGGAAGAATTTCTATTGACTTCAGACCGGGGGTGTTATAAACTGTACAGGTAAGTGCATATTGTCTGTCTCAGCCGGAAACGGCGCATGGAATGGGGTGAAAGGCCCTGCGAGTCGGTCACTGTGAAGCCTTTTGAAGGATAAGTCAGATACATGGAGACAGGGCAGCGTTTCTGCCAGAACCATGGAACGTAGAATCGGAATTCGGATCTCCGGCGGCAGAGGCCGCCGGAGATTTTTGCGTGACAGGCGGCAGATGACAACAGGGCTTGAAGCCAAGGAGGAACTCTGCATTGGAAGAGAAAAAAGCGCTTTTGGTGGTGAGCTTCGGCACATCCCACCACGACACCCGGGAAAAGACCATCGACCGCATTGAGGCCCATCTGGCCCACGCCTTCCCGGACCGGAGGGTATACCGGGCTTGGACCAGCGGAATGATCATCCGGAAGCTCCGGCAGGAGGGGCTGGAGATTGACACCGTGTCAGACGCCCTGGAGCGGATGCTGGCCGATGGCGTCACCGACGTGGTGGTCCAGCCCACCCATTTGCTCAACGGCGTGGAAAACGACGCCATGCTCCGGGAGACGGAGGGGTTCCGGAAGCGGTTCTGGCGGCTCCGGATTGGCGCGCCGCTCCTGACCGCCCAAGAGGACTTGGAGAAAATGGCTGGGATCCTGACGGAGCAATTCCCACATCTGCAAGAGGAGGAGGCGGTGCTTTTCATGGGCCATGGGACGGAGCACCACGCCGACGCCGTGTATGCCGCCTTGGATTATCGGTTCAAGGATATGGGAAAGGACCGGTTCTATATGGCCACGGTGGAGGGGTATCCCACCCTGGAGCAGGCTCTGCGGCAAATGGAGACCCAGCCGGGACTGAAGCGGGTGTATCTGGTTCCCTTTATGATTGTAGCCGGAGACCATGCAAAACACGACATGGCCGGGGACGAGCCGGACTCTTGGAAGAGCCTGGTGGCCCAGGCGGGCTATGAGCCCCGGTGCATCTGCCGGGGGCTGGGGGAGCTGGAGGCGGTCTGGGAGCTTCTGGAGGACCATGTCCGGCAGGCAGAGGCCCGGCCGGACGCTCCACAACGGGGGAAGCTCACCGGCGTGGGCGTTGGCCCGGGAGATCCGGAGCTTTTGACGCTGAAGGCCCTGAAGCGGATTCAGGCGTGTGATCTGCTGATTCTGCCGGACTCCGACCGGGGCGACTGCGTGGCTCTGCGAATTGTGGAGAAGGCCTGGCCTGGGGTGATGGACAAGCCGTCCCTGTCTGTGTCCATGCCCATGACCCACGACAAGGTCCGCATGGCCGAAAGCCATCGGGCGGCGGCAGAGCGTATCGAGCGGCAGCTGGATGATGGCAAAAACGTGGTGTTCCTCACCCTGGGAGATCCCACGGTGTATTCGACGTATTTCTATGTGCACAAGCGGGTCTTGGCCGACGGCTACGAGGCGGAAATCGTCCCCGGTGTGCCCTCCTTCTGCGCGGGGGCGGCCAAGCTGGGCCAGAGCCTGGGAGAGGGAGCGGAGATGATCCACATCATCCCCTCCAGCCACGGCGTGGAGCGGGGGCTGGACCTGCCGGGTGTGAAGATTTTGATGAAAGCAGGCTCCAAAATGGGCCGGGTGAAGGAGCTGCTGCTGGAGCGGGACATGGAGGTATCCATGGTGGAAAACTGCGGCATGGACACGGAGCGCTGCTTCCGGAGTGCGGCGGAGATTCCCGAGGACGCCGGATACTTCTCCCTGCTCATTGCCCGGGACAAAGGAGAGAACCGATGATTCATTTTGTAGGCGCCGGTTCCGGCGCAGTGGACCTGATTACGGTCCGGGGCCAGAGACTGTTGAGTCAGGCCGACCTCATCATCTATGCAGGGTCCCTGGTGAACCCTGCCCTTTTGGAAGGGGCAAAGCCCGGCTGCCAGGTGCTGGACAGCGCCAGAATGACCCTGGAAGAGGTGCTGGAGGCCATGCTGGAGGCGGAGCGGGCCGGAAAGATGACGGTGCGCCTGCACACCGGGGACCCCTGTGTCTATGGGGCCATCCGGGAGCAGATGGATCTGCTGGATGAAGCGGGGGTGGCCTATGACGTGTGCCCTGGGGTCAGCTCCTTCTGCGGCGCCGCATCTGCCCTCAACCTGGAATACACCCTGCCGGGGGTGAGCCAGAGCGTGATCATCACCCGTATGGCGGGAAGAACTCCGGTGCCAGAACGGGAATCCATCGAATCCTTCGCCGCCCATGGGGCCAGCATGGCCATTTTTCTCTCCACAGGCATGCTGGAAGAGCTCTCCAGCCGCCTCATAGCGGGAGGATATGCAGAAGACACCCCGGCGGCCATTGTCTACAAGGCCACCTGGCCCGACGAAAAGACCTGTGTCTGCACCGTGGGGACCCTGGCCGAGACCGCCCGAGAGGCGGGAATTACCAAGACGGCCCTCATCCTGGTGGGCCAGGCGGTGGCCCACCGGCGCTATAACCGGTCGGAGCTGTACCACCCCGCCTTTACCACGGGCTTCCGGGAAGCGAAGCAATGAGCGTTTGGATTGTGGCCTTTACCCTCCGGGGGGCAAACCTCGCGGCTTATCTGAAGCGGACGCTGCCTGGGGCCCGGGCGTTTAGTATGGCAAAGTATGCGGCCCAGGCCGGGACAGAGCCTGTAGAGCGGTTGGCGGACTGGCGCCGCATGGCCTGGGAGCAGGCGGAGGGCCTGGTGTTTGTGGGGGCGGCGGGGATTGCGGTGCGCTCCATTGCGCCCCTTTTGCGAAGCAAGACCACAGATCCTGCCGTGGTGGTGGTGGATGAGGCGGGGCAGTTTGCCATCTCCCTAGTCTCCGGCCACATGGGCGGAGCCAACGAGCTGGCCCGCCAGGTGGCATCCTGCCTGGACGCCACACCGGTGGTGACCACGGCCACGGATGTGAATGGAAAATTTGCCGTGGACGTATTTGCCGTAAAAAACGGCCTGGCCATTGGGTCCATGAGGCGGGCTAAGGAGATTTCCGCCGCCATCCTGGCGGGCCGGCCGGTGGGTATCCACACGGCGTATTCTCTGGAGGGGGAGGTTCCCCCGGAGCTGACCCCGGGCCAGGTCCAGGAGGAGAATGTGGAGATTGGCTTCCGCGCCCGGTATCCGGGCAGCCTCCTCCTGATTCCCCGGCAGGTTTATCTGGGGCTGGGCTGCCGGAGGGGGACGACGGTTCAGGCAATTGCCCATGGGGTGGAGGCTGCGCTGAGCGCCCACGGGATTCCCCGGTGCGCCGTGGTGGGGGCGGCCAGCATCGACCTGAAGGCCTGCGAGCCGGGCCTTCTGACCTGGGCCAGGGAAGCGCGGCTTCCGCTGACCTTCTACACCGCCGAAGCCCTCCGGCGGGCCCAGGGGGAGTTTTCCTCCTCAGAATTTGTGAAATCCGTCACCGGTACAGACAATGTATGCGAGCGGGCGGCGGTGCTGGCCGCTGGGGGCGGCCGGATTTTGGTGAAAAAACAGGCGGCAAACGGGGTGACCGTAGCCGCTGCGGAGAAAGAAATGAGGATTGTCCTATGAAAAAAGTGATGGTTGTGGGCATCGGCCCCGGGGCGTATGAGCAGATGACCATCCGGGCGGCGAACGCCCTCCGGGAGGCCCAGGTGATTGTGGGCTATACGGTCTATGTGGACCTGGTCCGGGACCATTTCCCTGGCAAGCGCTTCCTCACCACCCCCATGACCCAGGAGGCGGAGCGGTGTGAGCTGGCCTTCCAGGAGGCCATGGAAGAGCAAGCAGTCGCCATGATCTGCTCCGGCGACGGGGGGGTCTATGGCATGAGCGGCCTCATCTATGAGGTGGGCCAGAAGTACCCCCAGGTGGACATTGAGGTGATTCCCGGGGTGACAGCGGCCATGAGCGGCGGCGCGGTGTTGGGCGCGCCCCTCATTCACGACTTTGCCGTGATCAGCCTCAGCGATCTCCTCACCCCCTGGGAGAAAATTGAAAAGCGGCTTCTGGCTGCGGCGGAGGCGGACTTTGCCATCTGCCTGTACAACCCCTCCAGCCGGAAGCGGAAGGACTATCTCCGTCGGGCCTGTGACCTACTGCTCCGGTTCCGCAGCCCGGAGACGGTTTGCGGCACGGTGCGCAACATCGGGCGGCCGGGAGAGGCTG
This sequence comes from uncultured Eubacteriales bacterium, assembly GCA_900544975.1. GTDB lineage: Bacteria > Bacillota > Clostridia > Oscillospirales > Oscillospiraceae > Faecousia. The sequence continues at coordinate 16,253 of UQXI01000009.1, forward strand.
CCCAGGTATGCACCCTGGCCCAGCTCCGGGAGCTGGAGACGGACATGTTTACCACCGTCTTTGTGGGCAACTCCCAGACCAGGGCCTTGGGGGGCCATATGGTGACCCCCAGAGGATACCGGTTATGAGAAGGGCGTTGCTCTTTTCCGGTACCAGCGACGGCAGCCGCCTGGCCCTGTGCCTGGCGGGTCGGGGCTGGCTGGTGACGGTATGCACTGCCACGGAGTATGGGGAGCGTTCCGCCCCCCGCCATGCCAACATCCGGGTTCATGCCGGGCGCATGGACCGGGCAGAGATGGAGGCCTTCCTGGCGGCGGATACGTTTGAAGTGGTGATCGACGGCACCCACCCCTATGCCCAGGCGGTTTCGGAGAACCTCCGTGGGGCCTGTCAGGCCCGGAATCTGCCCCTTCTGCGGCTCCTGCGCCGGGACCAGAGCCGGGAGGGGGTGGTGGAAGTGTCCACCACCGAGGAAGCCGCCCGGTTTTTAAACACCGTCACCGGCAACGTGCTCCTCACCACGGGGAGCAAGGAGCTGGCGGCCTATGGAGCTGTGACCGACCAGAGCCGCCTGTACGCCCGGGTACTCTCCACGGAGGAGTCCGTGGCTCAGTGCCGGGCCCTGGGCTTTGAGGGCCGGCGGCTCATGGCGATGCAGGGCCCCTTTTCCGAGGAGCTGAACCTGGCTATGCTCCGGGAAATTCATGCCCGCTGGCTGGTGACCAAGGCTTCCGGGGCTGCCGGAGGCTTCCAGGAGAAGCTGGCGGCCGCCCGCCGGGCAGGAGCCGGGGTGGTGGTGATCCGCCGCCCCCATGAGGAGGCGGGCCATAGTCTGCGGGAGCTGGCGGAGCTTCTCACCGGGATGCCCGAGGATCGGGAGGTCTCCCTGGTGGGCATTGGCATGGGGGCTCCCCAGGGGCTGACCGGGGAGGCAGCCCAGGCCCTGGAAGAGGCCCAGGTGCTCTTTGGAGCGGAGCGGATGCTGGAGGCCGTGGCGGATTACCCCGGGGAGAAGATTCCGGAGTATCGGGCAGGTCCCATTGCAGAGGCGATTTTGCGCCGGGAGGAGAGCCGGTTTGCTGTGGTCCTGTCGGGAGATCCCGGCTTTTACAGCGGCGCGGCCCAGCTCCGGGCCCGGCTGGAGCAGGTCCCTTACGTGAAGGTGAAGACGGTCTGCGGCGTCACCTCCGCCGCATGGCTCTGCGCCAGGCTGGGCAAGTCCTGGCAGGATGCGGCGATTCTCAGCCTCCATGGCCGGTCCGGGAATCTGGCCGGGGCGGTCCGGCGGTATGGCAAGGTGTTTGCCATCGCCGGCGACAATGTGGGAAGCCTCCTGGAGGCGTTGTGCGCCTGCGGCCTGGGCAGCGCCCGGGTGTGGGTGGGCTCCAACCTCTCTTACGAAAATGAGTCTATTGTGCATGGCCTGGCGGCAGAGCTCCGGGGCCGGGCATTTCCTGCCCTGTCGTGCCTTCTGGTGGAGTACGACGGGGGCGGACAAGCGCCTGTGACCCCGGGTGTGCCGGACGAAGTCTTTGTCCGGGGGGCTGTGCCCATGACCAAGGAGGAGGTGCGGGCGGTCTCCCTGTCCAAGCTCCGGCTCACGGAGGATGCGGTGGTTTACGACGTGGGGGCGGGCACCGGCTCGGTGTCTGTGGAGGCGGCGCTTTTGGCCTGGCGGGGCCGGGTCTACGCCATTGAGCGGAAGGAGGAGGGCTGCGCCCTCATCCGGGAAAACTGCCGCCGGTTTGGAACCCAAAACGTGGAAGTGGTGGAGGGCAGCGCCCCGGAGGCTCTGGAGGCCCTGCCGCCGCCCACCCATGTCTTTCTGGGCGGCACCGGCGGGACCATGAAGAAAACCATTTGCGCCGTTTTGGAGAAAAACCCCAAGGCCCGGGTGGTGCTCAACGCCATCGCTCTGGAAACCCTGTCCCAGGTGCTGGATTTGGCCCGGGAACGGTCGATCCAGGACCTGGAGATGGTGCAGGTTTCTACGGCCCGGGCCCGGGCGCTTGGGCCCTATCATATGATGAACGGGGGCAACCCGGTGTTCGTCTGTTCCTTTGGAGGATCGCCATGGCAAGTCCAAGATTGATGCTCTGCGGAGTCATGAGCGGCAGCGGCAAGACCACGGTCACCTGCGGCCTGCTGCAGGCTCTGGTGAACCGGGGCCTCCGGACGGCGGCCTTTAAGTGCGGGCCGGACTACATTGACCCCATGTTTCACGCCACGGTGATTGGAGCCAAAACCGGCAATCTGGACGGCTTTTTCACGGGGCCTCAGGTGCTCCGGTACCTGTTGGCCCGGGAGTCGGCGGGAATGGACCTCTCCATCCTGGAGGGGGTGATGGGCTATTACGACGGCATTGCCGCCACCAGCCAGGCCTCCAGCTATGCCGTAGCGGCGGCCACCGGGACTCCGGCGGTGCTGGTGGTCCCGGCCAAGGGCATGGGGTTATCTGTAGCCGCCGTGGTGGAGGGCTGCTGCCGGTTTCAGCCGGACAGTCACATCCGGGGGGTCATTTTGAACCGGATCTCCCCGGTGCTGTATCAGGAGCTGAAGGTGCAGATTGAGGCCCGCTGCGGCGTCCGGGTGTTTGGATATCTGCCGGAGATGCCGGACCTCACCCTGCAAAGTCGCCACCTGGGGCTTCAGCTGCCGGAGGAGGTGGCAGGCCTGCGGGAGAAGCTGCAGCGCCTGGCGGCCCGGCTGGAGGAGACCCTGGACATAGAGGGGTTACTCACTCTGGCGGCAAGCGCAGCCGCTCTCACAGGCAGCGGCCCGGACCTCACCCCAGGGGAGCCTGTGCGCCTGGCTGTGGCCAGGGATGAGGCCTTTTGCTTTTATTACCGGGAAAATCTGGAGCTTCTCCAGGACCTGGGGGCGGAGCTGCTCCCCTTTTCCCCTCTGCGGGACCGGAAGCTGCCGGAAGGGGCTCAGGGTCTTCTCCTGGGAGGCGGTTATCCGGAGCTTCATGGGGACGCGCTGGAGGAAAACCAGACCCTGACAGAGGAAATCCGGCGGGGCATTGGGCGCGGTCTGCCTACCGTGGCTGAGTGCGGGGGCTATCTGTACCTCCAGGAGGCTCTGGAGGATCAGGAGGGCCACGTGTACGCCATGGCAGGCGTTCTGCCTGGGAAGGGCTGGTACACCGGGAAGCTCCGCCGGTTTGGCTATCTTACCCTGAAGGCCCGGCGGGAGAGCCTGTATGGCCCCGCTGGGACGGAGCTCCGTGGCCATGAGTTCCACTATTTTGACACAGAGGATCCGGGTGAGGATTTTGAGGGGGTGAAGCCGGTGCGAGGCGCCCACTGGCGCTGCATCCACGCAAGGGGGAACCTGCTGTGTGGCTTCCCCCATGCATATCTCTATTCCAATCCCGCCTGCGCCGCCCATTTTCTGGAGGCGTGCCGCCGGTGGGGGAAGGAGGCCGAGGGATGAACTGGGTACTTTGCCGGGCCATAGCCATTCTGGTGGGATTTGCCGGGGAGCAGCTGGTGGGTTGGCCACGGAAGCTGTATCACCCCATTATGGCCATAGGGGCCCTCATCTCCAAGGCGGAGAAGGGGCTCCGGGCGGTGTTTCCCAAGAGTCAGGCTGGGGAGCGGACAGCCGGAATCCTCATGGCCCTGACTTTGCCGCTGATTTCCTTTGGATTGACGGGGGGAGCTCTATATTTCCTCTACCGCTGGAGCTGGATTGCCGGGTTCCTGGCGGAGAGCGCTATGTGCTGGAGCATTTTTGCCTCCGGCAGCCTCCGGGACGCCGCAGGGGAGGTAGGCATAGCTCTGTCGGAGAGCCTGGATGCTGGACGAAAGGCCGTGGCCATGATTGTGGGCCGGGACACGGAGCGCCTCACGGAGGAAGGGGTCATCAAGGCCACAGTGGAAACCGTGGCGGAGAACCTCTCCGACGGCGTCATTGCGCCTCTGGTATTTACCGCCCTGGGCGGGGCGGCGGGAGGGTACTTTTACAAGACGGTCAATACCATGGACTCCATGGTGGGCTACCGAAACGACCGGTACCGCTACTTCGGCACAGGGGCGGCCCGGTTGGACGACGTGTGCAATTTCCTGCCCGCCCGGTTGACGGCGCTTCTGATGATTTTGCTGTCCGGTGTTTGCGACCTGGACCGCCGGGGGGCCTGGCGGGTGTTTCGCCGGGACCGGTACTGCCACGCCAGTCCCAATTCCGCCCAGACAGAGTCTGCCATGGCTGGGGCCCTGGGGATCCAGCTGGGGGGAGACGCCTGGTATTTTGGCCAATTGCACAACAAGAAGACCATCGGCGACAGCCTGCGGCCGGTGGAACCTGCCGACATTCCCAGTGCGATCCTGCTGATGACGGTGGTCAGCGATGTGGCCGTGGGCTTGGCAGTGATACTTTTGGCATGGATTGGAGGCTGAGAGGATGAAAATCGAACTGGAGCATGTGCTCCCGGCAGACATTGAGCGCCGGAGCTTTGCCATCATTTCCCAGGAGCTGGGACCCCGGACCTATGGAGGGCCTTACGAAGAATTGATCCTGAAGCGGGTGATTCACACCAGCGCGGACTTTGACTACAGCGAGAACCTGACCTTTTCCCCCGGCGCGGTGGAGGGGGCCATGGAGGCCATCCGCCAGGGGGCCGACATTGTGACCGACACCCAAATGGCCCGGGCGGGCATCAACAAGACTTCTTTGGCCCGGTTCGGCGGCCAGGTGCACTGCTTCATGTCCGACCCGGATGTGGCCGCAGAGGCGAAGGCCCGGGGAATCACCCGGGCGGCTGTCTGCATGGAAAAGGCGGCGGACTTGAGAAAGCCCGTGGTTCTGGCGGTGGGAAACGCCCCTACCGCTTTGGTGCGCCTGTATGAGCTGATGGAGGAAGGGCGCATTGCCCCGGCCCTCATCATCGGCGTTCCCGTGGGCTTTGTGAATGTGGTGGCTTCCAAGGAGCTCATTATGACCGGCCCCGCCCCCTACATTGTGGCCCGGGGCAGGAAGGGCGGCAGCAACGTGGCCGCCGCCATTTGCAACGCCATTTTATACCAAATGAAGTGAGTGACAGCATGAAGATACAGATGATTGGCATGGATCACAGCCGGGCTCCGGTGGAGATCCGGGAGCGGTTTTCCTTCACCACAGCCGGCGCGGCCACGGCCATGGAGGCGGTATGCGCGTTACCTGGGGTGGAGGGCTGTGTGCTCCTCAGCACCTGCAACCGGACGGAGCTTTGGGTGAGCGCCTCAGGCCCCCTGGACCTCCCGAGGCTTCTGTGCAGCCTCAAGGGGCTGGATCCGGGGGAGTATGGCGGCTACTTGGTGTGCCGGGCGGACGGGGAGGCGGTGGAGTACCTCTTTGCTCTGGCCAGTGGACTCCGGTCTATGATCCTGGGGGAGGACCAGATCCTGGCCCAGGTGAAAGAGGCGCTGTCCCGGGCCCGGGAGGCCCAGTGCTGCGGCAGCACCCTGGAGGTGCTGTTCCGCCACGCGGTTACGGGGGCCAAGCAGGTGAAATCCCAGCTCCTGCTGTCCACCGCCAACGCCTCTGCCGCCGAGCTGGCCATTGACCGGATGGGGAAGGAAGGATATGACTTCGCCGGGAAGCGGTGTCTTGTCATTGGCAACGGAGAGATGGGCAAGCGGTCCGCCGCCGCCCTCATGGAGAAGGGCGCCCAGGTGACGGTGACGGTGCGGCAGTACCGCAGCGGCCGGGTGGAGGTGCTGCCTGGGTGCAGCCGCATCGATTACGGGGAGCGGTACCGGTGTTTGCCCCAATGTGACGTGGTGGTGAGCGCCACCAGCAGCCCCAACGTCACCATCCGGGCCGAGGAGCTGGAAGCGTGTGGACTGGACCACGACGTGCTGTTTTTGGACTTCGCCGTTCCCCGGGATGTGGACCCTGGGGTGGCGCGGCTTCCCCATGTGACGCTGTATAACATCGACCGGTTTTCCGTCCCACCCTCCCAGGAGCTGGAGCGGCAGGTCCGGGAGGCGGAGTCCCTGCTCCGCCAGGAGCGGGAGCGGTTCGAGGCCTGGGAGGCCTGCCGGGATCTCATCCCCCGGGTGGAGGCCCTGGGGACCTACCTGGCCGGGGAGGTGGACTTCCGGATCCGGGATGTAGCGAAGGAGCTTCCCCTTTCCCAAGAGCAAGACCGGGTCCTCACCCAGGCGGTGGAGTCCGCCGCCGGGAAGGTGCTGAAGAAGCTGATGTTTGCCGTTCGGGACCATGCGGGGCCGGAGGTCCTGCGGCAGTGCCTTTCGGCGATGGAGCAGGTGACGAGAGATGCATGAGAGAAAATTCCCCCTGTTTATCAGCCTGGCCGGGCGGGAGGTCTTGCTCTTCGGGGGGGGACAGGTGGCCCTGCGGCGGGCCAGGACGCTTCTGGCATTTGGGCCGGATCTGACGGTGATTGCGCCGGAGCTGGACCCGGCCTTTCTCTCTTTGCCGGTCCGGCTGGAGCGGAGAGTCTACCGGCCGGGAGAGCTGGCGCGTCCCTTTTTGGTTTTGGCCGCTACCAGCGACGGGGACGTCAACCGGGCCATTGCCGCCGAGGCCCGGAGCAAGGGGGCGCTGGCCAACAACGCCTCCGATTGCCGGGACTGTGATTTCTTCTTCCCGGCGGTGGTCTTGGCGGAGGAATGGACTGCCGGCCTCACCGGCGCCGGGGAGAACCACCGGGCGGTGAAGGAAGCGGCGGCGAAGATACGGGAGATGGCGCCATGAGACGATGCATTGAAATTGGCAGTCGGGAGAGCCGGCTGGCCGTGATCCAGACCCGCCTGGTGGCGGATTATATTGAAAACACCCTGCCGGAGGCCGAAGTGCGCCTTCTGACCATGAAGACCACGGGAGACCGGATTCTAGACCGGCCCTTGGAGGCGGTGGGAGGCAAGGGCCTCTTTGTGAAGGAGCTGGACCGGGCCCTTCTGGAGGGACGGACGGAGCTGTCGGTCCACAGCCTGAAGGACCTGCCCATGGAGCTGCCCCCGGAGCTGCCCATTCTGGGCTTCTCCCGGCGGGAGGACCCCAGGGACGTCCTGGTGCTGCCTGCAGGAAAAACCCATTGGGACCGGTCCAAGCCCCTGGGCTGCTCCAGCAAGCGGCGGATTTTACAGCTGCAGCGGCTGTATCCGGAGGTGGAGGCCGCCCTGGTCCGGGGCAACGTCCAGACCCGCCTGCGGAAGCTGGACGAGGGTCAGTATGGAGCCCTGGTTCTGGCGGCGGCGGGGCTGAAGCGGCTGGGACTGGAGGACCGGATCTCCCGGTATTTTTCCACCGAGGAGATGGTGCCTGCGGCTGGTCAGGGTATCCTGGCCATTCAGGGCCGGGCGGGCGTGGATTACGGCTATTTGCATGGCTTTTTTGACCCGGATGCAGAAACCTGCGCTAAGGCGGAGCGGGCCTTTGTCCGGGAGCTGAACGGAGGCTGCTCGGCCCCCATTGGGGCCTACGGCCTGCTCCAGGGAGACACCCTGCTTCTCACCGGCATGTTCTGCCGGGAGGACGGCAGCGGCTTCTGGCGGGCCTCCATCCAGGGTCCGGCCGGGGAGGCGGAGCAGCTGGGGAAGACCCTGGCAGACAGATGGAGGGATGACTGTGGCAGGTAAAGTTTGGCTGGTGGGAGCCGGCCCTTCCGACGGGGGGCTTCTGACCCTCAAGGGGAAAGCGGTTTTGGACCAGGCGGAGGTGGTGGTCTATGACGCCCTGGTGGGCCCGGAGATCTTGGCTTGGATTCCGCCTCAGGCGGAGAAAATCAATGTGGGCAAACGGGCCGGCCATCACCGGAAAACCCAGGAGGAGATCAACCGGATTCTGCTGGAGCAGGCCCTGGAGGGCCGCCGGGTGGTGCGGTTGAAGGGGGGAGACCCCTTCCTCTTTGGCCGGGGCGGCGAGGAGCTGGAGCTTCTCACAGACCATGGCGTGGCGTATGAGGTGGTGCCGGGGGTGACCTCGGCGGTGGCGGTGCCCGCCTACTGCGGGATCCCGGTGACCCACCGGGATTACTGCTCCTCGGTGCACATCATCACCGGGCACAAGCGCCAGGGCGTCCCTCTGGAGCTGCCCTTCCGGGCCCTGGCGGAGACGGGGGGCACCCTGGTGTTTCTCATGGGCCTCACGGCCCTGCCGGAGATCTGCCAGGGGCTTCTGGCGGCAGGAATGTCTCCTGAGACCCCGGCGGCGGTCCTGGAGCAGGGGACCACGGCCTTCCAGCGGTCTGTGGTGGGCAACCTGGAGACCCTGCCTTGCCGTGGGGCGGAGGCGGGCATCCAGACCCCTGCGATCATTGTGGTGGGCGGCGTGTGCGCCTGTCAGGAGCGGTTTGCCTGGCGGGAGAAGCTGCCCCTCTTTGGATGCCGGGCGGTGGTGACGCGGCCCCGGGAGCGGGCGGGGACCCTGGCGACCCGGCTCCGGACCCTGGGGGCGGAGGTGTTGGAGGTTCCTGCCATTGCCACGGTTCCTTTGGAGGGAGTCCCCGGTTGGGAGGACTTCCTCGCCCAGCTGGAGAAGCCGTCCTGGCTGGTATTCACCAGCGGCCGGGGGGTGGAGCTGTTTTTGGAGAAGCTCCGGGCCTCAGGCCGGGACATTCGGGCCCTTTGCCAGGCGAAGCTGGCGGCCATCGGCCCGGGGACCGAGGCGGAGCTTCAAAGGCGCGGCCTTTTTGCCGACCTGGTGCCCCAGGTCTATGACGGGCAGCACCTGGGCGCCGCCCTGGCCGCTCGATTGGAACCCGGCAGCCGGGTTTGGCTGCCGCGGGCAAAGCAGGGCAGCCGGGAGCTCCTGGCGGAGCTGAACAAAGCGCCGGGGGCGGTGATCTGGGAGCTGCCCCTGTATGATACGGTGTATGAGCCTGCCGGTGCCCTGGACCTGGACGCGGAGCTTCGGAAGCACCCGGAGACCTTGGCGGTGTTCACCAGCGCCTCCACGGTCCGGGGCTTTGCCGCCATGGCGCAGGGCCTGGACCTTACCGCCCTGCGGGCGGCCTGCATCGGACCTCAGACCGGGGCGGTAGCCCAGGCGCTGGGCATGGAAGTCCACACGGCGAAGTGCGCCACCATAGACAGCCTCATCCAACTGGTGAAGCAAATGCACAAAGGAGAATGACCATGGATTTGACCCAGAGACCCCGCCGCCTGCGGGGCAGCGAGACCTTGCGGAGGATGGTCCGGGAGACCCGGATCAGCAAAGCCTCCCTCATTTACCCCGCGTTTGTAGCGGAGGGCCTTCGGGAGCGGCAGGAGATTGCCTCCATGCCCGGCCAATACCGGCACACCCAGGACAGCCTTCTGCACCTGGCAGAGGCGCTGCTGGCGGCCGGGGTGGACAAGATGATGCTCTTCGGCATTCCCCTGGAGAAGGATCCCCAGGGCTCCCAGGCCTATTGCAGCCACGGGGTGGTTCAGGAGGCCATGAAAGCCCTGAAGGACCGGTTCCCGGAGCTGTACCTGATTGGCGACGTGTGCATGTGCGAGTACACCTCCCATGGACACTGCGGCATCCTCAAGGGGCAGGAGGTGGACAACGACGAGACCCTCTCTTACCTGGCCCGGATTGCCCTGAGCCAGGTCCAGGCGGGGGCGGATATGGTTGCCCCTTCGGACATGATGGATGGCCGGGTGGCGGCCATTCGTGCCGCCCTGGACCGGGAGGGCTACACCGGGGTCCCCATCATGTCCTATGCGGTGAAATACGCCTCCTCCTTTTATGGCCCCTTCCGGGAGGCGGCGGACTCCGCCCCGGCCTTTGGGGACCGGCGGAGCTATCAGATGGACTTCCACAACGTCCGGGAGGGCCTCCGGGAGGCGCGTTTGGATGTGGAAGAGGGGGCGGACATCATCATGGTGAAGCCGGCCATGGCCTTCGGGGATGTCATCGCCAAAGTCCGGGAGGCGGTGCCGGTGCCGGTGGCCTCCTACAGCGTCAGCGGGGAATACGCCATGGTGAAGTGCGCGGCCCAAGCCGGAGCCATGGACGAGGAGCGGCTCATTTGCGAGCTGGCCGCTTCGGCCTTCCGGGCGGGAAGCGATGTGTATCTGACCTATTTTGCCCGGGAACTGGCCCGGTGCTTGGACGAAGGGAGGCTGGGGTGATTGACACGCTCTGCGGAACTGTTTGAAGAGGCCAAGCGGTATATCCCCGGCGGGGTGAACAGCCCCGTCCGGGCATTTGCCGCCATTGGCGACTGCCCCCGATTCATTGCAAAGGCGGATGGCGCCTATTTGACCGACGCCGATGGGAAGGAGTACATTGACTATGTGTGCTCCTGGGGTCCCATGATTCTGGGCCACAACCGGCGGGAGATCCGGGAAGCGGTGACGGAAGCTGCCGCCCGTGGACTCAGCTACGGCGCGGCCACGGAGATCGAAGTGGAGATGGCCCGCTTGGTCTGCGAACTGGCGCCGGGGGTGGAGCTGGTGCGCATGGTGAACTCCGGCACCGAGGCGGTGATGAGCGCCATTCGGGCCGCCCGGGGTTACACCGGGCGGGCTAAAATCATTAAGTTTAACGGCTGTTACCATGGGCACAGTGACTGCCTCTTGGTGCAGGCCGGGTCCGGCGTGATGACGGCAGGGCTTCCCGGCAGCGCAGGCGTCCCCGCCGGGTGTACGGCGGACACCCTCACAGCGGAGTACAACGACCTGGGGAGTGTGGAGGCCCTGTTCCAGGCCAACCCCGGGGAGGTTGCCTGCGTGGTGGTGGAGCCGGTGGCGGCCAACATGGGGGTGGTGCCCCCGGCGCCCGGTTTCTTGCAGGGGCTGCGGCAGCTCTGCGACCGGCATGGCAGTCTGTTGATTTTTGACGAGGTGATTACGGGATTTCGCCTGTCTGTCGCCGGGGCGGCGGGCTATTTCGGCGTCCAGCCCGATCTTGTGACCTATGGCAAGATCATCGGCGCGGGCATGCCTGTGGGCGCTTACGGCGGCAGGCGCGGGGTGATGGAGCGGATTTCTCCCCTGGGGCCGGTGTACCAGGCGGGAACCCTCAGCGGCAACCCTGTGGCCATGGCGGCGGGGTTCGCCCAGCTCAAGCTCCTGCGGGACCATCCCCAGTGGTATGACCGGCTGAATGAGACCGCCGGGAAGTTCTTTGAGGAGATCCGGTCCATTCTGGCCGCCCAGGGCCTGCCTTATCCGGTGAATCATTTGGGGAGCCTGGGCTGCATCTTCTTCACCCAGGGGCCTGTGACCAATCACACCCAGGCCAAGACGGCGGATACGGCGGCCTTTGGGGCATATTGCCGGTATCTGCTGGACCGGGGCATCTATTGCGCCCCCAGCCAGTTTGAGGCCATGTTCCTGTCCACGGCCCATGGGGACGGGGAGCTGAACCGGACGCTGGATGCCATCCGGAGCTATTTCCGGGAACATTGAGATGGAGACAAAAAAGTTTCACAACTGTAAGCTCCTTCGGTACGGCTATACCACGGGCAGCTGCGCCGCCGGCGCCGCCAAGGCGGCGGCCCAGCTGCTCCTCACGGGAGAGCCGGTGGAGGAAGTCCGGATTATGACCCCCAGGGGGGTCCCTCTGACCCTGGAGGTGTTGGATCCGGTGTTGGGGGCGGGGACCGCCTCTTGCGCCATCCGAAAGGACGGGGGCGATGACCCGGACGCCACCAGCGGTCTGCTGATTTACGCCACGGTGCGGCCCATTCCGGCAGGCGTCCGAATTGACGGGGGCCCTGGGGTGGGCCGGGTGACCAAGCCCGGCCTGGACCAGCCGGTGGGCGCTGCCGCCATCAACCACGTACCCCGGCAGATGATCGAAGAGGCGGTGCGGGAGGTCCTTGGGGATGCGCCCGGCGGCCTGGAGGTGATCCTTTCCGTCCCCGGCGGGGAGGAGGTGGGGAAGCGAACCTTCAATCCCCACCTGGGCATTGTGGGTGGCATTTCCATTCTGGGGACCAGCGGCATTGTGGAGCCCATGAGTGAGCAGGCCCTGATGGACACCACCCGCGTGGAGCTGAACATGCGCCGGGCCCAGGGCGATACGGACTTGCTTCTGACTGTGGGCAACTACGGCGATGATTTTGCCACATGCAAACTGGGCCTGTCCCTGGCCGGGCGGATCAAGTGCTCCAACTTCATTGGCCAGACCCTGTCGGACGCCATCTCCCTGGGCTTTCGCCGGGTGCTGCTCATCGGCCACATCGGAAAGCTGGTGAAGCTGGGGGCGGGGATCATGAACACCCACTCAGCCCAGGCAGACGCCCGGATGGAGATCCTCCTGTCTTGCGCTCTGGCAGGGGGCGCGTCTCTGGAGGCTTTGCAAGCGGTGGCCGCCAGCCTCACCACAGAGGCGGCCCTGGAGGCGCTGCGCCGCTTTGACCTGCTGGAGTCGGCCATGGAGGAGCTGGAGAAGCGGATTGAGAACCAGCTGGACCGGCGCTTCGGGCGCTTTCTGGAGCTGGGCGTTCTGGTATTTTCCGGCCAGAAGGAGGCGGGGGAGATCCTGTGCCGCTGTGGCCGGGCAGAAGAGTTTTTAGAGAAATGGAGGGGGAAGGCATGAATTTGGACCCCCACGGTGGGAATGTCTACGTCTATGAGGGGGTGCGGCTGGACTTCTCCGTCAACCTGAACCCCCTGGGCATGCCGGAAGAGGTGCTTCAGGCTGTCCGAGACCATGGCCCGGAGTATGACCGGTACCCGGACCCCCACTGCCGGGCCCTGCGCCGGGCCTTGGCGGCCCGGGAGGAGGCGCCGGAGGACTGGCTGGTCTTTGGCAACGGGGCGGCGGACCTCATTGTGCGGCTGGCCATGGTGCTGCGGCCCCGGCAGGCGCTGGTTCCTGCCCCCACCTTTTCGGAATACGAGGCTGCGGTGGCTCTGGCGGGGGGGAAGACCCGCCGGTTTTTCCTGGAAGAGGCCAGGGGCTACCGGGTGACGGCGGACTATGCCGGGGCGGTCCAGCCAGGCGATGACCTGGTGTTCCTCTGCAACCCCAACAATCCCACCGGGTCCCTGGCAGAGCCTGGGGCGGTGGCGGCGCTGCTGGAGGCTTGCAGCCGTGTGGGCGCGGTCCTAGTGGTGGATGAGTGCTTCCTGCCCTTTACGGATGCGCCCTCCTGCAAGGGATTGCTGGCCCGGTATCCCAACCTGATTGTGCTCCGGGCCTTTACCAAGCTGTATGCCATGGCGGGGCTTCGGCTGGGGTATCTGCTGTGTTCCAATGGGGACCTGGCTGGGAGCATTGCCGCCTGGGGCCAGTGCTGGAGCGTCTCCACCCCAGCCCAGACGGCGGGGCTGGCGGCGCTGGGTCTGCCCCATTGGGAGGAGCGGACCCGGCAGTACCTTCGCCAGGAGCGCCCCTGGATGGCGGACAGACTCCGGGCGCTGGGCTTTCCGGTGTACCCTTCGGACAGCACCTTTCTGATGTTCCGGGGGGAGAAGACGCTGTGGGACCGGGCCATGGAGCGGGGCGTGATGCTGCGGTCCTGCGGCAATTTCCCCGGTCTGGACGCTGACTTTTACCGCATCGGCCTCAAGGGGCATACGCAGAACGAGGCCCTTCTGGAGGTTCTGGCGGAGACAGGAGGAAATCCATGGCAAAGGCAATTATGATTCAGGGGACCACCTCCAACGCGGGGAAAAGCTTCCTGGCGGCGGCGCTGTGCCGGATTTTTGCCCAGGACGGCTACCGGGTGGCTCCCTTTAAATCCCAGAATATGGCCCTCAACTCCTACATCACAGACGAGGGCCTGGAAATGGGCCGGGCCCAGGTGATGCAGGCGGAGGCGGCGGGGGTGAAGCCCTCGGTGCGGATGAACCCCATTTTGCTGAAGCCCACCGGGGACACCGGCTCCCAGGTCATTGTGAATGGAGAAGTTCAGGGCAACATGACCGCCCGGGCGTATTTTGCCATGAAACGGTCCCTGTTTCCCCAGGTGATGGCCGCCTACCACGCCCTGGCAGCGGAGCATGACATCATCGTCATTGAGGGAGCGGGTAGCCCAGCGGAAATCAACCTGAAGCAGGATGACATTGTGAATATGGGCATGGCCGCCCGGGCGGATTGCCCGGTGCTTCTATGCGGGGACATTGACCGGGGGGGCGTGTTTGCCTCTTTATACGGTACGGTGGCCCTTCTGGAGCCGGAGGAGCAGGCCCGGATTCAGGGCCTTGTCATCAACAAATTCCGGGGGGACAAGACCATTTTGGACCCGGGGCTGGAGATGCTGGAGAAGCTCACCGGGAAGAAGGTGGTGGGTGTGGTGCCGTATCTGCCCCTGGACCTGGACGATGAGGACTCCCTCACAGACCGGTTCCAGCGCCCGGCCCGGCGGGGCCTGGTGGACATTGCGGTGATCCGTCTGCCGCGGATTTCCAACTTTACGGATTTCAATCCCCTGGCCTGTATGGAGCAGGTGTCCTTGCGCTATGTGGACTCGGTGGCGAATCTGGGGCAGCCCCATGTGATCATGCTGCCCGGCACGAAGAACACCATGGAGGACCTGAAGTGGCTCCGGGAGAGCGGCCTGGAGGCGGCCATTTGCCGCCACGCCAGCCGGGGCGGGGCCGTCATGGGCATTTGCGGCGGCTACCAAATGCTGGGGAGGTCCCTGTCAGACCCCGAGGGAGTGGAAGCCGGCGGCCAGATGCGGGGCATGGGCCTGCTGGATGCGGAGACCGTCTTCCAGGGGGAGAAGACCAGAACGCGGGTCCAGGGCCGGGTCTTGGAGGCCCAGGGCCTCTTTGCCCCTCTGGCGGGGACCACATTTGCCGGATATGAAATCCACATGGGCCGCACCACATCGGCGCTCCCGCCCTTTGCAGCGCTGGAGGGGGGCAGGAGCAGCCGGGATGGACTGTGGGCCGGAAATGTGTTTGGCACCTACGTCCACGGGATTTTTGACGAGGGGAGCTTCACACAGGCCTTTTTGAACTGCATCCTCCGGAGCCTAGGCCTCACGGAGGCCACGGGAGCCGTGGACTGGCGGACGTATAAAGAGAGCCAGTACGACGCCCTGGCCAAAGGGGTGCGGGAGGCCCTGGATATGCCGTACCTTTACCGCCTTTTGGGCCTTCCGGTGGGGAAAAGAGCGAGATGATCGCCTCGTTTGTATTTGACCTGGACTCCACCGTGTTGCGGGGGGAGCTGCTGCCGGCCATTGGGGAGGCGGCGCTGGGGGACCGGGCGCTTGGGGGCAAGACCATGGAGTCTGTCATGGGTCAGGTCCCTTTTGACCGGAGTTTTCCCGCCCGGGTGGAGCGGCTGAGGTCCGTTCCCGTGGCCCAGGCGGCGGAACTTGCCCGGAGGCTTCCCCGGTATGAGGAGTTGTGTGCGTTTCTCCGGCGTAACCGGGGGCAGTGCTACCTGGCCACGGGGAATCTGGACGTCTGGATAGCCCCCCTGGCCCGGGAGCTGGGACTGGAGGGCCATGTGTTTTCCTCTGTGGCCCAGGTGGAGGCGGGGTATGTGACGGGGATTGCCTCCCTTCTGGACAAGTCCACCGTCCCCGCCGCCCTGCCCCGGCCGGTCGCCGCCGTGGGCGACGGGATGAACGACCTGCCCATGCTGCTGCATGCGGATGTGGGCATCGCCTTCGCGGCTTCCCACCCAGTCCCACCGGTTCTGGCCCAGGCGGCGGACTTGATGGCCTGGGACGAACCATCCCTGTTACACATTTTGGAGAGCCTGAGATGCTAGTGTGTCTCAGGCTTTGGAGAAGGGCAGTGTGTACCGCGAAAGCAGTTCAGGGCCTGCTGGTTGCGTGTGGAGGTTTACAGAGGACAGAAGCCGGCGGAGCGACCAAGACCGCTCCCTACGCACGCCTGGTTCCGCTTTTAGATACGGATCAAAACGCAGCCTGCCCATGTGGAGAGTTCCCACATGAGCAGGCTGCGTTTGCTACCGGATTGGTTTGGTCAGGCGGCTTGGGTATGCTGCTTGGCCTCCAGCCGGTCGAAGTTGTGGAGCCAGTCGGCTTTCAGGAAATAGATCAGGAAGATCACGGAGCTGATGAACCAGGTCAGAGGATAGGCGGAGAAGACCACCTCAATTTTCGGGATGTAGTGGATGACAACCGTGATATAGGTGATACGAACCAGGCACCAGGAGACCAGCATGGTGAACATGGGGACCATGGCCTTACCCGCACCCCGCATGATGCCGGCAATGCAGTGGGAGAAGGCCAGGAGGAAATAGGCGAAGGCCTCCAGTTTGGCCTGGCGGGTGCCGAAATCCACCACCTCTGGGGTGTTGTTGAAAAGCGCGATGAGTTGGGGGCCAAAGAAATAGATGGCGACACCCATCAGCTCCGCCAGGATCACAGAGCAGCTGATCCCGAACCGGACGCCCTTTTTCACCCGGTCATACTGCCGGGCTCCCAGGTTTTGGCCCACGAAGGTGGACAGAGCCATGGCGAAGCAGGTGATGGGCAGAAAGGCAAAGCCCTCCACCTTGGAGTAGGAGCCGCAGCCAGCCATGGCGGCGTCGCCAAAACTGTTGATGTTGGACTGGACCACCAGGTTGGCAAAGGCGATGATGGAATTCTGCACACCAGAAGGCAGGCCGAAGCGGATGACATTTTTTAGGGTGGGCAAATGGAAGCGAATCAGGCGGGGACGAAGCTGATATGGGGTTTTGTACTTCATCAGCCGGTGCAGGCACAGGACGACGCTGACGCCCTGGGAGATGGTGGTGGCCAGGGCCGCCGACCAGACGCCCCAATGGAAGCCGCCCACAAACAGCAGGTCCAGAACCACATTGAGGATGGAGGAGCAAATCAGGTAGTAGAGGGGATGCTTGCTGTCCCCCACGGCCTGGAGAATGCCCACAAAGATGTTGTACATCACCACAAAGATGGCGCCGCAGAAATAGATCCGGAAATACATGATGGAGTTGGGCAATACGTTGTCCGGCGTTTTCATCCATTGGAGAATGGTGGGAGTGAAGGCGACGCCCAACACCGTGAGGATGACGCCTGCCACCAGGCCGAAGGCTACGTCGGTATGTACGGCCAGGGACACGCCCCGCTCGTCTTTGGCGCCGAAGTACTTGGCGATGACCACGCCGGCGCCCATGGCGATGCCGTTGAAGAAGCCCACCATCATGAAAATCAGACTGCCCGACGAAGTGACCGCGGCCAGAGCCGCCTTGTCCAAGAATCTACCGACAATCAGGGCGTCTGCCGTGTTGTACATCTGCTGAAAAATGTTGCCCAGCAGGATGGGCATGGCAAAGAACAGCAGCTTTTTCCAGATGACACCCTCGGTCAGGGTGTTTTGATCCGTTTTCAAGTCGTTCCCTCCTAAAACTCTAAGTTCCTTTGCATCACGGGCTTTCCTTACCTATAACACACCTATTTGTAAAAGTCAAGCCTCTCCCACGGGAAAAAATGGGCGACTGCTGGAAGTGCTGGAAGGGGATGCAAAAAAAGTCGTTGACATTTGCGGGAAGGTGTGGTAGTATATCACCCGTAACGGCGCTTGTGCCCGACACACTATGGGCCTTTAGCTCAGTTGGTTAGAGCCTCCGGCTCATAACCGGATCGTCCCGGGTTCGAATCCCTGAAGGCCCACCACAAACACAGCATTTGCTTTTCCATAGAGATAGGGGTATAGCTCAATTGGTAGAGCGGCGGTCTCCAAAACCGTAGGCTCAGGGTTCAAGTCCTTGTGCCCCTGCCACGAAAAAGCACACTTTCGTCTACCGGACGAAAGTGTGCTTTTTCAATGATATCCGTTCCTTGGGGAACGGGTGATATGCCCTGAGAGCATGATATCTGCTTCGCAGATGATATACGCTTCGCGTATGTAGGAACGGATATTATATCATACTTGCGTAGCAAGTATATCATGCGGCATCATATGCCTCATATCATATCGCGCTAGCGATATATCATTCAAAATATCGGCAGCTCGTATACAACAAGAGCTACTGGAGGCGTGCCTATGTCAGAAAATAAGCTTCTTGATTTGTCTTTTGAATTTGCGGTTGCTATTGTTCATCTTGTTGATGGCGTAAAAGCACCGAAAAGCTCCTATATGACCGATCAACTTGCAAGAGCCGGAACATCAGTCGGCGCAAATATCCATGAAGCACAGTATGCCCAGAGCAAGAAAGATTTTATTGCAAAATTGGAAATCGCTTTGAAAGAATCCAACGAAACAAGCTACTGGCTGAAATTGATGTTTGAAACCAGCCGCATTGATGAGCAAACCTATCGGAATGCAGAAAGACTATGCGGAAATATTCGCAGATTGTTGATTGCCTCTTGCAAAACCGCAAAGGAGAATCAAAATGCCAAGACATGAATTGTGATTGGTGAATTAACTATTCAATTTGATTGAACTATAAAGAAGCAAAAATAGTTATTAATTTTAGAATTTAGGATACTACTTTTTGATGCTCCCACCTCGTTTTTGCTCCGCTTGGTCGCTCTTTTATGGTTCGCATGGCAGCCAGGCTGCCCCTACGGTGGGTGCCAATGCGGTGCATGTACGACGGTGTGCCGACTGCGTGTCGCTCTTAAAAAAACCGGGAAATTTCCAAAATTCGTGCTTGACAACCTAGGAGTCGGTGAGTATAATAAAGAAGCTGTCTGAAACGCTGCTATAGCTCAGCAGGTAGAGCGCATCCTTGGTAAGGATGAGGTCGCCAGTTCGAATCTGGCTAGCAGCTCCAGAAAAGTTCCGAAATCTCTTGATTTCGGGGCTTTTTTCTTTGTTTGGCCTTTTTATTGGGGGCGGTATGGCGCCGCCCCCTTTTTGTAAACAAATTATCAGTTGCACGGGGTTACCGCCATTTGGCGTCGCATATTCGCGTGACCTATGGTGGTTTACAAGTGTAATCCAGAATCGGTGATAGATCCGTGGGCAATCGTTACTCGGTTCGCAACGCGATGACCGGATCCTTCTTTGCAGCCATTTTGGACGGGATCAGGCCTGCAATCATCGTAAGCACAACGCTGATGATGACCAGAATCACAGCAGCCGGGACAGGTAGAACGGCAATACCGCTGATTCCTGTCAGTTTTTCGGCAATGATGCTGATTGGGAGATTCAGTAATATCGTAACCCCAATTCCAATCAGCCCCGCTGCAAATCCTACAATGATGGTTTCTGCCTTGAACACCCGGGAAACGTCTCTCTTGGACGCGCCCACGCTGCGGAGAATGCCAATCTCCTTGGTGCGCTCCAGCACGGAGATGTAGGTGATGATGCCGATCATGATGGAGGACACCACCAGGGAAATGGACACAAATCCAATGAGTCCGTAGGAAACGGCGTCAATCATGGTAGTAACGCCGGACATGATTATGGCGATGTAGTCGGTATACTGTATCTGATCTTCTTCGCTTACACCTGCATTATAGCTGACAATTACGTCGTCAATGTGCTCCTTGTCCTCAAAGCTGTTTGCGTAAATGTGAATGGCAGTGGGACTGTCGTAGTTCACGGAGCCCAATGTAGCCAGGGTATCCACCAGCGTCGAGCCGGACACGGTGGCGGGCATAAATTCATCGTAGTATCCCGCCAGTACCGCTGTGTCCGTGGTCTCAGCCATCATCTGGTCGAAGGTGGCGGCGACTGCCGCATATCCCTGGGTGCTCAACAGGTCATTGGGGTCCGACGCGGCTGCCATCATCTGCGCGACTTGCATTTCCGCCTGCTGGGCGTATTTCTCCGTGATCATTTCTTCCAGTTTGGTTTTCAGAAGTTCCCGCAGTTCGTCGTCTGAGTAATCTACCAGATATGCTTCCGCGGTCGGCTTTTCAAGATTATAAGTGTTTGCCACCAACTCCACCATGGAATCCCTGGTGGTGAACTGCTGCATATAGGCGCCCACCGTTTGCTCCAGATATTCCTCCGAGGGCTTGGATAAGATTGCGGTGTAGACCTCTGTTTTCTGTGCCGGTGTCAGGGTGGTAAAATATGCGGTGATCTTCTCTGCCTTCTCGCGATCGGTGGGGTCAATGTCCTCAGTTATTACAAAGGGCAGCCCGGTTAGCACATCGTAGTTCTCATTCTCAGGCAGCAGCTGTTCCTTCACAATCTCGCTTTCTGCGGATCTGTCAATGACATACTCGGTCAGGGCAGAAGTATATCCCAGGGAGCCGGAAATGGATGTGGACGTTGCATCAGGATTCGGACGGAGAATCCCAACAATGGTCAGGTCGTATCCATTCTCGATGGCCAGCTCCAGAGAGGCATCATCCTCCCGGACGTCCGTCCAGACGCCGGAACCGTTTTTCGTGTAGTAGTCACAGTTCAGCACCATTTTGAAGGTGGTCCCCAGAATCTCCTCGTAGGAAACCCGCTTTTCGGTACTTGTTTCAATTTCTTCTCCGTTCATAACAGCGGACAGGATATCGTTTATTTCCTCATCAGACATCAGTCCCAGCGTGTAGAAAGAAACATCTGTGATCTCGTTGTGATCATCAAGAATCAAAACGACTTCATTTGCCGCTGTGGGCCATGCTCCGGCTAACAGATCGTACTGCTCATAAATCAAGTCGGAAATCAGCGCTCCATCTGTGCCCGCCAGGATCTCAGCCCACTGGTTCATTGTGCCAAGGCGGGAAGCCATCGTCGATGGTGCAAACCCGGTTGTGCTTCCTGTGGCCGCCGAAAGAGCGGCAGACAGGTCTGTACTGCGGTAGCTGCCCTCCTCATCCTGCACATATGTATTGATCGCCACATCGTACTGATACTGAATGGTAGAAACGGATTCATATAGATTTGTAGAGCTGGTATCCGGATCCATCTCGCTGTCCAGCCAAGCCTTAAATGCAGGGAGGTTGTTTTCAACATCGTTCCCAGTGAAAGCAGCGTTGAACAAATCATACATCCGGTCGTTGCTGTAGACCGCATCCAGCTCATGGGTTTCGCTGCCGTCAGCCATCGTATCCTGGCGGCTGGTCAGGATATTGGTGATTGCGGATTCCTGCTGGGTAATGGAGATGGGATAGGACGACAGGGTGTCCCGCTGGATGCCGTCAATGTAATCCTGGATTCCGGAGGAGATGGACAGGATCAGCGCGATGCCAATGATGCCGATGGACCCGGCAAAGGCAGTCAGCAGCGTGCGGCCCTTCTTGGTGCGGAGATTCTGAAAGCTGAGGGACAGTGCAGTCAGAAAGGACATAGAGAGTTTCTTGCGTTTCTTGGTGACCGTAGCCTCGCCGTCGGCATCGTAAGGATTGGAGTCGCTGGTGATCTGCCCATCCCGCAGCCGCACGATCCGGGTGGAATACTGCTCGGCCAACTCGGGATTGTGGGTGACCATGATGACCAGTTTGTCCTTGGCGATCTCTTTCAACAGCTCCATGATCTGGACGCTGGTTTCGCTGTCCAGGGCGCCAGTGGGTTCGTCTGCCAGCAGAATGTCCGGATTGTTGATGAGGGCCCGGGCGATGGCCACCCGCTGCATCTGTCCGCCGGACATCTGGTTGGGCTTCTTGTGGAGATGGTCTCCCAAGCCGACCTTTTTCAGGGCGTCGACAGCGCGTTGCCGGCGCTCTTTCTTCGATACGCCCGCCAGGGTTAGGGCCAGTTCCACATTGGCCAGCACGCTCTGATGGGGAATCAGATTGTAGCTCTGGAACACAAAGCCGATGGAGTTGTTGCGGTAGTAGTCCCAGTCTGCGTCTTTGTACATTTTTGTGGAGATCCCGTTGATGACCAGGTCTCCGCTGGTGTAGCGGTCCAGTCCGCCGATGATGTTTAGCATGGTGGTTTTTCCAGAGCCGCTCTGGCCCAGGATGGACACAAATTCATTTTCACGGAAGCTGATGGAAACGCCCTTCAGCGCGTCCTGCTTTAGATCTCCAGTGACATAGGTTTTGACGATATTTTTCAGTTGCAGCATAGTTTTGCCTCCTTGCATGGCTGTATTATATCAGACGAATATAAACCCACGGACACGGGAAGATAAACGGTCCGTAAACCCGCCGCTGATCAGGACATCCGCTGGGGGACATGGGGCAGAAAAGTTTCAAAAGTTTATGTTGACGTATCCTTTCCATGGTATCATGTATATAAGAGGAGGTGTGCCGATGTTTCACATTCTGGTGGTAGAAGACAACGCTGATATGCGGGAACTGTTCTGCACAGTCCTGTCCGACAGCGGCTACCGGTGCGTTCCGGCGGCCGACGGCCTGGAGGCATTCAGGGTCATAGAGCAAGAATACATCGACTTGATTGTGTCAGACGTCATGATGCCGAATATGGACGGCTTTGAGCTGACCAAGGCCCTGCGGGACGCCAAATACGACCAGCCCATTCTGATGGTCACCGCCAAGGACCAGTTTGAGGATATGCAGCGGGGTTTCCGGGCTGGAACCGACGACTATATGGTGAAACCCATCAACGTGAAGGAGCTGGTCCTGCGGGTGGAGGCACTTCTACGGCGGGCGAAAATCGCTAGCGAGAAAAAGATCGTGGTGGGATCCACAGTGCTGAATTATGACGCGCTGACCGTCACCATCCACGGGCAGGAGACGGTGTTGCCCCAGAAGGAGTTCTACCTGCTCTATAAGCTGTTGTCCTACCCCAACAAGATCTTCACCCGGCCCCAGCTTATGGACGAGATCTGGGGTATGTTCTCCGAGACGGATGAGCGGACCGTCAACACCCACATCAATCGGCTCCGGGACCGATTCGAGGACTGTGGTGACTTTGAGATCGTGACGGTCCGGGGTCTGGGCTATAAGGCGGTGAAGAAGGTTGAGTAGAAAGATTCATTCCAAACTCTGGCTCTATTTCGCCAGTGTGGTGTTCGCGACGATCCTGGTGTTCTTTCTGATCGTTGTGGCGTGCTGGTTCGCGCTGGACCTGATCCAGGTGGCCCCCAGGACCCGGCATATCCCCATCGTGGTGTTTTTCCTGGGGAGCATCCTACTGGGAGCGGTCATTGCCCTGTCTGTAGGCCGGCATATCATCCGTCCGGTCCAACACATCAGCGACGCATTCGATGAGCTGTCCAAGGGTAATTTCTCTGTGAAGGTGTCCACCGACGAAAAAGTTGCCGAGATCCGGGAAATGGCCCAGCATTTCAATGCCATGACCTACGACCTGGCCCATATGGAAACCCTGCGC
The DNA here is from genome assembly GCA_900544975.1 of uncultured Eubacteriales bacterium. Taxonomy (GTDB): domain Bacteria; phylum Bacillota; class Clostridia; order Oscillospirales; family Oscillospiraceae; genus Faecousia. Next base: position 39,271 of record UQXI01000009.1, read on the forward strand.
AGCGATTTTGTGGCCAACGTGTCCCACGAGTTCAAGATGCCCATCGCCGCCATTGAAGGGTATGCCACCCTGCTGCAAAATCCAACGTTGCCCCGGGAAAAGCACGATCACTATGTGGAGGTCATCCTGGACAACTCCCGGCGGCTTTCTGACCTGTCCAGCAACATTCTAGCCCTGTCCAAGCTGGAAAACCAGGAGCTGATTGTGGACAACCGGGAATTCCGGCTGGACGAGCAGATCCGAAAGGTCATTCTTCTGCTGGAGGGCAAATGGACGGCCAAGGAGATCGTTTTCGACTTGGAGCTTCCTAAGCAGATGTACTACGGCAGCGAGGCCCTGTTGTCCCAGGTTTGGAGCAATCTCCTGGACAATGCCATCAAACACTCTCCGCAAGGCGGCGTGATCCAGGCGACCCTTCAGGCATCTGACACACAGATCACAGTCACCATCACCGATCATGGCGACGGGATGTCTGGGGAAGTCCAGAAACACGTGTTTGAGAAGTTCTATCAGGGAGACCGCTCCCGAAAGGCTGAGGGCAACGGCCTGGGGTTAGCCTTGGTGAAGCGGATCGTGGAGCTAAGCCGGGGCACTGTGACTGTGGAGAGCGCCCCGGGGCAGGGGGCGGCTTTTTCTGTGAATCTGCCGCTGTAGTTTGCTGTGAGTTTTCATTCCGCTGTTACATATGTTGGGTTGCGATGAGGAGTCACACAGCAAAATTACGGGCATTTTTTGGTAAGGATGAGGTGGCCGGTTGGAATCCATGACGGACCTGTTGTAAATTTGGCGTTTGCAACAGGTCCGTGTTTTCGCGTGTACGGAAGCGGCCCCATTTGTGGCGGGTATTGCGCATTCGCCGAACGTGGGGGAAAATGTACTGTGTGTCCGCCCGTGGTAGGCATTGCGAAATTGCGGAACATGGGTGGGGGACACACTATGTGTCCGCCTTTACGGCGAAGGTGAGAAGAAATTGCCCTGAGAGTTCTTTCTTTTTTGGCGCCTGACGGGAATGAAGCCGGGTTTTCCGGGAAAAAATGGAAAAGGCAGAAAAAAATGCTTGCAGACCTCCATGTCCTGTGCTAAGATATCCCCAAAGTTGATGGAGTTTGATTTGATGTGACCGGCTGCGTTGAATGCCGGTGGATGAATTGCGGGTTCTTCTGGCAGCAGCTGCGCCCCGCCCTTGTGGGTAGGGTTTTTATTTTTGTTTTTTGTAGAACCTGGCGAAAAGGAGACATACTATCTATGCTTGATGCCCTGTTGGATGCGCTGGTGGATACCGGTAAGCTCCTTCCGATTTTATTTTTGACGTATTTGCTCATGGAATATCTGGAGCACCACGCCGGGGGACGGCTGGGGCGTTGCCTCCAGCGGTCCAGAGGAGCCGGGCCTGCTCTGGGTGCGGCGTTGGGCTTGGTGCCCCAGTGTGGATTTTCCGGGGCGGCTTCCAGTTTGTATGCGGCTGGCACCATCACCATGGGGACGCTTCTGGCCGTATTTCTGTCCACCTCAGATGAGATGCTGCCGATTTTGCTGTCGTCCCAGGTGCCACTTGCTACCGTGGGGACCATTCTGGGGCTGAAGTTTTTGGCCGGTGCAGCGGTGGGATTTGGCGTGGATGGGGTGCTCCGCCTCCGCCGCAGCCAGCGGGAGCCGGATATTCACGGGTTTTGCCAGCAGGAGCATTGCTCCTGCGAGGGGGGGATCCTGCGCTCCGCCCTTCGGCATACGGTGAAGATTGTTGTATTGATTTTCGCGGTAACGCTCATTTTGAATTTGGCGTTTTTGTGGCTGCCCCACCAGAAGTTGCAGGCGTTATGGAGTATCCCAGTGCTGGGGGAGTTGGTGGCGGCGATCCTGGGTCTCTTCCCCAACTGTGCCGCTTCGGTCCTTCTGACGGACCTCTATGTCCACGGTGTGATGGGCCCTGGGCCAATGTTGGCGGGGCTTTTGGTTAACGCCGGTGTGGGTCTTCTGGTGCTCTTCCGGGTCAACCGGAACCGGAGAGAAAACTGGATGATTGCGGGGCTTTTGCTCCTTTCCGGCGTTCTGCTGGGGTGTGTGTTTGGCCTGGTTTTTAGCGAAATTTTGTGAGACTTTTGTTTTTTTCTGAAATTTTACTGAAAAAACGGGTTTTGGTTGCTTTTCATTCCTTTTTCTGCTACAATGCAGGGAAGTGTGTTATGGGTAGAACCTGCCGGATCGGGTAGGCATACCATGGGATAACCCGAATTTCACCGGTCGGCCGGGGCGGTCTGCCGATTAGCTTTTGGAGGTTTTTTATGGAAAATGCTGTCTTTGCGTTTCAGATTCAGGGCACGCCTGTTGAATGCAAGGTCTTTGGCCACGGACATATCAATTTTACCCTGCGGGTGAAAACAGACACGGGGGCTGAATATGTCCTCCAGCGGATCAATCAGTATGTGTTTAAGGATCCGGCTCGCCTGATGGACAATGTGGGCGCGGTCACGGCCTATTTGAAGGAGCGTGTCAGCGATCCCAGAGCGGCTCTGCACTTCCTTCCAGCCAAGGATGGGAAGTTCTACCACGTGGACGAACAGGGCCAGTTTTGGCGAATGTATGACTTTGTGGGCGGCTTCTGCCTGGATGCCCCGGAGTCTGACGAGGATTTCTATCAGAGCGCTTTGGCCTTTGGCCGGTTCCAGGAGATGCTCTCCGACTTCCCGGCAGAGACACTGTATGAGACCATCCCCGAGTTTCACAATACCGTTTACCGGTACCAGACCTTCCGGCAGACCCTGGCGGCAGATCCCTGCGGCCGGGCGGCCGGGGTGCAGGCGGACATTGACTTCCTCCTTCAGCGGGAGGAGGGCGCCGGTGTGCTGCAGCGCATGCGGGAGTCTGGGGAGCTTCCCCTGCGGGTGACCCACAACGACACCAAACTCAATAACGTGCTTCTGGATAAGAAGACCCGGAAGTCTCTGTGCGTTCTGGATCTGGATACGGTGATGCCGGGCCTGTCCCTCTATGACTTCGGCGACTCCATTCGCTTTGGCGCTGCTACGGCGGCAGAGGATGAGGCGGACCTCAGCAAGATGGGCCTGAACCTGCATCTGTTTGAAATTTATACCAAGGGCTTTATGGAGGCCTGTCCCTCCCTGACCCAAAAAGAAATTGAAATGCTTCCCACCGGAGCCAGAATTTTGACTCTGGAGCTGGCGGTCCGTTTCCTCACAGATTATCTGGATGGGGATCGCTATTTTAAGGCTGCCTATCCCGACCACAATCTGGTCCGCGCCCGGGCGCAGATGAAGCTGGTGGCGGATATGGAGGAAAAATGGGACGAGATGCACCGGATTGTAGCCCAAGTTGCGGCTCAGGTCCGGACATGACAATCAAATTTGGAGGAATTTTGGATGGAGTACTTAGGTGTTTCCTATGAAGCCAAGCATCTTCCTGAGTTGGATCCGCAATTTATTCCCTTTGGCGTTTGGATGAATGCCTACCGGGTGGGGGCAGAGATGCCGCTGGCCATTGCGGTGGAGCGGGATCAGGGGCATATTTCCGCGCATCGTACCAAGATCCACGGGACGCCGGAAATGGCGGAGGCCGATTATCGCTATGTGGAGCGGTTTGTAAAGTTCCTGCTGTGGTCCATTGGCGGCTTCCGGATTTACGTCTGCGGATGCAGCCCCCTGGCCCAGCGGTTGAAGGAGGCTTATACCCTTGCAGGCGAGCGGAAGTTTGACGCTCAGTTTATGCAGGATGTGTATGAGGTCCCCATGGAGGTTTTGGATCTGCCTCTGGAGCAGTGCCCCCAGGCCAACGAGTCGGCCCGTCCCATTGGCGGCCATCTGGAGGGTTGCCGCATCGGCTTTGACGCTGGCGGCTCAGACCGGAAGGTCTCCGCCGTGGTGGACGGCCAGACAGTCTACTCGGAAGAGGTGGTCTGGCATCCCAAGACCCAGGAGGACCCCCAGTACCATTTTGATGGGATTGTGGAGGCGTTCCGCACTGCCGCCTCCAAGATGCCCCGGGTGGACGCCATTGGCGTGTCCTCTGCCGGTGTGTTCATTGGCAATGCGCCTATGGTTTCTTCCCTGTTTATCAAGGTCCCCCGGGAAAAGCGGGAGCTGGTGAAGACCATCTATGACCGGGCTGCCCGGGAGCTGGGCGATGTGCCCATTGTAGTGGCCAACGATGGCGATGTGACCGCCCTGGCCGGGGCGATGGGGCTGGAGTGCGGTTCCGTGATGGGCATGGCCATGGGTACTTCCGAGGCGGTGGGCTATGTGGACCGGGACGGCAATGTCTTGGGATGGCTCAACGAGCTGGCCTTTGCGCCGGTGGACCTGAACGAGGAGGCCATGGTCGACGAGTGGTCCACAGACCGTGGCGTGGGCTGCAAGTATTTCTCCCAGGATGCGGTGATTAAGCTGGCTCCCCGAGCCGGCATCCAGCTGGATGAGGATCTGACCCCGGCGGAAAAGCTGAAGGTGGTCCAGGGGCTGATGGAACAGGATGATCCGAGAGCAGCGGAGATTTACGATTCCATTGGGGCCTACCTGGCCTATACGGTGGTACTCTATAGCCAGTTCTATGAGCTGCATCATTTGATTGTCCTGGGCCGGGTGATGTCCGGCAAGGGCGGCAACCGGATTCTGGAGCGCTGCCAGGAAATTCTGGCGGCCGAATATCCCCAGCTGGCGGCGTCCGTCCGGGTGATGCTGCCGGACGAGAAGACCCGCCGGGTGGGTCAGTCTGTGGCGGCGGCCAGTCTGCCGGAGCTTTCGTAAGCAAGAGACGAGGGACGTGTAAGCGGCCTGAAAGATAGGGAAGGGCGCGCTGTGTGTTGTTTGCAGCGCGCCCTGTTTTTGATGGAGAGGAGCAATGTTATGTTTTATAAAAACGCAAAAATTTATACGGAGGACTTCCGGTTTGAGACAGGCGCATTTTCCGTGGAAGCCGGACGGTTTGCCCAGGTTCTGTCGGAGTCGGCGCCGGCGGATGCCACGGACCTGGAGGGGGCCTATGTGATTCCCGGCCTGGTGGACGTACACAACCATGGGAACTCCGGCCGGGACTTCTCGGACGGGGACGATGAGGGCCTGAGGGCTATGGCGGCCTATCTGGGCCGCTGCGGCGTGACCTCCTTTGCGCCCGCCTCCATGACCCTGCCCTATGATGTGCTGTCCAAGGCCTTTGGCGCCGCAAAGCGGCTGAAGGAGGAAGCGCCGGCGGGCCTGGCCCGGTTGATGGGCATTCAGATGGAAGGCCCCTTCTTCTCTGAGAAGAAAAAGGGAGCCCAAAACGGCGCCTACCTGCGGGACCCGGACTTTGAGGCGTTCCAGGCCCTGGAGGAGGGGTGCGGGGGCCTGATTCGCATTGTGGATGTGGCCCCGGAGCTGCCGGGGTCTGTGGAGTTTATTGAGAAGGCCAAGGCGCTGTGTACCGTCTCTGTGGCCCATACCGACGCCAGCTATGACGAGGCCAAGGCCGCCTTTGATGCGGGCGCCACCCATGTGACCCACCTGTACAATGCCATGCCTGGCATCCACCATCGGAAGCCTGGGGTGATCCCGGCGGCGGTGGAGCATGAGGGGGTGCGGGCTGAGCTGATTTGCGACGGCCTCCATGTCCACCCGGCGTCTGTTCGGCTGGCGTTCCGCATGTTTGGTGCAGACAGGATGATCCTGATTTCCGATGCTCTCCGGTGCTGTGGGATGCCGGATGGGGAGTATGAGCTGGGCGGCCAGCAGGTCTTCCTGTCAGGCGGCGTGGCCCGGCTGGCGGACGGTACCATTGCGGGCTCGGCCACCAATCTCTTTGACTGTATGCGCCATGCGATTTCCTTTGGCATTGCACCGGAGGATGCCATTCGCGCTGCCACCTGGAACCCGGCGTGCGCCCTGGGCGTCCAGGAGGAGGTGGGCTCCATTGCACCGGGAAAGTGGGCGGATTTTGTGGTTTGTCATCCGGATTTCACCAGAAAGCAGGTCTATATCGGCGGCCAGCCGGTGTAAAGTCAATATGGCAAGGTCCAACAGGCAACCAGAGGGAAGGCTCTGCCCTGTGGGACCTGCCGGTCAATCTGATTACATAGAGGATTTTATGCTGAAAAAATATATTGGGGATAGAAAATTCTACGCCACAGCCATGGCTGTGGCGGTGCCCATCATGATTCAAAATGCCATCACCAATTTTGTTGGTATGCTGGACAACATCATGGTGGGGCAGGTGGGGACTGCGCAGATGAGCGGCGTGGCCATTGTGAACCAGCTGCTCTTTGTGTTCAACCTGTGCATTTTTGGCGCCGTGTCCGGCGCGGGCATTTTCACCGCCCAGTTTGCCGGATCCCGGGACCATGAGGGGGTGCGCCACACCTTTCGCTTCAAGATCCTGGTGTGTGTTCTGCTGACGGTTTTGGGAACCGCGCTGTTCCTGGTGGCCGGGGAACCCCTGGTTCGGCTCTATCTCAAGGGGGAGGGGAAGGCCCAGGACGCTGACCTCTTTTTGGGCTATGGCATGGACTATCTCAAAGTGATGCTCTTTGGACTGCTGCCCTTTGCCCTGGCCAACGCCTATTCCGGCACGCTTCGGGAGACGGGGCAGACCTTGGTTCCCATGGCGGCGGGCATTGGAGCGGTGTTGGTGAATCTGGTTCTGAACTATGTGCTGATTTTTGGCCATTTTGGCGCGCCGGCCATGGGAGTCCGGGGCGCGGCTCTGGCTACGGTGATTTCCCGATATGTGGAGCTGGCCATTGTGGCGGGCTGGACCCATAGTCATGGGGAGAAGGAGCCGTTCATTCGTGGGGCCTTCCGCTCCATGGCCATTCCGAAGCAGCTGACTGGTCGGATCATTGTCAAGGGGATGCCCCTGCTGATCAATGAGGCGCTGTGGGCCAGCGGTATGGCGTTTTTGAATCAGTGCTATTCTCTGCGGAGCCTGGATGTGGTGGCGGCTACCAACATTGCCAGCACGATTTGGAATGTGTTCAGCGTTTCCTTCCTGGCAATGGGCAACGCCGTCGGCATTCTCATTGGCCAGAAGCTGGGCGCCGGGGAGCCGGAGGAGGAGGTCCGCAGTGCAGACCGGAAGCTCATTGCCTTTTCGGTGATGTTCTGTCTGGGCTTTGGCATTGCACTGGCGGCGCTTTCTCAGGTGTTCCCTCAGATTTATAACACCACGGATACGGTGCGGGGGCTGGCTGCCAGCTTCATTCGCATCAGCGCCCTGTTTATGCCCTTCTGCGCCTATACCAATGCGGCCTATTTTACCCTGCGCTCTGGAGGCAAGACGCTGGTGACCTTCTTGTTTGACAGCTGCTTTGTGTGGTGCATCTGCGTCCCCCTGGCGTTTGTGCTCAGCAAATACACGGCGCTTCCCATTGTGCCGCTGTATTTCCTGTGCCAGGCGACAGAGGCGTTGAAGTGTGTGCTGGGCGGGTATATGCTGAAGCGGGGCTCCTGGATTCAAAATATCGTGCAGGCGCACTGAGACCTGACGGGAATTTTTGGGATGGCCGTATAGTTTTTCTGGTTTTAGCAAACAATACCTCTGCACATGTTAAAGGAGGTATTTTCCATGACTTATCGTCCCTTTTCCCTGGGCCGCCGGGGCAGGCGGTTCCTGGCGCTGGCATTGGCTGCGTGCATGTTGTGCGCGGCGCTGCCCCAGGCTTTGGCGGCCAACCCGGAGGTGGATGCCGGGATGGTTTATTGTTTCCAGTCGGCTGAATTTCAAACCGGGGCCTCGGATGACCTCACCGGCATCTGCGTGACTGGGGTCCCTCAGGGGAGCCTGGGCACGGTGCAGCTGGGTAGCCGGGTGATTTGCCCCGGGGACATTCTGACCACGGGGCAGCTGGATGCCATGACGTTCCACCCCACCTCTTCCGGTGGGCAGGAGACGCAGCTCACCTATCTGCCCATTTATGGCAACCGGGTGGAGGGGGAGGCTGTGATGACCATCTCCATCCGCAGCAAGGAGAATCAGCCCCCCGTGGCGGAGAACGTCTCTCTGGAGACCTATAAGAATCTGGAGCTCACCGGGAACCTCACAGCGAAGGACCCGGAGGACGGCAAGCTGACCTTCACCCTGGTGCAGGCGCCCAAGCGGGGCGAGGTGACCATTGGGGAGGACGGCGCCTTCACCTACACCCCCAAGAAGAACAAGGTGGGGAAGGACTCCTTCAGCTTCACCGCCACAGACGAGGCCGGGGCGGTGTCCAATGAGGCCACAGTGACCATTGAGATTCTGAAGCCTCTAGACAACACCACCTATCAGGACATGACCCAGACGGCCCATGAGTTTGAGGCTCTGTGGATGAAAAACACCGGCCTGTTCTCCGGCTCTCAGGTGGCGGGGGAGAACTGCTTCGGGCCGGAGGAGACGGTGACCCGGGGCGACTTCCTGGCGATGGTGATGAAGCTGCTGGAGATTCCGCTGGAATCCTCTGTGACGGCCTCAGGCTTTGCAGACGAGGCGGATGCGCCGGACTGGCTGCTGCCCTACCTGGCCACGGCAATGCGGCTGGGAGTGGTCTCTGGGTCCCGAGAGGGCGGCAAGGTGGTCTTCCGCCCCAATGACGTCATCACCAGCGCAGAGGCTGCCGTGATGCTGCAGAATGTGCTGCTGTTGCCGGTGTCTGCTTCGACCACGGCTGAGGCTGTAGCGCCTGCCTGGGCGCAGGATTCAGTGCAGGCCATGACTGCCGGCGGGGTGTCTCTGCCGGAGGCCGATGCACCAGTCACCCGGCTGGACGCGGCTGTGATGCTCTACCAGGTCAGCAAGCTGGCAGAGACGGCGCCGGGTCTGGAGGTATTCCGCCGGGCCGAGTGAGTGTAAAAACCAGTGCGTCTCAACTTAGGTTGGGACGCACCGGTTACATAGATGGGGCGTGGGGGGAAATTTTTGTTTTTTCGATTTTACTTCTTGACAAATCTCCGAATCCTGCTATAATAATGAACGTTCCTGCGGGTGTAGCTCATCCGGTAGAGCGCCACCTTGCCAAGGTGGAGGTAGCGAGTTCGAGCCTCGTCACCCGCTCCACGTCGTCGCGGACTGCAATCGTTCGCGACGACTTTTTTTCAAATTGTTCACACTTGGCAGATCCTGAACGCCGATGCGTTCGGGATTTTTTATGTGTGTGCTCCATGACGGCGGGGATCGGTGCAGGGATGCAATCGATCCTCGCCGTTTCTGCTGGGTGGGGGGGAGTCACAGCAGGGAGCTTTGTAGGGACTGGAAAAAGGCCTGCAAATTGGGCCGGGAGATGGAGTATTGGGTGTAAATCCCCTGCTTTTCGGCCACCACGAAGTTTTCATAGAGCAGGTTGGCCATGTGGTAGGAGACGGTGGCGGGGGAGAGGTTCAGGCGGTCGCCGATGTCTTGGCCGTAAAGGGGCTGGTTTTTGAGCTCCAGCAGAATATTGAGCCGCCGGGTGTCGGAGAGCACTTTGAGTCCGCGGGAGAAGCGGTTGACGTCCTGACAGTATTTTTTGATAAGTGTATCAAAGGTATCGAAGAAGACGCCATAGTACAAATAGGATGGCGATTTGCTATGATCGTCCAAAATAATATCATCTAGGGGCATGAGTGTCGGAATAAAGATGAGTTCACCATCCTGAGGAACGTGATCCATCATGCTCTGAAAAGCGGGATGTTGGTTGGCCTGGAAGTGGCGTTTGGCACTGTCGATGAGGTGGAGGAAGGGGGCTTCTACGTTGTGGAACAATGTGGTTGCTTGCTCCATAATTTGCGCGAACTCGGCTTGACAGGCCTCTGGATCGGAAAAGACCTGAATGCAGGCGTATTTGTAATGTTCAATTCTGGGATAGCTCCGTAGGAATCGGAGCAGTTCTGGCAGATCACTTACAACTTTCAGATTTTCGATGGGACAATCCAAGATACGGCTGAGAAGATCATGTAATGCTGGTAATCTCTGTTGGTCTGGCAGCTGGGAAAATTGAATTCCAGACAGTTGCATCTCGTAGAGCGCAGAGCCTAGGGTCAGCCAGTTTCCCAGGGAGGAATCGAAATAAAAGCGTAAAGTTTCTTCTGGAATATCCAAATTTTTCAGAATGTAGTCTTCTGCGTGCTGGACTGGATCGGTGAGGGGAGCCAGCTCTGAGAGGGGGACACCACTTTTTTCTGCGAATGAATTGACTACGTCTTGTGTGCTGTGTAAGCCTTCAGGTGGGGCGAAGTGGCGGGTTAACAGGTGGATGCACTCATAGGTAGGATCGAAGTGATCCTGAAACTTGATTTTCATGGTCCTGGCCTCAATTCCGTTTTTTGAATTTATCATAGCACAGCTTTGGCGGGTTTGCAAGAAGTGCAGCTGACATTTTTATAAAATTTGAAATATGGGATGCCGGTCAAAATGCCGACTGGACGCTGCACAGTAAAAAATAAGTTGAACTGTCAGCACAAAAAACTTGCAGAGTGTTGGCAAACTGCGCAAAAACCACCAGGATTTCTATGGAAATCCTGGATAAACCTGGAATTCTTTTGAAATGCGGGGGAGAAAAGGACTGAGTTGCTGTACTGCCCTACTAATATTTTGACAAAATTTTGAATAATGGCGTTGACAGGCACTGGGAAGTTGTGCTATCATAACAGAGCAAGGAACCACGGTAAAGTTCGAAGAAGTTTTGAATAATGCTGTGATTGTGGCAAGAGAGGAGGGTGTGCATGGATGGGGTGGGTTCCCGATGCTGCGGTGGACGTGCCCATGTGAATTCCGGCGGCGGATTCCTTGCGTCCGTTCTAAAACCATCTCAATGAAAGGAAGATTCATGTGACAGGGAGTGTGAAAATGAAAACAGGTAAACAGGTATTGTGCTTTTTGCTGGCTCTGGCGCTTTTGGCCGGTCTGCTACCCGCAACGGTGCAGCCGGTTCAGGCGGTAGAGGCTGAATCGTCAGCGGTGGAACCCATGGTGGCCCCTGAGGCTGTAGATCACAGCGAGAATGCTGACACAGCGACGGAGGAGGTAGAGTCCACCCGGGTTCCAGAAGCGGACAGCAGCCAGGAGGAGAAGACTTTTTACAAATTCTCCTTTTCTTTTAGTATCCCCAGCGCAAATGCCAGGGTCTTTGTGGGCGATGAGGACATGGGGACCAGCTTTGAAGTGGAAGAGGGGAGCGATGTGACGTTCCGCATTGTTGCCCGGGGTTATAAAGTTGGCGCCCTTCTTTTCATGGGACGTCCTCTCCAGCCCAATGCGGACGGTTCCTATACGGTTTCAAATGTTCGTAGCAACTGCTCGTTTACGGTGATGTTGGCAAAAGCTGAGGGGGAGGGGGCAGAAGTTACCTTCCGCTGCACGAATGCTAAGGTGACGGTGGGTGACGTTGACTATACCAACGGTACATATTCCCATCCTGGTGGTCTCCTTCAATTTACGGTAGAGATACCGGAAGGATATTATGTGCAGTCTGTGAAAGCTACGCCTGATCAGAATGTTATCTGTGGTGCTGAGATGAGGGATCAAAAGACTTGGTATGGGTGCGAGCTAGAGCTAAATCATGATGGCAATGTCATCATCGACATTGTGGCAGCGGAAGGGGTAGAGGATACCTGGCCACTGGCATATCAGTATACCATGAACGGCCCTACTATGAGCTATGCGATTGTTCAGTCTTGTGCTCCTACCTATCAGGGAGCGTTGGAAATCCCGAATGAGGTGATTCATAACGGTGTGCCATTCAGTGTACGGAGTATCGGGGAATATGCATTTATGGAGTGCTATACTCTGACAGACTTAACTATGCCCGACACAATAGTTGAAATCGGGTATATGGCATTTGGTTATACCGGCCTCCGCCATATTCAGGTTTCTAAAAATCTGAGAAGCATTGGTGAAGAATGCTTTACTAAGTGCATTTATTTGGAAGAAATTACATTGCCTGAAGGCCTGACAGCAATTCCCAAGTATGTATTTGACAGCTGCTACTCACTACGCACAGTAAATTTGCCAGACAGTTTATGCGCAATTGGTCAGAATGCATTTTGGGATTGTTATGATCTGCAAGAAATTAAAATTCCTAAGAGGATAACAGTGATTACACATGGGATGTTCATGGGATGCAAGGGACTTGAAAAAGTTACTTTTTTGGGACCAGTAACATCCATTGAAGAAAGTGCTTTTTATGGCACAAAATCACTGAAGCATATTGACTTGCCAGAAAGTCTTACTTATTTAGGAGGGAGTGCGTTTGCACTGTTTTTCCGCGATGGAGAGGTGCGCAGTGGCGGATTAGAGGAGATTACGATTCCGGCCTCTATTAGCAAAATAGAAGATAGCACCTTTTCGGGATGCTGCGATTTAAAGAGCGTTTCGTTTTTGGGACCAGTAACCTCTATTGGGAACAGTGCTTTTTATGGGACGACGTCTCTGCAGGATATCAATTTGCCAGAGAGTGTTTGTACCATTGGCAAATTTGCGTTTGCTAGGACGAACTTCCAGAAAATTCGGATTCCAAAGGCCTGTTCGGAAATTAAAAATGAGGCGTTTACCTTATCTGCGCTGGAGGCATTTGAGGTCGACCCAGAGAATCCGTTTTTTCAGGCTGGCGACGACGGCGTCCTGTATTCTCGAGATGGAAAGCGATTAGTTCAGTATCCGTATAATAAACCAGCCAAAGCTTATGTTGTTCAAGATGGAACACAGTGTATTGAAGAATATGCTTTTTCTAATACACAAAATCTAGAGCAGGTTTCTTTCCCAGAAAGTCTGCGAGAGATTGGAAGTTATGGATTTTATAGAGCAAAAAATCTGCAAAGGGTAGATTTTGCAGAAGGCATTGATGATATATCTAGTGATTGTACTTTTGCATATTGTTCTGCACTCAGGGAACTGACATTACCGTCTACGCTTCGGGATCTCAGTGGAGAGGAAATCTTTGCAGGAATTGGAATCAGAACGTTAGTACTGCCAGCAGGATTGCGGGAGATTAGCGGAACTCAAGTGTTTTCTGGATGCCAGTCACTTTCTGATGTTAAGTTTCCAAATGGATTGAAGACTATTAGTGGAGACTATAACTTTGCGAATACGGCAATTGAACAGGCAATTTTTCCAGACTCGCTAATTGAGATTACTGGCGTATGTAACTTTGCATCATGCGAAAAGTTGACAAATGTTTTGCTACCAGAAAAATTACGGGTCCTTGGCGGTGGAAGTTTTTGGGCCTGTGCATCTTTGGAGGAAGTGAACTTACCGGCGACGTTAACAGAGCTGGAAGGCAGTGTGTTTAGGGGCTGCTATAGTCTTAAAGAAATACGCATTCCAGAAGGCGTAACCAATATTGGTAGCTACTGTTTTTTCAACTGTGAAGCTTTAGAGACAATAGCGGTGCCGGAAGGTGTGGAAGCAATTGGTGTATACTGCTTTGCTGGCTGTAAAAAGTTAAAGTCAATTGAATTACCACTTGGACTGAAATCCATCGGGGACTATGCCTTTGCCTGCACAGGAATTACAGAACTCCTGATTCCGAAGACTGTTATCAGTGTGGGCGATAATATAATTGGCGTCAAGGAATTGGATGGACAGTATGCTGCAGATGGAGATAGCACCTACATTATTTATTTTGAGGGCGATATCCCGGAATGGAATTTCAGCGGCCCAATACCCCAGATGAGGAATGCGCGTTGCTATTTTCCAAAAGACAATGCTACGTGGATAGAGAAGTTGCGTGAACTCATTGATGGTCCCTATTTTTGGAAGATACACTGGATTGGAGTAGGCATTTCTCTACCGGAGTCGCTGGAAATGACTGCGAGTTGTCAACAACAACTGAGTGAAACAATCCAGCCAGCAGATGACCCCAACCTGTCGCTGACTTGGACCAGCAGCGATGAAGCCGTTGTCCAAGTGGATGACACGGGTATGCTCACTGGCGTTGCACCAGGTACAGCGGTGATTACCGTTGCAGCAGGGGATGGAGCTTATTGCGCGCAATGCCAGGTGACAGTACGAGAGAAGGCCAAGCCCTACTATCAGGATGTATCGGAAGACGCTTGGTATTATGAAGCAGTGCAGTATACCAGTGAACGCAATCTGTTCCGGGGGATCACGGAGACCAAATTCGGCCCCAATCTCACCATGAACCGGGGCATGCTGGTGACGGTCCTGTACCGGATGGAGGGGGAACCCACTGCGGAAGGCCTGACCCATTCCTTTACAGATGTGTCTGCAAACCGGTACTACACCGACGCCGTGGCCTGGGCCGCCAGCCAGGGCCTGATCCAGGGCATGACGGAGACCCGATTTGCTCCGGAGGCGGCGGTGACCCGGGAACAGATGGTGACCATCCTCTACCGTTATGCCGGGATGAAGGGTGTAGACTTGACAGCACGTGGCGACCTCAGCGGCTTCCCCGACGGGGATCAGGTGAAGGACTATGCCAAGGAGGCCTTTTCCTGGGCAGTGGGAGCCGGCATCATCCAGGGCGCCGTCAACGGCGGTGTGACCACCCTGGCCCCCCGCAGCGGCTCCACCCGGGCCCAGGTTGCGGCGGTGCTGATGCGGTATTTGCAGAATGTGGGGTAATGGCGGGATTGCCAGCGCCCACGGAAGTGGAATATGGAAATGAGCCCGGCCTCTTGGGAGGCCGGGACAGGTAAAAAGGATGCGAGGTATTTTATGGCGAATCAAACAAGTAAACGCCTGCTCGCCCTGGTATTGGCGATTTGTCTGTCTCTGGGCTTGCTATTGCCCGCCGGACAGGCCAACGCCACGGGGAGCGCCGGGATCCTGACAGAGGTCACCGGCCAGGAGCGGGAGCAGCTGTCCTCCCTGGTGGACGGGACCCTGGCAATGGAAGAGCAACAGGAGGAGCTCCCGGCAGCGGACACGCCGGTCCGGGTGTTCATCGTCCTGTCTGGCAAAAGCGCCCTGGAGCAGGGCTATGCCGCCTCTGCCATGGCGGAGGCGACCGCCTACACCGGCCGTCTCTTGAACCGGCAGGCGGCGGTGATTCAGCGCATTGAGACTCAGGTGCTGGAGGAACCCCTGGAGGTGCGCTATCAGTTCACAGCCGTGGCCAACGCCATTTCCGCCGTGGTGCCCTATGGGTCCATGGAGGAGATTGCGGCCCTGCCCGGCGTGGAGCAGGTGTGCCCCGTCCCGGTCTACGAGACCTGCCAGACGGAGGTCTCTCCCATGACCATCACAACCGGCGACATGGTGGGAAGCTACGGAACCTGGGAAACTGGGTACACCGGCGCCGGAATGCGCATTGCGGTCATCGACACCGGCCTGGATCTGGACCATCCCTCCTTTGACCCGGCGGCCTATGACTACGCCCTGGGTCAGGAGCAGGGGAGCTGGGATCTGCTGGACCGGGAGGAAATCCAGCAGGTGCTGCCCCGGCTGACCATTGCGAAAGATGGCCTCACGGCGGCGGACCTCTACCGCAACACCAAGGTGGCCTTTGGTTACAACTATGTAGACGGAGACCTGGACATCACCCACGACAACGACCCTCAGGGTGATCATGGCACCCACGTGGCCGGCATTGCCACCGCCAACCGGTACATCCGCCAGGGAAGCGGCTTTGTTTCCGCCGCCGAGACGGTGCTGACCTGTGGCGTGGCCCCGGAGGCCCAGCTTCTGGTGATGAAGGTGTTTGGCAAAAATGGCGGCGCTTACTCTGATGATTACATGGCTGCCATCCAGGACGCCATCTATTTGGGCTGCGACGCCATCAATCTGAGCCTGGGCTCCAACGCTCCTGGATTTGTGGATCCTGCCGGTTCTGGTGTGGCGTTTGCAGAGCAGCTGTTCCAGTCTCTCACGGAGACCGACGTTGTAGTGACCATTTCTGCGGGCAACGCCTATAGTGCCGGTTACCAGAGTGCCACAGGCACAGATTTGCATCGGACGACAGACCCGGACATTAACACCGTCGGTAGCCCCGGCTCTTATAAAAATGCTTTGACGGTAGCCAGCGTTACCAATTCCGGTTTGACCGGCCCCTATGTGGCGGTGGGTCAGATCAACGCCTCTTTTACCCCAGCAGGCAACACGCCAGAGGGGTTCCAGAGCTGGAGCAGCCTGGACGAAAATGGACAGGGAACGGAATATCCCTTTGTGTTCCTGGGAGATCCCACCAGCGCCACAGACACCAGAAAATTTGCCATGTCCCAAAGTGATTTCAGCGGGATGGATGTGGCAGGGAAGATTGTCCTTATCTCCCGGGGCACCAATGCCTTTTCGGAAAAGCACAGTTTTGCGGCGAATGCTGGGGCCAAGGCTGTGATCATTTACAACAACACCAGCGGCACGGTCAACATGGATCTGAGCGCCTCCACCGGCGCCATTCCCTGTGTCTTCATGACCCAGAAGGACATGCAGCGGATTTTGGCCGTTGCGGAAAAGAATGAGAAGGGTTGTTATGGCGGCATTATGACGCTGCACAGCACTCCCACAGTTTTGGAAAATGGGGAAGACGGCTACCGCATGAGCGATTTCTCCTCCTGGGGCGTCCCCGGGGACCTGTCCCTGAAACCGGAGATTACGGCCCCTGGCGGCAACATCTACTCCACCCTGGATGGAGGCGCCTATGGCTCCATGAGCGGCACCTCCATGGCAGCTCCGGCCATGGCGGGCCTGTCGGCCCTGGTGCTGCAGTACATCGAAGACCAAAACCTGGCGGAACGGACGGGCCTGTCCGCCCGGGCCCTGGCCCAAGCGCTCCTCATGAGCACGGCGAAGCCCCTGACGGAGGAAAGCGGCCTGCCCTACTCCCCCCGGAAGCAGGGCGCGGGCCTGGCCAATGCCCAGAAAGCTGTTTCGGCCCAGTCCTACCTCCTGTCCGAGGGGACCAGCAGCGACGGCAAGGTCAAGGCCGAGCTGGGAGACGATCCGGACCGGACCGGAGCTTACCAGTTCAGCTTCAGCATTTACAATCTGTCCCAGGAGGCCAAGACCTACGCCTTTGGCAGCGACGTGCTGACCGAGTCGGTGGCAACCATCGACGGTGTGGACTATATGGCTGAGTCCAGCCATCGGCTGGCGCCCAAGGTCCGCTTTGAGGTTTCCTCTATGCCCTATGACCTTACCGGAGACAACCAGGTGAACCGGGAGGACGCGCTGGCCCTCCTGCGCCACTGCAACGGTACGCTGACACTGCCCCAGGCCAAGCTGGCCCTCCTGGATCTGGATCAGGACGGCAAGGTGACCACCGCCGACGCCCAGCAGTACCTGTGCCAGCTGGAGGCCCTGGAGGGGGCCGTGATGGAGAACACCGGTTGCACCGTCGCCCCCGGCGGCAGCGCCACGGTGACTGTGAACATCGACCTGTCCTCCGGCGACCGGGCCTATCTGGACCGGAACTTTGAAAACGGCATGTATGTGGATGGCTTTGTCTACGTCCAGGAGGTGGAGCAGACCACCCAGGAGGGCGTGATCCTGGAGAAGGCGGATCTGTCGATTCCCTTCCTGGCCTACTACGGCAGCTGGTCGGAGCCCCCCATGCTGGAAGACGCCTGGTATTATGATGCGGACAGCTTGGAGAACAGCTACTCCGGCGGCTCCAATGCGGCGGTAGTCCGGGTAGACGGCAAAAGCTTCAGTCTGGGTATGAATCCTTACACCGCGGAAACAAGTGACTATTTGGCAGATCGAAATGCCATCTCTCCCAATGGAGACGGTCTGGCGGACTGCCTGGCAACCGTCCAGTTTGCTCTGTTGCGTAATGCAGAAGAGCTGTCTGTTCGCATTGAAAGTGAGAACGGAAAGCAGGTCTATTATGAGGATACGCAGAAAAATGTGTACCGGTCCTACTACCGCTCAAATACTGGAACATGGCAAGATGTCATTCAATCTGTTTCTTTGGGTTGGGCAGGAACAGATGATTATGGTGTGGTTTTGCCAAGTGGAACAAAAGTTGCAGTCGTAGTTACAGCGCGACCCAATAGCGAATCTGAAGGACAAAGCTGGCGTATCCCCATTACAGTGGATTACACAGCGCCAGAGGTAGATATGGACAGGGCTGTCTTGGATTCTGCGGCTAGGACGCTGACAGTGACTGTGTCGGATGATCAATACTTAGCAGATGCGGCGTTGCTAGATAGCACTGGTGTTTCTGTTTTACAACGGCAACCAATTGACGATAGCAAGCCTGGGGTTCAGTGCAAATTAACCTGGGATTTGCAGGATGTTCGGACAAGATTTTGCTACCTTGCTATATCGGATTATGCAATGAACACAACGATTTACAAAGTAGATCTGTCCAGCATCAACCCGGCTTATGAGGCAAATTCCTTGTATGGGTATAACATACCACTTGGAGATCAAGGGATACCTGGATGGGTAAGTTTCACCAAGGACACTGCCGAACAACCTGCGCTGTTAGCTGGAACAGAAGTTCCATATAGCGCCGCAGAATATGTAGATGGCTATGTATATGCAACAACAAAGAACGAGCTACATGTGATGAGGCCTGGTGAGCATACCCCGACCAAAATTGGCAGTATTATGCTCGAGGAATCCTCTATACAATTTCCTCTGATGCCATATACGACTGTATTAGATATGGCATATGACTACTCAACAGATACAATGTATGCAATTGGCCTTACATATATAAACAAGTATTATGCATATGTATACCTGTACACAGTAAACCTAGATACTGCAGAATTCACCCAGGTAGGAGATTCAAATATCGGCGGTACAAGAACAAATTATGGGGTAGCTACACTGGCTTGCGATCTCGACGGGAATCTCTACTGTGTGGAGCGCGGTAGCCAAATGGCAGAGTTCTATAAATTGGAGCTTGTGGACAACCGCCCGGTTTGTAAGAAGATTGGAAATACAGGGTGTCCGAGTGATTTTAGCAGAATACAGTCTATGACGTTTGACAGAAACACAGGCGACCTATACTGGGCAAACTGCTTTGTATATGGCACTACACAGTCGGATGATTGGCTGAGTCACGATCTGATTCAGATCAACCTGAATGATGGAACGGGGACGGTATTGGGGCCCATTGGCGGTGCAGAGACGGTTGGCCTGTATATTCCGTATGACCGAGCAGTTCCGGATAAACAGATAGAGCGAATTGTTTTGCCGGAGACCGGTTGGCAGTATCAGGGAAAGACGCAACAGTTGCAGGTGGCAGTTGTCCCAGCTACGGCAGCAGACCAACGGTTGATATGGTCTTCCAGTGATACAACAGTGGCAACTGTAAATGAAGACGGTGTCATTACTGCAAAAAGCGCAGGAGTATCGACCATTACTGTAACTTCTGTGGCAAGACCGGAAGTTTCGGCTTCCTGTGAGTTTACAGTGACACCATTTGACGGGAAGATGATGCGAGGCTTCTTGAGTGATATAGGAAATGGCACGCCGGGTTGGATCCAGTTTAACGCAGCTACGCCTGAGACCTTTACTGTGCTGAGGGAGGAGCCTGGGCTTTACATCACAGGTGCAGACTGGGGAAAAAACGTGGTTTATGCCAGCGGGTATACCGATGACGATAGGACGGAGTCATTGTTCTGCTTAAATCCGGATACGTTGGAGGTGCAAGAGCGAATTCATACGTTTATGCCAACTACAGACATTGTATATAGTAGCGTTCATGATATGATATTATTTGCATATAAAACATATTTTGGATTTATACCATTAAAGGAAATGACTATAGAAGGATCGACATATCAAGCTGGAACCGCCCTATACTTTGATCTTGCTAAATTAGTTGGTGATGACTATATAACCGGCATAACTGATCTGCCGTACGGAGACGACGATATGTCCTATAATGAAATTATTACATCTAGCGGAATGTCATATGTCGTTGTGCTTTCGGACGATTTCAGACTGATGGCGCTGCCTGATATGGATCTAGTTGTCGAGGCTTTTTCTGAGCAGGGGAATTCGCTTGTTTATTCTCATTCAATAGTTTCCGGAAATCCGGTATATTACTATAATGTGTATAATCAAAGTCGGCAGGAGTCTACCTTGTACGCAATTACCGGAGATATGTACGGTATGACACAAGTTTTGAACCTTGGCTCGTTTGGCGGAGGCCAAGCCCCCCTCACCGGTATCTTTGTGGACTACCCCACAGAGGCCGGGATCCGGAGTGGGGAGCTGCCGGAGCTCACAGAGGAGGAGTGTCTTCTGACCATGGAGGCGTCGGAGCTTCAGGTGTACCAGCCCCCGGTCTCCCAGGATACGCAGCCGTAAGACGCAACGCGCCCGGGGCCCATGCCCCGGGCGGGAAAGGATGATGAATCGATGAAAATGCGCTTTCTCAGTATGCTGCTGGCAATCTGCCTGCTGCTCTCCACCGGCGTCCTGGCGTCTGCGCCAGAGGCCGTGACCGGCAACGCCCAGCCCCTGGAGACCGGCATGGAACTGACGCTGGTGCTGCATGCCGTGACCACCAACGGAAAAATCCTGGTGTCCTACCCGGAGGAGCTGGAGCTGCTGGAAACCACAACTGGCTTCGGCGATGAGGTCCTGTGGGACATCCACCCCGTAAAGCCCGGCGAGCTCTCCCTGGCCTGGATCAGCGCCAAGGACGTGCCGGCCGAAACCACAGCCCTGACCCTGACCCTGGCAGGCGACCCTGGCAGCTACACTTTCCAGGTGTCCGCCCAGGAGCTCCAGCGCAACGGCGCCCAGGTGACGTGCCCGGACTTTTCCGTGAACGGCCGGATCGAGCACGACACCCCCTGTCCCTCCCTGGCCTTCCAGGACCTGTCCCAGACCGCGTGGTATCACGCCGGGGTGGACTATGTGCTGAACCAGAACCTGATGATCGGCGTGAGCGACACCCGCTTCTGCCCCGGCGCCACCATGAACCGGGCCATGATGGTCACCGTGCTCTACCGCCTGGCAGGAGAGCCGGACGTCTCCAAGCTGGCCAACCCCTTCCAGGACGTGAAGGCCGGTACGTACTACTCCGACGCAGTCCGCTGGGCCGCGGCCAACGAAATCGCCTGCGGTGTGACCGACACCCGCTTCCAACCCAACGGTCTCATGACCCGGGAGCAGATGGCAACCTTCCTCTACCGCTATGCCAAGCTCCAGCAGGAGGACACCACCGCCACCCTGACCGGGTTCCCCGACGGCGCCTCCGTCAGCGCCTGGGCCAAGGACGCCATGCAATGGGCCGTGGGCTCTGGGCTGATCCAGGGCACCGAGGAGAACGGGAAGATCCTCCTGAACCCCCAGGGCAACTCCACCCGGGCGCAGGTCGCAGTGATCCTCATGCGCTTCCTGGAGGGCGGCGTACAGTAAGCCAGGCTCTCCGGGACAAGGGATTTTAAAACATACCATTATACAGGAATCAGCCAACCCCGTTTTGAGGTTGGCTGGTTCTTTTTTTGCAAAAAACCATGGAAAGGGGTTGCGATTGTGGGCGGAATCTGATACAATCCTGTCGGTAAAAAAATATCGGTACATGCATACCGAATTTGGAAATTTACGCCAATGGCAGGAGGGAACAATCCCATGGTACTGAATTACTACCCAGGCTGCACCCTGAAAAATCAGGCGGCAGATCTGGACCACTACGCCAGAGTTTCCGCAGAGGCCCTGGGCATTACCCTGGCTGAGCTGCCCCAGTGGCAGTGCTGCGGCGGAGTGTATCCCATGGCCGCCGATGAGATCGCCACCCGCCTGTCCGCAGTCCGGGCCCTGGCCGGAGCCGAAACGGGAACGCTGGTGACGGTCTGCTCGGCCTGCCACCAGGTGCTGAAACGAACCAACCAGGACCTGAAGCGGGACGAGACATTTCGCGACCGGGTCAATCGCTATATGGGCGCGCCCCAGCCCTATGTGGGGCAGACCCGGGTGGTCCACTTTCTGGAGCTGCTGCGGGACACAGTGGGGTTTGACCGCCTGAAAGAGGCGGTGAAACGTCCCCTCACCGGCCGGAAAATCGGGGCCTACTACGGCTGCCTCCTGCTCCGGCCCAGAAAGGATATGGACATGGACGATCCGGAAAATCCCCGGATTTTGGAGGACTTCCTCCGGGCCCTGGGTGCGGAGCCGGTGATCTACGCCATGCGCAACGAATGCTGCGGCGGCTACGTGACCCTGGAGAGCCGGACCCAGGCAGAAGCCCAGGCCCGGAAGGTCCTGGATAACGCCGTTGCCCTGGGCGCGGAGCAGCTGGTGACGGCTTGCCCCCTGTGCAAGTACAACCTGACCCGGAATGCCCATGGGCTCCCCATCGTATATTTCACCCAGCTGCTGGCTCAGGCCCTGGGTCTAACGGAGGAGGGATAAGATGGAGCATCCGAATATGGTACAGGAAATTTGCCGCATCACTGGGGTGAACCCACGGAAATGTATGCGCTGCGGCAAATGCTCGGCAACCTGCCCGGCTTATGGGGAGATGGAGTACCACCCCCACCAGTTTGTGGCTATGATTGAGCGGGGCGCAGTGGAGGAGCTGCTGGCCTCCCAGGCCATTTGGCGCTGCCTGTCCTGCATGGCCTGCCTGGAGCGGTGCCCCCGGGGCGTGGAGCCCGCCCGGCTGGTGGAGGCGGTCCGGCTGATGGTGATCCGCCAGGCGGGGAACAATCACCTGCTGCCGGACCAGATCCCGGCGCTGCTGGATGAGGAAATGCCCCAGCAGGCCCTGGTCAGCGCCCTGCGGAAATACGGAAAGTGAGGAAAGTCGCCTATGGAGAGAATTGGCGTGTTTGTCTGCTGGTGCGGCTCGAACATTGCTGCAACGGTAGATGTGGCCAAGGTCGCCCAGACCTTGGCAAAGGAACCCGGGGTGGTCTACGCCGCGGATTATCCCTACATGTGCTCCGAAGCCGGGCAAAACCTGGTGATCCAGACCATCCGGGAATACCGGCTCACCGGTGTGGTGATTTGCTCCTGCTCCCCCCGGATGCATGAGGCCACATTCCGCAAGGCGGTGAGCCGGGCAGGGTTGAACCCCTATCTGCTGGAAATTGCCAACATCCGGGAGCAGTGCTCCTGGATTCATAAAAACAAAGAGGAAGCTACGGAAAAGGCTGTGATTCTGGGCCGGGCAGCCATTGCCAAGGTTCACCTGAACGCCCCCCTGACGGCCGGGCAGAGCCCTGTGACCAAGCGGGCTCTGGTCATTGGCGGCGGCATCGCCGGCATTCAGACGGCGTTGGACATTGCCGAGGCCGGGTTTGAAGTGGATCTGGTGGAGAAGGAGCCTACCATCGGAGGGAAAATGGCCCAGATTGACAAGACCTTTCCCACCCTGGACTGTGCCGCCTGCATCCTGACCCCCAAAATGGTGGATGCGGCCCAGCATGAGCGGATCCACATTATGGCCTATTCCCAGGTGGAGTCGGTCAAGGGATTTGTGGGAAATTTCTCGGTGACCATCCGTCACAAGGCCCGGTTTGTGGATGAGACCAAGTGCACCGGCTGCGGCCTATGTACGGAAAAATGCCCCCAGAAGAAGGCGCCCAATGCCTTCAACCTGGGGTTGGACTGCCGCCGGGCCATTTACATCCCCTTTGCCCAGGCAGTGCCCAAGGTTGCCACCATTGACCCGGACTTCTGCACCATGCTGAAAACCGGCAAGTGCGGCGTCTGCGCCAAGGTCTGCACCGCCGGGGCCATTGATTACCGGCAGACAGACCGGCTGGAGGAGCGGCAATATGGCGCCATTGTGGCCGCCACCGGCTTCCGCCCCATTTCACTGGAACCGTACGGGGAGTACGCCTATGGCCAGAGCCCCGATGTGGTCACCTCCCTGGAGCTGGAGCGGCTGATGAATGCCGCCGGTCCCACAGGCGGGACCCTCCTGCGCCCCTCCGACGGAAAGCATCCCCATACCCTGGTATTCGTCCAGTGCGTGGGTTCCCGGTGTGACGGAGACGGCCGGGGCAAGTCCTATTGCTCCAAAATCTGCTGCATGTACACCGCCAAGCACACCATGCTCTGCCGGGAAAAGTACCCGGACACCGAAGTGTATGTGTTTTACATCGACGTCCGGACGCCAGGCAAGGGATTCGACGAGTTCTACCGCCGGGCGGTGGAGGAGTATGGCGTCCACTACATCAAGGGCCAGGTGGGGAAGGTGGTCCCCCAGGGGGGCAAGCTCCTGGTGCAGGCCTCGGACCTGCTGGAAAACCGCCAGCTCCATATTGAGGCGGACATGGTGATTCTGGCTGCGGCCATGGAGCCGGACCCCTCTGCCCGGCCGTTGGCCACCATGCTGACGGCCTCCATGGACACCAACGACTTCTTTACAGAGGCCCACCCCAAGCTCCGGCCCGTGGAGAGCCCTACAGCGGGCATTTTCCTCTCCGGCGCCTGCCAGGGCCCCAAGGACATTCCGGAGACGGTGGCCCAGGCGGGCGCCGCTGCGGCCAAGGTGATCGGTCTGCTGGCCAAGGATCATCTCACTTGCAACCCCTGCGTAGCGCGACCGGATGAGGCGATGTGCAACGGCTGCTCCGCCTGTGAGAAGGTGTGTCCATACGGCGCCATTACGTATGAGGACAAGGAGTTCCGGGGGCCGGACCGAAAGCCGGTTATGCGCCGGGTGGCCCAGGTGAATCCGGCGGTGTGTCAAGGCTGTGGAGCCTGCACAGTGGCCTGCCCATCGGGGGCCATGGACCTTCTGGGCTTTTCCAACCGGCAAATCATGGCGGAGGTGGATGCCATATGCAAGTGAACCAGAATTTTCAGCCCACCATTGTAGCGTTTTGCTGCAACTGGTGCTCTTATGCCGGGGCGGACCTCAGCGGCACCAACCGGTTGTCCTATCCCGCCAACATAAAAATCATTCGCATTCCCTGCTCCTGCCGGCTGAATCCCATGTTCATCCTGCGGGCATTCCAGCGGGGGGCGGACGGCGTCATCCTCTGTGGCTGCCACCCGGGGGACTGCCACTACACCACCGGCAATTACTATGCCCGGCGGCGTATGACCCTGCTGTTTTCCCTTTTGGACTATTTGGGAATCGAGCGGGAGCGGACGAGAGTGGAATGGGTCTCTGCCGCAGAAGGGGCAAAGTTTGCCGCCACCATGGAGGAATTTACCGAAACCATCCGCGCCCTGGGTGAGAATCGGAGACTGGAGGACCTGAGATGCAAGGAGAAGTAAAGGCCAGGGCTGTGGAGCTCTTGAAAACTGGCGCAGTGGACCGGGTCCTGGGGTGGAAGGCCGGAACATTTTTCTATGATCTCAGCCCCGCAGTGTTTGCCACGGCGGAGGAAGTGGAGCGGGAGTTTGTATGGTCCCCCTTTTCCGCCCCCAATCTCTCCAAGTATCTCATTGCGCAGAGCCGGAAGCCGGGAAAAATTGCCGCCTTCTTAAAACCCTGTGACACCTACTCGTTTCAGCAGCTTTGCAAGGAGCACCGCATTCAGCGGGCTGCAGTGTATGCTGTGGCCGTCCAGTGCCAGGGAATGTGCGACATTGAGCAGATCAAAGCACAGGCCAAAGCGCCCCTGGCAGTCCGGGAAGCGGGAGAGACCCTGGTGGTGGAGACCCTCTACGGAGAAAAACACCTGCCCCGGCAGACGGTGTTGGCAGAGCGGTGCTACAGCTGCAAAACCAAAAAGATGGCCTGCTATGACGAGCTTTTGGGGGAGGACGGAGCCGAAGGCGGAGAGGGCCGCATGGACGGAGTACGCCGTCTGGAGGCCATGACGCCGGAGGAGCGGTTTCACTTCTGGCAGGGAGAGCTGTCCCGGTGTATCCGGTGCAACGCCTGCCGGAATGTGTGCCCGGCCTGTTCCTGCGAGAAATGCGTCTTTGACAATCCTGCATCCGGAGTGGAAAACAAGGCCGCGGCCAACTCCTTTGAGGAGAGCCTGTTTCACATCATTCGGGCCTTCCATGTGGCCGGGCGTTGCACCGACTGCGGGGAGTGCTCCCGGGTCTGCCCGCAGCACATTCCCTTGCATCTTCTGAACCGGAAGCTGATTTCCGATATGAATGAACTGTACGGTCCCTACCAGGCCGGTGCGGATCTGGAGTCCAGGCCGCCTATGACGGACTTTCGCTACGATGACCCAGAGCCTCACGCAGGCGGGAGAGGAGGCGCACAATGAAACAGATTGCTTTATCCCGTCTGCCGGAGCTGCTGGAGTCTCTGGCCGCCCGGGGCAGCCTGTATTGCCCCCTGGATGATGGGACCGGAGCCAGCCGGTTTGCCCGGTGGGAGCCGGGCAGGGAACCGGTCCTCACCGGTAATCCCCGGCTGGGGCCCAAAGATCTCTTTTTTCCCCAGGTGGAGGATTTGATGCGCTTTCGCGTCTCCGGCAAGGAGCTGGAGATCTTAGAGGCACAGGTGCGGCAGGAGCCCTTTGTGGTCTTTGGCGTCCGTGCCTGTGACTGCCGGGCACTGGAAATTTTGGACCGGGTGTTTCTGGCAGAGCCGGAGGACAGCTTTTACCGGGACCGGCGGGAGCATGGCGCCGTGGTATCCCTGGCCTGCCAGGAGCCGGAGGAGACCTGCTTCTGCGGAACCTTTGGGATTGACGCCGGAAATCCGGCGGGAGATGTGTCCGCCTGGCAGTGGGAGGATACCCTGTATTTCCGGGCCAACACGGAAAAGGGAGCGGCGCTCCTGGCAGAGCTGCCTCTGGAAGAGGGCGGGGAGACCGCCGTGGAGCAGGCCCAGGGCGCGGCCAGGGCCATCCAGGACCGGCTGCCCCTGCGCGGCCTCACTACAGAGGGGTTCGGCAGGAAGGAAGCCATGCTGGAGCTGTTCCACCGGCCGGAGTGGGACCGGCTGTCGGAGAGCTGCCTGGGCTGCGGCGCCTGCACCTTCGTCTGCCCCACCTGCCAGTGCTACGACATCAAGGAGTTTACAGGCAAAGAGGAAGTTTGCCGCTACCGGTGCTGGGACAGCTGCATGTATTCGGACTTCACTTTGATGTCCGCCGGTCAGCCCCGTCCCACTCAGAAGGAGCGGTTTCGCCAGCGCTTTCTCCATAAGCTGCAGTATTTCCCCGTCAATCAGGACGGAGTGTTTGGCTGTGTCGGCTGCGGCCGGTGCTTGCAGCGGTGCCCCATACACATGAACATCGTCAAGGTGATGAAAACATTGGGAGGTGCGCCCCATGAATCGTGAACCGCTGATTCCCATGATTGCCGTGGTGACGGACATTCGGGTGGATACCCCGGATGTGAAGACGTTCCGGGTAACGGGCCTGGACGGGAAGAAGCCCTTTTTGCACATTCCCGGCCAGTGCGCCATGCTGTCCATGCCCGGGGTGGGGGAGGCCCTGTTTTCCATCACCTCTTCCCCCACGGATCAGGAATTTCTGGAGTTTTCCATTAAAAAGTGTGGCTGTGTCACAGATTGGCTCCATGGCATGGAGCCGGGCCAGCAGATTACCCTCCGTGGGCC
>UQXI01000010.1 GCA_900544975.1 uncultured Eubacteriales bacterium
CCAAATCTGTCCTCTTTTCTTACCAAAAGTCTGTAACACATCATTGACAAACCTATAACCTCACAATCCAGACGTACGGCTCCACTTCTGCAATCATCCCAGGCATGGGGATGGTCCATTTTCAGGGGTGCATCCGCCCTGTTTATTGAATTTTGGAAATTTATTATTGACAAACGATAAACACAGGTATATGATTGGAGCAAACCGGGCGACCGGGTAATCCATTGGGAGGTTGTGTGATGCAACAGAAAAATCGACCCGCCACCCTCTGCCTCTGGGCCTGCCGGGTGGTGGCGGGACTTTTGGGAGTCCTGGCCATGCTGATGCCCAGGGCTGTCCGCTGGTATGGGCAACTGCGTCTTTTGGCCCCCGCTGGTCAAAAGGCCATCCTAGTCGGCTACTATCTCTGCCTCATTCCCACAGGTCTGGCGCTCCTGGAGCTGGACCAGCTGATGCAGCGGATCCGCCGGGGCCAGGTGTTCCTCCAGGAGAACGTCCGCCGCATCCGTCGGCTCATCTGGGACTGTGGGGCCGTCAGCCTCATCACCCTGGCCTGCACCTGGCTGTATCCGCCCCTTCTGTTCGTCACTCTGATTATGGCCTTCCTCTGCCTGGTGGTTGCGGTGGTGTCCAACATCATGGCCGCAGCGACCCGCCTCCGGGAAGAAAACGACCTCACCATTTAGGAGCGTTCCATGGCAATTTATGTAAACTTAAACATTGTAATGGCCCAGCGGCGCATCAGCTCTCAGGAGCTGGCCGCCCAGATTGGCATCACCCAGGCCAACCTCTCCATTTTGAAAACCGGCAAGGCCAAGGCCATTCGCTTCAGCACCCTGGAAGCCATTTGCAAAGCCCTGGACTGCCAACCCGGTGACATTCTGGAATATCACGAGGAGGAATCTCAATGAAATCCAATCCCTATGAAAACAGCCCCTACACATCCGATCCACCCACCGAAACGTCCACACAGCCCCTTCCCCCACCGCCTTCCCTGCCCGCAGAAGGAAGGGAATCTGTCTTGGCGCTGATCCTGGCGCTGCTGTCCGCCTTCACCGCCAACAGTCTCCTCTTCGGTGGGCTGGCTCTGGGCAGCGCTCTGGGAATCTTTGGGATCTTCACCACCACCGCGCTGTATCTTCTGGTCAAAACCAAACGCTTTGGCTGGTATCCCCTGGCCTGTCTGGTATGCAGCCTGATTCTGGTGGCCTCCTTCCCCCGCAGCAATGACGGGACCGTCAAGTTCTTTCTGCTACTTCTGGCCTTCACCGCCTATCTCCTGGGTCTCAGTCAGGTCATTTGGGCTCCCTTTTACCCCGCTGGACGGATGCAGTCCCTGAATGGGGCGGGCAGAGCCCTGTTCCTCACCCCCTATCCCCAAATTTTCCCGGCCCTGCGGGGACTCTTCGCCAAGCAAACCCCCGAGGGGGTCCAGCGGCGGCAGATTGGTGGCGTCTTACTGGGTCTGTTACTGGCCGTTCCGGCGCTGGCCATCATCCTCCCCCTGCTTATTCGGTCAGACGCCGCCTTTGAAGGACTCATCGGACGCTCGATCCTCACCAACTTGGCAGAACTCATCCCCACGCTCTTCTTCGGATTTCTGCTGTTTTTGCCGGTCTACGCCCGGCCTGTGGCCCTGATCCACGACGATGATCCCCCGACTGGCTCCGCCAAACCGGGCCGGTTTCACCCGGTCACGCTCAACACCTTCCTGGGCGTTGTCGCCTTCTGCTATCTTCTGTACCTGGTGTCCCAGCTGGCCTATTTCTTCAGCGCCTTTGAGGGCATTCTGCCGGAAGGATACACCCAGGCGGAATATGCGCGGCGGGGATTTTTTGAGATGTCTGCCCTGTGCAGCATCAATTTGCTGATGGTTCTTGTGTCCATCGGCCAGGTGCGGCGGAACCCGGAGGTTCCCCGGCTCACTCGGTTTCTCTGCCTGTTCATCCTGGTCTTCTCCCTGGTGCTGGCAGCCTGCTCCGCCTCCAAAATGGGGCTGTACATCGGCGTCTATGGCCTGACCCGGCTCCGGGTCCTCACCTCTCTCTTCATGATCTGCATTGCGGTGGCCCTACTGTGTGTGGCGGTCTGGATTTTGGTTCCCCGATTCCCCTATATGCAGGTGACCGTGCTGACCGCTCTGGTGGTGGGCTGCTGCACCGGCTGGATGGACGTGGACACCCAGGTCGCCCGGTACAACGTGGACGCCTACCTGTCCGGCCAGCTGGAGACGGTGGACGTAGGGCACCTGGGCAGCCTGTCCGAAGGGGCAGTCCCTCAGTTGGCCCGGCTCCTGGAAGCCAGTGATCCGCAGGTCCAGAAGGAAACCCGGACCACCCTGGCCGACATCATCCGGCAGTACTACCATGTGGAACTGGAAAACGGGAACGTTACTCTGGAACCCTGGGACGATCCGGCCCTCCGCTCCTGGACCTGGACCCAATCCTAGGCCCTGCCTCTGTTGGAGTCCCTGGCCCCAGACCTGTATTTGGAGCTTCAACACTAAACGCCAAAATCGGCCCATAAGCAGAACTCGCGATTGCGTCTGCTTATGGGCCAAATGATACCGCAAAGCAGGTTGACAAACGCCAAACTGGCAGTTATAGTTAAATATTATGTGTAGCAAGACCTGCATAAAATCAGGGCCCGGAGACGGAGGTTAACCGATGGAACAGTCAGCAGAAAAAAAGGTGATCCATGTACACAGCGAGGTAAATCTCATTGCCGATGCGCTGCTGTACTATACCAGGCGCGCCAATTGCCGCCCAATGTCAGCGTCCATCAAACGAATGCGGGAACAATATCCGGAAAACCGGGAGAGCATTGATTCTCTGTTTGGCCCGATGGAAGAACTGGAAA
This sequence comes from uncultured Eubacteriales bacterium, assembly GCA_900544975.1. GTDB lineage: Bacteria > Bacillota > Clostridia > Oscillospirales > Oscillospiraceae > Faecousia. The sequence goes on from UQXI01000010.1 coordinate 2,860, forward strand.
AGGCACTGGACGCCGCCAGCAGTCAGGTGGATGAGGAGCGGATGCATTTCTTTTTTGATGCTTTGGGGGATGTGCCTACCCGGAACCGGCGGGCTTACAGCGCCAATTTGGCCACCGCCATCATGATGCCAAATCCCTTTTCCCCTGATGCGCCATCTGATCTGGCGGAGCATTGTACTTGCATTAAGCAACGTTCCCAAGAGGAGATCATTTTCTTCGCCCGTCTGGCATTTTCCCTGCCCAACGAAGGCTGGCTGACGAAGGAGTGCAAAGATCTGGCTGCGTTCTATGACTATATTCAGGAATTCCCAGCGTCAGACGCGGAACGCTTTCGCATACTGGGTATTGTGCGCAATTTCAGCAAATACGCCGACGAGCTGGCGGAAATGCTGAAGCCGGTCATAACGGCCCTTGTAAACGGTGCGCCGGTATACACCCCGCTTCTGGAACGGTTTGCGGAGGTCTACCGGGACAAGCAGCCGGAAGCGGTTTTCGGCACGGAAGAGGCGGCGCCGGTCTATGACACATCTGCGCAGGTACTGGAGCTTTACCCGCGCCTGTTTATCATTGATGAGTACTATACCCTGACCTACCAGCAGTCCAGGGACACCCCACTGTGCAATCATTTGGAAATCGGCGTTCTGTACGATGTAGCAAAGCTCTACCAGAAGCGGGATATTCCACTGCGGGAGATTGCCGGTTGCGTAAAGGTCATCGGCGACCCAGTGCGGTTGCAAATTCTTACTATGTTGAAAGATGAGGAAGTATATGTCCAGGAGCTAACAGATAAGCTGGGCCTTTCCTTTACGACCCTGTCCCACCATATGACAAAGTTGGTGATGGCGGGGCTTGTCACGTCGGAACGGCGCGGCGTTTATGTGTACTACAAGGTCAATTCGGACTTCATTCGCTGGCTTATGGAGCGGGTCAGCGAATTGCTCCTGGGCTGACAGCCCGCTGGAATTTATAGGGGGTGTCTCAAAACTTGTTTTGAGACACCCCCTGACGATTTTCCAAGCCTTGGTTTTATTTATAAAAAATTGGAAGGCGCTGCGGGCCAAACCCGCAGCGCCTTCGCGCAGAAAGGAGCAATGAGAAAGTAAGCGATTTAGAACTTCTGATCCAGGACGGTCAGAACTTTGGCAAGCTGCACCCGAACCAGAGTGCCCGCGGGCCGCATGGTGCTGTCCTCAAAGCCCTCGAAAATGCCCTCGGCGGTAGCCCAGGCAATCGCGTCCTTGGCATAGTCGGAGATCTTGTCTGCGTCCTTATAGACGGCCAGGTCAGCGCCCTTGACAGGCTCCTGCTTCAAGTAGCCGGTGATATACCGGTACAGGAACGTTGCGGCCTGCTCTCTGGTAAGAGGCGCGTCGGGGCGGAAGGTGGTGTCCGTGATGCCCTTGGCGATGCCCTCATCCTGGGCCCAGGCTACGGCCTTGGCATACCACTGATTCTCACGCACGTCGGTGAAGGTGGACAGTTCCGTTACCTTCGGCTCACCGGCCAAACGGTACAGGGTCGTCACCAGCTGCGCCCGCGTCACCTTGCCGTTGGGGGCGAACTTACCGCCGCCCACGCCAATCATGAGGCCGTTATCCAGCACATAGTCGGTGTAGGGATGATACCACTGCGCCGGATTCAGATCGGAGAAGTCCTTGGAGGGGCACTTGTGGCCGATGGCGGGTACGATGTCCCGATGCTCGGTGGCGTCACAGCGGCTGCACTGATAGACGGTGTAGCCCTCCTCGGTCTCGGTGGGAGCCACGGTCTCGCCCTTCACGGAGAAGTCATGGCCCAGGGCGGGGATGGTCTTGCTGACGCGGCTGATTTCAGCCTTGCAAACGGTGCAGTACACAACCTCGTCATAGGAGCCATCTTTGGTACAGGTGGCGGGAACCTCTTTTTCACGGACAGGAGCACCGGGGGTATGTTCGTGAACAGTCTCGCCTTCGAATTTGGCGTAGTAGTCCTGAGCCTTCAGCTCCTCGCCTGCCTTGAATGTAACAGTCTCGTTCGTGGTGATCAACTTTGTACATTCCTTGTCGCTGTACCAGCCGGTAAACTTCGCGCCCTCCCCGGCCGCAGCCGTCAGGACGTGGGACCAGCCGGATTCGCTATCCTCCGTACTGGTGATGCCCACAAAGCCGTTGCCAACGGCGGCCAGAAGGTTGACAGGGATATCTTCCGTAGCGGTCAGGTCCAGTTCTTTCAGGACGGGGTCGATGCTGACGCCGAAAAGGGCGAGATTAGTGCTGAGATCCAGACTGGTGATATAGGTGTCACGCACATCCAGCTCCCAAAGTGTCAGAATGGGCGTCACATCGATTTCATGCAGGGGATTCTCGTTACATCTCAGACGGTTCAGGCCTGTGTTGTTGCTGAGATCCAGCGAGGTCAGCTGGTTGTTGCCACAATACAGGCGCAACAGAATTGTATTGTTGCTGAGATCCAAACTGGTGAACTGATTACCCTCGCAATCCAGGTACTTCAAATAGCTGTTGTTGCTGATATCCAGCTCTGTGAGCTCGGCTTTGTTGCAGAAGAAGTTTTGCAGATTTTCCAGGTGCGTCACATCGATTTTGCCCAGGGGATTGCGGGAGCAATCCAGGGTGGATAGCTTGGTGTTTCTGGTGAGATCCAGCTCCGTGAGCTGATTGCCGTCACACATCAGCATCATCAGCTCGGGGTGGTTTGTGACATCCAGCTCGGTCAGCCCGTTGTCCGCGCAACAGAGGGTTCGCAGGTTGAGGTTCCTGGACACATCCAGCTTACCCAGGGGATTGCGGGAGCTGTAAAGCGTCCCCAGAACGGTACAATAGCGGACATCCAGGCTCTGAAGCTGGTTATCCATGCAGTTCAACACCGACAGCTGCCGCAGATTGCTCACGTCCAGGGAAGTCAGCTGATTCCTGTCCACAAACAGCTGTACAATACGGCCGTTCTTGGAGAGATCCAGGGAGGTCAATCGATTGGAGCTGCAAAACAGCAGGGAGAGATTGGAGCAGCCGGATACGTTCAGGGAAGTCAGCTGATTACCTTGGCAGGACAGATTGTTAAGCCTGGGGCAACCGGATACGTCCAGAGAGGTCAGCTGATTACTCTGACATTCAAAGAAGCTCAGGCTGGTTGCGCCGTTCACAATCAGCTCTGTCAGATTGTTGTAGTTGCACGTTATGCTCTCAAGGGCGGCGCAATCGGACAGATCCAGCTTGCCGCTCAAATCAGAATCATCGAAAGCGATTCCGGTGGGGCGAATCTCCCCGTTGACATCCTTCCATGTAATGGAGTTCCACCAGGGCGTTTCCTCGTCGTAGACGCCCCAGGTGGTTACATCGTCAGGGTCGTAGTTCTCATTCAACTTGAAACCGTTCTTTACACCCGCGCCATCGGCCTGCTCCAGGAAGGCCCGGAGCTTCAGATAGTCGTTGACATTGTAGCCCTTGGGCACCTCGACCTCTTCGTCACCGCCGCCGCCTTCAGTGAACTGGGCGTAATAGTCTATGGCGTCGACGGGGTCAATCCGGGTAACGTCAATGGTGGGATCCTTGGTAATCAGGGTGTTGTCCCCTCTATACCAGCCCTGGAACACGTTGCCCTCCGCAGGGGTGGCCACTACGGCGTATGTAGCGTTGCCGTCCTCATCCTGCTCCATGACGTAGCCGACATAGCCCCCTTCATCGGCGTAGAGGCCCCAGACGTGGTATATGCCGCTCTGGCTGAAAACCAGCCTTTCCAACTTGTTGCCCAGGCAGGAGAAGTTTTTCAGCATGCTGCAGTTTCCCATATTCAGCTTGGTGAGCAGGTTGTCGGAGCAGTCCAGATCCTGGGTAAATTGCATCATGCTGGTATCCAGATTCGTCAGCTGGTTGCCGGAGCAGTCCACGCGGATCGGATAGGCCAAGGCGTAGATGCCCAGGGTGGTCAGCCGGTTGTTCTCGCAATTGAGTTCTGTCAGGGCAGCGGTGGCCTTGAGATCCAGAGCGGTCAACTGATTTTCGCTGCAATCTACGATGGACAGCTGGCGGCAGTCCGCAAGCTCCAGGGCGGTGAGCTGGTTGTCGCCGCAGTACAGGTGCATGAGACGCCTGCAGCCGGACAGGTTCAGCTCCGTCAGCTGGTTGCCGCTGCAATCCAGCTTCTGAATTCCGGTGTCGGAGAGATTCACCTGGGTCAGGGCGTTGTTCTGCACATACAGCTCCCGCAGATCTTCACAGCCGGACAGATCCAGCTGGCCGCACAGATCGGCGGCCGGCGCATTGAAGATCATCAGAGACCGCACTGTGACTTCATCCTCTCCCTCGCCGATTGTCCATTCCATCCAGGTGATGGTGCTTTGGCCTTCCTCATCGTCCTCAACGGTGGTACCCCAGGTCGTGGGGTCAGCGGGGTCGTAGTTCTCGTTCAGCTTCTTACCATTTTTGACGCCGTCGGCGTCGGCAGTTTCCAGAAAGGCATACAGCTTCAGATAGTCATGCTCGATGTAGCCTTCGGGAACCGACACTTCCGCAGCATCTGCCATGGGACTGCCCGTTGCGGCGGAAATATTTACGCCGCCAAGGGACAGAACCAGTGCCACGGCCAGAATACTGGCCAGGATTCTGCGTTTTCTCATTTTGTTGTCCTCCACACTTCAAATTTTATAGTGACGTATCCGTCAGTGTCACTATGTCCTCATTATACATAAAGATGTACCCAGAGTCAATACCTAAATTCGTCTTGACAAAGGCTGAGCAGGCATATATACTAAAATCGTGATATTGGCCTGGCAGGCGGCCTGCCTGCCATGGTATACGGGGAGGTACAGATGTAATGAACCAATTGGCCCAACGGAAGCGGGAGCTTACAGTACATAAAACCATCCATCCGGTGGTGGATGCCCTGTCCTACTGCGCCCGGCTGGTCAATGAACGGCCACTCTCCGCCTCTATTCAGGAGATGCGGGAGCAGTATCCGGAGCGACGGGAGAGTATCAACGCTCTGTTTGGGCCGCTGGAGGAGCTGGAACGCAGACTGGACACGGCCAGCAGTCATTTGGACGCCTCCCGGCTACGTTTCTTTTTTTGTATGCTGGGAGACTCCACTGAGCGGGGCCGCTCCCACTGCCCCAATATCGCCTCCACCGTTTTCATGCCCAGCGTCGTCGCCTACCCCCATTTTCATGACCTGGATCGCTATCGGGAAGAACTGAAGAATTACTCGGAAGCGGAAGTCATCTTTCAGGCCAGAGTGGCTTTCGCCATTCCCAACGAGGGCTGGCACATCCGGGAGTGCGGCGACTTCTCCACCTTCTACGATTACATCTCCCATTTCCCCGCCACGGACGAAGAGCGGTATCAGATTCTGGGAGCTGTCCGCAACTTTTCCAATTATGTGGACGAGCTGACGGAGCTGCTGCGGCCCATAGTGGCCTGCATTCAGGAAAATGCCTACCTTTACGAGCCTTTGCTGAACCGGTTCGGGCAGACCTACGGCGGGATAGACGCTGAGGCCCTGTTAAAGCAAGATGCCCGTCTTTTTGAACACGAGGCGGAAGTCATCGACCTGTACCCCAGTCTCTTTTCCATCAACGAGCGTTTTACCATGTTCTATCAAATTGAGAATGACGCGCCAAAACGAAACCATGTGGAAATTGGCGTCCTCTGGGACGCGGCCCGGCAGTATCGCAAACGGGACATGCCTCTGAAAGAGCTAGCTTCCTATACGAAGGTCATCGGCGACCCGGTGCGGATGCAAATCCTGGCGCTCCTGAAGGACGAGGAGGTCTATGTCCAGGAGCTGACGGAGAAAATGGGCCTGTCCTTTACCACACTGTCCCACCACATGACCAAGCTGATGATGGCAGGGCTGGTGACATCCGAGCGCCGGGGCATCTATGTGTACTACCGAACCAACACGGAGTTCCTCCGCTGGCTCATTGCGCAAATCAGTAACACGGTTCTGCCCTGACGGTCCGCGACTTTTGTATATCCCCGGCATCCTGCGCCGGAGCATATAGGGTCTGCCACCCCAACGGCAAATATACAATAAAAGGAGAAGCATTCATGAAAAAACCTATCCTTTCCCGGCTTGCCGCCTTTTTCTTAGCGGTCTGTCTTATGGCTGGCTATGCGGTACCTGTCCGGGCAGCTGGTGTACAGTGGCAAGAGGTGGACATCGACGCCCCTGCCCCTGACCTGACAGACCGTCAGGTAGAGGAGATCCCCTCCGACACCGGCTATCAGGCGACTGACATTGTCCGTGTCTCGATTGTTCTGGAGGAAAAGTCCGCCGTCCAGGCGGGCTATGCCACCATGGGTATTGCAAAAAACCAGGAGGCCATGGCCTACCAGGACAGCCTGCGGACAGCACAGGAGACGATGGCACAGACCATCTCCACCCAGGTGCTGGGGGGCAGCACGCTGGACGTGGTGTGGAACCTGACCCTGGTGGGAAACATCATCTCCGCCAACGTACCCTATGGTAAGCTGGAAGAAATCCGGCAGCTTCCCGGCGTGAAGGACGCCGTCGTGGAGCAGTGGTACGAACCTCAGACCACGGAAGAAGCGAACACCGTGTCGCCCCAGACCTATATCTCCTCCGGTATGACCGGGGCAGGCATGGCTTGGGAGCAGGGCTACACCGGCGCGGGCAGCCGGATTGCTGTCATCGACACCGGTACGGACACTGACCACCAGTCCTTTGACAACGGTGCATTCCTGTACGCTCTGAAGGAGAACGCGGAGGAAGCCGGCTTGTCCCAGGAGGCGTATCTGGCGTCGCTGAACCTCCTGGATGTGGAAGAGGTGGCGGCAGTGCTTCCCCAGCTGAATGTTCATGAGCGTTCTCCCAAGCTGACGGCAGAGGATCTGTATCTCAATGAAAAGCTGCCCTTCGGCTACAACTATGTAGATACAAATCTGCGCATCACTCACGACTATGACAACTTCGGCGGCCATGGCTCTCATGTGGCCGGTATCGCCGCTGCCAACCGCTACATTCCCAAAGAGGACAGCTACCTCCGCGCTACCGATACGGTTTTCGTATGCGGCGCGGCCCCCGATGCTCAGATCATCACCCTGAAGGTAGCCGGTGTGGGCGGCGGCATCGCAGAATCCGACTACATGGCTGCCATTGAGGACGCGATCCTTCTGGATTGCGATGCGGTAAACCTGTCTCTGGGCTCCAACATGCCGGGAGAGGTTTACAACAACACGAGTGTGTACGCCGAACTTCTGGACTACCTGGCCAAAACCGATACAGTTGTAACGGTTTCTTCCGGTAACTCCAATCAGTGGGCGGTGAGAGCCGGCACCGGCGGCTATCTGTACAACGACGATGTCAGCTTCGCCACCGGCGGCTCTCCCGGCACCTACGCCAACACCCTGACTGTGGCCTCCGTGGATTCCACCGGCGCCATCGGCCCCCATCTGCTGGTGGATGACAAGGTTCTCGTCTACTATGAAAGCACAGACTTCGGAAATCTGGCCATGTCCAACCTGGATAAGACCCAGGACGGCTCTGGCACAGAGTATCCCTTTGTGTACGTTGACGGCTTCGGCGTGGCGACTGATTTTGACGGTATTGACTTGAACGGCAAGGTGGTCTTTTGTTCCAGAGGCGGCGGCCTTAACTTTGCCGATAAGGCCAACAACGCTGTGGCCAAGGGCGCTGCGGCTGTGGTGGTCTACAACAACGCGGCAGGCATTTTCGGCATGAACCTGACCGGCTATATCTATACCGCTCCCTGCGTGTCCATGACACGGAGCCAGGCTGACGCGGTGAAAGCGGTTGCCAGTGAAGCCAAAACCGACGCTGGTAAGACCTACTACACCGGCAGCCTGAAGGTTTGCGCCAGGAACGCTGTGGGCCTCTATGGCGACAGCTACAACATGAGCGACTTCAGCTCCTGGGGCGTCCCCGGCGACCTGTCCCTGAAGCCGGAGATTACCGCCCCTGGCGGCAGCATCCTCTCGGTCAACGGTGAGAAGAAGGATACCGACCAGTATTTCCTGATGTCCGGCACCTCCATGGCCGCGCCCCAGCTTGCCGGCCTGACTGCTGTGCTGATGCAGTATATCCGGGAAAACGACCTGGCGGAAAAGGCGGGCGTCAGCCCCAGAGTGTTGGCGCACAGCCTGCTGATGTCTACCGCTGAACCTCTGTATGAGGAGGCGTCCGGCGAGTATTACTCTTTGCTGAAGCAAGGCGCGGGCCTTGTCAAAGTGGATAACGCTCTGGCTGCTCAGGCGTATATTATGGTGGACGACCAGCCTGATGGCAAGGTCAAGGTGGAGCTGGGAGATGACCCCGACCGCACCGGCAGCTACAGCTTCTCCTTTACGCTTCACAATCTCACGGATTCCCCCGTGTCCTACCTCCTGAGCGCCGACCTGTTTACCCAGGATGTATTCGAGGACAGCGGCCATCGGTATCTGGACACCCTGACAAGAGCTTTGGCAGTGGACGCCGGCTTCACCTCCAAGGGTGTTCCCGTCCTGTCCGGTGACGATGTGCTGGAGTACGACTTGAACGGCGACGGAAAAACCAACCGGCAGGACGCGGACTTCCTGCTGGAGTATCTGCTGGGCAACGAAACAGAGCTGAAAGCCGATGGCGACATGAACGGTGACGGCAAGGTCAATACCTATGACGCCCATGTGCTGCTGGCTCTGCTGGAGGATAAGGCCTGCGTCACCGTGCCGGCCGGCGGCTCCGTACCTGTGGAAGTGACCCTGACTTTGCCCGACCAGGTGAAGGCTTATCTGGACGAGGCCACCCCCAATGGCGCATACATCGAGGCCTTCGTCTATGCCGAGTCCGCCCAGGGAGAGGAGATCCACTCCATTCCGGTGCTGGGCTTCTACGGCAGCTGGACTGATGCCTCCATGTATGACGTGGACACCGCTCTGGAGCGCAGCTACGGTACCAGCACCCGGGCGACTTATCTGGGCATCAGGGACACCAATTTGCTGACCATTTCCTACGATGGAAACAGCGGCGAGTACCTCTTTGGCGGCAACCCCCTTGCTGCGGAGGAAACCTATCTGCCTCAGCGCAACGCCTTTAACAACCTCAGCGGCGATACCCTGAAGAACCTCTATTTCACCCAGATTCGTGCGGCCGGAAACAGCCGGCTGCAAATCCGGAACACGGAAACCGGCGAAATCTATGTGGCAGACGAGCTTGGCCCGGTCAGCCCCGCCTACTTCTTCCCCAACCAGGGCGTCTGGCTGAATCAGCGCTGGGGCGTGGATGTGGCCTGGGATGGAACGGATCGCAGCGGCAAGCCCCTCCCCGACGGAACACCGGTGGAAATCTCTCTGATTACCGCTCCGGAATACTACCGGAATGAGGACGGAACCTATAACTGGGAAGCCCTGGGCGATGGCGCTTATCTCTCTACCCAATTCACCATTGACAGCACCGATCCGGTGGTGAAAAATGTGGATGTAAGCCAGGATGAAAGCAACTGCCTCCGGATTACTGCCGCGGACAATCAGTATGTGGCGGCCGTGGCTCTGCTGAACAGCTCCGGTATCCGCATTTTGTCCAGCGTAGTGCCGAACCAGACGGAGCGTGGCGAGGATGTAACGGTTGAGCTTCCCCTGGATGGCGTGTCCGGCAAGAAGTTCCTGGTTGCCGTTTATGACTACGCCCGCAACGCCACCACCTATGAGGTGACGCTGAACCTGTCGGGCAGCGAAGAGCGACCCTATTTCACCGCTTTCAACCGCTCGACCAAATATAACAACTCCTACTACAACTGGGTGGGCTTTAACAAATCCGGCGCCGAAACGCGGCTGGGCGACATGGCGGACAACAGCATCAAAGCCGCTACGTTTGTGGGAGGCTATGCCTTCGCAGTGGACAGCGAAAACCGCTTCATGGTGGCAGAGGATGAGGATCTGTGTAAGTTTACGCCCATTGCCACTCTGAACGCGCAGGATGCGCCCGTCAAGGACTTCCGCGACCTGGCCTACAACGAGGAAGACGGCCAGCTCTATGGTCTCTACTACTCCGACGCCAACCGGCAGCGGGTTCCCTACCTGTGCACCATCGATATGCTCAGCGGCGTTATGACGGTGCAGGGAGAGCTGGGAGCAGATATGTACAACCTGGCCATTGACGGCGAGGGCACCTTCTATGGCGTGGGTTATGGCAACGGTATCCTCTACAGCTTCACCGCTGACACGATTGCCAATCCCACGAATCTGGGCGATCTGGGCAACTACACCTCCCGGGCCCTCAATTCCCTGGCCTGGGATCACAACGAGGATACACTCTACTGGGCCTACTGCGCGGACGGACGGACGCAGCTGCTGAAAATCGACACCCAAAACGCGGAGGCAGACCTTGTGCGTACCCTTTCCTTTGCGGTTGTGGGTCTGTACATCCGGCCGGAGCAGTATGATGACCAGCTGTTCCAGGATACCGACGAGGTCTACAACGTGTCCCTGAGTCAGACTGAGGCCAGACTCCTGCCCGGCGAGACCCTGCGCCTGTCGGCAAAGGTGCTGCCCTGGACGCTCTCTGATGATTCCGTCGTCTGGAGCAGCTCCGACGAGGATCTGGCCACCGTGGATGCGAACGGCAAGGTGACGGCCAAGTCGGTGGGTACCGTTACCATCACCGCAACGGCCAAGCTGGATGAAACCAAAACCGCCGACTGCACCCTGGATGTGGTGGAGGTTTCCGAAACCCTGAACGGCTTTATCTGGGACGGCGACGGGAACATCTGGTGGGGCGCGTTCCAGACAAACGATCTGACCAATTACACGAAACTTACCGACGATCCCTGCCAGCATGACTTTGCCGCCGTTGCCTATGGCGCCGATGGCAATCTCTATGGCGCCACCATGGATATCACAAACCAGCTGTCGGACTACTACAAGATCGATCCCGACACTTTTGAGGCCACCCTCATCGGCGGCTCTGATGAGATTTTCTATGCCGACCTGGCCTATGCCCCCCACCTGGACTGCATGCTGGCCGTTTATGGCCCCTACATCCTGCTGATTGACGAGGAAACCGGCACTTACAGCGGTTACTGGGAGTGGCACAATAGCGCCAACCTGATCGGTATCGCCTACGGCGGCAGTCAGTACAACGAGGAATATGATACCTATATCGACACCTTCTTCCTGCTGGATCAGGAGGGCAACGTGTACCTGGAGGGTTTCGCCTCTATCGACAATCAGTACAGCTACTTTAAGGGCAAGCAAAAAGCCTTCCTGAAGGATCTGACCATTTCCACGGATTCGCCCTATCTCAGCTCCCTGTACTATGACGGCCGGTATCTGTTCTGGAGCAAATTTTCGGAAGACCAGAGCCTCTCAGAGCTGATCGCCTGGGACTGCGAGGGTACGGACGATGTGTACCGGCTGGGCACCTTCGGAAGTGAGGTGTGGCCGGTGTGTGGCCTGTTCCAGCAGGAAAACGCTGAAAACGTCTCCCAGAACCTGGTGGATCTGTCTCAGTCCAAGGCTGTCGCCACTGCTGCCATGGGTACAGTGGATCTGCAGCGGGAAAGCTGCTTCACTGGCGGTCTCCAGTCCGCCGTTTTGACGGACTCCCAGGCCCATCCCGAAATTCTGCCCAACAGCACTGGCTCTTATGATGAGGCCAAAGGCACCGTCACCGTTGCAGTCACTGCCGGTCAGGCGTCCACCAATGGCCGCGTGACCGTCTCCTACGACAGCGCGAAGCTGGTTCTCACTGACATCGCCAGTCCTCTGGAGGCTTCCGCCAACAGAAAAGCGGACAGCGCCGTGGAACTCGCGTATGCCGCTGCCAGGGAATTGCCCGGCAACGAAACGCTGGCACTGCTGACCTTCCAGGTCAAAGCCGGCGCCACCGGCGATACGGAGATTCGGATTCACAGCACCGAGCGGGGGGATCAGACTGTGGACGCCACCGAATCCATTGCTGTAGCCCTCTCCCACAAGTGCCCCTCCCAGGCTTTTGCCGACCTGGATACCACACAGTGGTATCATGAGTACACTGACTATGTGATTGGCAACGGTCTAATGAACGGCGTGGGGAATAACCGGTTTGCCCCCAACGGCAGCACCACCCGGGCTATGCTGGTGACGACCCTGTACCGCTTGGCCGATTCCCCCGAAGTCGGCGAAGGTTCTACCTTCACCGACGTTGCGGAAGGCGCATGGTATGCCGACGCCATAGCCTGGGCCCAGGATGTGGGGATTGCCAAAGGCGTAACCGAAACCCGCTTTGCCCCCAATTCCAATGTGACCCGGGAGCAGGCTGCCACCTTCCTGTACCGGTTCGTCACCGAATACCTGAAGGTAGAGCCGACAGAAAGCACCGATCTGTCCGTGTACAAAGACGCAGACAAGATCTCCGGCTATGCCAAGACGGCCGTTGCCTGGGCTACCGCTGAGGGCCTCTTTGAGGGCTTCCCCAACGGCACGCTGCTGCCCAAGGGTACCCTAACTCGCGCCCAGCTGGCCAAGCTGATGACTATTCTGGATCAAAACTTCTGATACTTCTCCTTTTTACCTTTTTCTTTGGGCACACCCCTACAGCCTCCGGGCTGTGGGGGGTGTGCTCTATTTTCACCCAAAACTGTCCCAATTTGGGCCAAATCTTGACTTTTTCGTTCTGGGAAAGTACGCTCTGGCAATACCTGCACTTTCCCGGGTTGAAAAGCCCGCAACTGAATCGGGCATCAGATACGTTCTGTATGTACATAGCCAAGCGGTGGGTGCGCCGGGAGGTTCTTACTGATGGAAGTATGTTCGATGTGGGTGAAAATGGGGCAAACAACACCGGCGCCGCAAGCAGCCTTAGCTGGTCTGTGGGCCGAGAAGTACATACAGGGATCATGATACTTGCGCTGGCTACATGTCACACAGTAGAGTGCCCCTCCATAAGCATGGCGGGAGGTACAATCGTCCTATGGAGCGGCCCTGCCCGCAGCTGTCTGAGTTGCCTTTGAACATCCATGTGAACCATTCCATCCGCACCGCTCAACGGTGCGGATTTTGTCGTAAGAAGGAGGCAGAAACATGATACAGGAATCTCAGCAGCATTCTGTAAAAGAAGAGAGAGCGTCCGCATTGCAAACCGCTCTGGCAGCGGAATGCGAAGATAAGGGAAATGAGCAGGCCACTGCATTTCCAATTGAGAAATAAGAAAAGCAGACCTGCCACAATAGCAAGTCTACTTCCATGTAACATCGAAATATGATAGATGCCACCAGCGAACAGTGTTTCCAAGACAAATCGCAGCCCAACGAAGTGGGTGCGATTTGGAAAGGAGGAACAGCGGTCTGAGCGCGTTCTGACTTTTGTATGTGAAAAGTCGGAGCAAGCGATATAACGCTTGCTCCGACGTGGTGGAGTAGCCCCATCAAAATCCGAACTCAACGCCGACTCGATCTCTTCAAGCGAGATCGTCTGCGTCCCATGTTGATAGTTATAGGTCAAGACCAGTTTATCATCGAACACATACACTGCGTTCACAAACGTGTCAATCAGGCGTTTCTGAAACTCACGGTTTGTCGGATCACCATGACGGAACTGCTCAAACCATGCTGTCATCTGTTCACGGGTCAGCTTTGGCTTTTGCAGTTCGGCGGTCTGGATATTCACAAGGATTTCTTCTTTCCGTGCTTCCAGCTCATCAAGCCGCTGTTTGGTGGACGGCGTGAAAATGCCCTGCTCGATTGCTTTCAGAATGTTTCCAATGGAGGACTCGGTTTCCGCAAGCTGTGAGCGAAGCGCAGGGGTTGTTGTGTCTTCCTGCTCCTGCATAACAAGAATTGCATCAATGAGCCTGTTGATCTTTTCTTCATCCATGACGCGCTGCATGGTCAGGCGGACAACAACACGTTCAATCCAGTCTTTGCGAACAGCCTTCTTGTCGCAATCCTTCAGGCGCTTCGCACCGCTGCATTTGTAATAATAGTGCATAGCGCCGGTATGGCTCTTGCCGCTTTCACCAACCATCATGCGCTCACACTTACCACAGAACAGCTTTGTTGTCAGCAGATAGTCCTCTTTTGCTTTTGCCATTGCGGGAGCATGGCGGTTCTTCTCCATGCGTTCCTGCACACGGTTGAACAGGTCTTCCGGAACGATAGCAGGAACGCCGCCCTCAATCACAACATCCTGATAGCGGTACTCGCCAATGTATTTGCGGTTTTTCAGCAGAGAGCTGAAACTATTGATATTGAACGGCTGCCCCTTTTTCGTTCTGAGGCCGCGGGCATTGAAATCCTCGACAATAGAACGAACTGTCTTGCCGTCAGCATACTTTTCAAATATCTCAACCACTAATGGTGCAGTTACGGGATCGATCACAAGCTTCTGTGCTTTCTTGTCCAACAGATAGCCGAGAGGAACGCCACCGCCGTTGTTTTTCCCTTTCAGAGCATTCTCTTTCTGTCCGCGATGGATTTTCTCTGATAACTCAGCAGAATAGAACTCGGCATAGCCTTCCAGCATTGCTTCCAGAATGATTCCTTCCGGACCTTCGGAGATATGCTCTTTCGCAGAAACAACCTTTACACCATTCTTTTTCAGAATGTGCTTGTAGTGTGCGCTGTCGTAACGGTCACGGGAAAAGCGGTCGAGCTTCCATACAAGGACAATCTCAAACAGCTCTTTTGCGCTGTCCTTGATCATGTGCTGGAACTCCGGTCGATCTGCCGTTTTTGCAGATAATGCCCGGTCAATATACGTTCCAACGATGGTCATATTGTTGCGTTCAGCATATTCCCGGCACTCACGGAGCTGACCTTCAATGGATTCTTCGCGCTGGCTGTCTGAGGAATAGCGGGCGTAGATAACAGCGTTCATTCTTCATCACCCTCGTTGCCTTCGCCGCTTTCCAACGCAAGCTCTGTCAGTTCACGCAGCTTGTTTTGTAGAAGCGTCTTGTCGGGAAGACAAAGCCGATAATCTGCAACAAGTGTGGGCGACATACTGCGGCTTAAAGCATATTCGACAACCGCGTCATCCTTGCTGGCGCAAAGAATAACGCCTACACTTGGATTTTCATTTGGCTTCTTCACATCGCGGTCAAGTGCTTCGAGATAAAAATTGATCTGCCCGATGTGTTCCGGCTTGAATTTTCCGATTTTCAGTTCAATCGGGACAAGGCAGGAAAGCGCACGGTTATAAAACAGCAAGTCGATGAAGAAATCTGTATTGCCGACCTGAACACGGTACTCCTCACCGATAAAGGTAAAGTCCCGACCAAATTCAAGTATAAACTGCTTCAGATTTTCGATGATTGCTTTACGGAGATTCTTTTCAGAAAATTGCTCCGGCAAGTCCAGAAACTCAAGCACATAGGTATCGAGGATGCTTTCACGCACATTATGCGAAACGGATTCAGGCATCGGCTTCTTGGCAGAAATCATTGAACGCTCATAGTACGATGTGCCGATCTGACGCTCCAACTCGCGTTTGGAATAATGTTCCTTCGCACAGAGCGCCATGTAAAAATGCCGTTCCTCTGCCGTCTTGGAGCCGGACATAATAAGCAGATGGTTTGTCCAACTGATTTGTGTCACCAGTGGTGTCACAAATTCATCGTCCTTGTAAGTTTCGTAGAATTGCTTCATACGATAGAGACCGCGGCGATTAAAGCCTTTGACGCCAAGGTTCTCTTGCGCAATGTATGCGGCAACTTCGTCAATAATCTTATCGCCAAAGCTTGATGCAGAACAAAGCTCAGACAAATACGCACCGATGCTCCAATACATCTGGATAAGCTCTGCATTGACTGCTTTCATGGCGCGGCTGCGGGCGTTGTCGATGATATGGATGACCTCGTCAAACTGTCCCGGATTACGAGTTAATTCATTGCTCATGTCTCCGCCTCCCCAAGCATTTTCAGCATTGCTTCTTTCAGCTTTTCATTCATCGGTGATTCCGGATCGAAACACATCTCAACAAACTTCCTCAGTTCAGGATTGTTCGCGTCAACCGGAGGCTTTGCCTCATACAACTTGCCATGCGGATCATCGCAGCGGGCAAAGATATAGTCCATGGAAACATCAAAATAGTCGGCATATTTGCGCAGAAGTTCCACCGTCGGTGTTGCCTGACCATTCTCATAGCGATTGATACTGGACTGTGTCGAGCCGATCACATCAGCAAATTTTGATTGGGATAAGCCAATACCTTCCCGCAGCGCGCGAAGACGCATACCCAGTTGTTTCATGCAGTTCAACCTCCAATTCGGGTTAAATATAGTATAATCAAAATCCGAGCAGATGTCAACCCGGATTTTGAAACTTTTGTGTGAATTTCGAATTCCATCTGTTGCCATAGGGGAAATACCACATTTGTACTGCAACTTTGGTTAAAGTTAACGCAAGTCAAACTCCTCGCTCAAGAGTTTTACCAGAAATTCCGCCGTTGCTCTATCAAACTGGAACGACTGGCTAATCTTCTCAGGGTTTTCACGATCAATACGTCCATAAGTGTCGATCTGTACATACTTCTCGCCATTCATCTCAAAGGTTGTGTAAGTGGTATGTACCTTCTCGTGAACGGTATTACGATATTTCTCAATCTTTTTGATGCTTTCCAAGCTAATCTGAGCCATACTTACACCTCTTTATTTTGATTTCCAATTTCAGTTTCCAACTCGGCCAGACGTGTATCCCGAACTTTTTTCTTAAGCTCACACTCCCAGACCACTATCACTTTCCAACCTAACGCTTCTAATTCTTGGCAGCTCAATTGATCTCTCTCAACATTTCTGAGGATCTTAGACCGCCAATAATCTTGATTAGAAGAAGGCCAAACAAATCTAGGGCAGTCATGCTTATGCCAAAAGCAGCCATTTACAAAAATAACTGTCTGATATTTTGGAAGGACTATGTCAGGACAGCCCGGCAGCTTCTTCACATTTTTTCTGTATCGAAACCCTTTTGAAAACAGATACTTCCGCACGATCTCTTCTGGTTTTGAGTTAGTGCTTCGAATGTGCGACATATTCATGCTGCGGATTTCTTTAGTATGATTGTCAGCCATTTTCTTTCACAACCGGATTCAAATTTTTGGTCAGGGTCTGCGCAAGCTTTTTTGCAATAGACTTTGCCATAATCGGAGGAACCGCATTGCCTACCTGTTGATACTGCTTGTCCTTAGAACCGCAGAACACAAAACTGTCCGGGAAAGTTTGGAGACGAGCGGCCTCTCTGACGCTGATCGCACGATCGAGAGTTGGATGGATCCACATTGACTTACGAACATTAACTACCGTTCCGCTGGGCTCATCGTAATTCAAACGAAGATAAATCGTATTCTGTGTGCGCGAGGCATCCGTATAGGTATTTGTTTTTAGGCTTTCATCTAAGGCATGGAAATTCTCACCCTGCTTCAATGCGCGGAAACGCTTCATGGCAGTCTCTGTAGTCTTTGTGACAATATGGTTTTTTAAGACAGAGGAATTTCTTAGTGCCTGAGCAAGATCACCTAATCCATCTTTTTCTTCGAGCGTCATTCCAACCTCATCGTCCGCCAAATCATAGACAGGCGTCACATCTTCCAAATCCTCGATCGCGTCACGGACGGAACGATACTTTTTCCCAGTAAAACTGCCAATTGGAAGCGTAACTTTAGATGCAATATCTTTTTTGATACCCATAATGACGAAACGCATTCGTTTCTGCGGAGCGCCAAAATCCGCTGCACATAACACGTCGCTGTCTAAAGTGTAGTTGTTCTCTGATGCTTCGAGAATTTTCTGAATGTAATCAAAAACAGCAAAAGAACGAATAATGGCAGCAATGCCATTTGTTTTTGTATAGGAGTCCACTAAGATATCATTTTCATGTATCTCCATTGCCTTGCTGAGCATTCTTTGAATCAAAATTGAAGGCTCAATACGTGCCTTAATCTCAGAAACATCCAGTTCTCCAGCATAGTAACCTGTGATAGCATCAAAGGCCCTTTTTGCTTCGGTATTCAGATACTCATCAGAAACCGATTCGTGATATATAGAGGCGATCCGCTCCAGTTTCTTTCTATGCTTTTCCAATGCAGCCTTCATTTTATCTAGATTCTTGGATGCTTTATAGATCACATTCAATTCAAGATAATGCTCTTCCGGCCAAAGCGAAGCTGCTGCTTTGGCCTTGTCTTGGACAAGTTCTAACGCACCCTCGAATACAAATTTTTCATCCAGTAAATGCAGGACTGTGTCCTTCACCGGAATCTTGCATCGCCTAACAGTCTCTTCATCCTTCTTTTCCATGAAAAACCGATGTACATCAGAACGCAGCATGCTCACATTTTCCATGACAAACGCTTTGGGCTGTAATTCAAGAATCGCTCTCAAATACTGTTTAACCAGCATGTTGTTCTGGTTAATTGCAGTATTTTTTTGTCTGTTGGCATTCGAAAATCCCTGACAAGGAGGCCCGCCGATTACAACATCTATATCGCCGTATCTGCGCTTGATGTCATCATAATCTGCTGCACATACATCACCTTGCATCTCAACGTTAGGATGATTCCTCCGATAGGTATCCTGCATGTGCGGAACTTTTTCGAACGCAACCTTAATATCATATTTTTGTGTCTGCATAAAGCCAAGGCTCAGCCCTCCTGCTCCAGCAAACAGGTCAACAACTGTATACACTTTTCATTCCTCTTTCTGCCTGTTAAAACTTGAAGCCTTCGGACATAGCCCGATCAAGTAATGCAAGTAATTTTTGGCTCTGGTAACCGCTTGGCATTTTGCTTGGTATCTGACATGCATATTTCAACGCAGTATTTTCGTCGGGAGATACCATTCTTCGCTGCATCGCAAACGAAGATAGCTTTTTCCACTGCGCAGCAGTGTACTCAAGAACCTTTACCTGTGCATCCACCTCAGAGAGCATTTTCTGATCCTTCTTGGCAGCATTTTCCGCCGCGTTAGCTTCGGCTTTTCCAATCAGCACATTTTCGAAAGCCGCAGGAAGCGTAATTTCAATCTCTTGTACACTCTTCCAACAACCATCACGTTTACACCACTGTGTAACGTTGATGGTCGGTCTATTCGGATCCGTGATTTTGTAGAAGACCTGTTCAGCTATCTGCTCCAAAACTTTTGTCACGATCTCAGGAACGCTCTGACGCAGCCAAATACTCTGAAGATCTAACTCCATGTTCTTAAACTGCTCTCGAATCAGCTGATGGAGTAAAGCCAAAGAGTATGTAACGATATTTGCGCGGTAACCTTGTTCGTACCAATCCTGCTTCGGAATCAAGCCTTCCAAATGCTTAAACAGGATAACCAGAGCTACCGTTTCGGTAAAATATCGTTCGCTGAACTGCGCATCGTTGGTTGTCCAAGCCTCATCAATCAGCTCTGCAAACTTCATGAAGTTCGTCTGAGCGCCCTTACTGACTGTATGCGGCATCTCGTTCCAAGTGTTGCGGACCTTAGCAAGATCTGTTTTCGTAATGACCTTGCTCTTAGGATTCTGCAGCAGGAACTGCCTCTTCTTTGCCGGCGTTAGACGCATCTGTGCCTGCAGAAACTGTCCCTTGGCACGCTCATAAAACCATTTCGTCTCATACTGAGCGCCAGCTTCCGCAGGAGCAAAAATTCTGCGGGAATGCTGTTCCATGCGGATATGGAAGGGATGAGTAGAGAAGAAGTCCGCATCTGTAACCTTATTCTGACTATTAGACGATCGAGAGATATTTCGTATCAACTCGGTCGAACGATCCATGTTGCTTTCATCGATCTCGGTCAGCTTCATCTGAACATAAATCCCCTGCAGATCAGCCTTATCCTTATGGCGGGTATTAGAAAGTGAGGCGGTTGTTTGTCCGCCATTGATAATCTGGAAATCTTTTGCGCTTACAATGTGCGTTCCGCTCGGTGTATGCTCAAGCTGTACATCCATTGCAGTAGCAGACACACCGTTGTTATATGCAAAGAACATTGAGGAACATTTCAGAATGGTTTCTCTAATCTTTTTATTTACGGCGACTTTAGTAGAAAGGAAGGATCGAACGTTTCCTTCTAGCAGCTGACTGCCGTATTTATCATAGATATCAGCCAAAACCCTGCCGGGAATAATACAGAGATAACTGTTATACTCAGCAGTTGCCGCACTGCTGGCCTCCAAACAAGGAATCCCCTCCGGAATATACTCTCTGAAATCAATTTCAATGTTCTGACGGCCCAGATCAGAGCAGCACACACGGAATACACGATCAATATCCCAAATCTGGCACTCTGCTGGAATACCACCAATATCCAGATTGCTAAGAGTTTTAAGTGTATCGCTGACATCTGCATCTGTGAAAACCAGAAGCCGGTATTTCCGAATCCTCTCTATTTCCAGCCGCAGCAGATCGATCAGATCTGCGCAAGGCGTACTCATTTCAATTTCCTTATACAGCTTAGTGTTCAGAGCCTGATCAACAAACGTTACCAAGCGCTGAAAATTGGTTGAGGACGCACCTTTACCCATTGTGCGCTCTTCTGCACCATCATAATCTGCAATAATCAGGTTCATCGTGTAGTCAAACTCATCGAGAACATACCCGTCTACACGAAAAATCTTTCTTGTGGATGTCGTACTGGTATAGAAAGAGGGGATAAAGTCAGGTAATACCTCTGCCTCAATGAGATGCTGCGCCATTGAATCGACAAAGGCTGCGCAGGAACCCTCACCAGTAGCAGCAGCCTCTGCCTTTACATTTTCAAGAAAGTCTTTTCTGAATTCCTGCGCATCCATGTTAATCCTCCATTCGCCAACCTTCGATGCCGGCTAAGCTAATCGAATATTGTGTCTCAATGATCTGCGGCGCTACATTATCGGCTGTAAGTCTCGGGAAATCCGCATTCACGCGAAAACGCATTTTCCCAGAGCAAACATATTCCTGCTCCCTATATTCAGGAAGGTCGATAAATCCGTAGCGCATAAGTTTGCTTTCCAGAAGAGAAAGCGCATCCGCATCTTCACGTACTCGTTCAAGAGTACGATCGACTTGCTCGCCAAGCGATACTGCACCGTTTCGTTCTGGTGCACACTTGTCAATAAGCATTACAACCAGTTCTCCGGGATCACTGTTTGCAAGTTGTTCCAAAGAAGAGATTTTCACAGAAGATGCCGATACACCTACAGATTTCACCTCGTGCCAGCCATCTGCGTAGACAAAGTCCTGATCCGCGCCATCCGGACCAACCCAGCCTTGAACTGCAGCAAAAATCGGATATCCTCCGTCAATCACTTCACACAGATAGGTCAGTTCACCCATCAATCCTTTCCGATTGCTCTCATCCATCAAGCTTCTTCTTTGATGCTCAAGAAGCTTATTCCACTGCTTAAACCGCTTTACAGTCAAGTTCAGCGCAGCATCTTCATTTTCAGCAGCCTGAGAATAGGTGATCAGGTCTGCGCACAGCAGTTCAAAAACACTATCCTGCTCAATGCGCATAAGCACAAAGGAGATCGCCCATCGTCCATCTACGCGGCGGCCCTTTGTTACGACAATTGATTTAGAAGACGGAAGCAGTTCAGGCTCCTTATCAGATACGATGACTAAAGCTTTTTGGTCGATCTCCTTGTAGCCAACGTGCCATTCGAGGGCGTGCTTGACTTCTACTTGTATGTATCCGCCATCATAGTAGCTGATCGACTTCCATTTTCTGTGAAGATATTCAGCAATAATTTTCATTCGTCATCTTCCTCATCAGGATCCATCCAGTTTTTGAGTTCGACCATGTTCACCATGTAGTTTGCAGTGCGAACGCCGGTACCGGTATCAGGAAATCCAACGCCAAGAGCAAACAAGTACGCTGGAACATCTTTGTTGGTTGATTCCTTTTCGTCCAATCTGGTTTCAACCACATGTAGCATCAGCAGAGGGCTGCGTTCACGAATCAAATAAGCACTGTCAGACATATGCTTGTCCCCATTCTGCTCTCTGAAATGCTTCTTGGCAAGCTCGATCTGCTCTGCAGTAAGTCCAACTTTCGTGCAGCCGCCAGAACCAACTTTAACCTTTGTTCCGCTGATTCTGATCATCTTGTCATCAGCAATCACCGCACGGCGCTCAGTTGCCTTAATAGGAAGAATTTCACTTCCAAATTTGAGACCCGGTTCATACTCAGATCCTTCGCCATCAGTGATAAGAGCGACATCCCAAGTCTCATCGCCCATTTTTTCGTCAACATACTCAGCCAACGCTCTGCCCTGAAATGCCAGATGCCAAGGATGCGTTTCGAAGCTAAGGAGCAGCTGGACAATCAGTTCTTTGGGAACGCCGCGCCAGTAGTACGGCTTTTCGGACAAATCACGATCTCCCGCAGCTGCCAAGTGATCAACAAACTCTTTGAAGGCAGCCTCGTTGGATTTCAGAATTTCCAGATTCGCCTTAAGTCTTGGCGTTTCCAGCAGTTTTCCAGAAACAGTTACTGGACGGCTTACCTGTGTTGCGGATCTCATTTTGTTCCGAGCCGTTGCTATCAAAGAGTTGGGGTCCTGACGCACCTTCAAGCCAAACTCCAGAGGTGTCTGGTTTGCCAGTTTCATCTTCGCAATCTCGTCCTTCAATTCATTGGCCGCTCTCGTAATATAGCCATACCAGTCGATTGCTTCTTCTGCCATCCAAATCTGGAACAGATCATCATAATTCGGACGGTAGCCAAACCAGCGTCCCATCTGAAGCAGTGTATCATACATTTGAGACTTGCGATAGAAATAGCTGACTGCCAACCCTTCCAGCGTCAAACCTCTGGACAGGCTGTTTCCGCCAACAGCAATTACCCGCAGGCCATCATCTTTGTGATTGAAATAATCCAAACTTGTTGCACCGGTTTTCTGGTTGACCGCACGCACAGCGATAGGTGCAATTGCACGATTCAGATAATTGCGGCAAATATCATCCCAGTTTGTTCCGCTTGTCTCATCCAAACGATGCTTAATCCACACCTTATGCAGATAACGCAAGGCAGAGATTTTCTCTCGTTCTTCGTCAGACAGAGCAGCATAGTTCTGCACGTCAGATTTAGTCTGAACAAGCCATTCATTCACAGCCTCTGCAATGCGGTTCTGCACATCCGTGAATCGGCTGACATGGATCATCATAGAGCGATGCTCTGTGTAGTCACCGCGCAGATCACGAATCGCATTAAACAGCAGGAAGTACGCCATAGCCTCATACATGCTGGGCGGCAGCGCATCCACTTCCAGCGTCTTCTTATGGGTAAACGGGAAGAACAAATCCATCTCTTCACGCCGCAGCGGAATGAGAACGTCAGCGAATGCGGGGGTCTCACCAAAAATCTTGTCTGCACCAATATAATTGGTTGGGGGTGCCAAAGAATAAATAAAGTCTCTGGGGAACAGATCGTCGCCAATCATTTCATCTTCCGTCTCAGGGTTAATGAAAATATTGGCAAACGGCGTTGCAGTGATGCCCAAATAAGACGCCTGATAAAATTCGTGCAAAAGCTGACGAATACAAGTATTGATTGCTGCAGGGTTGTCGTCTTCATTCTTCGTATTGACGGATGCGTTATCGGCCTCGTCGTCAATCAGAAGCATTGGCAGCATGATTTTCCCAGTGGCATCGTCACGGCTCTTGGCAAGCCATTTAATCAGATTGTTCAGGATTCTCTTGTTCTTTTTTACGACCAGAACAACAGGGTCAGAAACACTCTGAAGGTTCAAATCATTGCTCTTCAGAACATTGATATCAAAATCTTTAGAAACAGATGTAAAGGCAGCGATACGTTTCTGTACACCATATCTGCCTACACCAACCGGCAGGTTTTTGATTTCCTGTTCCGCTTTCGGATCCAGATAATATTCACTCTTTCGGCCAGAGAACTCAGCATCTAAACGAGACTGGGTCTGCTGACGCAGATTTTCCATCATGCCGGCCAGAACGATAATAATCCTATATCCGGTATCAGCAGCTTTGTTGCTGATTGCAGTATAGTTGGCGGTTTTGCCAGACTGCACATCGCCTAAAACCAGACCACGACGCTGAAAAGGTTCACTGCTTTTCGGATCGCCAAGCAAATCGACAATCTCATCAGAGACCTTGTCCAGCGTTGCAGTAACTCTGGGATTCCAGTGCTTGATTTCTTCTAGGTATTTTTTATAGCGGTTCCAGAAAAAGAAATCCAAATCAGCTCTTCTGGAGGGAAGCCAGGACTTGTGAGACGTGTTTCGATCATTGATAAACACACCAACATCCATCTGTATAACAATCGCGGCACGGAGTCTAACGAGAACATCAGCAAATTCCTCGTCCGTTACAGGAAACATACCCATGCTCATTCGCATGGTTTGTGCAAGCGCAAGAAATTCTTCTTCTGTCGGCGGAACTTCTTTATACTGTGTGCTGACTGCCGCTGAAATTATATTTTCCAGCATCGCAATATTAGGATTTGACATCAGCTTTCCTCCTTTGCTTTCAATGCGCGAATTACATCCGGATATCCGCAGAACGGTTCGATATGCTCAATCTTATCAAGCATCTCACGCCGCAGAATACTGCTTGGCAAAGCCAAAAGCATCTGCTCTAACGTCTTACGCATTTCTGTCTCTTCGATTTCCGTGTCATTTTCAATCTTTTCGTCATTGTTGAGATCAACATAGAGCTGGTTCAGCGGAATACCGCGTTCAATGTATTTAAGCAGTGTCTCAAGCTTGCCGCGCACTTCCGGCGCTTCAGCTATAATCTGATCAACCAGCGGATGATCTCGGTTAATCTCATAAACAACACCGCTACCCGGGGTTTTCATGCGTGTCCATATATGTTCGACTGTGTCAGAGGTTTCCTTTTTCCCTCTGAATGTCCATGTGCGCTTACTCTTATCCGCAATGCGATCAATGACAACCTGAAGGTTGTTCCTTACTTCAGCGGGAGGAATCGCATGAGATTTCTTGATATCCAAAGTCCACAGATCATCCAGATCATTGGGAATATCCACCACAACACGAGCCAGCTTCGAGAGGTCTCCTTGCCGCATCATTCGGAACCATGTCCCCCAAATCAGAAGACGCTTATTTCTATAGACATAGAAGCCCTGCTGTTTGCGGATACCTTCTTTTCCGCCAAGCTGTTGCTTTTCCTCTTCAGTCATTTTAGAAATGTGAGGCAAAATGTAGGGCTTGACCAGAATCCGCTTTCCGCGAATTATCATGGTTTCCGTATCCATTGCCTGTGTACTCTTCTTCAGCAAAAATGGATCTGCAGCTTTGATTTTTACTCCATTGAAGGAAATCTCCAGTCTCTTGATACCAGCCTCACCAGACAGGTATCTATGAAAAACCAATTCCAAATGCTGTCTAACCTCATCCATCTTGCGGCCAAGTGATTTTTCATAATCCACCTCGCCCGTCAGTAAGCGATCAAGGTTTTGCCACACAACCAAAGTGCCGCTCTCCTGTTCACGCAAATCAGAAATATGAGGAACGGAAGCCATATCTTCTTTATCAAGAATCAGCAATGACCATGCGCCAGTTTCAATAACATAGTCGAGATCCCAGCGTCTTCCTATCACACGATCTCCTTGCTTACTGATCACCGTCAGCACACGACACTGAGACAAGGATGCTGTCTTCAATCCCAAACCATATCGTCCCAAATCAGAAGAATCTCGTTCATCTGTGGGACTCTTACTGCCATATTGCATTGCAGTATCAATTTGGGTATCATCCATCCCTGAACCATTATCTAAGATGCAGACATAAGCCTCTCCTACAGGGAAGAAAGACAGCTGTACTTTTCCTGATTTTGCAGCAATGCTGTTATCGATGATATCTGCGATCGCAGCCTCCAAGCTATAGCCGATTGCTCTCGTTGACTCCATCAAAACAGGAGCAAATGGAGGAGTCTCCCTAACTTGCATGCCTACCTTCCTTTCCATTTTACGCAGATATACGTCATGCGTACCTAGTTCTGTTGCTCTCAGACCACGACAATACGAACCCGCAAAGTTGTACGGGCTTCTTCATTTCGAGTTAGAGTCGCTGTAAAACGGCAGCTCATTTTTCATCGTCTGCGGGCTTTTTCTTGATGTACTTCCCATTCTTGATTCTCGCGTCCGCCGGCTTCTCTGCATCATCCGGAATTGCCCACACGAAGCCAACATGTATCGCCCCGGGAATACGATCTTCATTGCAAAGGATCTGAACCCTCCGCGCCGATATACCCCACTTTTCTGCCGTCTGCGCTGCTGACAAGTACTTCATCGTATTCTCCTCTAAAGCATGATCCGCGTGTACTTATAGCTATTCATATTACATTGTACTCCGAAATGCGAATGAAATCAACAGCTTTCGGCAAAGTTCAAAAAGAATTTCCAAATTCAAGGGTTTGGGGCTTCCCCAAAAATCAAAATGGGCGTATCGGCTGCAAGGCTGAACCGCTCATTTTTCCGGTGTGTACGGACACCGGATGTGCTTGCTGTTCTCTCAAATCTCATATCCGCAGATACAACGCGCTCCCGCTTTCGCAAAAGCAGGGGCGCATATTTTTTGAAAATTTCTCATTTCGATACCTGCGTTTTGATTTAAAAATGTCCGTTGTAAAGTGAAAGGAAAAATTTTTTGCCGCCATACTCAACAAACGGCAAAAAGGTGTCCGTTGTAAAGTGAAAGGAGTTCTTTGATATGCCAGACCGTACACGACCCATCCGCAAAGAAATCTGCCTGAATGAGCAGGAATTGAGTCTGATTCGCCACAAGATGAACCAACTCGGCACCCGCAACTTCGGCGCGTATGCCCGGAAAATGCTGATCGACGGGTACATCATCAAGGTCGATTACACCGAGCAGAAGAAGCTGGCTGCCGCTGTCAGCAGGATTGCCACAAACATCAACCACGTCTGCCGCCGCATCAACAGAACAGGGCATTTCTATGAAGCTGATGTTTCTGAACTGAAAGAGCGGGTAGCTGACGTATGGGAGCTGCTGAAAGAACAGCAGAAGAAGGAGTTGTAACCGTAACGGGATTTTCCGTCACCGGTTTTTCAGACGGTGGACAGGCTGACGCTCCGAAGCGTTCCGCAACCGGATTTTTGGACCGCAGATTTCCGAACAGTCATCGAGTATGAAATTCAGCCCCTAATCAATAAGAAATAAATCAACTCTCAAAAAAGTCATCCATCAATCCAATCAATATACCTGATGGGATGGATGGGATAGGAGGTCATATGAAGCAAGAGTTTTGTAAATTTACCGTAGAGAGCCTATCGGCATCTTACATACCGTTTCCTCGGTTTCTCATGGAGGATTGCTTTGCTGGTCTTACCAACGACGCAAAGGTGCTGTACGCACTCATGCTGGACAGAGCCAGTATTTCCAAGGTCAACGGTTACATCGATTCGGACGGCACGATCCGACTGTATTTCACCGTAGAGCAGGCACAAAAGAAGCTGCACCGCAGTCGGCAAAGCGTCACGCGGATCTTTCAGCAGTTGGAATGCAGCGGCTTGATCTGCCGCCGCAAACAAGGTCTTGGAAAACCGGCGATGATCACGCTCAATTATCCCTCTGATGCAAAGCTGATTCAGCCGAAGGAGGACAGCGCAAAACCGTCCGGATAAAGGTCGAAAACAAGGCATTTTTTGCTCTACAAGCAGCGAGAAATCATAGGGGAATATCTTTTCCCATAGCAACGCAGAAAAGCGCGTCTGTGCGCCTACAGAAGTGATAAAGGAGGAACCAAGTGAACGCAGAAAAAGCCAATATCCAGACCAGCGTTGATGCAGCCGAAATCCCGGAATATGTCTTTGAATCGCTTGCACGGAGTCTGCTTCCGGTTATTCAAAAATATTACGAGAGCGAAGAAGGCAAGGAGGCATTTGCCGAGTGGAAGGCAACGAAGCAAGCGTCGGACAAAGCGCCTACATAAAGCAACCATGAGGATTGCCGCAATCGGTAGTCCTCCCGGTTTTTCTATTACCAGTCTTCGATTTCTTCGATAGAAACAATAAATCCGAACCCATGACCAATCGGCACAAGGTTCGGATTATATTGCTTTGGTGGACCTGAAGAGATTCGAACTCTCGACCCCCACAATGCGAATGTGATGCGCTCCCAACTGCGCTACAGGCCCAAAGGAATTACATGACACATTATAGTCACTTTTCCCGGACCTGTCAAGGGCCTTTTGGGGCTACGGCGCAAAAGCCGGTCAGGTATTTTCGTTTTTCAAGGCGTCAATGGGATTTTCCCGTTTGATCCGGCCCATGGCGTACAGCATGGTAGCAAAGACCACCACAAAGATGCTGCATACCGCCACTGCTACCGCACTCCAGGGAATCTGGAAGGTGCTGGAAACGCTGCTGCCCACTGTATCATAAATGAACAAGGTCATGAGGGCCGACAGGGGCAATCCGAACGCCAGGGCCCGGAATCCATAGAGGAGGCATTCGTAATTCATCATCCGGTTCATACCGCCCCGGGTCATGCCCACAGAACGCAGCATGGCAAACTCCCGGCGGCGCAGGGCCACATTGGTGGAGATGGTATTAAATACATTGGCCACAGCAATGAGGGAGATCAGAACAATAAAACCATAGGAAAACACATTGACAATGGTCACCATATTCCGGCTGGAAGATTCCTGTTCCCGCACGTCATAGACCTGTCCGCTGCCGGTATAACTTCCCCGCTCCAGGAGAATCTCTTTCAGGGACTCCGCCGTTTCGGCATGGCTGGAGCTGGTGAAGCAGACGGAGATCTCTCTGTCATCGTCCGGGGCACAGGCATAGGGATAGATCAGGATGCATCCCCCGCCCTCTCGGGTTGAAACGCCCAGCGGCAGCTCCTGCACCATGGCGCCCAGCTCTATGGCTACCGTTTGGGTGGGGCGGCTGATTTCTTCTCCCTCCTCGTTGAAGAAGAAGTCCTGGGCAGGAGTCGGCGCAGCGTCCGGTTGACTGTCCGACACATTTCCGGTATAGCCGTAATCATAGCCCTCCACCGCCTGGGGTTGCCGGAGCGCGGCTGTTCTCGTCCCACGCTTCAGAATCTGGTAGGTATAAACCTGCCGTTCATAATGGCCTTCCGCTCCCTGGAGATAAAGCACATCATTTCCCTCATTGTATACTAACGGCAGCGGGTGCGAAGCATCCAAATACTGCCCGGCGTCCAGGCCCTGTGCAGTCAGAAATTGCCGGTAACTGGTTTCATCCACGTAATACCGTTCCACCGGAATGGCCACTGCACCTGTATAAGCAGGATCGGCGTAGGCCTGCCAGAAGGTCTTGGCCGCCACTTCCCCGTAGCGCAGATAGGTTTCATTCAGCTGGTCCTGTTCCAGGAGCAGGTATCCCCGGTCTTCTTTCCAATAGGCCCCCTGCTGTACGCCTTTGGCCTCTGACAGCGCAGAGAATACCGCTTGGGGATCCGCTTCGCCGTCTAGGAAGCACAACACGTCATAGTTGCTGACGCTGAGCGTCTCATCCACCGTACCGGTGAGATACATGCAGAAGGAACTGGCGGAGATGAACAGGACCAGACTCAGCACCAGGGAGACAATGGTTGCCCGGTAACGCCGGCGGTTGCGCCGGAAGTATTTCTTGGCCAAAATCCCTTCCAGTCCAAACAGCCGTCCAGTCAGACGGGACACCCGGACGTCCTTCCCCCGGATGCGGATATCCTGATTTTGTCGAATGGCCTCCAGCGCGGTGACGCGGGTGGCCCGGCTGGCAGGAATCCACACAGAAATCAGCACCGTCACCAGAGCAATGATCGCAGATCCACCCACCGATGCCCAGGAAACCCGGAATCGCATGGGAACCTCGGCCGCCAGCACACCCTGGAACAGCCCTCCAATGAAGTGCAGCGTAACGGCCATACCGCCCAGGCCGCAGAGAATGCCCAGGGGGATGCCAATCACCGAAATCACAGCGGCTTCATACAGCACCGACCGACGGAGCTGACTCCGGGTGGCCCCCACAGAGCGCAGCAGCCCGAACTGCCGGGTCCGCTCTGAGACCGAAATGGAAAAGGCACTGTAGATGAGAGACACCGAACCCAGCACAATGAGAAAAATCAAAATCGTTGCCAGTCCAAAAAACACTCTCCCGAAATTGTCATACCGGAACACCCCCTCCGCCGCCAGCAGGCTCCAGTTCTGATCCTCCGGCAGATCGTGGGCCGCGATGACTGCGTTCATATCCCCCGCATCTGCGGTTTTGTAATACAGCGTGTAATTCTGGGGGCCCCCCGATTCCGGCACAGTGAGGAAGGTGTAGCCAGGCGCGGAGTAGTCTTCAAAGTCCGGCCGCTCGTAAAATCCCACCACCCGGTAGGTTCTGGTTTCACGTACCTGGAGCGCCTCATCGTCGCACAGGGGGTTGCTCTGATTCAGGGGGTACCCGTCCACCATGCGCTCTCCCAGGGCCAGCTCCACGGTGTCTCCAATCTGCAGGCTGGCTCCCCCGTTCCCTACAGACAGGTAGTGGACGGGGACCAAAATTTCTCCTTCCTGCTCCGGCAGTCTCCCCACTGCCCGAACCGGCATGACGTCAAAGAAGGTGGCGTCTGCGCCCAGCAAGTAAATATAGGGTTTGTCCTCATTCTGACTTTCACTCGCCGCATAGCCCAATATCTCTGCCGAGGCAACATGGGCCACCCGGCTGTCCGCCTCCAGAGCCTGCCGGACTTCCTGGTCGGCCCTTTCCACCCGGCCATACCAGTCGCCGGTCTCATATACCTCGCTGTCCCGATAAAAGCCCTGAAAGCTGACCACAATGGTGGTCACTGCACAAACCATAGCGGCGGAAAGCAGCACTCCCACAATGGTCACAATGGTCCGGAGGCGATTTTTCCGCAGGGACTCTCTCGTCACCTTGTGAAACACATTCATCCCCGAATCACCTCATCCCGGGTAATTTTTCCATCCTCAATGGCCAGTACGCGGTCTGCCTGGAGGGCGATGGACTCGTCATGGGTGATGACAATCAGCGTCTGTTCAAATCGGCGATTGGAGTATTTTAAAAGATCCACAATGTCCTGGCTGTTTCTGGAGTCCAGGTTGCCCGTGGGCTCATCGGCCAGAACCACCGCCGGGGCATTCATGAGAGCCCTGCCAATGGAGACCCGCTGCTGCTGTCCGCCGGAGAGCTGATTGGGCAGGTGCTTTTCCCTGCCCTGTAGACCCAGGGTCTGGAGCATCTCCTGCAGTCGCTCCTGATTCACCTTCCGGCCATCCATGAGCACCGGCAGGGTGATGTTCTCTGTCACATTGAGCACCGGGATCAGATTGTAGAACTGGTAAATGAGCCCCACCTCCCGGCGACGGAAAATGGCCAGCTGATCCTCACTCCTCTGGTACACGTCCTGCCCATTCATATACACCTTGCCGCCAGTCGGCCGGTCTACGCCGCCCAGAATGTGCAGCAGCGTACTCTTCCCCGATCCTGAGGGACCGATGATGGCCACAAACTGGCCCTTCTCCACAGAGAAGGATACGCCGTCCAACGCCCGGACCTGGTTTTCCCCTTCTCCATACACCTTTGTCAGGTTTTCCACCCGCAACATTTCCATGGATCCATGCTCCTTTTCTCTTGATGGGACCAGTATATCACGGGTAAGTGACAGCCCGGTGACTATTCCGTGACAGTTCTGTCACATTCCCCCAGGCAGACCGGGACCGGCTTGTCCAGCGCCAGAGATTCCGGCGTCACCTTGCAGTCCATTGCCAGGACCTGCACCCCGGCCTTCGCCGCTGCCCGTAACGCTGCGCCAAAGGCGGGATCGGTCCGGTCATTCGGCGTAAAATACTGCACGTGACCCATCTGAATGACAAACAGGACATACGCCCCATACCCCGCAGCGGCTGCCCGAGTCAGGCCCAGCAGATGCTTGGTCCCCCGCTGCGTGGGCGCATCGGGAAACCGCACCACCCCGGCCTCCTCCAGAGTCACGCCCTTCACCTCCAAAAAGCACCGGCGTCCCCCTTGCAGGAATGAAAAATCAAACCGGGAATCCCCATGGGTCCACTCCCGCCGCAGTGCCTCCACTGCACCCAGGCCCCCGGATTCCAGCCACTCTGCCGCCGCCTGATTGGGCGCCTGAGAATCCATATTAATGAGCCGTCCGGCCTTTTCCACCGCAATCAAATCATAATGGGTCTTCCGGTCCGGATTCCCATCATACCGGCACCAAACCCGCGCCCCCGGCAGCAGCAGTTCCCGGCAACGGCCTGTGTTTTTCACATGGCAGGTTTCTTCCCGTCCCTCCAGCTCCACCTGCGCCACAAACCGATTCAGCCGGGCGCAAAACCGGCCGGGGATCATTGCACCATAATGCATGGTATAAAACACCCCTTTCCATCTCATACTATACCAGGTTCCCAATTTCGGCGCAACAAAAGACGGCGGAAAAATATCCTGGCAAAATTAGAAATTTCTTCTTGACATTTCGCCGGTTCCGCGTATAATAATAAACGTTGTTCCGTGTCGGAACCAAAATACAGGGGATTTGTGTAACGGTAGCACACCGGACTCTGACTCCGTTTGCGGGGGTTCGAATCCCTCATCCCCTGCCACGTCGTCGCGGACCGCATATCGTTCGCGACGACTTTTTTTCAAAAAGTCATCTCTCACTCATTCCGTCGCTCCTCCTCTCCAAATGCGATCCGCTGTGCTGGGTTCGCATTTGGTGTTTGGGCGCGGATCTGGAGGTAGCTGCATCTATACCGTTCACACTTGACACAGGGCCTCATTGCTTTGGCAATGAGGCCCTGAAATTATGATATCGCATACGGCATTTGTTCCACAAGCGCCGCCATACCGCTCCCCATGAAGTGTGCTGGATTTGATGCCAGCACGCTTCTCTTTTGTGCCTGAACCAAAATACTGTACCTGGAGCCGGTGGTCATTGTCAAATGCTGTGATTTGCGCCCGATCACGTTGCACTGCCTCTGAGGCCCTTTCTCGTATCCCACTACCTCGTCCAAGACTTCCCCAGTAGTCCGCAACACCTTTCAAACAGGCAGACACGTGATTGACAAATCCACCGTCTACTGCTATAATAGCAACATTCGTTGTGCAACACATGTTTTAAAAAGGAGCCCACATGCCGCCAAAATGTAAGTTCACCAAACAGGAAATCATCCAAGCCGCATTGCAAATTGCACGCACCGAAGGGCCCGACGGGATTACCGCCAGGGGGCTGGGGGCCAGATTGGGGGCCTCTTCCAGACCGATTTTCAGTGTCTTTGCAAACATGGAAGCGGTACAGGCCGAAGTCATGCAATCCGCCAAAGAACTGTATTCCCAATACGTCCAAGCAGGTCTCTCCCAAACGCCTGCATTCCGTGGCGTTGGCCAGCAGTACATTCAATTTGCCATAGACGAACCAAAGCTTTTCCAAATGCTGTTTATGTCAGAGCAGCCTCAAACACCGGGCATTGCAGCCGTTCTTCCTGTCATCGAAACACACTATGAAGCCATCCTGGCATCGGTACAGACGGAATACCATCTGGCACGGTCTGTAGCGGAGCGTCTGTATCGGCACTTATGGATCTATACCCACGGAATCGCAGCACTCTGCGCCACCCACACCTGCGCGTTTACATCCGAGGGGATCCAGACCCTGCTGACCGAGGTGTTTACAAGCTTGCTTCGAACTCTGAAAGGAGAACCCACATGATCCAAGCAGTTGATCTTGTCAAATCTTATGGAAGCGGAACGAACAAACAGGTTGTTTTGAAGAAGGTCTGCCTGGAAATTGTTCCGGGAGATTTTACCGTAATTTTGGGGGCCTCCGGGTCTGGGAAGTCCACATTGCTGCACATCCTCTCCGGGCTGGAACGGCCAGACAGCGGAACCGTGACGTATGGCGGTCTGGACATCACCAAACGAACGGATCCCGAGCTGACCCGGTTCCGCAGAGAGACCGTAGGTTTTGTCTTTCAACAGTACTACCTGCTTCCTCATATGACTGTGGCAAAAAACGTGCGCATGGGCGCAGACCTTGCCGGTCACCGGACGTACGCGGACATCATCCGTGCCGTCGGGCTGGAGTCCAAAATGGACGCATCCCCAGCCAGCCTTTCCGGCGGCGAGCAACAGCGCGTGGCCATTGCGCGGGCGCTTGCCAAGAACCCCAAGGTTCTGTTTCTGGACGAGCCAACCGGCGCTCTGGATGAGGAAACCGGCAGGCAGGTTCTGGATTATCTCTGCCGGCTGCACCGGCAATCCGGCTTCACCATGGTCATGGTGACACACAATCCCAACATCGCAGAGCTGGCAAACACCGTCATTCGCATGAACAGCGGGAATATCACACAGCGCTGCACCAACCCCACGCAAAAAACCGCTTACGAAATCGGGTGGTAGCTGTATGGTCATTGGAATCAAAGACAACTTCAAATGGATCGGCATCTCCGTGGTTGCCTGCTGCGCCGTCTTCGTATGCACGCTGTTTCTCCACTACCACATGGATCTTTCCGGGATCGCGGACATGGTCCAAACTGGGGCAGGCATTGCCATGTATGAGGCCCTGGTCTCCACCGGGATCGTCGTCTGCGCCGTCACCGGCGGCTGCCTGGCCGCCACCTCGGTGATCCTGCTTCTATTTTATGTAAAAAACTACATTGACACCCACGCCAGGGAGCTGGGGATTCTGAAGGCGCTTGGATATTCCAATATGCAGGTTG
Organism: uncultured Eubacteriales bacterium; assembly: GCA_900544975.1. Taxonomy (GTDB): domain Bacteria; phylum Bacillota; class Clostridia; order Oscillospirales; family Oscillospiraceae; genus Faecousia. The sequence goes on from UQXI01000010.1 coordinate 37,461, forward strand.
CCCGGCACTTTTGGGTGTTCGGCGGGAGTATTTTGGCAGGTTGTCTCCTGGGTTTGATCGGCGCATTTTTGTACATGCCCCAGTTTTATGCATTGCAAAACACCGGTCAGTTGCTCCCCGCTGTCCCCATGCACGCCCATCCCCTTCTGGATTTGGGCCTCATTGGCATCCCCACCGCCTGGTTCACTGGTCTGTCCATTTTATACGCCTACATGAAATTACGGCGGCCTGCTTTGGACTTGCTGACCGGGAGAAGGGCAACCTCCTCCAGGGAAACCCATGGCGAATCCGAGGCCACTCCATTTCTGCCCAGTCTCAAATCCTCCACCCTGCGCAGCAAAAAGGTGCTGGTGTTTTTCGTCTTCTTTTCCGCCTTTTGTTTCTCATCCATGACACAGATGTCCATGTCCATGGGGGAACTGAGCAGCGGGGAAATGGCCCTGATGATTGTTGCCATCGGCTTGATCCTCTCTGTGATGAGTCTGCTTCTGTCCCTTTCCAGCGTCATCCACGGCAACCAGAAAACCCTCGCCATGATGCAGGTATTTGGCTATTCTCAGAAGGAGTGCAGCAGCGCCATCCTGGGTGGATACCGTCCCTTCTCCTACCTCGGCTTTGCCCTTGGTTCCATCTATCAATACACCCTGCTGAAGATCATGGTCACGGTGGTGTTTGCAGACGTTGGGCAGGTCCCGGAATATCACTTTGACTTCGTGGCCCTGGCCATTTCTCTGGTCTCTTTTCTCATCCTCTATGAACTGATTCTGCTTGGCTATCAGCGCAGACTTCGTACGCTGTCCATTGGCTGTGTCATGTCAGAATCCTAGAATTTACGACAAACGCAAACCGGGACGTTACTGGCAGGCATCTGCGTAACGTCCCGGCTCTGTATCCGTTTGCTCTTCGGTTGTCCGCCTCTAGCGCTCCAGAGGCTGCCCGTTGAGGGCCGCAAAGGTCAAGGTTTCCCCGGTGTAGGACAGCTTCAGGGAGAAAAACGGGACCTTCTTCCACATGAGATCCAGGAAAATCTGGTCTCCTTCCCACTTGGGCAGCTGGTCCAGGAACGCCCGGTCGACCCACTCCAGGTCCCCCTCGTCACAGGTCCGAAGCTCTCCTGTGAAGCCCTCCGCCTGGAACAGGTGCATATACTCCCCCTCCCAGGTGTCCGAAACGAAGGTCACCAGGCCGCAATACCGGAAGTCTGTCAAGGTGAGGCCGGTTTCTTCCCAGGCCTCCCGGAGCAGACATTCCTCTGGACTCTCCCCCTCTTCACACTTGCCGCCTATGCCAATCCACTTGTCATGGTTCAGGTCGTTTTCCTTCTTGACCCGGTGCAGCATCAAGACCTGATCTCCCCTTGTGATGTAGCACAGGGTGGTATTCTTCATTCCCGCTTCCCCCCTTGAATCAGCCGGATGGCCCGGTGCAGGTTCTCCACCTCCACCGTCTCATGGCCCTCCTCCTTCTCTCCGTCCAGGGTCCAGGCCATCTCTGGGCTGGCCGTCACTGTGAGGCGGCTGGCACTGCAGAAGGTGAGCATGGGCGTGTCATACCGCTGTCCGGTTAGCGCTTGGATGCAGCCCATAAGCTCCACGGCATCCTTGGGCGGGCGAATCAGCATCAGCTCAAATTTCCCATCCTGCATATCCACCACGTTGGGATCCAGGGTCAAAATGCCGCCCACAGAAGTGGAATTACTAATGGCGCCAAATATATAATCACCCTCAAAGCTGCCATTGTCCGTGTCGAACGCCACATGCTCTTTTGGAATTTGAAACAGCTCCTTGGCTCCCTGGAGCACATACGCCACATGCCCCAGGGCATTTTTCACGTTCTGGGGGGTGGAGTAGGAGGCTTTGGTAAAGGCTCCAAAGGAGGCCACGTAGGAAAAATACCGGTCCCCAAACCGTCCCACATCGTAAGGCACGGGATCCCCGTCCAAAATGGCCTGGGCCGCCTGGAGCACATTCGTAGGCAGCTTCAGAGAATTGGCAAAGTCGTTGGTGCTGCCGCAGGGGATGTATCCCACAGGTACATCCACTCCACTGCGCAGCAGCCCCGTCACCGTCTCATTGAAGGTGCCGTCTCCGCCGGCGCAAACCACCAAATCCCCGTGCCCGGCCATGGCCTCCACCGCCCGGGCCCCATCTCCGGGGCCGGCCGTCATGTGGACCGTCACTTCATAGCCATGGGCGTTGAACAGAGACAGGATATCCGCCAGAAACCGGTTGGCCCGCCGCATCCCGGCGTAGGGATTCATTACGAAAAGCAGCTTTTTCACCACGCGCTCCTCCTTCGAAAAACAACATACACAGACTCATTATGCCCGGGGAATGGGCCGGCCCAAAAGCGCCTCAAAGGTGGGAAGCAGGCCCCTGCCATCGGGGTGGAACCGGGCGTTTTGGGCCATGTCATAACCCGGGAGGTTGTTCCCCTCCACCAGGACCGGCCCATCCGGCGTGATGGCCACATCCCATCCGATATAACCCAGCCGAGGCTCCACCAGGGCCGCCCGGCAACACAGGTCCACCGCCTCCTGGAAGAAGGGCAGACGGTATCCCCGATAAGTCACTCCGGTCATGGGATGACAGTCGTAATACAGCCCCGTCTGGTCACAGAATGCGGGGAATTCCAGCTCTCCCTGTGCCCCCACCAGGGTGTACATGCCACCGCTGGAGATGTTGTCCACATGCCCCTGGCCGCTGCCAATGCGCAAGAGCGCATAGACAAATTTCGCCTCTCCCTCCGCCAGGAGGGTGACCACCCGCAGGGTGTTGACGCTCTGAGGACACAGACGGGCAACTTCGGGATGCTGCCGGATGGCCTCCTCCACCAAAAATTGTCCGCCGTCCATCAGCCGCCGGTGGAGCGCAACAAAATCTGTGTCCGGCCCGGGCTCCAGCCGCTCCACGCCTTTGCCCCCGAATTCGGCATGGGGCTTGGCAAAGACCACACCGCAGTCCTGACAAAACCGGGCCAGCGTCTGAGGATCCGCCTCCCGCAAGTCCAGCCAGCGGCGGCCCAGGAAGGCCTCATACCGCTGCAAAAATTGGAATTTATCGTTGAGGAGGGGATAGTAGGTCGCATCATTGACCATCCGAGCCAGGGAGACGTTGTGGTTCATGGTCATAAACGTCTTCCGGTTGGCCCCCCGGTTTTGGGCAAAGCCAAAGACATGGTAATCCAGATACCCCACCCCATAGCGCAGCGTGCACCAGATCATGTCACACAGCAGCAGCGCCCGGTTCTTCCCCGTCTCCTGGTGAATGGCCCCAATATTCTGATTCATGCGCCGCAGGCTGGCGCCTTTCAACCGGCGGCCAAAAATGGCCAGCTTGGTTCCGAACCCCATAAAGCTACGCTCCTTCTCCGGACTGGTTGTCCGGGAAACATGTTATTATTATTGTACCACGTAGGTCAAGAGGCCAGATCAGACAGGGCAGAAATAGCCCCAGCCTCCCAATCATCCCCATCCGGGGCGGAAGCTTGTCCATTGAGAGACCCTTTAGCTCCCAAAATCCAGCTTTCTTCAGATCCCGCCTCACGACGGACGCCCTTGCCTTTGGCTTACTCTTTCCACTACAGAGTGGATTCAGATCTTTCTCCCCATAGGCTGTGCGCGCACCGGGCACACACCCATAAAAATCCCGAATGCTTCCGCACTCGGGATTTTTACCAAGTGTGCATACTACAGTGAGAATGCCATTTGTAATAATTTTATTGCTTTATTTGCCGCGTTTTCCCCACCATTGTCCAATACTGCGGCAGCAGGAAGCGCATTGGTAGAGCAATGTGCGAGCCTTCACACGCAGGATGCCCCACATGCCAGATTCTACATCCCAGCGCAGAGAGCCCGAGCGGTAAAGATAGTCGCCGGGGCAGTCGGCAGCGCCGCCCAGCAGCTCCAGGTTGTAGACATTGCCCACGCTGATGGCGCCCTTGGCCGCTTCCACATTGGACAGCGGGTTCTGGGGCTGCTCGCGCCATGCATGGCCGTGGACAAGGAAGCCAATATTTCTTGGTTTATCCCCCGGCATCAGATACCGGATCATCACCCGCTCTCTTGTATAAGCTGTGAGCACTGGCGTGGAAGGGTCCCCATGGGTTTTGGAATCAAACAGCTTGTAGACCAGCGGGATCCGTTTCAGTCGGTTGAAGAACCGTTCAGAGCGGTAATTATACCCCTTCTCCCCGGTATCCTCATGATCCACACCGCCATGCCCACCTTCGTGACCACCTGCTACCGTGGTCTGAACCAGCTTCCCCTCCCGGTCCAGCATGCGGATGCCGTTGTGGGCAAACAGCACAAATTCCCGGAATGTGTCTGTCCCCGGCGCCACAATTACCGCCTGCTGCTCATAATTCTCCTCCACGGGGCAGAAGGTGCGGTAGTGTTTTGCCCCAGGTGGCTCGATGATGATTGCCCCAAACAGGCCGTGGTACCGGTGGTTTCGCATATCCCCGAAGGACCGGAGCAGACAGACGCCATACTCCCGGTCAGCATGCCAAAGATATTGGATGGTTTCCCCAGGGCCTATGGTTTGCTCTACCGCATTATACCCCACATTCAGGCCGGAGGCCCGGACTGGATCGTATTGCAGGAACTGCGGATTCAACGACACCCTGTTTGACGGCATATGCGGCAGGTCAACCGGCACAGACGGGTAGTCAAAATACGGCACTTCCTTCTCAAACAGATTGTGCAGCCTGACTTCAATCCAGTCCCCAGCGTTGGCCCGGAGAATCAGCGGGATGGGCTTCTTCCTGCCGCAGCGGATGTCCTCCACCTGGGACATGGGTACAAATAACAGTCCATCCGGGTCATGATCGCCGTAGCGGTTATATTCCAGATCCTTTTGCATCGCAGCAATCTCAAATTTGCGGATCACTGCGCCGGGTGGCGGCATCTGACACGGCTTGGTTTCCCCCGCTCCACATAAGGGCAGCAGGCCCTCCTGGGGCTCGGCATAGGCACGGATGATGCCCCACAGGCCCAGCCATACGTCGTCTATCCCACCGGAATAGTAGAGATAATCCCCCGCAGCATAAGGCGCATCCACGCGAAGATTGAACGCCTCCGAAATCCCCAGGGTCTGGGCCGCTACCGTTGGCGAATCCGGGTTGGTGATCTCCTTGTCCCAGGACATTCCCACAATATTGAAGGCATGCTGTTCCTCGTGGGCGCCGTCCAGCAAACGGATGACCAGGGGATCACCGGGATAGGTCTCCAAAATGGGCGTAGCCGGATCCCAATAGACCAGAGACGAGAAGATATGCGCCGGGTCCTCCCGATACTTCAGACGTTCGGGCATGGGCTCACAGCGGTAGTTGATGCCCATGACACCGGGGTCGTCGTCGGAGCCGGGATGCTCTGGCGGGTTCAAGGGATTCCCGTCCCCATCAAACAGCAGGGCAAAATCGTGGACAAACAGGGCAAACTCCCGGAAGGACGTGCCATCCTTGCGGCGGATCACCGCCTGGGCGCCGCTTCTCAGTGGAAGTCCGGTACCAGGATTCAGGAATTCCGCCCCGGCAGGTTCAATGATCAGCGCAGCGAACATCCCATGCTGCTGATGCGTATTGGCAAACAGGTGGTCGTGGAAAAAGACGGTGTTCAGCTCTTCATTGGCAAAGAAGCGCTCAATCAGGGTTTCATACCGTCTGGCTCCAGCAATGTTGTTCCATCCGTTCGCCGCACCATCGGATACGATGGTGTCGAATTTCACCAAATGGATGTGATAGCCCACAATATCCGTCAGGGTTCGCATCTGGAACGGGCTTTCCTCCATATAGTCTGGCAGGAGATTGGTGAAGCGCACTTCGATGCAGTCACCAGCGTTGGCTCGGATCACCAGTGGCTCCGGCCGGATTTCCCCACATTCGATTTTGGCAAGATAGTCATCCAGCGTACCGTACTTCTCGATTTCCTCTTTCAACACGAAAAAGCGTCCCTGGGGATCATGCCAGCCGAAGCGGTTATAGACGATCTTCGCCTGCACCGCCGCGATTTCAAACACCTTCACGTCGTCGGCAGTATGGCAGGGGCAGGTGGAGGTGTAGAGCGCGCCGGGGGCAAAATCTGGCACAAAATTGGCCTCCTCCAAAGGGGTTGGCTCGATCTTGTTCTCCCCCGCCGCCGTCAGAATGCCAAGCGGCGGCTGGAAGGGCTGCTGCGGGAAGATCCCGTTCACAAAATTGGGATAGCCGGGATGCAGGTCGTCCTTCTCCGGCGGCAGCGGCCGGTCCCGCAAGGGCTGGAGGGGTTCGATGGGCGTTCCGTCGGGATAGGTGTCTCCGCCTCGCTGCAGCCGGTCAAAAACCCGCCAGAGGGTCCACATCCCTTCATGGAAATGGGGATACAGGTGGCAGTGGAAGATCGCGTCACCGATCATCCCATTGAGGCTCCCCGCTCCATATAAAATATCCAGTGTGAGGCACTCCTGTGGGCTGATGGAGACGGAATCAATGATGGTGGAACGGGAGTCATCGACTTCTCTGCGCCACTGATGGTTGTGCAGGTGAAACACATGGGTCTCCTTCACCCCGCCGTGGATCAGACGGATCTTAGATGGGTCCCCCACGTAGGCTTTCAGGATTGGGGGCGCGGGATCGCCATAGGCCCAGGAGCTCATGGAAATATCCTCGTCAATGTCCGCAGGATCGCCGTTCGGCTTCAGGGGTAACCGGTTTCGCATGGGTTCAGAGCGATAGCTAATGGCGGTGGTACCGTTTGGAAGCCCCGTATGGGGATCAACCGGCGGCAGGCCATCGGCATTGCGGATTTCCAGTTCATCGTGGAAAAACACCGCATACTCCCGGAACGCCGGCTTGGCAGGATTGTAAATATCCGCAAACAGGCCGCTCTCCAGGGCTTCACCGGTCACGGGATCCAACCATACCGATTCCGGCGCTTCCACAATGATGGCGCCAAATAGGCCGTGGATATTGGTCCCCGCCTCTCCGCTTCTGGGATCTGCCAGGTCGGAAAACAGAAAGACTCCCTCTCGCTCGGCAAACCAGGTGTATTGGATAAAATCAGCCGTGGTGGTATCGGGGTTTAACCCCACATTCGCTCCGTCGGAGGACAACACGTTGTAACGCAGTCCCTGGACATGGATGGAAGCTCTGCGGTTCAGTCGATTGCGGAAGCGGATGCGGACCTCATCGCCCATATTGGCGCGGATCACCAACGGTCTGACCTCCTCATAGGGTTGCGGCGGGTCAAGGGCATAGTTCTCCCTTGCCTTTTGCTGAATCCGCGCAGAGTCCTTGGCCAGAACATACAGGAGTCCGTCCGGGTCGTGGTCTCCATACTTGTTGTATACAATGGGGATGGAGATCGCTTCGATTTCATAAATGCGTACCGGCTTTGCAGCAGGATACTCGGATGTGTGAAACATATCATGCACTCCTTTCTTTGAGACATTAAGCCATCTTATGTAAAGAACACATCCTCTGCGTTGCATTTTGTCGAAGCAGCATGAGATTTCTGTCCGTCAGGCCGGAGATCTGCCCTGCAGGAGCCCTTTCCACTCCCACAATCCGGCTTTCTTCCCGTCCCACATCGCGAGATGGGCATCCTTGCCTTTGGTCACATCCTTCCCGCTGCCGGGCAGATTCGGGACTGTCACCTGTTAGAATGTGCCCTCGCCGGGCATACAAAAACCTGGGGTGTTTCAAACGCAAGTTTTGAGACACCCCAGACATTTTTCAAGCCGATCGGTTTGGAAAGAGGTCGGCCCAAATTTTCACTGCGCACTCAGCCGTGCTCTCCCACCAGGAAGCAGACGCCGGGGGTCTCCAACCCCTTCAGCCGGTACTCGTAGGCCTCCATCGCCTCCTGCCAAAAGGCCGGCCGCCCCTCGTGGCCCAGCAGCTTCAGGAGGTACTGGGTGAAGCGGGGATTCAGCACCAAAAACGGTCCCAGCAGGTAGGTAGCAAAGAAGTTTTTGTAATGAATGCCCTCCATCTTCGACTTCAGGTCGATGCCATAGCCGCCGGTCACCTGGAGGAAGGGATGGGCAACCTCCCCACAGGAGTACGAGAATTGGGACCGGGCCCCCACAATTTTCATGTCCCCGAACGTTCCCAGGAACATGGAGTTGTGTCGCCGCTCCATATCCCGGACGGCGTGGCAGGGAAATAATCCCAAGGTTGGAATCTTCCTTGTTCCATCCTGAATGTAAGCACCGAATAGCTCCAGGGCATTGCCAGTGGCCAGCAGGACCTTCCCCGACTCCACATATTGCCTCAGCGCCTGGCGATGGGGCAGGAGGCGCTGAATGGCCAACTCCTGGCCTGCCTCCGACATGGAACCCAGGTAAATGAGATCCACCGGCTCTTTGGTAAACCGGGGCGTCTCCAGGTTGCCGGTAAAAACCATCTCCGCTTCCGGCAGGGAGGCCGCCAAGTACTGGACGTTGCCATTGTCCCCATACAGGTTGCAGAGATCGGGAAACAACACCTCAATTTTCATGGCTCTCTCCCCTTTCTGCCAAAATGCGGGCCTTGACCAGATCCCGGACCTGTCTTCCCCGGGAGATGGCATTGACGTCGTGGAGAATGTAGATTTTCTCCACACCGTGGAAATCCACATAGTCCGCTGTATCCAGCTCCTGGCGCAGACAGACCAGCTTCTCCGCCGGAACCCCAGCCAGCAGCAGACGCAGCCGGTGATCCAGGTAGCGGGCGCCGCCCAGGACGATTTTGCGGATGCAGTCCTGGCGGAGGAATTCATAGTCCGTATCGTAAATCCAGGAGACCGTCTCCGTCTTCAGGGGACTGTCAAACACTTCGTCCAGAATGAGGATGATCTCCTTCAGAGCAGGGTCCTTTGCCAGAAACTCAAACACCGTGGAAACGGCGGTGGGATTCTGACCCTTGGCAATGTGGGTCACCAGCTTGACACCGCCCACCATTTCAAAGCTCTCCCGGGAGGCCAGCACCCGAATCCCCTCCAAATCCCTGCAAATCTCAGAAGGAGCCTGCCCCATGTCCCGGAATAAAGCAATGACAGGAGCCAGATTGTATGCATTGTGCAAAGAACAGGAGACCATGGGATACGATTCCGCGCCCGCAGAATCCCGCAGAGTCAGGCAGCGGCTTGTATGGTCTATATCCGTTACAAAATAGTCCCGCTTAGGCGCCTGCAAACCGCACCGAGGGCAATGGAAGTCCCCCATTTGACGATAATTCCGATAGCGGTACACCGGTTTTGCGCCGCAAACCGGGCAGATGGCAAAGTCATTCGCCCGGGCGGGCAATGGATGGGTATGCTGATCGGCCACACCAAACACCAACCGTCGGTGCTCTTCCCCCAGGAAGCAGCTAAGGGGATCATCCCCGTTGACAATCACCACCGAATTGGGGGATCCAGCCAGGGCCTCCTTCAACCGGCCAAAAATATACGCCGGGTGAGCATTGCGCAGCATGGAGTCCCGGGCCAGATTGCTGATCACCACATAGTCGGGCTGCAAAGCCGGAAGGTCCAGGGGGGAAATCAGCTCATCCAGCTCAATCACCGCCGCATCCTTGGTCGCGTGGTTGAAGATGTTTACCGCATCCAGCAGACACCGGGCTACGCCTGCATGGTGGTTGGCGCCCCAATCATTAAAGGATACCGTCTTTCCCTGCTTGCGGAGGACCGCCGCAATGAGTGCGGAAATGGTGGTCTTCCCGTTGGTTCCTGTCACCACAATGGTCAACTTGGGCTTGGTCACATACTGCAGGAAGCCCCCATAGAGCCGCATGGCTGCCATGCCAGGTTTATCATTGCGCACATGTCCCGTGTGACAGTACCAAAATAAAAAAAATTTGCCGCCCCACAGAGCGATGGCAAATCGAATCCAACGCCAAATTTTCATATCTCCCCGTTCCCTTTCTCCTCTCATTTCTGCGAAATCAACCGGGATCCTCTCTGTCTCAGGTGGGGCCCATGTCGTCCCTTACATGTGCCGGTAAGACGCGAAAATAGAAAAGATCTAAGTTGGATTATACCGCAAGGCGGTTTCCATGGAAAGATTTCTCGGTTATTCTTCAGTAAAAATTAAGAAATCCCTCTCCCCGTCCGGGAACGGTGTTTTGTACGGCGAAAAAAAGGGGGCTGCTGCGCATCCAGGTGTAGTTCAGGGGCTGTGGCAAAATTTCATTTTTGCCACAGCCCCTGGTGTTACGGCAGGATTTTGGAGGCCTTTACATAGCGCTCCTCCTCCGAAAAGATACAGCCGCAGTACTTCTGCATATAAAAGCCCAGCTCCCGGGCGCGCTCCTGTCCGGCCCGGAAATAGGGGCGGAAATCCCGGTAGAGAAAGGTCACGCCGTATTCCGCAGCCGCCCGTTCCGCCACCTCCCGCATCAGCTCATGCTTTTGGTAAGGGCTGATAAAAAGGGAAGAGGTAAAGCTGTCAAAGCCGCCCGCTTTGGCCTGCCGGGCCGCTTCCAAGAACCGCATCTCATAGCACTTCACACACCGGCCGGAAATATCCTCCGCCACAGCCCGGACAAAGGGCCGTAACCCATAGTCATTGCGCTCCAGAAGAGGCAGGCCGATGGTTCCGGCATACTCCCGCAGGCAGTTCCGTCGGGCGCGGTACTCTGTAAAGGGATGGATATTGGGATTATACCACAGCCCTGTCACTTCATACCCCTCTCCCCGCAAAACCTCAATGCATTGGTTGGCGCAGGGGGCGCAGCAAATATGCAACAACGTATTCATAGCGTTTCCTCGTTTGTCAAGTTATTCGGCTTCACCGAAAGGCGGGCGAGTCAAGACTCGCCCCTACGGGGTATCCAAAACCCGTAGGGAACGGTCTTGACCGTTCCGCATTTCAGCAGAACTTAGATGGGGTTATGCCAGTTTCGAATACCGCATCAGGATGGCGGCGGCCTGGGCCCGGGTGGCTGTGCCCCGGGGGGCCAGGAGGTTCTGCTCCATGCCCTGGAGAATGCCGCTTCCCACAGCCCACGCCATGGCTTCCTCGGCATACTCGGATACCTGCTTCACATCCCGGTACTGGCTGAGGTCTGCCTGCTTGCTCACGTCGGCACCGCTGGCCTTGGCATACCGGTACAGGAAGGTCACCATCTGCTCCCGGGTCACATTTGCGTTGGGCGCAAACCGGGTGTCGTCCATACCGGTTGTAATTCCGTTCTCCACAGCCCATACCAGCGCCTGGTAGTAGTAGGCGTCTTCCTTCACATCCGTAAAGGTCACGGTTCCCGTCACCTCCGGTTCCCCGGCCATCCGGTACAGGACCGTCACGGCCATGGCGCGGCTCAACTTGCTCTCGGGGGCAAAGGTGGTGGCGGTCACGCCCTTGAAGTATCCCTCCTGCATGGCGTACAGCACTGCCTCGTAGTACCAGGCGTCTTCCTTCACGTCGGTGAAGGGCATCAGCTCTGCCAGGGTGGGGATGCGGTCAATGGCGGCCTTGGCGGCAGCCAGGGCTTCCTCTACCTCCTGCAGGGTGGCGGCGGCGTCAATGGCTTCCTTTCCGGCCTGGATGGCGGCAGCCAGGGCCTCCTGCTGGGTGGGGGCGTAGTCGTTTTTGTCTGCGTAGGTGGACAGCACGATGAGTGCGTGATACTTGCCGGACTGCAGAGCGGCCTCTTCCGCCTTCTTCCGGGCTTCTTCCGCGGCCTTCCGCTCGGCTTCTGCCTGCTCAGCGGCCTTCTGGGCCTCGGCCAGGAACTCCACCATCTCGGCCTTGATCTTCACGATCTCGTTGTAGGTTTCTGTCACCTTCTGGGCATACTCCGCAGCCAGGGCGGCAGCGGCGGCAGCCTCCACATTGGCATTTTCAGCGGCTTCCTTGGCCGTCTGCGCAGCCCGCTTGGCCTCTTCGGCAGACTTCTGGGCGTTTTCGGCGGCTTCCTTGGCGGCTTTCGCCTCCCGGGCGGCCTTCTCGGCGGCTTCCTTGTCCTCTGCGGAGGACTGGGCAGCCTCCTCGGCCTTCGTCTGAGCTTCCTCCGCCTTCTTCCGGGCCTCTTCCGCGGTCTTGGCGGCGGCCTCGGCAGCAGCCTGGGCGGCCTGGGCCTTCACCATGGCCTCAGCAGCCTGGGCAGCGCTCTCCGCAGCGGCAGCGGCAGAGGCGGCAGACTTGGCGGCTTCCTCAGCGGACTTCCGGGCTTCTTCTGCAGCGGCCAGCTGGAACTGCTCGGCAGCAGCGGAGGCGGCCTCAGCGGCGGTCTTGGCGGTTTCAGCGGCAGCCTGGGCAGCCTCCGCCTGAGCCTGTGCTTCCTCGGCCTTCACACGGGCAGCCTCGGCAGCGGTCTTGTCTTCGGCGGCAGAAGCGGCAGCCTCTTCGGCGGCCTTCTGGGCCTCTTCGGCTTTGGCCTGGGCCTCCTCCGCCTTGGCCTGGGCGGCCTGGGCGGCTCTCTGGGCCTCGGCGGCAGCTTCGGCGGACCGGGCGGCGTTGCTGGCCTCCTGGGCGGCCTTCAGAGCCTCCTCGGCAGCCTTGGCAGCCTCTTGGGCAGCGGCCAGGTTGGAGGCTTCCGCAGCCTGGGCCGCGGTTTCTGCGGCAGTCTGAGCGGCCTCAGCGGCTCTCTGGGCAGCTTCAGCCTTGGCCTGGGCGGCTTCGGCAGCGGCCTTGGCAGCCTCGGCGGCAGCCTTGTCTTCGGCAGTAGAAGCAGCAGCTTCCTCGGCGGCCTTCTGGGCGGCTTCGGCGGCCTTCTGGGCCTCCTCCGCCTTCTTCTGGGCTTCTTCCGCCGCCTTCTGGGCGGCGCGGGCAGCAGCCAGCAGGTCCTCTGCGGGTTCAAGCTCGAACTCGGCAGTGATCACCACATCCTCGTCGGGCATGGTGAAGGTCGTGCCTTCAATCGGGGCGCCGTTCACCTTCAGGGAGCCTTCCTTCAGGACGTAGCCCTCATCCGGCAGTACCGTCAGAGTCACCAAAGTGCCCTTGGTTGCCTGGGCGGGATCGGCAGTGACGGTACCGTTGGTCATGTTATAAATGGTAATGTTATGAACCACATCCTCCACATACACTGTGGCGGAAGCGCTCTTGCTGGGATCTGCGTTGGCAGTTGCAGTCACCGTCATAACCTTCGCCGTCTCGTCCATGCCCAGGAACAACTGGCCATTTTCGATCATGGTCTCGGCGCTGGTGTTGCCGCTGATGGACCAGGTTACGGTCACATCATCGCTGCCGGTCACAGTAGCAGTAAACTGGCCCTTCTGGCCGGGGTTGCTGTTCACAGTCAGCTCTGTGGGGTCAATGGTGATGCCGACCTTTTCCACAGGCTGAGGGGCAGTGGTCTTCTTACCATACAACTCAATTTCAAAGATCCGGATGGTGTCCGGCCCATTCCACCAGTTGTCATCACCATCGGTGACCTTCAGCCGATAAATGCGGCTGGCAATCTGGGATTCCACGGGATCATCCGTGACGTTCTCCTCGTTACCCGTATAGCTCTTCAGTACCACCCAGTTGGCGTCATCGGCCATCACGGTCGCCTGCTCTGCCTGAGACAGGGCCAGGAAGTCGGCATCTGTATACTTCTCAGGATTCAGAACTTCCAGCGTGAAATCATTGGTATTGAAGCGTTCATCCTCAGGCTCCGTGCCTCCGCCAGCATGGGTCACCTTCAGCCGGTCGGCGTAGGCAGTATCCTTCACGTCAAAGGCAATCCAGTTGGGAGTCTTCTCGCTGCACCACTTGGTGCTGTAGTCGTGGTCAAAGGCCATCTCCGGCTCTTCCCCTGCGACGGCAGCCACACCGGTACCGAGAATGCTGACATCTTCGGTCAGCAGTTCAGACTTGGCCACTTCTTTGTAAGCGTACAGCTCCAGCTCATACATACGGACGCAGTCGCCCCAGTTGGTGCTGTCGGTATCACTGACATTGATCTTGAAAATCCGTGCTCCGGAGGCATCCAGATCATCAATCGTAATGTCTTCCGTATTATTGGTTCTGCTTGCCAGCAGCGTCCAATAGCTGTTGTCTGCAAGCAGGGTGGTACGCTCTTCATAGGTCTTGGCCAAGAGCTCTTCCACTGTGATCTTTTCGGTATTCAGGGTATAGAACTCATAAGCAGCGGTGTTGATGGCGCCGGGGGAAGGCGTATACTCATTGTTGGCGCCGGCATGATACAGAATGGCCTTGCCCAAATTCTTCTCCACGCCGATGTCGAAAGCAACCCACATATTTTTGCCGTCAACGCACCACTTGTCGGTATCGGGGTCGCTCATTGCGCCGTCAAACAGCTTCTCGGGGCCAGCTTCACCGCCCAGGTTGTTGCCATTGTAAGCAATGACCTCTGCGTTCAGCGCTACGTTGGTCTCTTCATCCAGTTCACCGGGTTCACTTGGATCGGTGGGATCCGTGGGGTCTGTGGGATCCACAGATTTCTCCGTCACGGTAACGGTGGCGTTGGCCATCTTGGTCTCATCGTCCAGAGAAACGGCCCAGATGGTGAGGGTTGCGCCCACCTGCTCGTCTGCGGCAACGGTGAGAAGGCCGGTTTCGCTCAGGCTGGTGCCCTCGTTGATGCTGCCTGCCAAGCTCCACTTCACGGCCTGGCTGAAGCTGCCGGTTCCAGTCACCTTGGCGGTGAACTGCTGGGTTCCGCCCTGGGGCACGCTGGCCGTTGCAGGCGTCACCTGGACATCGGTAATGGTCACTTCGGAATACACAACCAGACCGCGAATGGCATCCTCCAGCGCAATCCGGAGCTGCTCCAGCTCGTAGTTGCTGCTGTCGTTGGCGGCAACTGCAGCCTTGGCGGCATTCAGTGCATTCTGATAGACGTTGAAGCTTTCCTTGGTATACTGGGACTCCTGATAAACAGGCTCAAAGCTGGCGCACAGCTCACCCAGGCGCTGGGTGCTGCCCTTATAGCGCAGGTCCGCATAAGCCTTCAGGAGATCTGCCCGGGCGGCTTCCGCCTGGGCGGCAGTGGCAGCTGTTCTGGCCGTAGTCTCGACAATCGCCTTGGCAGCGGCCAGCTTTTCGGCAAATGCCGTCCAGGTAGCGCTGACGCAGTCGGCCTCGTTCACGGCCTCGCATTTGCCCACCAGCTCCCGGAGACCTGCCAGGTCCGCAGGCAGCTCCATGGGGTCGCCATAGGCCACCGCATAGCGCTGGGAATCGGGCTTGCCCTCTTTGTGCACTTCGTAGTAGATCGTGCCGCCGTCTTTCTCCAGGGGCACTCTGCTCTGGCTGATCACGCCGTCGCTGCCGGCAGGCAGGGTGTGCAGAATGGGAGACTGGGCATCGGCAGAGGCAAAGATCTTTAAGGTTGCGCCTTCCTCCACACCGGTGGCGGTGAGGGTGGCATACTGCTTGCGCAGCTGCACACCGGCCGTGGTCCGGGCCAGGGTCACAGATGCAGGCTCGTTGGAGGGGGCGCCAGCTTCGGGCGCATAGTAGATGCTGGCCCGGCGGCTGTGGGTGACTTCTGTGCCGGAGCCGTCCAGCACATCATAGAACAGGCGGCCGCCTTCGGGGTTTAATTCCAGGCCCTCAAACTTGGCAATGCCTACGCCCCGCTGCTTATAGCTCTCGTTGGGCTGGGTAGCCTTCGCCACAGCGATGGGCTCTTCCGAGGTGAGATCGGTAAACAGGCGAACCTTGCCGGTGTCCTCGTGGAAGGTCCCGTTTTTGTCACCGTAGGTGCCGGAGGAGTACTTCATAATCACGTTGTCCACGACCACCGTATCCGTTGCACCGGCATTGTTCTTGACGGTTACGTTGCGCGCATAAGGAGAGGCAGTATTATTAATGCCGGGCTCCTCGTAGAGCTTAAATTCGTAAATTCGGATGGCGTGCCATGCGGAGTTGTCACTACGGGTAACATTTAGCTTGATGTATCTGGCCTGAATGGGTTCCGCCAGGTTGCGGTCTGTAATGTCCTGCTTGTTGTTGGTCACTCTGTCAGCCACAGTAAAGCTCAGGGAGTTCACATGGGCGCGGCTGGCGGCATCGTCGCCAGTGAGGAGCGCATGGCCGTCATCTGCGGCATACTGCAGGTCAAAATCCACGGTGTTCATGTCCGGGCTCTCGCCTGCGCCGGGGCAGTTGGCATGCCAAACTTCCCAACGCTGGATGGTCTTGTTTTCGCCCAAGTCAATGACTGCCCAGCCGCGGGTAGCGGTGGTGCACCATTTGCTGTTGGCAATGACGCCATCCACCAGCAGGTGGACAGAGCCGTCATCCGTGGAGGCTGCATTGGCCACAGCGGGGCGCTTCAGGGCCAGGTTGGGGCCGTCATCATGGACCGGAACAAAGCCGTTCTCCACCTCGGCGGGCCAGTCGATGGAGAAGGTCTGGGTACCGCCCTTTACGCCGTTCTCGGAGTACGAGGTGATCTCGAAGGTGCAGGCGGATTCGCTTCCGTCTCTGTCAAGGCTACCCAGGTACAGAGCGTCGCTGGGAGTAGCGCCTACAAATTCCTTGTGGCCGTCTGCAAAGGTCCGGTAAATCCGGTACATAAAGGCATCTTCCGCCTTCTCCCAGTACACTCTGGCTTCCATAATCTTGTCGGAGGGGTAGATCACTTCGTCCAGGGTCACCTTGGCAGTGGCTTCGGGTGCAGTCTGATGGGTGGTGAAGGCCATCTGGCCCACATTGAGGGCATAGTCGCTCACGCCCTCTTCGGAGGTGAGCCGCAGGGAGATGGCAATGGCCGTCTTCCCGGCATCTTCAGACAAGTCGATGGTGCTGGTGTTCCACTGGCCGTCGGCCGTGGTGGTCAGGGGGTAGAACTTGAAGTTTTCTGTATCATAGGTCTCTCCGAAGCACAGGCCGAGCTCCACGCTCACACCGGCCTTGGGGGCCTTGTAAACCATGGAGAACTGGCTCTCGCTGGTGATCTCCAGCTGGGAGCTGTAGAGCTTCACATGGTTGGACTTGCCAGCATCCATAGCGCCATAGAGCTTCATGGAGGTACCGGCCTGCCAAGCGTCGTCAAAGTCAATCTTGGCATTCAGCTTCTGGCCCTCGGAGTCAATGATCCAGCGCCAGGTGGGCAGTACATCGGTGAGGGACCGGTTGTACCAGCCGTCCTCTTTGCCCACAACCTGGCCGTCTTCGTAGAACTTATAACCGTTGCCGGTGGTAAAGTTGGTGACGAAGTCGGTACCAATCACCGGAGTCCGGTCGGCCACCAGATGGGAGAAGCCGCAGAACTCGCTGTCGGGACGATACGTAGAAGAGGGATCCAGATCCGGGCTGACCCACAGCTTCTGATCCCAGACGTTGATAAAATCATCGGAGCTGGTGGCAGAAGTCAGGGAGCTGGTGGGGGCCAAAATGCCCAGGGAGCACTTCAGCATCCCGTTCTCATCCAGACGGGTCTGGTACCGGCCGCCCTTGGCATTCTCAGACATGGGCCAGTACTCCCAGGTGGAGTGGATATTCCAGGGGTTCACGCCGGTTGCCTGGGCAGCTTGAATGCTGCCGTCCATATAGCCGCCGCCGCTCATATCCAACCACCACTCGTCGGTGATCCGGGTATCTCCGTCCTGCATCCAGCTCTTGATGGAGCCGGTGCCAACGCTGCCGGAGCCATTGTACCAAGTAATGGTAAAGTGATCCGGCTTGATCTCTTGGATGTACGCCAGGAATTCTTTGAACCCAGCCACGCCAGTGCCGGATTCGGCGTTGAAGATGTAGCCATCAAAGCCATAGTACTGCGCAATTTCCACCAGCTTGTCCGCAGCGGGGAAATGGCCGTTCTCGTCCTTCTCCACCATTTCGCTGACAAATTGGTTGCCGTAGGCGCCGTCACCCCAAGGCAGGAAGATGGTACCGGTAACGGGCACGCCATTTCTGTGGCCGGCGTCAATCAGCTCGGGAGAGGGAATGGCAATGGGGCCCTCGCCGGAGGAGCCGCCCCAGAAGTTGTAGATGTCTACATACTGATAATTGTTGAAGGCATAGACGAAGTCGCCGTCGCCTCCCTGAGAGGGCGCCTGGCTGGCGCGGGCATTGCCCATGGCCAGGGGCATAATCTTGGCGTCACGGGAAGCCAGGGGGTTCACATTGGGACCCATCCAGCGTTCCTTCAACTCGATGGCGCCCCGGTTATAGCGGGCGTCAGGGTCATTGTCGGGGCTCCAGTTCTTCAGCTCGTCGATCTGGAAGCAAGCGCCATAGGGCTGCAGGGTTTGATTTTGGTAATAGTACTCGTTGGAAATTTCCAGGGGTTCCGGCCAGTAGCCCAACGTGGCTCCGGCGGCAGATACCGGCTTGGTAACGCCGGCAACGGTGCCGAACAGCATGGCAGTTGCACATACTGACGACATCACCCTCTTGAAAAATGACTTTTTCAATTTCGCTCCTCCATTCGAAAGATGGTTGCATGGGATCACAGTTGCCTGTGGCCGTACATAATGGATTTTCTTCCAGCAGACCCGCCCTGGGGGCGGGTCTGCCAGGAGGCGTTTCTCAGCGCTCCAAGTCGCGCATGAAAATGGTAGCCATCTGGCCACGGGTTGCCGTAGCGGCAGGGTTCAAGGTTGCGGTCTCACCATTGGCGACGCCCTGGATCAGGCCCTTGGCCACAGCCCAATTCATGGCTTCCCTGGCGTAGTTCGCCACCTTGGAGCCATCGGGATAGCTGCTCAGCATATCTTCGCTCACAGCTTCCTCGCCGCTGTACCGGTACAGGATCACTGCCACCTGCTGCCGTGTTATGAAACCGTTGGGGTTGAAGGTTCCGTCTCCGTTTCCTTCCACGATTCCGTTCTCTGCTGCCCAAATCACAGCATCGGTATAGAACTTACCATCGGCTACATCCTTGAAGGGATTCTCCAATCCTTCCACGGTGGGCTTACCGGCAATCCGGTACAAAATCGTCACCATCTGGCCACGGGTCATGGTTCCATTGACGGCAAACAGGTTGTTACCAACCCCTTCCATGTAACCACGGCGTACCATGTAGTCCACACCATCGTGGTACCAAGCGCCCCGGGCCACATCCTGGAACAGGTCGGAGGCGCACACCAGGTGCATCGCCTGCTCCACAGCCTCCCGGGCCTCAATCAGGAGAGCGCCCACTTCCTCCCGGGTCTCGGCGGCCTCAATGGCTTCCCGGGCCTCTGTCAGAGCGGCCTCCACTGCCTGCTTTTGCTCGTCGTTGCAGCCGGTGGTGTCCACCTGGGCCAGCTCCATGAGGGCGTAGTACTTGGCAGCTGCCAGAGCGGCCTCCTCGGCCTTCTTCTGGGCTTCTTCCGCGGCCTTCCGCTCAGCCTCTGCCTCTTCGGCAGCCTGCTGGGCCTTGGCCAGGAACTCCACCATCTGCGCCTTGATCTCTACGATCTCCGCGTAAGTCTCTGTCACCTTCTGGGCATATTCTGCTGCCAGTGCGGCAGATGCAGCGGCAGCCTGGTTGGACGCCTCGGCGGCGGCTCTGGCCGTCTCCGCAGCCACTTGGGCCTCCTCGGCAGACTTCTGGGCGGCTTCGGCGGCAGCCTGGGCAGCCTTGGCTTCCTGGGCGGCCTTCTCGGCAGCTTCCTTATCCTCTGCCGTGGAAGCGGCAGCTTCTTCGGCCTTTCTCTGGGCCTCTTCGGCCTTCTTCTGGGCCTCTTGGGCCGTCTTTGCAGCAGCTTCTGCAGCAGCCTGGGCGGCCTGGGCCTTCACCATGGCGTCGGCGGCCTGGGCGGCGCTCTCCGCAGCGGCAGCGGCAGAGGCGGCAGACTTGGCGGCTTCCTCAGCGGACTTCCGGGCTTCTTCTGCAGCGGCCAGCTGGAACTGCTCGGCAGCAGCGGAGGCGGCCTCAGCGGCGGTCTTGGCGGTTTCAGCGGCAGCCTGGGCAGCCTCCGCCTGAGCCTGTGCTTCCTCGGCCTTCACACGGGCAGCCTCGGCAGCGGTCTTGTCTTCGGCGGCAGAAGCGGCAGCCTCTTCGGCGGCCTTCTGGGCCTCTTCGGCTTTGGCCTGGGCCTCCTCCGCCTTGGCCTGGGCGGCCTGGGCGGCTCTCTGGGCCTCGGCGGCAGCTTCGGCGGACCGGGCGGCGTTGCTGGCCTCCTGGGCGGCCTTCAGAGCCTCCTCGGCAGCCTTGGCAGCCTCTTGGGCAGCGGCCAGGTTGGAGGCTTCCGCAGCCTGGGCCGCGGTTTCTGCGGCAGTCTGAGCGGCCTCAGCGGCTCTCTGGGCAGCTTCAGCCTTGGCCTGGGCGGCTTCGGCAGCGGCCTTGGCAGCCTCGGCGGCAGCCTTGTCTTCGGCAGTAGAAGCAGCAGCTTCCTCGGCGGCCTTCTGGGCGGCTTCGGCGGCCTTCTGGGCCTCCTCCGCCTTCTTCTGGGCCTCTTCCGCCGCCTTCTGGGCGGCCTGGGCGGCCTTCAGCAGGGCTTCCAGTTCTCCGCCGCTCTGAGCGGAGCAAACCACATCCGCCCGGTTCCGAATCCGAATCCGGGGGAAGGGACCATCTGGGGCGTTAAAGGTGTCGTCGTAGGAGGCCAGGCCAGTGGCGGAGATGGCACAGCCCACCTCCAGGTTTTCCACATCCTTGGATGTGGTGATGTAACCGTCGATGAAGATCCGGGCGGTGTTCCCCTGGGCGTCCTTCACCAGAATGGTCTGGACCAACCCATTGGCCAGTTCAAAGTGCTCTACCGTTCCCTCCAGGGTAACCAGGCTACCCAGCACTGTTCTTTCGTTGATCTCCTGAGCGGTCACCTTCCGGGGAGCCACGGGTTCTTCGTGGCCCAGCTTCTGCATGTTGGTCACCTGCAGCTCCATTTCGCCCTGGTAGAAGTCGGTGGTACCGGTGATCTGCACCACATCGCCGATCTGATACTCGCCCGCCACCGGGAAACAGCAGATGCCGGCGGTGCCGTCCTGGACGTAAATGCAGTCAAAGAAGGCCGTGTCCTTGTCAAAGCCCGAGGCATTGGAGGTCACCACACCCTGGATGGTGAATTTGTAGCCCTTCTCCGTCTGCGCCTGGACCGTGGCGATGTCCGTCACGGTAACGGGGTTCAGATAGCGGGCCAGGTTCTCACAGATGTTGTAGTTGGAGTAGTTTTTCTCGGCGTTGGAGTCCGAAATGGTTGCCTGGACCTCGAAGTTGCTCATAAAGGCCGCGCCGGAGACCACAATAAGGCCTTGGCCGGGGAGCTCCTCCGTGCCCATCACCATCAGTCGGTTGTCCCCCTCTGCCACTGGGTACTTGGGGACATCGCCGCCCAGGCCATCGCTGTCAGAGTCTGCGGAATAGGTGGTAGCATGGCCATAAACTACAGGCGTCACCGTGGCCGGAATGGTGGAAACCGGGTTCCCCGCCTGATCCACTGCATAGATGGACGCGCCGCCATAATGGCTGAACCGCTGGGAATACATGTTGTCGTTGGGATGATCGCTGTCAAACTCCACTCCATCCAGGAGGAAGCTGTCCCAGTTGTAGGTGCTGAAGTACAGCCGCTGACTCTGACCACCGTTGAGGCTGTCGTCGTTGGTGGCGTCGTCGGCAATGCGCAGAGAAGAGCCCAAGGCCTTCAGCAGCTTGTTCTGCTGGGCAGCCATGTGGTCTTCTGCCGGGAAGGGGGCGTACTTCTCGTAGTAGTCCGACCAACCGGCCAGAACCACAACGCCGCCAGCCTGGTTAAACCGGACAATGGCCTCAATCTCCCCATCGGAATAGGTGGCGTAGGGATCCCGCAGGGCCGTACCATCCCGCCGGGAGGGGGCCGTGAGGATCAGCATCTGATACTTGTCATTGCCGCAGGCGGAGATGAGATCCTCGCTGGTCTTCAGCTCCACCGTCCGCAGGGAGTATCCGGCAGCCAGGTTGCCGAAGTTGCCCATGGAGTCTTTGTAGTTACCGGCCACATATTCATTGTAGTGGGAGGCGTCAATGCCAATGTACAGAAGCTCCTCGGCGTTCAGCACATCCAGCTCCACGTCCATGGTGAACTCGTAGTCCACCCCATCCAGCTCCATGCCCACGGTGACCGTGACGGTCATGACCTTGGCCTGGGTGGGGGTGTAGGAGAAGGTCAGGGTCTGGGAGCCGGAAGCCGGCACGGTGTAGCCGGTGGTGTCGGAACCCAAAACCACAGAGCCGTCGGTGGTATAGGTCACATAAGTCACCTTGGCGTCCTTGGCCTCGCTGTTGAATACGGTGGTGGTGAGCTCCAGCGCCTCGCCGGTGACGGGGGTGGAGGTGCCGCATTCCACGCTGGAGATGCCCAGCTTCAAGGTCTCGCCCACCCACACAGGGGCTGTGACGGCCAGGTCGCCATCTCCCTGGGTGACGCGGATGTAATAGTAGCTATATGTGGGCTCCAGGGTGCAGGAGAGCTCCCCGGCTGCCAGCATAGCGGGGTCGTCCCAGGTATAAGCCACCTTGCCGGAATTGACAATGACCTCCACCTTGGAGATGGAGTCGGCCGCGTCAGGGTCGGAAACCTGCACGTTCAGGTCCAGCGTCTCCGGCACCTCCTCCATGACAGAGCCCAGAGGCAGGCCGTTGACGGTGTAGTACAGCTCCAGGTTTTTATCCTCTGTGGCGTACACCCGCAGATCCCGAATGGCCTGATACAGGCCCTGCTCCGAGAAGTCGTCGGTGAGAATGACATCCCGGGCATCGTTGGCGTTGCCCCAGCGGCCCTTGTGGTTGTCCTGGTTGTTGGTGGGGGCCACATGCCAGCCCTTGTCCAGAGCCAGGGTGTACTGCTCATAGCTGGGGTAATAGCCACCGGCGCCAATGGCCCCCTCCCCATTGCCCACTTCCACCAGGAAGATGCGGCTGTCAATGAGGGCATCCCAGTAGCTGAAGTCCGAGAAATTGCCAAAGGTGGCGCCGGGGTGGTTGAACTGGCTGATGGAACCGGCCCCTTCCGGCCGACTGAGAAGGGCATAGTAGGCCTTCATACCGGCGTCGGCCGTCTTATTGTTCAAGGTGGCATTGTTCCGGGAGACAATGCCCGGGGTGTTCCAAGTGTTGATGTGGCCGGGACCGCCGGACCAGGTCATTTCAAAGCCGCCCAGGGCAATCAAGTCGGAATGGGCCGCGTTGAAGCTGTCCACCTTGCCCTGGAACTCTGCCCAGCGTTCCTGGCTGTAGGCCGTGGCCAGGCTCATGTCATAGAGGGCTCCCTCCGGGTTGGCCTCTCCGGACTTGTCAAAATAGTTGGAGTGGTCTGTAAAGGCCACAAAATCGATGTTGGCGCTGTCCGGCAGGCCGGCAATGTAGTCCAGCGCCGTATCCAGGGAGCCGGAACCGTCGGAATAGGTGGTGTGGGAGTGGAGCTGGCCGAAGTACAGCTGCTGCGTGGACACACCCACTGTGAAGGACCAGGTCTTTGTGGCCACTTTGCCATCGGCCCGGGTGACCGTAACCGTAACACTGGTGCGGCCTTCCGCCAGATCCTCCGCCGGGGTGTAGGTCACGATCCCACCGGCGTATACTGCATCCACAGGCGCATTTGCCACGGTCATTTCCACGGTGGGGGCTTCCCCGGCGTTGGCAATGGCGGCGGAGATCACCGGCCGCCGGTTCTCCCCGGTCTGGCTGCCGGCAGCGGGAGTCAGACCCGAAATCACCGGCTCATCCTTCACGGTGATGCGGGCAGTGGCGGCAAAGGCCACATCCCGGGTGTCTGTACCAGACACCACCACCTGGAGGCTCTCCCCTGCCACAGAGGCTGCGGGAATTTCCACCGTGTACACACCATCGGCCTGGGTGCAGGAAAGGGCCGTCCCATTGAGGGAAGCCGTCAGCTCCCGCACACCGAACACCGCATCCACAGTGAAGGTGAAGGTGTATCCCTGGCCTACATAAGCATCGGCAAGGGCGCTAAACAGCACCGCAGGCACATTGACCACGCCGCCGGTGAGCTCCGTGTTGGCGCAGGGGTAGAACCGGAAGGTGTAAATGTCCGGATCCGTCACGTTGTACATGCTGTAGCTCTTATACGCCCCGGCGTAGTACTCCAGGAACTGGGAATACCGGCCGTTGAACTTGGCGGTGCGGCTCTCCATGCTATAGCCGCCGTTGTACTCCGCCAACGTCCAGTCGGCGTCTTCCGAGGCCTCTTGCTGGTAGAAGGCATTGTTGCCTGTGCCGTTGGAGCAGAGATAGCCAAAGGTCTCATTGACAAACCGGTAGTATTCCCCGTTTTTCTCCACGGTAAACACCAGCCCGCCGTTGGCCACCGTGGCAATGCCCTCTTCCACCGTGGCTGCGGCGTTCTGGATGGAGGGGCTGTCTGCATTGTCGTCCTGGGTGGACAGCACGCCCTGGGCAGATTGGTTGAAAATCACAACCTGGGCTCCCTCTTCAGGCAGGCCCCCTGCCACCGTGGGCTGCTCATCGGTGAGCTTGTAGAGGTTGAAGAGATAATAGTCGTTGTCCTTCTCCGAGAAGGTGGTAAAGAGGCTGTTATAGACCTCCAGCGCCTGGGCATTGCCATTGTACTTGGCGTTGACGCTGACCACATGGAAGCCGCCTGTGACCTCCTTGAGCGTCCAGAGGCTGTACTCCGAAGGGGCATCGGCAAAGGTCAGGCTGTTGCCTGTTGCTCCTGTGGTGAGATACTGACCGGCAGCATTGGTGAAGGTATAACGGCCCTCCCCATCCACAGCGGCAGTCAAGACAGCCATGGTGTCTGTCACCTCCAGGAAGTCCCCTTGGAGGGCAGTCGCCTCGCCGGTCAGCTTGTTGCCGGAGGCGGTGTCTGTCATCACCAGGCCGTCTTTGTCGTAGTAGAGTACAAACTGGTCCCCGTCGGCCACAGCGCCCGACCGCTTGGCGTACTGCTTCAGCTCCACCTTGTAGAAGGCCTGGGCAAAGAGGGCCTCGTCGGTGACCCGGGTGTAGGAGCTCCAGTTGTTCTTGGCGCTGTACCACTCCAGGTAGTTGCCCCGGGCCGCATTTTGGATGTAGTAGCACCCTTCCGTGGCGGCGGGAAGCACTTTCCAGCCGGTATTCACCTCATCCAGGGGCGTACTGGTGTAGTCAGCGCCCATGGAGAGCTTCTTGCCATCTGCCGTGGAGAAGGTATAATCTCCATGGTCATCTACGCCAACCGTCCACAGGTCGCTCTCCGGGAAGCCGGACAGCACACCGCCGGAAAGGGTCACGTCGGCGCCATTGTTGTAAAAGCCGTTATAGCTGGTGGACAGGGCCTTCAGATTGGCGGGATTGTAAATGATCACATGGTCCCCCGCCGTCAGCACCGGCTCCTCCGGCTCTGTGGGATCGGTGGGATCCACGGGGTCGGTGGGGTCCACAGGGCCCGGATCATCCCCCGAGAGCCGGAAGAACTCCAGGCTCCGCGCCGTGGAGTTGGTGGGAACGTACGAGGCAAATCCCAGATAATAGCTGCCTGGATTGCCAAACCGGTTGCAGCTCAGCTGCCGCTGGGAAGCGGTCTCCTGCAAGGTCCAGACGCCGTCGTGGGACATCACCGTCCAGATGCCTGCTTCTTCCAGGTTTTCCGTCTGGTAGATGTTGTTGCCGGTTTTGGATCCATAGTACAGATACTTGCCATTGCCCGCATTCTGTACGTAGAAACCGCCGTCAGCAGCAATGAGATTCCAAACGCAATTGGCGTCACTGGTGCTGGCCTTCCCATCTACAATGGTCAGATCGGAAGACATGAGCCGGGAACTGGTGGATCCGGCGGTAGACATAAAGGCGGCTGTGGCCCCGCTGTCTGTTGCTTGGATGCTGGTACCGTAAATCAGATACTGCCCAGCCGTAATGTCTTCTGCCGCAGTGAGATCCACCTTGGCATAGGTTGCAGCATCCGCAGCGAAAGCCGCCGTGGGCAGCATGGTCAAAACCATAGCCACCAGCAACAGCCACGCCAGGAATCTGCTCCGGTCATGTGTACGCATAAAAATCCTCCTTTTTGTTCCTGCCGTTCGGCAGAGTGTGGGGTGCTTCCGTGTGAATTATCATATCACAAGCTCCAAAAAAGCGCTACTGTCTCTCCCTCCCTTTTCCAACGAACTTCTGTATTTTGTGGAAATTGACAAACATATAATGCTATTTGCACCTTGTTTTTCTGCCCGGCCGGTCTTTGCCCCACAGGAAGAAAATGGGCCAGAATTTTGCCGCTTTCAGGGAAATACATTTTGACAAAGCATATCCCGTAGACTATAATGGAGCTGTGTGGGCAGTCTTCCCCTGCCTGCTTCTTATGTTCCCAAATCCAGAAATGAAAGGATCAGGATTATGTATAAGATTGTCCGAAAGAAAGAGCTGAATTCTGCCGTTACTCTCATGGAGATCGAGGCCCCCTTCGTTGCCAGGAAGGCCAAGGCCGGCCAGTTTATCATCTTCCGGGTAGACGAGCAGGGAGAGCGCGTTCCCCTGACCATCGCCGGGTATGACCGGGAGAAGGGCACCGTCTCCATCATCTTCCAGAAGGTAGGCTTCTCCACCAACGCCCTGGGCGCCCTGAACGAGGGCGACTACATCCAGGACTTCGTCGGCCCCCTGGGCAAACCCACCGACACCGAGGGTGTGAAGCGGGTTTGTGTCGTGGGCGGCGGCGTGGGTTGCGCCATTGCCCTGCCCTCCGCCGTGGGCTTCAAGGAAGCCGGCTGCGAAGTGGACGTCATTGTGGGCTTCCGGAACAAGGACATCGTGATCCTGGAGGATGAATTCAAGGCCTGCGCCGACAACCTGTACCTAATGACCGACGACGGCTCCTACGGGGAGCAGGGCTTTGTCACCGTGAAGCTCCAGCAGCTTCTGGAATCCGGCCGCCAGTACGATGAGGTCCTGGCCATTGGCCCCATCCCCATGATGAAGTTCGTCTCCAAGACCACCGAGCCCTTCGGCGTCAAGACCGTGGTATCTCTGAACCCCATTATGGTGGACGGCACCGGCATGTGCGGCGGCTGCCGGGTCACCGTAGGCGGCGAGACGAAATTTGCCTGTGTAGACGGCCCCGACTTTGACGGCCATCAGGTGGACTACGCCGAGCTCATGAGCCGGAACAGCGTCTACCGGGACCGGGAGGCCCAAGTCTCCAAAGAGCACGTCTGCCGCATGGAAGCCATGGGCAAGGCCCTGATTTGAGAAGGAGGAAGTTGCAATGGCAAATATGACCCTGACCAAAACCCCCATGCCGGAGCAGGACCCCAAGGTCCGTGCCCGGAATTTTGAAGAAGTAGCCCTGGGCTACACCGCCGAGCAGGCCATGGAAGAGGCGGGCCGCTGCCTGGGCTGCAAGAAGCCCAAGTGCGTCGAGGGCTGCCCCGTCAACGTGCGCATCCCCGAGTTCATCGCCAAGGTGGCCGAGGGCGACTTTAAGGCCGCCTATGAGATCATCACCTCCACCAACGCCCTGCCCGCCCTCTCCGGCCGGGTCTGCCCCCAGGAGAGCCAGTGCGAGTGCAAGTGTGTCCGGGGCGTCAAGGGCGAACCTGTGGCCATTGGCCGCCTGGAGCGGTTTGTGGCAGACTGGTACCGGGAAAACGTCAACGCCATGCCGGAGAAGGCCGCTTCCAACGGCATCAAAGTGGCCGTGGTGGGTTC
Organism: uncultured Eubacteriales bacterium; assembly: GCA_900544975.1. Taxonomy (GTDB): domain Bacteria; phylum Bacillota; class Clostridia; order Oscillospirales; family Oscillospiraceae; genus Faecousia. The sequence goes on from UQXI01000010.1 coordinate 64,887, forward strand.
CGGCCCTGCCGGCCTCACCTGTGCTTCCGACCTTGCCAAGAAGGGCTATGCCGTCACCGTGTTTGAGGCGCTGCACACCGCCGGCGGCGTGCTGGTATACGGCATCCCCGAGTTCCGTCTGCCCAAGGCCATTGTAGCCAACGAGGTTCAGAAGCTGGAGGCCCAGGGCGTGGAAGTCATGACCAACATGGTCATCGGCCGGGTCCTGTCCATTGACGAACTGTTCGAGATGGGCTATCAGGCCGTATTCGTCGGCTCCGGCGCCGGTCTGCCCATGTTTATGCACATCCCCGGCGAAGCCCTCAAGGGCGTCTACTCCGCCAACGAGTACCTGACCCGGACCAACCTCATGAAGGCCTACACCGAGGAAGCTGATACCCCCATCATCCAGAGCAAGGCTGTGGCCGTGGTGGGCGGCGGCAACGTGGCCATGGACGGCGCTCGCTGCGCCATGCGTCTGGGCGCAGACCACGTGTACATCGTCTATCGCCGGGGCGAAGCGGAGATGCCCGCCCGGAAGGAAGAGCAGCACCACGCCAAGGAAGAGGGCATTGAATTCAAGACCCTCTGCAACCCCATCGAAATCCTGGGCGATGAAAACGGCCGGGTATGCGGCATGAAGTGCATCCGCATGGAGCTGGGCGAACCCGACGCCTCCGGCCGCCGCCGCCCGGTGGAGGTCCCCGGCAGTGAATTTGTCCTGGATGTGGACACCGTGATCATGGCCCTGGGCACCAGCCCCAACCCCCTGATCCGCTCCACCACCCCGGGCCTGGAGACCAACAAGAAGGGCTGCCTCATCGTCAACGAAGACGAGATGACCACCCGCGAGGGTGTGTTCGCCGGCGGCGACGCCGTCACCGGCGCCGCCACCGTCATCCTGGCCATGGGCGCCGGCAAGAAAGGCGCTGCCGCCATCGACGCATACCTTCAGAAGTAACCCATATCTCACAGGCCATTGCGCGTCTGACGCGATTGCACCCCAGTGATGAGAAAGAACTCTATGCAGGCGGATTGCCGTTTGCATAGAGTTCTTTTGTCTTTCCGTTCCCGGCAAGGCTGCCCCAAAGCCATGCTTTGAGGCAGCCCGCGTTATAGCGCAAATACTGTGGCGAGGTTAGGCGTCTGTGTCCAAAATGGTCAGGAGCTTCGCCATCTGGGCTCGGGTCAGTGTGCCCTTAGGCTGCATGGTACCATCCTCGAAGCCCTGGAACAGGCCCTCGGCGGTGGCCCAGGCAACGGCCGTCTTGGCATAACCGGAGATCTTGTCTGCGTCTTTATACACAGACAGATCAGTGTTTTCTGCTGGCTCAACCTTCAGGTATTCGGTGACGAACCGGTACAGGAAGGTGGCAGCCTGCTCCCGGG
>UQXI01000011.1 GCA_900544975.1 uncultured Eubacteriales bacterium
CCGTGCTTCCCTATGGCTGCGGCTATCTAGAGGACCGGCTCAGCGGCTACTGGCGGTTCCTGCGGCGCGCAAAACTCCAGCAAGTTCTGTACGAAATGCGGCAGTCCTCGCCCCACTGGTTGGACCTGCAGCTGCGGCACGGTGAATTGCGGAAAGTTCTGCACCAAATGCGGCAAACCCAAGCCCGACGGCGCCCCTCTGTACCGCTGCGACAAATGCGGCTGGGAGCCAGAGGATCCAAAGTATCCCCCCAAAATTCTGCCCGGAATGCGGCGACCCTTCGACAGCGCAGATATCCGGTAACCAGTCGCGATATCTCATAACATGCAAAGACCACCTTGCCTCAACGATTATGCTGCAGGCATGCATAGGACAATGTGGTTCGCCATATCAAAGGCATGGAAGCTTCTGGAAAACTGGTCAATTGACCCCCCACTGAGCCAAGTACTTGGTGCTGCAATGTCCTGACATCAAGGGATTTTTCAATGAACATAAAAAGTTACCAGATGCAGCCCCAGTTTCTCCCACCTTTTACACATTTCACCAAAAAATGTATTGACAATCTCCAGGAGATATGCTATCATTACCTTAAGACGTGATACACAGAATCGTCATGCAGTATTATCCTCAAGCAGAAGATTCAGATTTTCTCGCAGTAACCCCTCCGTTTTGATCAGCTACATACCAAGTGAATATTTGCGCTGCAGAGCAAGGAAGCACTGCGTATGTGTTGATAAAACATTCTTACAACTCCTGCACTACAAGGAAACATACTTCATCCATCGCTGTAAGAATGTGGCCGTACTTTTTATCCGCCGTTGAGGCACCATACGAAAGGAGATTTCTATGAAAAAGACGCATCGCAGCCGTATTGTTCTTTTGGTTCTGATCCTGTCTCTCTGTATCTCCGCACTTAGCGCGCAAGTCTTTGCTGTCACGTCATATGTGTATGAATTGGAAACAAGTGGCAAAGCAACGGATGTCAGCAAAGTTCGTAATAAGGAAGACAATGATGACGCCAAAATCATACCATCCAATGGAAGTCATTACGAAAATGGTATCCGCTACTTTATCTACTATGTAAATCCGAACTCCACAAACGATTTTGTTGTTACTGGATATACAGACCGGTTTAACTTAAGAACGTTTTATATCTCTTACAAGCCGGCCTATGCTAAACCTGAGCAAGTTCGACTAGCTATCAACAGCTATACACAAAGCACTAGTTACTCTGTTTATGTTACTGGAGAATGGATGCCCTAGTATATCACTCCTACACCCTTTAATTTCAAGCGGACAGTCTGCAGATTCCTGCAGACTGTCCCGTCGTTTCCATTTTACCACAACAAAGTCGAGGTGCTACATGATTCGTAAATTAAATTTTATACTTTTTATACTTATATTAATATTTATTTTTGCATCATGCTCTGACGACGCAGCAAGCAAAGACCTTGATTTGTCTGCAGATATCAATGCTGTACTAGATTGGCAATTAACGTCTGAAGAAATTTTTTCTCCAGAAAAAGCGTCTGTTTTGCAAGTTCATTCTATCGGCATACCTGAAAATGCTCTGTACCATGCAGCCGAAACTTTCATGAACATTAGCAATCTAACATACACGACCAGTCCTCCTAATACGATTGAGCCTCCGGAGAGCTTTTACTGTGATAAACTAATAGACTACCTATTTGATGCAAACAACGAAGGGAATGCAATTTTTAGTATCGCCAAAAAGGCGGATGAAGACGTCTCTTTTGGACTTTCCTTCAGGACGTTCGAAAATAGTTACATTCGGCAGACCTTTATCCTCCCTGATAAGGACACCATTCCCAGCCATACCTATACTTCTGACCGTTTTCAGCAGAATGTGGACCTGGATTTCCTGAGCTGCGAGGAGGCCAAGACAAAAACCAGAGATTTTCTTGACAATTTGGGGCTGCCTGTAGATAACCTGGAATTTACCATCTACACCATTGACCTGAAAACTCTGCAAACTGTGGCGGACGATATGTATGCAGCAGGTAGGTTCATTGATCCTTCTATCGATGACCCCTTCTGGCCAGAGGGAAAGGATCACACTGTGATGTACAAGCAATACGCCAAAGAAGACGAGTGTTACTACATCATTGTCCAGTTTACCCACGATGGCATTCCACTTTATGATGATGAAGTAGGCCTCTCTGACGGCACTAGCAGCCGAACGATAGACAAAATCGAAGGGCCCAATCCTCCTTTTACAATGGCTGGTCCGGTTTGTCACCTATTGCTGGATCAGAAAGGCTTTACCTATGCACAAGTCAGCACTGGTGTCTGCCTAAATTTTGAAGCTGAAGAAACACCCAAAACCATTCTGACTTTCCAGGAGGCACAAAAAGCTTTGGCGTCCCTCTATGCCGACCAGGTCACCCTAAAACCAGACTCTGTGCAGAAACTGGAACTTTGCTACATTCCCATATATCACGAGGAAAGCAAGAGCTTTACCCTTGTCCCTGCTTGGCACGCAGAGTTGTATACATACCCTGACCAAGAGCGACCGGACCATATCCGGGTGGAGCAGGTTTTCCTAGACGCTTACGACGGCCACCAGCTCTACCCGCCAGAGGAGGTGCCCACCGATGCTGCGCCATGACCTGCGCCGGGCCTTGCTCTCCCCCAGAACCCTGTTTGTTGCCCTGGTTTACGGCGTGCTGCTCAGCCTGGGCGCTACGGAAACTTGGAACGACAGCGCCGCCTATCAGTTTGCCTTTTCCTATAAAACCGGATTTTACATTTTATTTTACCTCTGCGCTGTATTACCTTATGGCTGTGGCTATCTAGAAGACCGGCTCAGCGGCTACTGGCGGTTTCTCCAAACCCGGTGCAGCTCCACCCGGTACTCCGTCTCTAAGGTCCTTGCCACGGCCCTCTCCGGTGCACTGGTGGTCCTGGCTGGCTCCTTCCTCTTTGTGGTCATTCTACGGCTGCAGTATTCAGTGGACAACGACTTCCGGGTGGATTACAGCGGGTATGACGCCATCATCTCCATGGGGCATCCCTATCTGTACTTCCTGGTCAAGTCCCTGATCTCCGCCGCTCTGGGCAGCGCCTTTGCAGTGGTGGCCCTGTACCTATCCACCTTCCTGCGGAACATGATTGCCACTCTGGCGGTCCCTCTGGTGCTGTATTATACGGTCAACGAACTGACGGTATTCGGCCTGATTCCTAATTTTTTGAGCCCCACTGTCATGATGTACCGTCCCCCTCTGGAAAGCCTGAGCATAGCTGGAAACGTAGCGTACACCCTGCTGCTCTGCCTGGCGGTGATCCTGTTGATGGGGTGGCTCTTTGACGAGCGGGTGAGAAAGGAGTTCGAAAATGGCTAGTCTGCGATGCTGCGCCATGCAGTTTCGAAAGTGGCGGGGTTCTGTTCGAATCATTACGGTATTCGTTTTCCTGGCGATTTTCGCCTATGACGCCAACTGGAATGTATTGACCTTCTCCCGGAATGCCGGCGTTCCCACGCCCCCATGGGTTTATCCTGCCGTGTTCTCCGACCGGTACTTGATGATGTGCATTTGCATGGCGGTGATGGTGCTGTTCTGCGACGCCCCCTTCCTGGACCGGCATCAGCCTTATCTGATCCTCCGGTCTGGCCGGAAGTCTTGGGCCCTGGGCACCGCTGAGTACCTTCTGGTCAGCAGCATCGTGGTCTCCGCCTCCATTTTTCTAATGGGATTGCTGCTGGGCATTGATACCCTGACCTTTTCCACCGACTGGGGCGGCGTGCTAAAAGGCATAGCGGGCCGCTCGATTATGCCCACCCGCATTTTAAACCTGTATTCGCCTTTGGCTGCCTGCGGGCTGGCGATGCTGCTGTCATCGCTGATCTTCTTCTTTTTAGGACTGCTGTTTTTCCTGTGTAATCTCCTGGCGCCCCCTGTGGTGGGAACCCTGACCGTAGGAGCCTTCTGTGTGCTGGATTTCTTTTGCTTGTTTTTCCTACATGATGCCTCTTGGTTGCTGCACCTCTCCCCAGTCTCTTGGGCAAACCTCAACCAACTGGGGACCACAGGCTGGCCAACCCTATCCTATGCTTTGGGTGCACTCCTGGGATTAGACAGCATTCTCCTTGGTCTGATTGTCCTCCGGTGCCACCGAATGGACATTCAGGTCACACACTCTGAGATGGGACGGTAAAGCTATGAATGAAATCGAAATTCAAAATCTTACAAAGTCCTACGGGGAACAGGTCGTCCTAAAGGACGTATCCGTCTCCTTTGAGAAAGGAAACATCCATGGCCTGGTTGGTCGCAATGGCTCTGGCAAAACCGTACTGATGAAATGCATCTGCGGTCTGACCTACCAGGATCAGGGAGAAATTCACTTTCCCGGCTGCACCGGCAAAACACGGCCCTCTATGGGCATCATTATTGAGGAGCCAGGATTCTTGCCTCGTTATTCCGGGTTTCAAAATCTGTGGCTTCTGGCTCAAATCCGCCGCACCATTTCCAAGGAGCAGGTCTCAGCGGTGATGGAGTTGGTGGGGCTGGACCCCAAAAGTCGGAAACATGTGGGGAAATACTCCATGGGCATGCGGCAACGGTTGGGCATTGCACAGGCCATTATGGAAGAGCCAGAACTGCTACTACTGGACGAACCCTTCAATGGTCTGGATCAGTCCGGCGTAGAGGAAATGCGGGCCCTCTTCCAAGAAAAGGCCGCCTCTGGCGTCACCATTCTTTTGGCTTCTCACCATGGGGAGGATATTGATCACTTGTGCGCCACAGTTCATCGAATGGACAGCGGCATCCTCACAGAAGTTTAAGGCAGTCACCTGAAATCATGCCGGAATGTATGTTCTGGCCGTATGCCAACAGGGCACGCCGTCATGTCAGACGGCGTGCCTTGTTGCAGTTTCCTACTAACGGCCAAATATGGCATTCAATTGTACGATAGCAGCGTTACGGTTTGCAGGTCACCGTTACGTCGCTGCACCGGAAATCAAAGTCGATATAGTGACTAAACAGGCGCACACGCAGGTTGCGCGGGGTGCAGAGGCGGCCTGGCATACCGGAGACATTCAGGTCCTCCGGCAAAATGAATCGAATCCCCCGCACCAGAACATTCCGGCAGGTCGGGCAGTGATGCACGGGAACCGTCACGGTCTTCATCCCGCGGGGGTACTCCTCTCCTTTTTTGTCCACTTCCGACAGCAAGATGGCCAACGCCACTCGCTTGTCAGGGCAGACGTTCCGAATGGTTGCGCGAACCTCCAGGATCCGTCCCTGGGACTGGAGATCGATGTCCCCCAAGTCCACAGACACAAAGTCCTTGCATCCATCTATAGACACCTCCACAGGCTCTGGGCAGCCCTCTGGCGTGATGATCACGCCACAGTCTACTTCTACCTTGGGCTCTGGGAATGTCACGTCATGCCGCTCCTGATCGGTGTAGTGGATCGACTTGTTGACCGGCTTAGACCCACCGGTTTCCCCAATGTGGCGGATATAAAATTCCAGAGTCGCCGTCTCCTCATCGGTCACACCCAGCGCGTCGATGGTCCAACGGATGGTATTGGGGCCCATGAGCGTGGCGTCCCCCTTCTGCGGCGTGAGAATGCTGGTAATCACAAAATCTGGCTGGACCACTTCATCCACAACAATGTCAGTGGCGCCGGGCCGCGAAATGGATTTGGCAATGTCCTCAAACAGTTTCTCCAGCTCGCTGGCATCCGGCGTCACAGCCACATGCTCACTGTCCGGATCGGTGGCCCATTCGTTGAGCGTCGCCACATCAATGCCGTCAGAGCCTGTGAGTCCGATGCAATAAATGACTACACCAGAGGCACGGAGCGCGGCAGCAACCGGCGCAGGCGGCGGGCCAATGGTAGTCTTGCCATCGGTAAACAGGACGATGATCTTCTGCGCACTGGAAGCGGGATCAAACAGCTCCCCTGCTTTGGTGAACGCGTCTGCATGGTTGGTGGAACCTGCCGCTGTCAGGCTGTTGACCGCCGCCTTCAAAGCGGCTACGGATGTGATCAGCTGGGTGTCCTGCGTCGCCGTGCTGGCAAAGCTGACCACAGCAATCCGGCTGCCGCCTCCAATCTGGCCGTCCTGGCTGCCACCGGTGGACTCTGCAAGGATGTCAATGAAGGTATTCGCACCGGCCTTCATGCTGGCCAGAGGAACGCCAGTCATGCTTCTGGATCGATCCAGCACCAGGACAATATCCGCCGGATTTTCCATAATGTCTGGTTTTGCTGTGAGAGAAATCGTAACTTTCAGCGTGCCATCACATGGGATTTGGCTGGCGCTGATTCGTTTGTCAGAATGAATGATGCCCATATTGGAAGTCCTCCCATTGGTCATAAGAGACCATGCCATTTTATGACGAAGAGAGGACGCATGTGCAACAGCCGGAGGCGATCGCCTCCAGCTGAAAATGTAGCGCCGGATTGAAACCCCGGCAAACAGAAGAGGGCGGGTAAAACCCGCCCTCCCCATACTGTTTGGAATTTAGTTGCCCATCTCCAGCGGATTGTAAATCCGGTTGGGTACGAAGGTAACCTGATCCATGGTGCCATAAACAACGGTGCCATCCATCGTCACGTAGTAGGGCCGTGCGGAGAAGGTCACATAGTTGCCACCAGACTTCAGCTGCATGTTCTTCCAGTAGAAGTAGGTCACATAACCGTTCCCATCCTGATCGTAGCCCGGGAGACCACCGTTAAACTCGTTTGCGGTGTAGGCTCTGTTGTAAATGGGGGATGCCTTGAAGGACTCGTAGACATATCCCTTCTCATAGCTGCCAACCTGCTTGCCGTCGATGGTGTTGCCAATGAACATCTCCTCTTCGGTCGCATTGGCGGCTGTGGAAACTACAAAGCCGTAAGCGCTGAACAGATCGTCAGGAACCGTGGAGTTCACATACACGCTCTGTGCAGTCGTGCTGGTCGTCCGGTAGCCGATGGTAGCCTTGGAATAGTCCGCCTCAATCCAGTAGGCGTAAATTCTGTGATTTTCCACCTGCTCGCTGGCAAAGAGGTTCTGCGTTGTCACACTGTTGCTTCTGCTCCAGTTCAGACCAGCGCCATACTCGCCATCATAGGAGGTGAAGAACCAACCTGCGAAGGTGTATTCCACATCTTCTTCAATGCCCTTAACTGTCTTGCGCGTGCCAGATACGTGGATGCCAGAGTCACCAGCAGGTCCGCCTATCGCCATGGGAGATACGGGTGCGGATTCCGGCTCGGCAGGAGTGGTATACTCCATGTCAAGCGCCAGCATGTTGTTCTTACCCTGGTAGTACTCCACGTACTCATCCTCAAACAGGACCTTGAGCACTTCTTCTGTCTCGCCGTCGGCCAGAAGCAGAACGTTCGTGTAGACCGGAGTCAGGGTCAGATCGCTGGTCACCGTAATGGCCTCACCCAGACCATATTCGTTGCCATTCTGATCCTGCCAGCCGTCCAAACGCCAGTAGTTGTTTGCATCGAACAAGCCATCGTAGAGATCTTCCGCACCATAGGGAACGTAAGTCCGGCCATCTTGCACCTTGACAGTGGCAGCGCAGTTCTCCGGCAGGTTGGGATACTCATACGTGACCGTATGGGCAGCGCGGGAGAAGGAAACGGGAACCGTCGTGGTCTCACCTGTGATCGTGGTGTCAGCATTGCGCTGGAGTGTTTCCACCATAATCTCCGTGTCGATGCTGTCAGCATCAAAGGTGAAGTTCATAGTAGCCAGGACATTGCCAGCCAGGATGGCCTTTGCTGTCGCATAGTCGAAGAGGATCACGCCGTCTTCGGCCTTCACTGCAAAGTTGCCAATGAGGGTTGTGGTGTCGACATAGGTCAGAACTGCGGGATCATAAGTCACGCGGATCAAACCGTTGGTCACATCCTCGTCCTCAGTCAGGGTCAGGGCCACAGCACCAGCCTCAACGGCAGCGCCTGTGGAGTTGACTGTGACAGGATGCTCCTTCATCGCAACCGCACCGCGGATTGCCTGGGTAGAACCAGCAACCACGCTGGAATCCAGGGCCGTCGTCATGGAGACCTCGCGAGAAGCCATCTCCACGCCATCTTCGGTGGTAGCAGTCTCGGCGATTTCAGCAGCGGAAATCATCTGAGCCTCTTCCTCTACGAAGTGGATGTGATCGGCAATGTTCTCCAGATTGGCAGGTACGCCAGCAGACAGCTCTGCATCGGTATGCAGACCGCTGATGCCGGTTGCGCCAGGAATCCGGCCAATCTTGCCACAGGTCATAGTCTCAGCATCCAGATCCACAAAGTACAGATCTGCATAGCCCTGAGAAGCGTCACCGATCAGGAGGCCAAAGGCGGCTTCCGTGTCCACCAGGGTCATGGTCAGAGCCCGATGGCTCTCAAAGTCCATCCCGATGTTGCCTATCGTACCACGAGCCATAACGTAGCCAAGTCCATTTGCATCCGTGTACTCGCTGGCAAATGCGATGAATTGATACAGGGAGCCGTCAGCACCCAGAACCAGGAACATCTCTGCGTCATAGTCCGTTCCCTGGTAGTTGTACTGGGTGGTGCCCGCATAGGTGATTGCAGCCAGATCCTTGTAAGCACTGGACAAATTCCAGCCCTTCAGATTGCCTTCCACATAGTCTGTCAGCATAGCGGCATACTGTACATTGGCAATATAGAAGGGGGCGTCGAACGCCGTGTACTCTGTCATCGTACCATCCGCTGCCGGCAGGGAGACCGTCATAGCAGGGGAAGTGGTCATGTCCAGAATGGCGTAGGAAGTGGAGCACTGAGAGCCTTCCGCCTCGGCATAGCCGTTGGCCGGGTCAATCTGGTAGATGTTGCACATGTTAGTGAAATCGCTGTTTGTGCCATACAGCTTACCAGCGTGGGCGCCAGCACCGGTAAAGGTTGTGGTGGCTTCCGCCTCGACTGTGAGATTACCCAGGTTTGCACCATCAATGGTGACCCACTTTGCGCCTTCGTCTGTAGTAATCTGCGCCTTGACCGTTGCCTGCACAGAGGTCAACTCAGCAACGTTCACGGTTGCAGAGACCGTAACCACTTCGCCAGCCGCATTCCGGTCCACAGAAGTTGCAGTCACGGTTGCAGTACCAGCGCCAACTGCAGTCACAACACCATCGGCATCCACAGTTGCAATCGTTTCATCGCTGCTGCTCCAGGTCACGCCACCAGTGAAGGTGGAGGGCTTCACTTTCACAGTGAGCTGAGCGGTGTCGCCCTCATACAGATTGAGGGAGGTCTTGTTCATCTTCAGGGTCAGATCGGTCACCCGTTCGTACTGATACAGGGAGACAACCGGCCAAATCTTCTCGCCATAGGTACCCAGATCGGCAGCCAGCTGTGTCTCGGGATCAATTGCATACAGGTTTGCAGTTTCGCCTTCCAGATAGGTGGACAGAAGCAGGTAGCCGCTGGTCTCATCATAGATCATGGAAGCGTAAGAGCCGCCAGTGACAGCAGAGACATTGGGAAGTTCCAGACCGACATTGCCCATGTCCGTCCGCACCATGCTGTAGCTTTCACCATTGTTATAAGTGAAGACCGTCAGTTTCCACAGCTCGCCACCTTCTGTGAGCATGTAGTAGAAAATAGCGGGGCAATTGTCATAGGACTCGAAGAGAGATCTGTAATCATAGGTGCCGCTGCTGATATAAGCCAACGCTGCCATGGGATCGCTGCCAAAGGCAGTGCTCAAATCCCAGTAAGACAGGCTGCCCTCAGCAGGATTGATCAGTTCGAACATAGCGCCGCTGTTGCACAGGCCGGCAACTTTTCCAAACAGACCATCTTCCGTCGCAGGAGCCGGAGCCGCATCAGACCAGATCCAGGAGGAAGCGATGCTGCCAAAGGAGGTCACTGCAAAGGCGTCTGCGTCCACACCATACATGGTGCTGCCGTCATGGAGATAAATCATATCATCCATCAGAGCACCAGCGATGTAGGAGCTGCCTTCTGCAACCTTCGTCCAGGCTGCCGGATCGTTGGTAGTCAGGTCAGACCAATAGGTCTTTCCATCCACATCGTATACCAGACCGCTGAGCTGAATCTCGGGCAGCTGCTCCACCGTCACCTGGCAAGTAGCTGTGAGATTGGGCTTGGCATTGGTAGTAACGGTAATGGTAGCCTCGCCGACGCCGACGCCACGGACCAGACCATTTTCCACAGTCGCAACCGTCTCGTCGCTGGAAGACCAAGTCACGGTCTTGTCCGTGAGGGTCCAGGGGTACACATCGGCCTTCAGGGCAACTGTGACACCCTTCAGCAGAGTCAGCTCAGTCTTGTCAAGGACAATAGACTGTGCTTCATCGGTGGGCTTCACCAGCTGGCTGGCGGAAGGAATGATATACAGGCCCACAACCTGGGCATAAATCCGGGATGCGTAGCTGCTGGCGCTGTAGCCACCAGCATAGGTCTCGTTGGAACGGGTAGCCTTGCCGGTCTCCGGATTCACAATCCAAAGCTTGTTGTCGGTGTCAACAGAAGGATAGGTGCCGTAGCCGCTGGCAAGGTACAGGATGTTGTGATCATGATCCCATGCCATAGACTCCAGAGACTTGCTCCAAACACCAACGGTCACATCGGGATTTGCAGCCGCCAGGTTTTCGATCTTGCCTTCCACAACGTTGTCCAGAGTCCACTTGTAGAGGTAAGTGCTGGTAGTAGAGCCATCATTGATGGAGTAGAAGGTTCCGTCGTTGTCAATGGCCAAGGCACGGAGCTTCAGGTAGTTGCCTGTGCTTCCCTTGGGATTCACAATGGTAATCGTCGCAACCTGGGTCAAAGCACCGGTCATGAAATCGACGGTGTAAATGGTGTTATTGTCGTCCATGGCATAAAGCTTGCCGTCGACATAGTTCAGAGCCATGTCTACAATGGACGCTGTGGTGTCGCTAAATTTACCAACCGTAGCGTAATCGCTCAGGTCATCCTGCGGGGCAGCGTAGATGTAGCCGTCTCTGGCAGCCATGTAAACATAGCCATCTACATACTCAGCAGCCGTGACAAAAATGTCGGTGGTAGCGACGGTAGTCGCACCGCCGTAGTTGCTGGTATTGTAATACCAGACGGTATCCGGATCAATTTCCATCCAGCGGGGGCCATTCTCGCCACGGGCGTTGGAGGCAGTAAATCCGTACATCTTGCCGGTATTGTCTTCCTGCTCTCCGCCGTATTCCACATCGTATACGGTCTCATTGCCGGCGTAGTCGGCAACCAGAATCTTGCAGGCAGAGCCAGGGTTCACGCCAGTCATATCCAGCACAGTCTCAACGGTCTCGCCAGCTTCATTCTGCTCTGGCAGCGCAGAAACCAGGACCTGGCTACCGGCCTTGTTCAGCAGCATAACAGCAGCGATATACTGGTTATCTCTGGCCTTGATGATCAGATCGCCAGTGAGCAGATTCTTACTGGCAGCCAGAAGCTCCGGAGCAGTATTATCTACCGTCAGGCTGGTGGTGAGGAATGCACCCTTGCCCAGTGTGTTGGACTCAATCAGAGCCTTCACATCGTCAGCCGTCATGTTGCCATTGGTTTCGTAGTATTCCGGAACAGCAACCATGCTGACGTGAATTCTCTCGTCTTCCTTCACACCCAAGGAGGAGACCTTGGTATTCATGGTGTAGTTGGCAGAGGTGTTGCGCCAAACGCCGCCATTGGTGTAGTAATAGGCAGCAATCGCCTGATTGGTCACGGGACCTGTATACAGGACTTCACCGGCATCGTTGGTAACCACGCAGGTCACAGCAGCCGCATTCCGGATCATGGACATCCGGTACTGATACAGGGTGGTCGCGCTGGTGACGGCAGCCCGGTCTGCAGGATAGCTCTCCTCCAAAACATAGGGGTTGCCAATCTGCCAATAGGTGCCGGAATCGCCGGGGTACTTCACCAGCAGATTGTTGGTTTCCCTCACGTTGAGGTAAGGAACGGTCTTGTCGCCATACAGAACGCCAGTGTATGTCACCTGGTCATACATGGAGGGATCGGACCAGTTGCCATAGAAGCCCAGAACCGGGATGGAGTGGGTCACGCCAACTGCGCCATCCACAGAATCCACGGGCTTGGCATAGACATAGCCTTCCACATAAGCGCCATTGACATAGTTGGCATCCAGATATGCCTTGGCCTCATTGGTCAGCTGCACATCCACAACCACATTCACAGATCCGTTGGGAGCCACAACAATGTTCTTGGCTTCCAGAGAGCTCAGAATCAGGTAAGCGTCGTAGGTCGTAACTGCACCGTCGCCATCGACGTCGGCGATGGGAGCAATGTCCTCAATCAGGCCGGCGCAGTAGTTCAGAATGATCTGTGCATCGTCGGCATCGGTGTCGCCATCGTTATCCAGATCGCAGATCAGACCTGCAGTGGGAACGAAGGTCTCGCCGTCTACTTCAAAGGTCACCTTGGCGGCAATGGGGGCCGTCAGAGTATCCATGTAGACAGAGCCATTGTTCATAAACAGATCCTGAGTAAAGAAATCGCTGGACAGGGTGTAATTCTGGATTCCATCGCTGAAATTGTTGATGGAGAAGGAGAACCGATAGGCGCCGGTCCGATCCGGATCGTCACCCAGCTCTGCTTTGACTTTGCCATCAGAAGCAGACTGCGTCGCTTCCTCACCCATCATGATGTAGGAACCGGCAGAAACGGCGTTGCCCACGTTCGCCAGACCAGCGCCTTGACGCAGGACGGAGTAATAGTAGGCGCTCCCCGCTTCCATCATGGGGACAGCCGTGGACATCAGCAGGCTCTGGGCCAGCTGACGGGCAGTCTTGCCAGTCTTTGCCTCCAGGCCATTTTCCCGGATGTACTGAGCCACCAGAACGGCCATACCAGCAACCTGGGGAGATGCCATGGAGGTACCGGACATCAGCTCATAAGCTTTACCGCCAGCCACCGCACCGTTGACGGAGTAAATGCTGCCGCCAGGAGCCGTGATTTCGGGCTTGAGCTTCAGGGAGCCAGGAACGCCCCAGCTGGAGAAGCTGCTCATGGTCTTGTACTCGCTGTTGCCAGGCTTGGCAGCAAGGCCTTCTTCTACCTTCAAGGTGCCCAGGTAGTACACAGCCTCGCCTTCGGTCATGGCAGTGGCAGCGGCCTTCATCATGGCGCCGTCGGCCTGAGTCACGGAGACACAGGGGGCAGTCTTGGTGTAGCTGGACAGGTCCATGTTGATGACGCCTGTCGTATTGTTGTAAATGATGGTGGCAATGGCGCCGTATTTCACAGCGGCCTCGGCCTTCTGGTAGAAGGAGGTGGAGCCACGGGAGCACACGGCAATCTTACCAGCCAGTACATTTGCAATGGCAGCAAAATCTTCTTCTGTGCCAAAGCCGTCGATCAGAACGTACTCATGTTCACCAACCAAGGTGTTCATCGGTGCATTCTTGTAGTCAGTGGTCTGGTTGTACACCACAATCTGGTCTCCGATGCTGAAGAACTCACCGCTGGCGCCGTCGTTATCCACGGAGGCAACCGCCAGAGAGTTGTTGTAAGAGCCGGGAGAGCCGTTGGTGTGCATTCCCACGTCATCGCTATACAGATAGCCGCCAGTGGCAGCGTTATCTGCCCAGCCGCCGGAGTTACCGGCAGACATTGCCACAACCGTGCCAGAGGTCTCCAGGTTGTTCAGGATTTCCTGATAGGCATTGTTCGACTGACGGGAGAAACCAGGATTGGCAGAGCCCAGGGACAGGTTGACAGAATCTGCACCCAGAACCACTGCGTCCTCGATTGCGGCCATATAATCAGAGTCATACGCGCCGCCGCCAGAGCCAAAGACTTTCATGGTGAGGATCTGTGCATCCGGAGCAACACCCTGCACCAGGACGGTTTTCAGCGCATTGGAGAATGTGCCGTCACCGTTGGGTATGTATCTGTTGGCTGCAGCAATGCCTTCTACGTGAGAACCATGCTCACCCTGGGTATCCGTATCGTGGGTGATGTTATAGTTCTTATCAATGTAGTTGTAGGCAAAGGGGATCTTCTTGCTGATGTAGGTCTTGGCAGGATCGATGTTGACGTTCAGCTGATCCTTCACGCCTGCAACCTCTTCGGCATCCAGCATATTCAAAGATGCCAAGAACTCCGCAGGATCCTTACCGACCACACCGGCCTGATAGGTCAGGGAGTACATCAGTGCATCTGCATCGAAGGACTGATGATCCGTATCGATACCAGTATCGATCACAGCCACCCGTCCGCCGGCGCCTGTGTACCCGGCAGCCCATGCAGAGGCGGAGCCAATCATTGCAGAAGATGTGGCCATTTGGGGATCATCCGGCTCATCCGTATCCACAACAGCAGGCTCGTAACGAGTCTCGATGTATACGGCTTCCACGCCAGCGACCTGCTCAATGGTCTCAATCTGGCTGTAAGGTACATTGGCGGAAATAATGTTGGCAGCCAGGGTCAGGTTCCAGACCACGTCCAGATCCATTCCGGTTGCCTTTTCAATCTGGGCCGTCACGGTTTTCTGGTTCTCAGCCAGATCTGCGCGATAGTCCATTGCTGCGCTGTTCTGTGCAATGCCTTTGGTCGAGAAGCCTGCTGCAACAGTAGACTCCTTTTCCAGAACGATGGAGACACGAACTACGTCATTGGCGGCGTAGACCGAACTCTCCGCTTCTTCCCCCACCGGTGCCCCATGGAGGCCGGCAGAGACCGTGCTGTTGTCTACCCTCTCAAAGCTGAGCTGGGCGCTGTCCGTGCCTGCGGCACTTGCGGGAACCGCAAAGCCACACAGCAACGCCACAACCAGCAACAGAGACAGCAGACGGGTTGGCAGATGCATTGTCTTCATACACTTTCCTCTTTTCTTTCCAGCTTTCGCTGGTAAAATTTATCCACGCGGTAAACCGCGATAGATACAAGCTGTGCACCCCAAAAACCCTGAAAATCCATATCGTTTTAGTCAAACAGATAGCCACGGAACTCAAACCCATGTTAACTTGCTATAAGTATAGCACGTGCGTCGCCATATTGCAAGCAAATTTTTTCCTCGCGCGCGTATGTTGATAAACTGGTCAAAAAAATAAAATAAAAACAGGCACTATCTCTAGTTTTGAAAGAACAGGGCCGCGGTATAGATTCTAATAAAAACCGTGAACAGTCCCCTGCAATCCAACTGTACGGTACGCTTTTTTGCTAAACCGCTATTTATCTACGACTCTCTTTGTGCAAAAAAGTAAGAAAAAAGCAGCAAGCCACTGGACTGACTTACCGCTTTCCTCATTTGTATCAATTAAACATTTCCAAGAACTCTGCCTCAGACAGCACTGGAATCCCCAGATCATTGGCTTTCTTCAGCTTGGAGCCCGCATTTTCTCCAACAACCACATAACTGGTCTTCTTGGAGACCGAGCCAGAGACCTTGCCGCCACAGAGCTCAATCCGCTCTGTAGCCTCCTCCCGGGTAAACAGGGAGAGTGCACCAGTGAGGACAAAGGTCTTACCTGCAAACCGGTCATCCTGCTGCTGCCGGGTGGACTGGAAATTGACTCCGGCCTCTTTTAAGCGGCGAATCAAATGCTGAGACTGGGGCTGAGCAAACCAATCCAGCAGACTCAGCGCTGTAATTTCGCCTACATCCGGAACCTCTGTCAGCTCTTCCAGACCGGCCTCCATCAGCGCGTCCATAGATCCAAATGCAGCCGCCAGGGTCTTCCCCGCCTTGGCCCCCACCTGCCGGATGCCCAAGGCAAAAATCAAACGGCTCAGATCCTGGGACTTGCTTGCTTCAATGGCCGACAGCAGCTTTTTCGCTGCCACGTCTCCCTTCTTCCAGAGGCCTTTCAGCTCTTCCAAGGTCAAATAATAGATATCTGCGGGCGAAGAAATATACCCCTTCTCAATCAGCCCTTCCACAATGGCGCTGCCCAGCCCCTCAATGTCCATGGCGTCCCGGGAGACAAAGTGGGCAATGTTCCGGGAGAGCTGCGCCGGGCACTCCGCACCTGTGCAGCGCAGGAAGGCTCCCGCCTCATCCCGGACCACAGGCGCACCGCAAACCGGGCACTGCGCAGGCAGCCAGTAGGGCACAGCATCTGCCGGGCGCTTGTCAAACTCCACCTCCAGAATTTCTGGGATGATCTCTCCGGCCTTGCGGATTTTTACCGTGTCGCCAATCCGAATGTCCTTCTCCGCAATAAAATCCTGATTGTGCAGGGTTGCATTGGTCACCGTCGTGCCGGCCAGCCGGACAGGGCTCACCACTGCCTTCGGCGTCAAAACCCCGGTGCGGCCCACCTGAATCTGAATGTCCTCCACCACCGTAGAGCGAATTTCAGGCGGATATTTATATGCAGCTGCCCAGCGGGGGAATTTCGCTGTGCTCCCCAAACTTCCACGCTGGGCCAGATCATTGAGCTTGATCACGGCGCCGTCAATGTCATAGGGCAGATCATACCGGCCTGTATCAATCTCTTGAACCGCCTGGCGAATTTGATCCGGCCTTTCACACAGCGTGTAAGGAATGACGTGAAACCGCCGCTGACGCAGATAATCCAGCGTTTGCGCATGGGTGGAAAAGTCCGCCCCTTCTGCCAGCTGCAAATTGAAAATCAGAATGTCCAGCTTGCGCTGTGCGGCAATCTTGGGGTCCAGCTGCCGCAGAGACCCGGCCGCAGCATTCCGGGGATTGGCAAACGGCGGTTGCCCTGCCTCTTCCCGCTGCACATTGAGGGCTTCAAACACTTTTTTAGGCATAAACACTTCGCCCCGGACAATGAGCCGTTTGGGCGCATCCTCCAGCACCATGGGGATGGAGCGAATGGTCTTCAGATTCTCTGTCACATCCTCCCCCACCCGGCCGTCTCCTCGGGTGGCGCCCCGGACAAATTGGCCATCCAAATACTCCAGAGCCACAGACAGACCGTCTACCTTGGGCTCCACCGTATACACTGCCTCCGGTGCAGCTTCCCGCACCCTGGCGTCAAATTCCCCCAGCTCTTCCATGGAAAACACATCCTGTAGACTTTCCAGCGGTACCGGATGCTCCACCTTCTCAAACTGACTCAGTGCCTGGCCGCCCACCCGCTTTGTGGGGGACAGCGGCGACGCCAGCTCCGGATGCAGGGCTTCCAGCTCCTCCAGCTGCCGCAGAAGGCGGTCATATTCATAATCCTCCATTTGGGGATCGTCCAAAACATAATAGTGATAATTGGCTTCCTCCAGGGTTTTCGTAAGTGCCTGGATCTGCTCTGCTGCCGACATGGCTCGCTCTCCTTTATGATATTTTTCCCGTGTGCAGGAAGGTATCTGGTACCGCACCTACAATGATGGTTTCTGCCACCACCACCTGGCTCGTCACCCGGAAGGTGACCGTCTCGCTGAGCACCAGAATGGTTACATCCACGTTGACCTCCATGGTCAGCTGCTGCAGCGTCTGGTTAATCCCCGCCTCCGAAAACTGACTGACGAACTGGGCGTCCGAATTGCTGATCGAAATCACCCGGACTGGAAGGACCGGCCCTTTGCCGGAGAGGAGCTCCGGCAAAAATAAACTGCCCAGCGGAATGCCAATGTCGTGGGTATCTAGGGCCAGAATTTCGTCATTGATAATATTGAGAATATCGGTCTTCAGCCGGTTGACCTCACTCATGTTGGTCTTCAGGGCAGTAATTCGCCCATTCAAATCTTTTTCAAAGTAAATAATCCGGTCATACTGAATATTATCCCGGGCAATCTGCTCGGCAATGGCATCATTGATGAGATCCGAAGTCTGATTCATGACCTGGGTCATAGCCAGATCCTTGGCAATGGGGTTAAAACGGCTCCGCATCAGGAGATACATGCCAAGCACCAAAACCAACAGCAAAATCAACACCCGGCGCAGCCGGCGCCCTCTCCGTCTTCGCATATGCTATCCCCTCCCGGACAGCGTATGTTGCATGATCGGAGCTTATACCTTCTTCATATGGGATGCAGCGGTTTTTGCCATCAGCTTTTTGGTTCCGGTCCCGTCAAACGCAACCTCCAGAAGGGCATCTCCCCCCATTTTCATGACAGACAGCACCATCCCCCGTCCAAATGCGGTGTGCTCCACCACATCTCCCTGGTTGAACTCAATGGAAACCTGTGCCGTGGCCTTAGCCGCAAAATCGGAGTACTCCGCCTGCTTCATATGGGCCTTCCGCCGCTCCACTGCCGGGTTGGTACGTGGGCTACGATTATAATAAGAGGAGCCATATCCGCTGGAGGTTTCTTGCGTCACAGGCTTTGGACGGTAGCCACCCCGATTCTCCACGCATTCAGCCGGGATTTCCTTCAGAAATCGGGAAGGCATACAGGCGTTGGTCCGTCCATAGAGCATCCGCTGATTGGCATGGGAAATGGTTAGATGCTCTCTGGCACGGGTAATGGCCACATAGCACAGGCGCCGTTCCTCCTCCATTTCTTTCGGCTCCCCAATGGCCCGCATCCCCGGAAACAGTCCCTCTTCCAGACCCACCAGGAACACCTGAGGGAATTCCAGCCCTTTGGCGCTGTGCATGGTCATCATCACCACCGCATCGGCAGAGGGATCATACTGCTCAATATCCGTGTATAAGGCAATCTCCTCCAAAAAGCCGGCCAAAGTCGGCGACTCTGTATGTCCCATATAGCTGATCATACTGGATTTCAATTCGTGGACGTTTTCCAGACGGGTTTGGTTCTCCTCGGTGTGTTTCTCTGCCAACATGGCAGCGTAGCCCGTGCGGATCAGCAGCTCCTCATAGAAATCTGTCAGGGGCATCCCCTCATCCAGAAGCTGCGTACAGTCGTCCAACATCTGTGCAAAGCTGTGCAGCTTTTCTGCAGGCCGGTCCAACTCCTCATACTGCTCCGAATGGGAGATCACATCGTACAGAGAGCGTCCCCCCTCCTGGGCCAGGCGTTCCACCAGTTCCATGGTCTTGCCTCCCAGCCCCCGAGGCGGGTTGTTTACAATCCGGCGTAGCCGCAGGTCGTCGTTCCGATTATTCAGAACGCAGAGATAAGCCAGCATATCCTTCACTTCCGCCCGGTCAAAGTAGCGGGTACCGCCGATGATACGGTAAGGAATCCCGTTGCGTTTGAAGGAATATTCCATTGCATTGGACTGGGCATTGGTTCGGTACAAAACTGCAAAATCCTTGAAATTCTGTCCATGGGAGCGAGCCAGGATCTGGCCAGATACAAAGTTGGCCTCTTCCGTTTCATTGTAAGCTTCGTATACCAGTATGGGCTCCCCCACCCCGTTGGCCGTCCAGAGTGTCTTCCCCTTCCGGTCTGCGTTATTGGCAATGACCCCATTGGCTGCATTTAAAATGGACTGGGTGGAGCGGTAATTCTGCTCCAGGCGAATGGTGCGGGCCCCTGGGTACTCCTGCTCAAAGTTCAATATATTCTCAATGGTGGCTCCACGGAAGCGGTAAATGCTTTGATCGTCATCGCCTACCACGCAGATGTTCTCATGCCCACCGGCCAGCAAGGCCGCCAGACGGTACTGGAGCCGGTTGGTATCCTGGTACTCATCAATGAGCACATAGCGGAACTTCCTCTGGTAGTATTCCCGCGCCTCCTGGAAATTCTCCAAAATCTCCACAGTTAGGTAAATGATGTCGTCAAAGTCCACCGCATTGTTGGCCTTCAGCCGCTTTTGGTATTCTGCATAGGCTTCCGCAATTTTCTCCAGACGGTAGTCTCCCTTGGTCAGCGCCGTCTTTGCAAACGCCTCCGGCGTCTGCTGCCTGTCCTTTGCCTGACCGATCATACGCAGCACCGACTTCGCAGGGAAGGACTTGTCATCCAGGCCCATTGCCTTGATAATATCCTTCATAATCCGCTCAGAGTCTGCCGTGTCATAGATGGTAAAGCTTCGGTCATACCCCAAACGCTCAATTTCCCGCCGCAGAATCCGGCAGCAGGCGGAATGGAATGTCATTGCCCACACATCATAGGCTTTGGAGCCCACAGCCGCCTCCAGCCGAGTTTTTAACTCCGTGGCCGCCTTGTTGGTAAAGGTGATGGCTATGATGCTCCAAGGCGCCGCAGGGCGCAGCGTGCAGAGCTGCTCCGCCCGCTCCCGTTCTGCTTCGGTTGGCTTCTGCCCCAAATGCTCCAAAAATTCCAGGTCCTCCTGGGTCACCCCCAGAGGGACCTCCGGGCTGTCGCTGCCGCATCCGAAAGAGATCAGATTGGCAATCCGCTGGATCAGCACCGTTGTTTTCCCGCTGCCGGCGCCAGCCAATAAAAGCAGCGGTCCTTCCGTCGTCAATACGGCCTCCCGCTGCATGGGATTCAGTTGTTCAAACCGGGAGGCAATATAACGCCGCCTAGCTGCTGCAAATTTTGTTTCGAAACTCTCTGTCATAGTCGTTCCCATCCTCGTTTGATGGATCTATTTTATTACATTTTTCGGAAGGCGTAAAGTGGCAAAAGCCACAAATCCCGAAAACTTTTCTCCTCCCGACGTCCTGGCCTACTTTACCATCACAGGAACTTCTTTTCGCAAATTCTCCCTTTTTGTCGATGTTTTGAGAATCCTGACTATTCTTAAAAAAACATTTGCAAACTGCGTTCTGATACATTATTATAAAAGCACCCGTTTTTGAGGAGAGGGAATGCGAATGAATAAAGTAGAAAATGTGCTGTATCAACTTGGTATTTATCCATCCCAGGCTGGCTACCCCATTGCACAGACTGCCATCGCACTGGCCATCAAAGAGCCATCAAGGCTGCAGCGACTGACTTTAGACTTCTATCCGGAAGTGGGCAAGCAGTGTGGCTGCACCCCTGCCTGTGTAGAGCGGAGCCTCAGAATTTCCGCTGCGCGGGCTTGGGATGCCAATCCAAAGCTACTTACAGCCATGGCGCAACGGGAGATCGCCCAGCCGCCTACCGCAGGTGATTTTGTCTGCATGCTGTACCATTGTCTGCGGCCAAGTGATTCCTAAATCTCGCTTTGGAACCGGTAAACAAATCTGCCAGGTCAGTTGTTTCAAACTCTTCCATTTTCATCTTCCAATCAGAAAACAAAACACACAAATCGGCAACTCTGTAAAAGAGCTGCCGATTTGCGTTTTTGTCAAAGAATCAGAAAGTACAGCCGTCCTTTGGACGCAGAGCCTG
This sequence comes from uncultured Eubacteriales bacterium, assembly GCA_900544975.1. Lineage (GTDB taxonomy): Bacteria > Bacillota > Clostridia > Oscillospirales > Oscillospiraceae > Faecousia. The sequence goes on from UQXI01000011.1 coordinate 21,095, forward strand.
GTCAGAGTGGTACCGTCACATTACGATTTGGTCCGAAATGCAAACAGACGCTGCCCCAAATAATTCAGTCCCGTGAATAGGCACATTCCCACCAACATTGAAACATTGTCCCGCACCGTCGTACTGGCATTTGCCAGCAATTGCAGACACAGCGGTTTCGCAATGCCATACGCCAAACCATAGCATACCGCAATATTCACAACAAACCGGACCACTTGTCCCACACTGCGCTCTCGGTTTTGGAACGTAAAGTACTTATTCAGAAAATAGCTGAGGATACTGGTCAAAATATAATTTGCCGCAGACGACACCCAATAGCTGCAATGGGCCAGGTTATAGAGACCAAACATAATTGCCATTCCAACCAGCGTATTGACCACGCCAACCAAAATGAACTTCAGCAGTTTTTCATCAAACAGCTTTTTCAATTTTTCCATTATGCACCCTTCCAGTCATCCAAAATGACCTCCGCCAAGTAGCGCGGACGGCCTTTGGTTTCCAGGTAAATCTTTCCAATATATTCACCAACAATACCGATAGCCAAAAGTTGTAAACCGCCAATTGCCCATAAAGAAACAGCCAAACTGGACCATCCAGTGATTGTGTGTCCCGTAAAATGCCGAATCAGGAACCAAATCATCATCAGAATGCTGATTCCAAACATCAAAATTCCCAGCCGGGTAATCAGTTTGATCGGCTTTACTGACAGAGAAGAAATGCCCTCCCAGGCAAACGAAAGCATTTTTTTCAGAGGGTACTTACTTTCACCTGCAAATCGCTCTGCGCGCTCATAGTAAACGATATCGCTACGATAGCCCACGAGTGGCACCATCCCCCGCAGGAATAGATTCACTTCCTTATAGTCAGCCAGTGCATCCAGCGCCCGGCGGCTCATTAGACGGTAATCCGCATGATTAAATACTACATCCGCCCCCAGCGCCTTCATGACCCGGTAAAAGCCCTGCGCAGTCATTCGTTTAAATGCTGTGTCAGTTTTCCTTTTGGAGCGAACTCCATAAACTATATCGCAACCATCCTGAAACTTTTCCAGCATACCGTCAATGGCATTGATGTCATCCTGGAGATCCGCATCCAAAGAAATCACACAGTCCGCACGCTCCCGCAAAGTCATTAGGCCACAGAGGAGTGCATTTTGGTGCCCTCGATTACGAGAAAGCTTAATCCCAGAAAACATTGGATCCTTCTGGTGCAATTCGCAAATCAAACTCCACGTTTTGTCTTTCGATCCATCGTCAATGAAACAAGCACGGCTTTCCGCGCTAATGGTCCCCGTCTTTCGGAGTGCAGAAAACTTCTCCCTTAGCCGCTTGGCTGTCTCCGGAAGGACCTCCTCTTCATTGTAGCAGGGAATCGCCAAATAAAGTGTTACAGGCATCGCAATTCTCCTCTTCTATTTTCTATTATATTTGCCAGCTCATCCAAGCCAAATGCCGAAGCAGCAAACAGGAAAAGCTGGGGCAAATACGCATACCGTGGCTGTACCTCTATGGGTAAAAACGCACAAAATGCAGCAAAAAACACAAAATACGGCAAATAGCCATCCGGAGACTTCTTTTTCCGAAGTCCGAAGCAGGCCAAAGCAAAAACCAGGAAAAATAGTGCCCGATCAAAATCACGTATCACCTGATATAGTTCCCTAACGAAAAAGTTTGAACTCTGACTAACGTGGCGGAAAGCCCATACCAAACCACCGGCAGTCCATAAATTACGAACCTTGTTAAGAATCAGTTTCCCCAGTTGAGCGGGAGAAACATGTAAACGCTGAGAAATCAACTCCTTCTGCAACTGCTCTGTTTCAGGAGTCGGCATATAATTTTCATCCAACGTGCTCCCCAGCAGGTTCCAGTCATCCTCCGAATACATACCGCCAGTCTCATGGTTCAACCCGCAAACAAACTTCCATCCAGGATACGAGTTTTGTAAACCGTTGGGATTCAAACCCGTGGCTTTCGCAAGCCAATCCGCACCAAAACCGACTGCATAATAAAGAGCAATCAATGCCAAGACGCCACATAGCAGACGTTTCACCCGCTTTGGCTCCCGCAGCAGGGAAAAGAATAGCCATGCCAACACTGCTATCAGTATAATGATGCCCTCCGGTCGCAAAAGGTTGCCCATCTGGAGTGCAACACCACAGAGGGGATACCTCCAAAAACGAAGACGCTCTGCATCTGGACAAATCAAAAGCCAAATTCCCAATACAAGAAAAAAGGCCGAGGGAATCTGATTGGTCAAAACTGTAGTTAACGTGCACGCAAAAGGAAAGCACGTCAACAGCAATGCCATCAGCTGTGCCGATGACTGCCGAACATGGGGCAAAACGATACGGTACAACAAGCACACTGTCCCAGCGGCAAAGCAGGCATGCACAATCTCCAAAAAAATTGGGTGATTCCAAATTGTCAGCCACATTGCTTCCCAGCATACATAAGCACTTTGATAGGCCCAGAGACGGAAATAGGGCGTACTGTTAAACGATAGATCTCCCGCCAGCAGACTCTGTGCTGCCTCATAAAGCTTCTCAAAATCCGACTCAAGCGGCGGATGGAGAATCCAAATCACTACCAGTCTCACCAGAATCCCGCCTACAAGAAGCCAGAGTGTGAACCTCGGCACCTGGTGCCGGGATAGCCAATAAAAGCCCAAGCATACACACGCCACCGCCAAAAACAAGCCATTACACAGCAAAACAGACGCTGCAATCAAAAGAAAGCACACACAAAACAGGATGCTGAATGCCCGGTACGTACGCTGCATGAGAATCACCTCATAGTTCATTTTTTCCATTTTAACATGGCTTTCTTCAGAAGTAAAGTGGCATGCAGTCAAAATCGCTTTGAAAGCGCCACATCCTGTACTAGATTCCAACAGACACATCGGGCACAGCCCAAACTTCCTCTGGAATCCCATGTTGAAATGCGATCTGAAATCCGCTGCCTGGAGCAGGTGTCCAGGCGTAGCGGCCCTCCGCGCTTGGAAACCACCGGGCCAGCAAACCGCCAATGACGCCGCCGTGCGTCACGCAGACGGCATCCTCCTCCGCCTCCAGAATGGGGGCCAACGCCTCCAAAGCCCGTTTCGTCACGATGTGACCGCTCTCACCGCCGGGGCAGAGATTGGCCTCCACATCTCCTTCCAGCCAGGCCAGGTAGGCCGGATCATGCTTCAGCTCCTCATAAGCACGCATTTCAAATGTTCCAAAATCCATCTCCCGCAACCCGGGCAACACCTCATGGGGAACTGGACCGTAGAGGGCCAGCAGTGTCTGCTCCGTCCGGATCATACCGCTGGTATAATACCGCGTCGCCTGGGGGTATCCGCCCCGGGTCCGCAGCGCCTCCAGCGCCGCCCATCCCTCTGACAAAAGGGGCAAATCCGTGCTGCCATAGTACAGCCGCCGACGGTTTCCCTCTGTGATACCATGGCGCAAAAGCGTCAGCTTCATTCCAACACCTCCGCAAGACCACAAAACACCCGAATCACCCGGTGGGATCGCTCCGCCAGCGCCCGCAGTACCTGTCCGTGCAGTTCCCGCCACGCCCGTTCCTTGGGATCCATGGGGACCACGCCAGAGCCAATTTCCCGGGAAATCACCACTTCCGGCAAATCCGGACCCAGACGCGCCAAAAGCGCACTGGCATCTTTTTCAGCCTGAACCTGTCGCCAGGTCAGCTCCTCCAGATGGTACCAGCACCGGGCTGCCCGGGGCGATTCCACCGCCAGATCCAGCAATTCCCCCTGCTCCAGCCCATATTGAGCCACTGCCCAGGTCAGTTTTCCCTGATAGGCTCCGCCAATGATCAAATCCATACGCTCACCTCACCAACGTCAAAACTGCTGCGCCAACCAGCTCCCCCAGGGTGAGGGCAAAGCCAGAAATATCGCCGGACATCCCATCCAGCTGACGAAATCCGTACCAGGCCGCCAATCCATACCCCACAGCGGCGGCCAGCGGAGCACAACCCGCTCCACCCAGCCGGATGATGGGCAATCCCACAGCCAGCAAAATCATCGCCACCAGCGCCGCTTGCCTGCCAGCTCTGCCCTTCCGGTCCAAGTTGGCATACTGACTGGTCCCCATAGGCCGCAGAGATACCACCGCCAGACCGGCACAGGCCCGGGTCGCCACCGGAATCATCCCCAGGGGCAGCAACGCCACCGTCCCAGCTGTAAAGAACACACTCCACTGGGCCAGGAACAGCAGTCCCAGCGCAATCACCGCAAAGGCCCCGCAGTGGGAGTCTTTCAGAATTTTCTGCCGGGTTGCCAAATCCCGCCGGGACAGCACCGCATCACAGACGTCCATATAGCCATCCAGATGGAGAAATCCTGTGGTAAGCCAGGGAACTGCCGCCAGCACCAGAGCCTGCACCGGCGCCGGGCAGTCAATCCGCCCCAGAAGCCAGGCAGCCAGCGCCCACAAGCCCCCCACCACCGCGCCCACCAGAGGCAGGCACACCATCATCTTTCCCCTGGCTTTCTCGTCCCATATGCGGACGGGACAGGGAATGGAGAGGAACATCCCCCAGGTCATAAAAAATCCGTAAATCCAGCCCCTCATCTCTTCCATGCCTCCTGCAATTGCGCTTTTCCCCGGTACGCTTTGGGCTTTCCCAAAAGCACCTCGCCGGTTACATCAAACTCCGACGCCAGGGACCGGCAGATCTGGGCCAGACCCCGCCGGTATCCCTCGGTCATCGGGTCATACCGCCCGACATCCCGAAAGAGATCGTCGCAGACACAGACCAAATTGGCCACCGAATTGCCCAATTGCAGCAGGTCTCGGGTCACCCGCTTCGGCGCATCCAAATCCACTTCCGGTCCAAACATCTCATTGGCCAGCAGCGCCGTCACACTGTCCAACAGTACGGTCCCGCTTCCATCCAGCCCATGCAAGGCCCGGGGTAAGTCCCGTCCCTGCTCCACGGTTTGAAAGCCCCAGCCTGCCCGTTCGCGCAAATGCCGCCGGATGCGGGCCTGGTCTTCCGCGTCACTTGGCTCCATGGTGGCCCAATAATACAGCGCCTTCGTACCGGCCAAATTTCGGGCCAAGCATTGCGCCAGACCGCTTTTTCCGCTTTTGCTACCGCCCAAAAGCAAAATTTTCATGGCAAAACCACCGTATAAGAATCGACTGCCCGGATTTCCTCCAGATATTCGTCATCAATTGCCGCCTCCTGGAAGGTGCCCATCCCGCACATCACCGCGCAGGCCCCTTTTAAAATCTGGAAGGCCAGTGGGCAGCCACTGCCCTCTCCCAGCCGCATACCCAGAAGCAGGCAGGCATCCAACCCCAACTCCCTGGCCGCCAGCTGATAGCCCACCTCATAGGAGGCATGAGACAGGAAGAGATACTCCCGCACCTGGGGGCACAGGCGGCAGGCGCACAGCGCCGCCACAATGGAGATGAACCCATCCACCACCCCGGGAATCCGGTGGCGTGCACACCCCAGAAACGCCCCTGTCATAGCGGCCAGATCCAGACCGCCCACCTTGCTCAGAACATCCAAAGGATCGCTGGCATTGGGCCGGTGCAGGGCCAGCGCCTCTTCAATCACCCGCTTTTTTGTGGCAAAGCCCTGATCTGTCAGGCCGCCGCCCCGGCCCGTCACCTGCTCCACCTCAGCGCCTGTGAGCGCAGCCAAAACGGCTGAAGAAGTGGTGGTATTGCCAATCCCCATCTCCCCGACTCCGATGGCCTGGACCCCTTCTGCTTTGGCCTGGCTTACCAGATCCAGTCCCACTTCCATGGCGTCCAGCACCTCCTGCCGGGTGAGCGCAGGTTCTTTGGCCAGATTGCGGGTGGACCGGCGGATCTTCCGGTCCAGCACTGCAGGGCACCGCACCTCGGCATTAATGCCCACATCCGCCACCACCACAGAATTGCCAAAATATTTTGCCAGTGCAGACATACCGGTGATGTGCCGCGTCATATTCACCGCCTGACTGAGCGTTACAGACTCTGGCGAAGAGGAAACGCCCTCTGCAATGACGCCGTTATCCGCTGCAAACACCAGAATCCGGCAGTTTTCCAGCTGATTGCACACCTGACCGGTAATACCGGCCAGACGGATGGACATATCCTCCAGCTTTCCCAGACTGCCTGGGGGCTTGGCCAGCTCCGCCTGGCGTTTTTTTGCCCGGTCCATGGCCTCCCGGTCCACCGGTGCAATCGCATCCAGAACCTTCTTGAACGCTTCCAAAGTCATGATCTGTTTCCTCCCAATATGTTGTATATGTAATGCAGCTATTGATCAACTAAATATCCGTGGGCCCTCAGCCAAGCCACCGAGGGGGCGCAGCATGGATTTTCAATTGTAAACGTGGCCTGGGGACAGCTGGCCAGGATACGGTCCAGCACCGCCTCCATGGGAGCGGTCCCCGTCCCCAGGCATTGGTGCAAATCAGCATCGCCTTCATTATTGTGCAGATGCACATGGCGCAAATAGGGGGCCATGGGCGCAACCCAATCCACCACCGGCGTCTTGGAGACCCGGCTGTTGGCATGTCCCACATCCAGGCACAAACCCAGGCGCCGGTCCTGCACCTGCCGGACAATCTCCACCAACATCTCCGGCCCCGGCTCCATCACATTTTCCAGGGCAATGGTGATCCCCTCTGGCGTTTCCTCCAGAAATTCCCGCCAGAACACCACCGATTGCTCCACAAACCACTCCGGAAAATACACCAGTGGGATAAAGCCGCTGTGGATGACCAATCTGGAAATGCCCAGAGAAGCCGCCATCTCCATAGCCTGCCGATAGCGGAGAATCGTCACCCCGCGCACCTTCGGATCAATGGAGGCAGGCGACAGCTCCGCAAAGGGCGCGTGGAACCAGAAGCTCCCGATCCCCTCCATCTCCTTCCGGACCGCCATCCGATGAGCCGCCACGTTCTGATCCAGATTCACCGCAGTACAAAAGTCTGCTATTTCCAGCCCCAGCCCATATTGCATGGCCATTTGCCGACTGTCTGAACCGATGGTGGACAGATGCAGTCTACCGGCCAACTCCGCTCGCTTCATTGCAACCTCCAAAAAAACCGCGCCCGTATGGGCGCGGATACATCAGGCGCTGCCAGTTTCGGCAGCAGCGCCAAAGACCATAGCCTGACTTGTCTCCCCTGGGGAGCATTACAGTGACCGACTCGTGGGTATCTCAACCCGTTCCATGGCCTGCATCCGCAGGGTTCTGTGGGCAAAAGCGCCCACAAATTATAAACATAGAGAATGCCGGAGCAAAGCGGACTTTGCTCCGGCATGGTACGCCAGAAGGGACTCGAACCCCCGACCTACTGATTCGTAGTCAGTCACTCTATCCAGCTGAGCTACTGGCGCATGCACACCTCAAGTGCCTGGATATAGTAACACAAAGAGCTCCAAAATGCAAGTCCTTTTTTCCCTTTTTGAAAAATTTCTCCAGCATAGTTGGCCCCACAAATGGACATCCAATCCTACAAATACATGCAATTTTTCGTACTTGCAGGGCATACTGACCTTGAGGTGATTACTTTGAAATATTCAGATCTGCACGCTTTGCTGGCCGGCGAGCCGGAAGCACAGGCGTATTTTCACTCCCTGCCCAGCTATGTCCAGGAGCAAATGGAAACCCGCTCCCAAGGGGTCAACTCCCTGGAGAGTTTGAAGGACTATGCAGAAAATCTTTTGCGCGGCGACGACTGACCCCACCCCTTTTCACACAGATACCATTTAGGAGGTGCACAATCGCAATGGCCAAGCATAAAAAGCCCCTGGTTCAAACAGATCCCCTGGTAGACTTCCAGGCAGCCAAAACCGATCCCCAAGGCAGCTGGACCGGCGTACCTGCTGATCCGGACGAGGTCCCGGTCCAGGATGCCGACGATTTATAAACGCTGTCTCCACTCCCAAGCGAAATGTTTTCCTATGCCGGACTGCCCAATGGGCAGCCCGGCAAATTGATTTTCTTCTGCTTTTGCGTTTCAAGGGCGACTTGCCATCCCATAGAGCAGCGGCTATCATACATCTATCTCTGACACACCAGGTCCATATCCCCATGCAAAGGAGCAACCTTATGAAAACCATTGCCATTGTTGACGACGACCTTCCCATCAGCAATATGCTGGCCGAGCTTTTACAAAAGGCGGGTTACGCTGTTTTGCAGGCCTATTCTGGCACGGAAGCGCTGTATCTTCTGTCCCAGCATCGGCCAGACCTCATTGTGCTGGACCTCATGCTGCCCGGACGGAGCGGAGAGGAGATTCTGCCGGAAATGGCAGGCATTCCGGTCATTGTACTCAGCGCCAAGGTGGACACCCAAGACAAAGTCCGTTTGCTTTTGGGCGGCGCAGCCGACTACATGACAAAGCCTTTTGACACCAAGGAGCTCCTGGCCAGAATCACGGTACAGCTGCGGGGCGCTACGCCCCACTCCCCCACAGCCCCCATCGTCGTAGGCAGCTTACAGTTGGACCCCGCCTCCCGCACCGTCGTCGTGGGCGGACAGACCGTCCACCTTACGAAAACAGAATGCGCCATTCTAAAGCTCCTGATGCAGAATCCCAAACAGGTTTTGGCCAAGTCCGTCATCCTGGACCGGATCAGCCTGGACACTCCCGACTGTACTGACAGCTCTCTGAAGCAGCACATCAGCAATCTGCGCAAAAAACTGCGGGAAGCTGACGGCAGAGAATATATCGAAGCCGTCTGGGGAATCGGTTTCAAGCTGAGTACAAACAACGCCCAGCTTCGAACACTCCGCTCCCAGCGCCTACGGCTGGGAGCGGGGAGATCTCGAACTGAAGGACGCCATTGCAGGCATTTCCCACGATCTGCGCACCCCTCTCACCGCCATTTGTGGCTACCTGGATCTCCTGGAGCAGGAACCTCTGGCGGAACCAGCAGCCCGGTACCTGGCGCAGATCCAAAACCGGACCGAAGCACTCAAAGCGCTGACAGAGGAGCTGTTCCGCTACTCCATAGCCGCCTCTTCCCAGCCTCTCGTCCCTGTGCCCCTGGATCTCCGGGGCGCATTGGAGGAAGCCCTCCTGTCTTTCTACGGCGCGATGGAGCAGCGGAACATCACCCCGGAAATTCAGCTTCCGGAAAGCCGGGTGGAGCGATGCCTGGACCCCTCGGCCCTCAGTCGCATTTTCAGCAACATTCTGGGAAACGCCCTCAATACAGCAGTGGAGACCTCACTGTCTGCATGGACCAGGAGGGAACCATTGTCTTTACCAACGCCGCAGCAGGTCTCACCACCTTCACCGCCGGGAGACTCTTTGATCGCTTCTACACCGTCCAAACCGGCAGCAGCTCCACTGGCCTGGGTCTGTCCATTGCCAAACTCCTGACTGAGCGCATGAACGGCTTCATTGGCGCAGAGTACCGAGATGGGAAACTCTCCATCACCTTGCGCTTCCCTCCGGCAGAATCGTAAACACTTATGCCTAACATGTAACACAAGCAGAGTTACGATGAAATCCTGGGGGCGGGCCCATGTGTCCGTTTACCGGAAACACCGTGCGGTTTCCTCCCATGTTCAGCGAATTTGTAATGCCTACCACGGGCGGACACATGGGTCCGCCCCTACGGTGAGATACCAACGCAGTGCATGAACAGATTCTTCGGTGTTGACGTAGATGGCCCCTCTTTTCTGTCGTCAAGGGGCATTAAAATGACAAAATACGTCTGGTAACTTCCGCCTATGCTCCCCGTCCGCCGTAGGGGCGGACCCATGTGTCCACCCGGCAGAAACATCATGCGTTTCCGGCCCATCTTCGGCGAATTCGCAATGTCTACTACCAGCGGACACGCAGGTCCACCCTAGGACGATATCGCAACGCATATTACCGCAACGATTCATAAAATGAGTAATCTACAGTTCCACTCATATGCGCAAGCGCCCCCTCGGCAAGTTCTTTCACCATCAAACAGCTTACGTGCGGCAAATGAATCTTCGAACTTGCTACGATCCCAAAATCAGCGCTCGTCTGAAAGCCTCGCGGATTATAATTTTTCGGATTTCCTTCAACAAGAACAGCCGTGAACCCCAGTTTCCTTGCTTTTGCAAATCCATATTCAATCAAATCCCTTGAAATGTGCTGCCTTTGCAATTCCGTTTTTACGGCAACAGGCGTGAGGATAAGCAATTCATCCTCATACCTTCCTTCAATATGAAATCTCGAAAACATGGCATACCCTATCACATCGTCGATTCCGTCCACCATAATCAGCTCAAGCTCCGGGACGTAATACTTTTTTGCTCTTATTTCTTCAACCAGACGACGTACAACCCTTCCTTCTTCCGGGCTATCCCACTGCGTAAACACATCTTCTACCAGGTCGAGCGACGGTAGAAGATATTTTTCTTCCATTTGTTTTATGACTCTTTCCACTTTTGCCCCCCCAATCCACATGAGACGCAATCACAATTTCATTTGATACTGCACCGTTTTTACCCGCATCCCCAAGCTCTCGTAAAACGCAATCCCCGGCGCATTGTGGGGGTCGCAGGTGAGCTGCACGTCGGTGCAGCCCAGACTTCGGCCCAGGGTGATGAGATGGTCCATCAGCAACCTGCCCAGACCGGAGCGGCGGCAGGATTCATCCACACACAGCTCCTCCAGCCGCAGAATGCTGCGGGGCACGAGACCCGGCCGGTCCCTAGTTAGGGTAGAGATGATCCCATACGCCACCGGCCCCTCCTGTCCCCGGAGGACATAAATCTCCTGCCGGTTTACCAAATCCCGGAAGTCCTCCTGAGAGATGGGAAACTCCGTTTTCCGAAAAATGTCCGGCCGCCAGGACACGTGAAGCTCGTGAACCTGCCTGGCCAGGCGGTTCACAGCGGCAAAATCTCCCGCTGCTGCGGCCTCAAACCATACCTTCGAACTCACTGAATCAACACCACCTTGTGGAAGACCTTCTTACCCTTCCGGATTTTGATGCCCTGCCGGAGCTGCTCCCCGGTGACGGCAAAGTCGATCCCCGTCACCTTCTCCTCGTCTACAAACACGCCCCCCTGCTGCACCAGCCGCCGGGCTTCGCCATTGGACGCAGTCAGGCCGCAAGCGGTGAGCAGGTTCAAAATGCCGATTTTCCCATCGGTCAGTTTGTCCTCTCCCAGCTCTGTGGTGGGCATGCTGCTGTCATCCCCACCGCCGGAGAAGAGGGCTTTGGCGGCAGCCTGGGCCTTCTGCGCCTCTTCCTCCCCGTGGACCAGCTTGGTGAGCTCGAATGCCAGAATCTCCTTGGCCTCGTTCAGCTTGGCGTCTTTCCAGGTGTCCATCTCGTCGATTTTCTCCAGGGGCAGGAAGGTGAGCATCCGGATGCATTTCAGCACATCCGCATCCTCCACATTCCGCCAGTACTGATAAAAATCGAAGGGACTGGTCTTATTGGGGTCCAACCACACAGCGCCTCTGGCGGTCTTGCCCATCTTCTTTCCCTCAGAGTTGAGCAGTAGGGTGATGGTCATGGCATGGGCGTCCTGACCCAGCTTCCGCCGGATGAGCTCTGTACCGCCCAGCATGTTGGACCACTGGTCATTGCCACCAAACTGCATGTTGCAGCCGTAATGCTGGAACAGATAGTAGAAGTCATAGGACTGCATGGGCATGTAGTTGAATTCCAGGAAGGAAAGGCCCTTTTCCATCCGCTGCTTGAAGCACTCCGCCCGGAGCATATTGTTGACGGAGAAGCAGGCGCCAACGTCCCGGATGAATTCCACATAATTGAGGTTCAGCAGCCAGTCGGCGTTATTCACCATCTGGGCCTTGCCAGGGCCAAACTCAATGAACCGCTCCATCTGCTTCTTGAAGCACTGGCAGTTGTGATCAATGGTCTCTTTGGTCATCATAGACCGCATATCTGTCCGGCCGGAGGGATCTCCAATCATGGCCGTGCCGCCGCCAATGAGGGCAATGGGTTTGTTTCCCGCCATTTGCAGCCGCTTCATCAGGCACAGGGCCATAAAGTGGCCCACATGGAGGGAGTCTGCCGTCGGGTCAAAGCCAATGTAGAACGTCGCTTTGCCGTGGTCAATCATCTCCCGAATTTCCTCTTCGTTGGTCACCTGGGCAATGAGCCCACGTGCTACCAGTTCGTCATATACTTTCATACTGCATGCTCCTTTTCTGCGCAGCTTTGCTGCATTTCAGGTTGTAAATAGATAGCACCGGTTTTCTTCCAAAATCTGAAATCCGGTCTTCTGATATAGACCAAGGGCCCGATCATTATCCGCGTCCACAATCAGGTCCAATTCTGCCGCGCTGTGCCTGTAAAAGGCCTCCTTCGCCAGATAATTCAGAATGGCCCGGCCATATCCCCGGCCCCGCAGCCCCTGGCGGACGCCTAAAATTTCCGCTGTCGTCCGGCACCCTGCGCATTGCAGCACTCCATAGGCCGCAAGGGCGCCGTTCTCCTCCAATACATAGACAAATCGGTTCTTTCCCAAATCCCCCAGGATATCCCGGCCAGAGACATAAACGTCTGGAAAGACCTGGTCATGGAGCTGTGCAAACGGAACTTCCTCCCCTTCCGCCAAAGGGCGAGGCTCTAACAAGCCCTCCGTTGGCCTCCAGTCGTTCCGTTGCAGTACCATCTGGTACTCGTTTTCTCGCCGCTGGGCTCCGATTCCCTCCAGAAAGGCCGTGCAATCTTCATTTTCCTTAGGGAAAAAGAAGGTGTAGCGCAGGTGGCTTCCCAGTCGCTCTCTGGCGGTGCGCAGCAGCTGCCCGGCCGTGGAGTCATAACCTTCCCGGTCTACCAGGAGAGCACAGTCTACATTTCCCTTCTCCCAGTCCGGAAAGCAACTCAAAATTCCACGTATACGCCCCGCCTCCCGCCAAAGGGCGCCAAACTCCAAAGTCTCCAAAAAATCCCGCCGGATGGACGCCTCCTCCCGGCAGCAGAAGGCCGAGCCGCTTTCCCGCCGGGCATTTTTCCGGCAGGCATAAGCCGCAAGCTCTGGCAAATTGCCTTCTGAAAACTTCTCAATCATAAGCTTTCCCCCTTCCATCAAAAAAGCCCTCTGTCCCCAATGGGGACAGAGGGCGTCAAAACGCGGTACCACCTCTGATTTGGCCACACCTCGCGGTGGGACCCTCACGGCATCTGACAATGCCTGGGCTGTAACGGGCCGACCCGTCCTACCCTACTGCACCTTCAGGCAGGCCGCTCCAGGAGGTATTTCGCCGGGACCGCCTACTTCCTTGCACCAACCGGAAGCTCTCTGAAAGCGGGGAACCGGGTACTTCATCCTTTCCACGCGTATGATCCATCATGGGCGTATTCTAACAAACAACAGATGGAATGTCAAGAAATTTTCGCTCCTCCACAGATATGCAGACAGCCAAAGCGGTAGTATATATTTACCTTAGTGCAGTGCAGAAATAAAGTAGATCTGCGTAGGGAGCGGTCTTGACCGCTCCGCCAGCACTGCCTTCCGTTCATTCCACTATTCCATCTGGGAAATCCATGGTGTGGGGATCTCCAGAATCCCGCAGGCCTCCCCGAGGCAGGAAAACCGCCCCAGCGCCTGACGCTGCAGCTGCGTATTTTGGGGATAATCCCCTCTTCTGGGAAAGCGTTTTCCATAGATTCGCCGGATGGACTCCGCCGGGTCCTGGGTCTGCCCGATGACCCGGAAGCGGGCGGCAAACTGCAAAATGTTGCTCCCCGCAGGCAGCAGCTCCCGCAGTCCAGGGTACAGCAGCCAGGAATAGTAGAGAAACGCTCTGGCGCGGTGCTCTGGAAACACCTGAGGAAAAAATTCCATCGCCTGATCCAGGGCCTGCTCTACCGCCGCCGGAGACAAATCCGCCCCTTTCGGAATGTGCAAATTGAGCACCGGCGTTCCCTGGGGAAGACGGGCTTTTTGTTCCTGCGCAAAGGTCATATACGCCTCCCCACAGCCCTCCTGATCCAGATAGATCATCTCAAACAGCTGAAATTGCAAGGAGCCCAGGCGAAAAATCACGGCATTGTGGATATGGCGAAACCAAATTGCATCCGCCTTGGCAAGGCCCGGTTTGCCCGTCCTCGCCTCGTACAGCCCCGCCCGGAGCGCAATGTCAGAAACGGTGTCCAGGAACACCCGGTGGGGAACTCCCCTAGCCTGGTACTTCCGCCGCACCCGGGTCAAGTAGCAGCACCAGAGGACCAATCGCTCCAGGGGGCTTTTCCTACAAATGGGAAAATCCGGCGCCTCCCCTTGATAAGCCCCTGGCGCTGCAGCCTCGTAATACCCGGGCTTTGCATCATAGGCGGCCAGTACCGCCGCTTGGGTGGCTGGAGTCAGAGCCAGATCCTTCAAATTTTCTTCCAGCAGGTACCGCTGAAACGCAGGAACATCCAGACAAAAGGTCAGACCGTCAAAGTCCTGCCCGCCGACCTGCCGAAGCTTGGGTTTCCGGCAAATCTCCCGGAAGCCCAATCTTGCCGCACACCGGATCATACGGGTATTCCCAGACCAGGTTTGCAGATACAGCTCCTCCTCACCATGCTCCAGAAAATAGAGGATCCACGCCGCCAGCGCTTGGGTTCCCAGTCCCTGCCCCCAGTAGCGACTCTCACTGATATCCAGCCCCAGCGCCCGGCGCTGCCCCGGTTGGCCTTTGGGAATCCAGTTAAAATCCTGATCCACAAAGTAAGAGGCAGTCGAACCGATATGAACCCCCGTTTCCGTATCCATTTCCAATGTACTCCGGAGCTCCGGCTTTGGCTTCTTCAGGTATTCCAGCTCTGCCCTCCGATGGGCATCCGGGTCAAAGTGTTTTAGCTCCTCCAAACTCTCCCATGGGGCGTCCCACTGGGCCCACTGGGTCTCCAGGGTGTTCCATCGGATTTCGTCCTCAATGTCGGCTTCCCGCATATCCCGTAGGACCACATTCCGATCCCTAAATTCCATGGCGTGCCTCCCAGTTCTCCCGGGTCAGCTCGAAGTAGGTGCTGTCCCATGGCTCCAAATGACTGGGGCGCACAGCCGGGAGGAACCCCAGGGCGGCGTAAAGAGCCAGAGCCTTCCGATTCTCCGGATGGGGATCCACATACGCCCTGGCCGCTCCTCCAACCCGGAAGGCCGTGTCCAGAGCTTGAGACAGGGCCAGATATCCAATGCCCTTTCCCCGGGCGCAGTCCAGGAGCTTGATGTCCATACAGGCAAGACCGGTCTCGTCCACATGGTAATAGGTCTCTCCACAATAGCCCACACCTTCTGCATACACAGACCAGTGCTGCCGCTTGGGCGGCTGCTGGACCCAGGGGAGCCATTCGTTCCGCAGGTGGTCCATGGTCTCATGGAGGCCCTCAGGAAAGCCCACGTAATGCATCACCGAGGGCGTGGCCCAAAGGCGCTGCACCTGCTCCAAATCCTGAATTCCGGTGAGGCGTAGCTCCACCTTCCCTCGCCAAACTTCCGGGAGATCCCAGGCCATACACAGGCTGTCCGGTGCATCCGGGTCGGTGTAGCCCGTGTCCCGGAACCCGGCTTTTTCGTAGATGTGGATGGCCGCTTCGTCCATTTTCTTGACGCAGACCTCCACCCTCGGGTACTTCCCTTCCCGGCGGCATTGCGCCAGCAGGAGAGCCAGGGCGGCCTGTCCATAACCTCTGCCCTGCTCTTTTTCATCGATCAAGAGCTCCGACAGGTGGTAGCAGACGGGCTCCTCATCCAAATCCTCCATCAGCGCCAGGCCCACCATGCGGCAGCCGTCATAAATTCCCCAGGCGTTTGCCCGATGGCGACGGTAGGCATAGGCCCGGGCCAGAATGCCAACGGCTGGGGCCACAAATGCTTGCTGCTCCGGCGAGACCTGGAGTGCAACTGCTTCCAAATAATTGGTTTCTGTAATCGGTTGTAAGGTAATCATAAAATCCTCCAAAATTTCGGAGGGTTCCCGCAAAGCGGGTCAAATTCCTTTGCGGGGGTGTTTATTTGGCGCGAACCCTCCATACGCGCACGTTCCTCGTCATTTTCAGCATATCAAATCACTCCCAAATCAAACTAACCGCTGCCCGTTGTACCAGGCAGCGGCTATTAAAATTCTACCGGCAATCCCAGAGATTGTCAAGGTCAAGTTTTCAATACTCCATCCATTTACAGCGTAACGCACGGCCTCCGGAACACATTCCACTGGCGCATTCTACGAAAATACCGAAGAATCCGTTTCATGCACTGCGTCGGGATACCATCGTAGGGGCAGACCTGTGTGTCTGCCCGTGGTAGCCATTACGAATTCGCTGAACACGAGAGGAAAACGCACTGTGTTTCCACCGAGGGACACACAGCTCCGCTCCTACGGGGTCGTACCCTCTATTGCACCTCTGTTGTCAGCATTTCCTCCGCGCTTCTCAGGGTGGTCTCCGTAATGGAGGCGCCGCCAATGATGCGGGCCAGCTCCAGCTTGCGTCCCTCCCGGTCCAGTGGGGTCACGGTGGTGTAGGTCCGGCCCTCCCGCTCCCCTTTGGCGATGAGCAGATGGGTGTCTGCCAGCGCGGCAATCTGGGGCAGGTGGGTGACGCACAGGACCTGTTTGTTCCGGGCCACGGAGCGGAGCTTTTCCGCCACCTTTTGGGCGGCCCGGCCAGAGACGCCGGTGTCCACTTCATCGAAAATCAGGGTCGCCACCCGATCCTGCTGGGCCAGCACATTTTTGAGGGCCAGCATAATCCGGGCCAGCTCGCCGCCGGAGGCCACCTTGTTCATTGGCTTCAGCGCTTCGCCCACATTGGCCGACATATAAAAGGCCACGGCATCGGCGCCCACGGGACTTAGCTCCGTCTGTGTGAATTGGCACTGAAATTGCACCCGGGGCATGTCCAACTGCCGAAGCTCCTCCAAAATCCGAGCGGCCAATCGCTCAGCGCCATCCTGTCGGGCCTTACGCAGGGCAAAGGCGGCCTCCCAGGCGGCCTGCTCCGCGCTCTGAAGCTTAGTCTTCAGGCGCGCAATTTCATCGTCAGCAAACTCAATCTCATCCAGCTCTTTCTGAGCTTTTGCCAGATAATCCAGAATGTCCTGGCAGGATACGCCGTATTTTCGCCGCAGACGGTGAATCACATCCAGGCGGGACTCAATGGACTCCAGCTCCTCTCCGGAGTAGGCAAAATCCGCCCGCCGGTCCCGCAGCTCCTCCGCCACATCCTGGACCTGGTACATGAGATCGGCCACCCGCGTGTGGAGCGCCTCCAGGGAATCGTCAAACCGGCCCAAGCGGCTCAGGGCGCGCTCTGCCCGGGTCAGCAAAGCTGTGGCTCCATCGGAATCGTCATCCCCATAAAGCCCGGTCACAGCCTCGTCCAGGCCGTCTGAGAGCTTCTCCGCGTTCTGCAAGAGCTTCCGCCTGGCCTCCAGGGTTTCGTCCTCCCCAGGCTTCAGCTGGGCCCGGGAAATCTCCTCAATCTGGAACTTCAGAGATTCCATCCGCCGGAGCTTCTCCCCCTCGTCCATGGTCAGCCGCTGAATCTCCCGGCGAAGGGCCGCCACTGCCTGAAACTTCTCTTCGTAGTCAGTAAGCAGCGCCTCATCGCCTGCAAAGGCGTCCAGGTAGGCCAGGTGATATCCCTCGTCAAACAGCTGCTGGGAATCCCGCTGGCCGTGGATATTGATAAGCTGCAAACCCAGCTTTCGCAAAATGGACACGGACAGAAGCTGACCGTTGACCCGGCAGACGTTCTTGCCATCCAGGTAGATCTCCCGCTGAATCAGGGTCTCCTCCTCATAGGGCACCCCGTTTTCCTGAAACCAGGGCAGCTCCGGCACCTGCCGGAACAGCGCCCGGACCGAGGCCTTGGCCGCGCCAGTGCGGACCATGTCCCGGTAAGCCCGCTCCCCCAAAATGGCAGAGATGGCGTCAATGACAATGGATTTACCTGCACCGGTTTCACCGGTGAGAACGTTAAAGCCCTGATTGAAGACAATATCCGCCTGCTCAATGACAGCAATGTTTTCGATGTGGAGTACCGACAGCACAGCACCTTCCCCCTATCCATTCTCCTCCGGCTCCTCCGGCACAGCGGGCTCTTCCTCTTCCGGTTTTATGGCCCGCCAGAGAAGCAGCACGCCCCCCGCGCAAGTCAAAACCAACAGAAGCGCAAAGAGCCCACGCACCAAACCGGGAACAGAAAAGAGACCAGCAAGCACGACAATGACCAAATGGCACACCGCCGCCGCAAATATGGCACTGATGACTCTTTTGACCCAGTACACAATTCCCAAAAAGCGCTCGGTCCTGTCTGCCTGCTCCAGACGGCCTTCCCCAAAAAACACACAGCCCTGGCCCACCAGCAACAGGCAAGACAAAATGATCGCCTCCACCAGGGGGCTCCATGGCAAAAACAGGAAGAGCAGCGCCGTGAACAGCTGCGCCAAAAGCGAGGCTACATAGATGCCTCCGATCCACAGAATATTCTTCATCCCCGTGCCCTCCTATGCCAATAGATTCTTGATCTCTCCGCAGAAGGCCGCGGCGGCGTTGTTGTCCCGCATCACCAAAAACACGGTGTCGTCGCCTGCCAGCGTCCCCACTACCACAGACATATTCATGGCATCCACCGCCGACGCAGCCGCAGAGGCCAGGCCCGGCATGGTCTTGATGATGATGATATTCTGGGCATAGTCAAAGCTGGTGATACACTCCCGAAAGATGGTGTTCAGCCGGGCGGAGAAGGTTCCCGCCCCATCCTTGGCCGAGGCAGAATAACGATATGTTCCAAAAGAGGTCAGCTCCTTGACAACCCGGAGTTCTTTGATGTCCCTGGAAATGGTGGCCTGGGTACTGTAAAACCCTTCATCCTGAAGCGCTTCCAGAAGCTGCTCTTGGGTCTCGATATCACGGGTCGAAATGATTTCCATGATCTTGGCCTGTCTCTGGGTCTTCATATGCACTGCTCCTTTATAGATTTTTGAATTTATGATTTACAATGTCAAAAAAGCTCCGATCCTTCAGCCGGACCAGCTGCGTTTCGTAAGAAGACCGGGAGACCTGGACCATGTCCCCGGCGCCCAGGCGAATCGCGCGTCCACCATCCACGGATAAGAAGGCATTTCGCTTCCCGGACCGCTCCAGCCGCACCGAAATGACCCGCCGGTCTGAAGTCACAATGGGCCGGCTCTGCACGTCATGGGCGCAGATGGGGGTGATGATCATCACTCCTGCCTCCGGCTCCACCACCGGGCCGCCGGCGGAGAGGCTATAGGCCGTGGAGCCCGTGGGGGTGGCGATGATGACGCCGTCTCCTCCAAACTCCATGGCCTGGACCTGGTCACAGTACACAGCCAGGCGCACCACACGAGCCACAGCCCCCTTGGTGATCACCACATCATTGAGGCAGGTCTCCCGCAGCAGTGCATTCCCATCCCGGGTCACAGCCACATCCAGCATCTTCCGGCGCTCAATCTCATATTCACCTGCTGCAATTCGTCGCAGGAGCTGCAGCTCTGTACTTTCCAGCTCCGCAATGAAGCCTACCGTGCCGATGTTGACGCCCAGCACCGGAACTCCCGCCCGCGTGGCGGCTTTGGAGGCGTGTAGAATGGTCCCATCCCCGCCAAAGCACACCAGCATATCCGCCCCTGGCAGTTCCCTGTCCAGATTGGAAAAGGTCACGCCCCGGGGCAGGTCAAAGCCCCTGTCCACATCAAAGGGCAGGCAAATCCGGGTCTCCACCCCGGCGGAAGCCAGACAGTTCTGGGCGGTCAGGACAAATTTAAAGCTCTTATCCCGGTAGGGATTGGGAGTCAAAACAATCTTTTTCAATGGAGTCAACCTCCCAACGCGCCATGGGCGGCAGCGACAATGGCGGCGGTATCCGGGCAAATCCCCTCCCGGGGCTCCCGGGTCAGGTGGGCCAGAAATTCTATGTTCCCCTCCGGCCCCTTCACGGGGGAAAACGTGAGGCCTAAGATGGCAAACTCCAGCTGCCTAGCCAGCTCCACGAAGCCATCCAGCACTTGCCGGTGGACCTCCGGGTCCCGGACTACCCCCTTTTTCCCCACTTTCTCTTTGCCCGCTTCAAACTGTGGCTTGATGAGACACAACACCTGGCCCGACGGCTTCAGGAGGGAGCGGATGGCAGGCAGGACAATCCGCAGGGAAATAAAAGACACATCCACCACAGACAGATCCAGCGGTTCTCCCAAATCCTCCGGCTTGACATACCGGATGTTGGTTCGCTCCATGGTCACAACCCGAGGGTCGGACCGGATGGACCAGGCCAGCTGGCCATAGCCCACGTCAATGGCAAATACCTTTGCCGCCCCGTGCTGCAGGAGGCAATCGGTGAAGCCGCCGGTGGAGGCGCCTGAGTCGCTGCACACATAGCCGGTGGGATCCACGCCAAAGTCCCGCAACGCCTTGGCCAGCTTCAGCCCGCCCCGGCTCACATAGGGGCAGGCGTCGCCACGAACCTCAATGGCAGCATCCTGGGCAAAGGAAGCGCCGGCTTTGTCTGCCTTTTGGTTGTCTACATAGACCTGGCCGCTCATGATGAGGGCCTGGGCTTTGGCCCGCGACTCTGCCAGGCCTCGCGACACCAGCAGCACGTCCAGTCGCTCTTTATTTTTCACGGCGTACCACCTCCTCTGCCCGCCGGACAATGGATGCCGTGTCCAGGCTCAACGCTTGATACAGCTCCGGCACGGAGCCGTGGGTCACAAAGCGGTCTCCCACATTCTGACCACTGTACACAACGGGAATACCCCGCTGACTCAATTTCTCAATGAGTTCATAGCCCACACTGCCCACGCCTCCGACCTCTTCCACCACCAGAAGGCGGCCTGTCTTCCGGACGGAAGTGGCAATGGACTCCATGTCCAGGGGTTTGATGGTGCGAAGGCGCAGCACCTCTGCCTCAATCCCCCGCTCCGCCAGCTGGTCTGCCGCCGGAAGCACTTGGTTGATCATGGTGCCATAGGTGACCAGGGTGATATCCCGGCCCACCCGGAACAGCGTCTCCCGGCCGCCTGTGAGGAAGGCGCCGTCACCGCCTCTGGGATAGCGAATGGCAACCGGGCCGTCGCACTTCTGCACCGCCCACTGGAGCATCTCCCGAAGCTCCGCCCGGCAGCCGGGGCACAAAATGGTGAGACCCGGTACCTGCCGGAGGAAGCCCACATCAAACAGGCCGTGATGGGTCTCCCCATCCTCCCCCACCAGTCCCGCCCGGTCCACCGCAAAAATCACATGCAGGTGAAGCATGGCCACGTCCTGAAGGATCATGTCGTAGGCCCGCTGGAGGAAGGTCGAGTAGACCGCCACCACTGGGATCATCCCCGCCTTGGCAAGGCCGCCGGCCATGGAAACGGCATGGCCCTCTGCAATGCCCACATCGAAGGTCCGCCGGGGATAGGCCGACGCAAAGGCCGTGAGGCCCGTCCCGTCAGGCATGGCCGCCGTAATGGCGCACAATTTCGGCTCGATTTTGCCCAACTGGAGCATGGTGTCTCCAAAGGTGTCGGAAAAAGTCAGGGCCGAAGGGCTCTTCATCGCCCCCGTCGCACAGTCAAAGGGGCCCACACCGTGAAACCGGCTGGGGTGCTCCTCCGCCGGCGCATAACCCTTTCCTTTTTTGGTGATGACATGGAACACCACAGGGCATTGGAGACTTCTGGCCACCCGGAGCAGATAGATCATCCGCTCCAAATCATGACCATCCACCGGCCCAATGTAGGTGAAGCCCATATCTTCAAACAGGGTGGTGTCCAGGAGGCGGTTTTTCATCCAGTTTTTCACCCGGTGGGTGGTCCGATAGAGGAACTTTCCTCCGGGAATCCGGTTGGTCACCGCCCTGTAAACCCGCTTGACGCCAAAATAGCCCGGGCGCGTGCGAAGCTTGGACAGGTGATGGGCCATACCGCCCACGTTCTGCGCAATGGACATCTCATTGTCGTTCAAAATGACGATCAAAGGCTCGTGACTGGCCCCGGCGTCGTTCAGCCCCTCATAGGCCAGGCCGCCGGTGGTCGCCCCGTCCCCAATCAGCGCCAGGACACTGTAGTGCTCCCTCTGTAAAGTCCGTGCCCGGGCCATGCCCAGAGCAACGGATACCGAGTTGGAGGCATGACCAGCCACAAAGGCATCTGTCACGCTTTCGCAGGGTTTGGGAAAACCGGCGATGCCGCCAAAACACCGCAGAGAAGAAAACTGATCTCTGCGGTCGGTGAGAATTTTATGAATATAGGACTGGTGGCCCACATCAAAGACCAGCCGGTCCGTCCTGGTATCAAACACAGTTTCCAGGGCCACAGACAGCTCCACCACGCCTAAGTTGGAGGCCAGATGGCCACCTGTCTGCGCCACATGGGACACCAGAAACCGGCGCAGCTCCTCACACAGTTGGGTCTGCTCCGCCCGGCTCAGGCGAGCCAAATCCTCATGACCCTGTATACGCTCCAGAATACTCAAAATACCACACAACCTACTTACTTTTTTTCCCGCTGCTCTGAGGCAGCAGCAATTGGGGAATGCACTTCAGCCAATAAATGATCTTCCCCGCTGTAAACACAATGGATGTACAGGAATGCATGGCCACAGATTTCCCCACGGCCTTCCCGCCCACCGTAAGACCGGCCACCAGGGCGGACATGGCCAGACTCACCAGCGTCCCAGCGGACCACTGGAACGCGGCCAAAACTTCAGCGGCAATCGTGGCCGCCGCTGCGCCGGATACGACGCCGCAAATATCGCCGATTACATCGTTGCAAATGGAGGCCACCCGGTCGGCGTGGCGCAGGAGCATGATACACTCCGCCGCGCCTGGCACCTTCTTTGCAGCCATGGAATGAAAGGGCCGCTCCTCCGCCGAGGTGACCGCCACACCGACAATGTCAAATAGGATGCCCAGCAGGACGATAAACAGCAAAATCAAAAAGGCAACAAAGACACTGGAAGAAGCCATTAAGCTGGAAGACGTGAAGGAAAATGTGCCAGAAATTACAATGGTGATAAAAAAGATGGTGACCACCCACTGCAAGTTCGATTTTTTCTTTTTCTCCCGTTTTTCCCCAGGGCGTTCTGTTTTTGCCAAGGTCAAAAACTCCTTTGCACGGTTTTTGCCAGGAAGCTCCCTGGCATGGGCTCCTGATCAGAGCCCCTCATCTTCAACAAACTGGTAAAATGCCTGCTCCTGGGCCTGGTCTGCCGCCCGCACCGTACCCACGGGGGCCGCATACACAACAAATTCCTCGTCTCCGTCCAAACCAAAGACTTGATTGCAGCATGCATGGGAAAACGCCCCGATTCCACAAGTGCCGAGACCCAAACCGGTGCACGCCAAATACAGGTTCTGCCCCACATGCCCCACATCCACCAGGATATTACGATGGGCGTAAATGCCGTATCGCCATTCGGCTCGGTATGGCACCGCAGCCCAATAGAACACCACATTGGCCTTGGCCGCCCAGCTCTGCCCGTCCAGGGAATCAGAAATCACCTGCTCCAAATGTTCCTCCGGGTGAAGGTATTCCAAGGCGTGTTCCATGGGCAGATAATGATACGCTCCCGGCCGGAGGCCATCCACCTGGCGCAGGAGCAGATACGTTTCAAATTCATGTCGCGCGCCGCCACATGGCACGGTACGCAGCGTGGCATAGGACTTCCCCCGCAGGCCCTTAACTCCCTGGGTCGCCCAGAGGAGAAACGACAGCTGCTCCAAAGTCATAGATTCCTGGGTATAGACCCGGGCGCTGCGGCGGTCCCGTATCAGGGCAACCAGTCCGTCTTTCATGGGAACACTGGAAAAATCCCGGGGGAGAGAAACCCTTGCCTCTTCGCAAGACATGGGCGCCTTCACCAGCGGGGGTTGCGGACGCTTCAAGTCCTGGTCTGATTCAAATTCTTCCATATAGGGGTCGTCTTCCCGGTCACCCTTCATAAAATCCCGGTTTTGGGATATGAGAGAACGTTGTAGCGTCTCGTCCAGCATACGCAAGCTCCTTCCCAAATCACAGTCCAAGTATGTAAAAAACGGCGGCAGACGGGATAAATCTTACGGCTTAGGTCGGGTTGGATTTCCCCGGCAGGAACCCCCCGTTGCCGAAGGGGCGGTTTCCCTTTGATCCCGCTGGCCAAATGTTACCAAAATGGCTACCCGATTGCCACTGAGTCCGTACTGCAATCCCCCGTCTGCCGGTTACAGCCTAGGTGTTTTCCACCGCAGCCCAATCCAACTCTTAGCCTCTTTTGCAGGTAAGGTTTCCGGGGCAATCGCGGTCTGGTCCTTGGCCACGAACCGAGACGCTTGTCTCCCCTTCCCCGCTTATCCACGCAAGGCAGGCTACGCTGCACACAGCACACGATTCTGCGCACCGCAATGCAGGTTCATACCAGCTTCGTACGCGGTCTTTGGCAGCCGAAGCTGCGCAACAGCCGTCGCACAATAGCAGGTCTCCACGGAAACCGGGTCGGATACTCCATGCCATTGGAGTGCGCCCGGAATCCTTAACCCCCAGCACCCACCCTAAACTGGGCGTAAAAAGCAAGCACCAGGGACTTCATCGATATGCCCTTCAAAGGATTTTTAGGCCCTTCCTGGGAGCTGGCTGTTCTGACTAGGATACTGCGCCGTCCTGTATATCTTAACATAACGTACATGAATATACAAGCGCTTATGCAAAAATTTTGAAAAAACCTGGGGAAGCATTCTGCTTCCCCAGGTTCCATCCGGCTTATAACTGTCTGTCTGTCAGGGATTCTGCCAACATTTGGAGCCAAGCTCTGTCCGGGAACGGCTTCAGGGCCGCAACCGCCAGCTTTGTATGCTCCATCACCAGGGCTTCACAGGCCTCCATGCCGTACAGGCGCACAAAGGTGTTTTTCCCGGCGTCCATCCCCACGGCCTTGCCCAAAGTCTGGGCGTTGCCCACCACATCCAGCATGTCGTCCCGGATCTGGAACGCCAGGCCCAGGTGAGAGGCAAACTCCGCAGCGGCCCGCTGCTGCTGCTCATCACCGGAACCGGCCAGGACACCCAAAAGGCAGGCCGCCCGGATCAACGCCCCGGTCTTCCGGGTTTGAATGTCCAGAATCTCCGCCTCCGTGCAGGCCCGCTGCTCCGACTCCATGTCCAGCATCTGGCCTCCCACCATGCCCAGTTCACCGGCACAGCCAGAGAGAACCTCCACCGCCTGCAGCCTGGTTTCCGCAGAATACGGAGCCTGAACCAGCCTGGAAAAGGCCGCCGTAAGCAGGCCGTCCCCAGCCAGCACCGCGGTGGCCTCGCCAAACACCTTGTGACTGGTGAGCCGCCCTCGGCGGTAGTCGTCGTTGTCCATGCAAGGCAAGTCGTCGTGGATCAGGCTGTAGGTATGGACCATCTCCACAGCGGCGGCAAAGGGGGCCGCCTCCTGCCACACTCCCCCACACAGGCGGCAGAATTCAAACACCAGCACCGGCCGAAGGCGCTTCCCCCCTGCCAAAAGGCTGTAGCGCATGGCTTCAAACAGCTTCTGCTGGGGCTCGGAATCGTAAACAAAACAACGCTCTGTCAAATAGTCTTCGATCCAGCCCTGGTATTGGGTGAGCTGTGCATTCCAATCACTCATGGCTGCCAAACTCCATTTCCACCGGGGCGCCGTCCGGCCCCTTCATCACCTGCTTGATTTGCAGCTCTGCACCATCCAGCAGGCTGCCGCACCGGCGCACCAGGGAGGTCCCCTCCTCAAAAAGCTTCAGGGACTCCTCCAGGGGGACGTCTCCCCGCTCCATGGCCCGGACGATCTGCTCCAAGCGCGCCATGGATTGCTCAAAGCTCTGGGACTGTTCATTCTTCTCGCTCATAGGAACCTCCTTTGGCCTCCTCCAGGCCCAACTGTTCTATGGTATCCGCCGTGGCATGAATCCGGCCGTCAGACAGATGCAGCACAAACCGGCCGCCGGGCTCCGCCTGCCCGATGCTTCGCAGAAGCTGCCCGCCCTCGGTCTGGGCCATGGCATAGCCCCGGGTTAGGACCTTCAGGGGACTCATGGCGTCCAGCGCCGCAGCCAGACGGACGCACCCTTGGCGGCTCCTGGACAAGGTCTGCTGCTGAGCGGCACAGAGCCGCCGCTGGATGCTGTCCAGCAGCAGACGGCGCTCGTCCAGATAAGCCGTGGGACTTTGCAGCGGCCGGGCGGCCGCCAGCACACGCAGCCGTTGCCGGTTCACCTTGACCTGCTTGGCCAGGTGTGCGCTCATGGCAGCGGCCATCACCCGAAGCTGTCGGGTCAGCTCCTCCTGATCCGGCACCGCCAGCTCGGCGGCGTTGGAGGGCGTAGCCGCCCGCAAATCTGCCACATAGTCGGAGATGGTCACATCCGGCTCATGGCCCACCGCAGAAATCACGGGAATTCTGGATTCAAATATGGTGCGGGCCAACATCTCATCGTTGAAGGCCCACAAATCCTCCAGGCTGCCGCCGCCCCGGCCGGTGATGATCAGATCCGCCAAATCCCACCGGTTCACATAGCGGATGGCGCCGCACAGCTCCGCCGGAGCTTCCACTCCCTGGACCCGCACAGGAAAGAGCAGCACCTTGGTCAGAGGATACCGCTTCCGCAAAATTCGCAGCATATCATGGACCGCCGCCCCAGCGGAAGAGGTGATGATGGCAATGGTCCCCGGATACCGGGGTAGAGGCTTCTTGTGGGCGGGATCAAACAGACCCTGGGCCTGAAGCTTGGCCTTCAGCTGTTCAAAGGCCACATGCAAATCTCCCACCCCATCCGGAGTCAGACCGGTACAATACAGCTGGTAGGCCCCATCCCGGGGAAAGACGGAAATTTTGCCCAATGCCAGCACCTTCATGCCGTTTTCCGGCCGAAAACGGAGCCGCACGGCGCTGGACTTGAACATGACGCAGCGCAAAGCGCCGGTGGCGTCCTTCAGGGAGAAATAATGGTGGCCGGAAGGGTACACCTTGTAATTGCTGATCTCCCCCCGGATGCACAGGCCGGACAGGAGCCGGTCTGAATCCATCATGGACTGGATGTAGGTATTGATCTGGGTCACACTATAAATCGGTTGTTCCATCGGACTCCTCCAGACTCCTCCAGGCCAGGACCGCCACCCCCATGGCATTGTCCGTGGCATACTGGGGCGGGCAAAATACCGGGTCAAATGGTTCCATTTGCCTGCGCAGCATGGCATTGGAGGCCACACCCCCGGAAAACACCACCGGAAGCCCCGGATGCCGCCGCCTGGCGTGATCGGTGGCGGCGTATACGGCCCGGCAAACACTGTCCAGGGCAAACGCCGCCGTTTTCTCCCGGCTGCCAGTCCGGGTAAAGTACTGCTGCACCTGATTTTCCACACCGGAAAGGGAAAACTCCAGCTCCGGGCACTTCACCCGGAATCCCTCCACCGGCCCGGCCTCCCGGCTCAGCTGGTCCAGGGCCTTGCCCGCCGGGAACGGCAGTCCCAAAAGCCGGCCGGTCCGGTCGATGAGCTGACCGGCAGAAATGTCTGTGGTGCCGCCGATCCGGCTGCAAGCCACGTTCCGCCCCTGGGGCTCTACGTACAGCAGCTCCGTGGTGCCGCCTGAGAGGTGCCAGGCCAGAAAGGGCCTGTCCAACAGCGCCTCCCGGCCCGAAGACCACAGGGCCGCAGCCAGATGCCCCTGTTGGTGAGAGACCTCCACCAAGGGAACCCGGAGGAGGGAGGCCACCGTCTTGGCCAGGCACACTCCGGCCAGAAAACAGGGCATATAGGACCCATCCACCGCCCGCGGCCGGGTGCTGACTCCCACAGCCGCCACAGACTGGGGATCCACATGGGAAAACAGCCCGCCGGCAAGATCCGGCAGGCTTTTCACATGGGCAAACAAGGCGTCCGCCTGACGCAGGCCCAGCTCCCCCGCCTTGACCGGCAGGAGGCGGGATTGGTTTTCTCCCGAGGTGCCGTCGAAAGCGGCAATCGAGGTGGTGTAATTGCTGGTGTCAAAGCCCAAAACGGTCATGGCGCAGGCGCCTCCTGAGGCGCTTCCACAGGCTCTGGCTGCTCCCGGTTTCGGAGGAAGGCGCGGAGAATCCCATTGACAAAGGTACCGGCATCATCGCCGTCGTACTTCTTTGCCAAGGTGACCGCTTCATTCACCGCCACGCCTACGGGCACATCCTCCACCCACTGACACTCAAACAGGGCCAGCTGCAAAATGGCCCGGGTCAGGCGGGAAATCCGGCTCAGATCCCAACCGATGGAATAGCGCCGGATCACATCGTCCAGCTCCTCGGCCCGGTTGGCCGTCCCCACCACCACCTGGTCCAGGTAAGCCAGCTGCTTCCGGCTGGGCCGTTCCGCATAGACCTCATTTTCCTGGGAAAGGGCGGCATAGTACGCCTGATCCAGCCGGGACTCCAGGGCGGTCTCCGGCTCTTCCCCGGTAAAGCTTCGGCTATATATCAAATGAACTGCCAGCTCCCTGGCATTTGACCTGGTCATAATCGGTCTCCTTCTCTCTGGTTTCCATGGATGCAGAATGAAAATTCTTACTTCTGCTCCACGGTGATGCCGCAGACATTGACGTTGACTTCGGTCACCTGCATGCCGGTCATGGACTCCACCGCAGAGGTCACATTCTCCTGGACCGCCTTGGCCACGTTTACCACAGCGTATCCATAGACGGCCACAATGTTGCACTCAATATACAGCCGGTCATCCTCGGTAATGGTCAGCTTCACGCCCTTGCCCCAGCTCTTCCGGCCCAGGATCTCCGCAATGTCGGAGCCCAGCCTGGCGCTGAAGCCCGCCACACCCTCGGTCTCCCCGACGGCAACGGTGACGATGGAAATAATCACATCCTCGGAAATCTGGACCGTGCCATTTTCCTGGTTCTGTGTAATGTACTGCTTGCTGTCTGCCATGGAATGAACCTCCTTAGAAATCAAAAGCACGGCGTATCGCCGGGCACAATCGTTACACTCATCTTATTCTACCACAATTCCAGGAAAAAACAACTGTAGTTTTCTCCTCATACCGGGAAAATGGCGGAAGGCTGCCTTTGCCTTCCGCCATATCCCCTATTTCACCTCTACAATTCGGATGTCTGCCAGATCCAGGCTGGCCTGGGTCATCACAATGTCGGAAATCAGCGCCACATCCGTCTCCTGGAGCCCCGCCTCAGGTGCGGCCACGGCCACAGAAATTCCATTGTCGTTCATGTAAGCCACACAGTCGGCGTACCCCTTGGCAATGACCAGACTCTCAATCTGCGCCTCACACAGAGCAGTTTCTACCAGACCTTCCAGCTCTTTGGATGCGGAAGCGGCCTGCGTGTCCTCGCCATAAGCCATGGCCTCCTGGAGGGTGGAAACGGCGCTGTCCCGGGCCTGCTGACGGCTGAGGCGGACAGCGGCAAAGTAATCCGTCGTCTGGCCGGAGGTCTGCTGCAGGTCCTCCTTGGCCGCATCTGCCGCCAGATCGCCGGTTTGACTCATCACCAGTGTGGAAGCGCCCAGAATCTTCTCCTGATTCAGCGTATCGGTCAGGTCTGCAGTCTCTTTGTCCTGGGTATACATCCAGTTCAGATAAATGCCGGCACAGACGAACACCAAAATGGATGCCACCACAGCGTTTTTCTTCCAGTTTTTCATGAATGTTTCCTCCTCAATTCATCATCGCATTTTGACTACTGTGATCTGATCTGTCCCCAGACCGGTCACACTGGCCACCGCCTGCACCAAAGCCAGCTTCACCGTTGGGTCGTCCGCTCCCTGGCAGACCACAACGGCTCCCTGATAGGTGGGCGCAGTCACCTGCCGCACCAGGGCCGACTGACTGCCGCTGCCGGTGCCATACAAGACGGTACTGTCCTCCTGCCGCAGGCTTTCTTCCGTACCTCCGCCGGTTTGGAGCTGCGTATCGGTTTGGTAATGGATCTGCTCTCCGGATTTCAGGCTCAGCATCACCTCCACAGCGCCGGCACCCTGAATCCGGCTCAGAAGATTGGCCAATCGGGTCTCCTCCACCGCCAACGTGGATTTCTCCTCTACAGCCGGGGCAGGCGACTCCGCCGCCTGCGGTTTTTGCTCCTGACGGGGCAGCAGCAAAAGCAGGACCCCCAGCAGCAGAATCAGAACGGGATACTTGAACTTTCCCAGCTTTCGGGGCAGGCCGCTGAGCCGCTCCCAGACAGGACCGGACTGTTTCATGAGGACCACACCTGCCTCTCCTTGGGAATGCCCAGCTCGGTTTCAATCTGGCTGCTCAGGCGGCTTCTTGCATAGGGCGAAGCCGCTCCCTGCAGGCTGACGCCCCAGGGCAGGAGATTCCCGTCCAACTCCACCTGCACTTCCAGCTGTAACCCCAGTGCATCGGCTTTGTCCAAAATATATGTGGCGGCCTCCTCCGATATGATTGCCGTCATCTGCCGTTTGGTCTCCGCCTCCGCCTGTCCGGCAGCCTGGCTGGCCTCCATCCGGGCCTGGGCCGTGGGGTCAGACAGGTCTGGCAGGCGGATGAGACCCAGAGGCCCCAAGGCGGTGGCCAGCAGAAAGATCCCGCAGACCAGCCCCAGGATCTTCTCCTGCCCTTTCCGTCCGGCCGTCACAGCCTTTACCAGCGCGCACAGCATCGCCGCGGCAGTTAACGTCATCACATAGCGCCGTATGGCGTCCATCAAATCACTCCTTTCATAAAGCAGACCGTGCTGATCAGCTGGATCAGGCAGCAGGTTCCTGTGGTGGCCAGGAGCAGCCCCATGGCCTGGGCAAAATTTTCTGTCAGGGCTGTATGATTCTCGCTTCCCACCACGCCACACAATGCCGCAGTCAGCTTCAAGAGCAGGTATTGCGCCCCCAGCTTCAAAAAGGGCGCAGCCGTAATGGCCAAAATGGCCAGAAGACCCAGAACCCCCGCTGTGCTGCGCACAGCCGCCGCACCGGCCAGTACCGTCTCCGTAGCGTTGGAGAGCATCCCTCCCACCACAGGCACCGCGCCGGAAATGGCCATTTTGGTCACCTTCACCGCAGCGGCATCTGCCGTGCCGCTGATGACGCCGGTGATGGCCATGTAGCCGGTAAAGAGAGACAGCACCAGCTTCAAAGACCAGGTGATGAGGTTTTTGAAAAAGTCCCGCAGCCGCCCCAGCAGCTTGTTGCCAATGGCGGCGGAGGCCAGCGACAGGGAGAGAAATAAGTACATAAGCGGCCCCAAAAGCCCCGCCAGCAGCCCAGTCAGCAAGCTGTCAAACATGGCCGTCCCCATATAGAGGGCAGACGCCGTGGTGGTCCCGCCGGACGCCACCAGCGCCGCCGACATCACGGGAAGCAGCAGCTTGCCATAGTCGCTGATGGCTTGTACCGTCTCCAGACCGCTTTGAATCAAGGCGTCCGTGGGCTGTAACAGCAGGGAGGCAATGGCCACAGCCCCCAAAATATCCGCCGTCGGCGTCCGTTGCCCCTCATCTCCCGCCCGGAATACGGCGCACAAAATGGCAGCCGCCAACACCCCGGCGCAGGCAGCCGCTGCCTGGGGAAGACCCGGCGTCACAGCCAGCAGCGCCTTCCGCGCCACTTCCAAAACACCTTGCAGAAAGCCGCTGTCCTCCTCGGGCATAAATGCCTGGGCCTCCTGGGGGACCCCTTCCAACACTGCCTCCGCTTCGCTTTCTGCGCCGCATACCGGAACGATCAACAGGCCCAGAACCAGAAGCATCATCATCCACTTCCTCATGGTCTCACCTCTTTAGCATATCCCCAATCATATCCAGCACGCTGGTAAACAGGGGCAGCGCCAGGTACAGCGCCGCAGCGCTGCCGCACAGCCGCACCATTTTGGCCAGAGTCCCCTCCCCAGCGTCTTCACATACCGCCCCTGCCAGCTCCGCCAGAAGGCCAACTCCGGCGGTCTTCAGCAGAATGGTCACCGTCGCCCCGTCCAGCTGGCCCAACAGACGTAGCTCGGTGACAAAGTCTACCACCGGCTCCAAAAACCACACGGCCAATGCCAAAATCACTGCGCTGCAAGCAATCACCAAGAGGACGGAGATCTCCTTGGACTGCTTCTGCACCACCACCGCCAGCACGGCGCCCACCATTGCCAGGGCAGCTGCCTGTAAAAACCGCTCCATAGTTAAAACTGAAAGAGGGTCTTGACCAGGTCAAACAGAGCCGCAATCCGCTGGGCCAGAATCATCAGGACCACCACCAACCCCGCCAGGGTGGTCATGGTGGCCTGCTCTTCCCGGCCGGAGCGAACCAAAACCTGATTTAAAATGGTCACAATGATCCCCACCGCCGCAATTTTGAAAATCAGATCTACTTCCATAGGCTTTACAGAAGGAGGATGGCCAGGGCAGCCCCGGCGCAGATTCCCAAGGCCCGGTAACAGCGGAGCCGGCCCGCCTTCGAAGCTTCCACCCGCTCCAGCTCCTTCCGGCAGGTCTCCTGCGCCGCAGCCAGACCCCGCAACTGGCCGGACAGATCCAGCTGGCCCAGGGTTTTGCCCAGTTGGGAGAGAATCCCACGGCAGACCTCCGGCAGTTCCCGGTCCCGGGCCAGGACCAAGGCCACGCAGGCCGGCACCTCCGACACCTCTCCCTGCCGCAACTCCTGGCCCAGGTTGGCAAAGAACTTTCCCACCGGCCCCATACAGGCCGAGGCCAGAATGCCGCACAGCTCCGGCAGCTCCGTCATTTGATACTCCATCTGGCACTGCATCAGCTCCAGGCCGTTGTGCAGCTGCTGCAAGCACCGCTGCTGTCCTGTGTAGCTTGCAGCCATGGAAAAGCCGCAGGCTCCACAGGCGCCCACAACACATATGGCACCAATCCACTGTATCATCCTGTATGCAACTCCTCTACCGTATAAGTCTGATCCGGCTGCAACACCACAGCCGTTTGAAACATCCCCGTTTGCAACAGCCGCCGGTACACCGGACGCCTGTGCAGATCTTCCACGCTCCATCCATGGGCCGTGGCCAGGAAGCGGACTCCGCAGTAGCTGCACTGTTCCATGGCGGCACAGTCCTCCAGAGCGGTGATTTCGTCCACCGCAATCCATTTGGGGCCCATAGACCGCAGCAGCAGCTCCATCCCCTCCCCTTTTCCGGCTCCGGTCAGCACATCGGTGCGGCTGCCGGTCTGAAATTGGTAGCCATGATACAGCGTAGGGAACAGCTCCCCCCGCTGATCCGCCACCGCCACCGGCTCCCGCTTGCCGTCGGAAATCTGGCGAATCAGATCCCGCAGGAGGGTGGTTTTTCCCGCTCCCGGCGGACCCAGAATCAGTGCAGAGCCTGTCCCCAGCCGGTCCGGCAAACCGGCTGCCAGGCCGGGAAAGTCCCGGGCCACCCGGATGCATACCGAACGCAGCTCCTTTATCCCCGTCATGTGCCCTTCCCGGATCACCGCCGTACCGCACAGACCCAGACGGTGCCCCCCACGGGCGGTGAGGTAACCCTGGGCCACGCTCCAGGCGGCATAGGCGGAAAACCGGGAGGCTGTATTCACCGCATAGCTCAAATCCTCCGTTCCCACCCGGCGGCAGGTGGGGAAATAATCCTCACTGCCCGCTGCCAACAGCGGCGGCTGACCCAGATGTAAGCGGATTTCCCGCACCTGCTTGTCCAGCCCGCTGCCATCCACTGGCTCCCGGAGCCAGGGGGGCAACAGCTCCAGCAACTCTCTCCAGTAACAAACCATGCTCTCAACTCCCACTGCCACCATATGAGGCCCGTCCATCGGATATGCCTCCCGGCCGTCCACAAAAAAACTGCCGCAAAGGGGACGAGAACTCTCGCCCGCTTTGCAGCAGAAAGGGCAACCATATTGAAATCAATCCCGACGGCGGCGGCCGTTTCCTCCAAAGAGGACCAGGAGCCGAAGCAGCTGGGTGAGGGAGACGGCCAGGGCAGCCACATAGGTGAGGGCCGCCGCACGGAGGGTCTTCCGCGCCCCCCGGATCTCCTCTTCATAAAGGAGATTGCCGGATTCGATGGCGGCAAGGGCCCGGCGGCTGGCGTTGAACTCCGTGGGGAGCGTCACCAGCTGGAACAGAGCAGCCAGACCGAAGCAGGCAATGCCGGCATAGACCAAATAGTACATCTGAGGACTGTACACAGAAAACAACAGACCCAGGAGAATCAAAGGCATGGACATTCTGGATCCGATGTTGGTAATGGGGATAATGGCAGTGCGGAGCCGAATGGGAGCATAACCCACGGCATGCTGCACCGCATGCCCAGCCTCGTGGCAGGCCACGCCAATGGCGGCAGTCGAGGTGTTGTCATAGACCTGATCCGACAGGCGGATGACATTGGCCTTGGGATCGTAGTGATCCGTCAGGTTGCCGGAGACATGCTCAATCCGGACGGCAGTGAGGCCGTTGGCATTCAGAACCCGGCGAGCAGCCTGGGCGCCGGTGATGCCCCGGCGGGAATATTGGGTGGCGTAGCGGCGGAAGGTGCTGTTCACATTGGCGCTGGCCCACATGGCCAGAAGTACCGCCGGCAGCACCAAGACGACATAGGTCCAGTCAAAAAACAAGGCGGGATTCCTCCTCTATTATAAGAGCTCCAGAGGCTCCAGGGCATCGTAGAGCCGCTGGGTCACAGCGCCCAGGAACAAACTGCCCGCCTGCTGGTGCAGGGTCTGCATGGCTCCAGCGGACAGATTGATGGGGACGTTGCCAGACATGAAGAGATCGTTATCCAGAATGAAGCGGACCTCCTTCTCCTCCTGACCGGCCCGCTTGACCATGCCGGGGCCGGCGTGGATTTTGGCCCGGCAACCGCCCCGCAGGGCAATCTCCACATCCATGGAGCAGCGGGTGGTGGCGGTTTCATTCACATCCTCTTCCCCCAAAATGCCCAGATAGCAGGGCTGGAGCAGCTCCCGGAAGGGAACTCCCTCCAGGTCCAGATCCTTCCGGGAGAAGGCGTTGATGTACCGGAGCCCTACGCGCTCATAATAAGCGGGCTTGTAGATCTGAATAAAGGCCGCCAGCGGCCGGTCCAGTTTTTGGGCAAAATCCTCCCAGGAGGTATAGCGGGAGCAGGCCAGGGAGATGAACTTGCTGGTGAGATTCACCCGCCAGCTGCCGTCTGCCGCGGCAAACTGATAGTTGATGGTCTCCGGCTGATTTTGCAGAGAGAAATTCCCCGGGGTGCCGGCAATTTTCGGGGCTGGAATTTCCTTCCTGGCACTGAACTGGGGGAATTCGTCCCGGATGGCCTCCTGAAAGTCCACAGGGGGCTTGGCGGCAATGGCCAGAATTTCAGGGAAGCGGAACTGGCAGATGACTTCCATCAGCTGGTTCCTTTTGAGAAGCCGGCGGGGTTCCTGAGAAAACATAGCTTATGCTCCTTTCATAACGACTGCGCGTCATTTCTTTTGGCCCTATTATACCCGCATTTTACCAAAAAGACAAGGCAATGGTCCCCGGTTTTGGAAACGGAATTCTTTACTTTTCTGTAAACTTTGCGTATAATAAGCCCATCATTAGAAGGAGGGCATGAATTTGACGTTTCTTCGAACGCTGGAAGGCCTGCGCTTTCCGGCCATGGACAGCCTCATGCAGGCTGTGACAGAGCTGGGCTCTGAGATTGTCTTTTTGGTGGTGGCCCTGGTGCTCTTCTGGTGCATCAGCAAGCGGGAGGGATATTACTTACTGACCGTGGGCTTTTTCGGTACGGTGCTCAACCAATTTTTGAAGCTCCTGTGCCGCGTTCCCCGCCCCTGGGTGCAGGATCCCAGCTTCACCATTGTGGAATCCGCCCGGGCTGATGCCACCGGCTATAGCTTTCCCAGCGGACACACGCAAAATTCCGTGGGGACCTTTGGCGTGTTGAGCCGGTGCAGTCAACGGACCTGGTTCCGGATCTTGTGCGGAGTGGGGATGATTTTGGTCCCCTTTTCCCGGATGTATCTGGGGGTCCACACACCGGCAGACGTTTTGACCGCCGCCGGGACCGCTCTGGCTCTGGTCTTCCTGGTGGAGCCCCTGGTGTACAGCCAAAAGCCCTGGGTATTCCCCGCCCTTCTGGTTGCCATGTCCACCTGCGCCTTGGCCTTTGTGCTCTATGTGGAGCTGGCGGCCTTCCCGCCTGAGATGGACCAGAAGAATCTGGCTGAAGGTGTGAAAAATGCCTATAGTCTTCTGGGCGCCCTCTTGGGCATGATTCTGGCCTATCTTCTGGACGAAAAGAAGATTCATTTTCCAGTCCAGGCCCTGTGGTGGGCCCAAATTCTGAAGGTGCTTTTGGGCCTGGGGCTCACCATGGTCCTGCGGACGGCCCTGAAGGCTCCCCTTCTGGCTCTCACAGGAGGACACAGCTTGGCCCACGGCATCCGGTATTTTTGCATGGTCCTGTTTGCCGGAGCCCTGTGGCCACTCACCTTTCGGTGGTTTGGCCGACTGGGAGGAGGGAAGCGGACATGATCGTTCTGTGGATCATTCTGGCCCTGTGCCTGCTGGCTATGGTTGGCAGTTACCTGGTATTTCGCATCGCCTGCGTCCGGGGGCATGAATACCCCTGGGAGGACAACGACGCCCTGCGGAAGAAAATCGGACCCAGTTATGCGGCTCTGGTGAAAGACGGAGTGGATTGGCTCCGGCAGCAACAGCCCCGGGACCTGTACCTCACCAGCTATGACGGCCTGCGGCTCCATGCCCGGTGGGTCCCGGCGGCTCAGGCCAGAGGCACCGTCATCCTCTTCCACGGCTGGCGCAGCAGCATCGTGGGAGACTTCAGCCCCAGTATGCCGGTGTACCACAATCTGGGCTTCAACCTTCTCCTGGTGGATCAACGGGCCCAGAATGGAAGCGCTGGTCGGTATATCACCTTCGGCATCCGGGAGAGTCAGGACGTCCGGCCATGGATTGAACTGCACAACCGGGAGTTTGGCCCATACCCAGTGTTTCTGGGGGGCGTTTCCATGGGGGCCACCACGGTTTTGATGGCCGCTGGTACGCCTTTGCCGGAAAATGTCCGGGGCATCCTGGCCGACTGTGGCTTTTCCTCTCCCCGGGAGATTCTCACATCGGTGGCCAAGCACCGGGCCCATCTTCCGGCATTTCCCATCTTATATCTGGCGAACTTCTGGTGCCGCCTTCTGGCCGGCTTTGACTGGATGGAAAACTCCACCGTCCAGGCCATGGCCCGAAACCGGCTGCCCGTCTTCTTTGCCCACGGCCAGGCAGATAATTTTGTTCCCTGGTCTATGACGCAGGCCGCTTACGATGCAGCCGCTTGTGACAAACAACTGCTGCTGGTGCCCGGTGCCGGGCATGGCCGCAGCTATCTGGTGGAGCGGGAGCGGTATCTGCACATGCTGGAAGATTTCCTGAATCGGAATCTCCCCACTTCCTCCACATAGTCCCCATCAGGCGTACCCGGCGCAAATGACCATCGAATGAACCAGAGAGGTGTACATCCATGAACTACGCAACCATTAAAAATTGTGACATTGCCAACGGCCCTGGAGTACGGGTCAGCATCTTCGTATCCGGCTGCACCCGGCACTGCAAAGACTGCTTCAACCGGGAAGTCTGGGACTTCCAGTACGGCGCCCCCTTTACCCAGGAAACCATCGACCAAATTCTCTCCTATTTGGCGCCAGATCATATCCGGGGCCTCACCGTCCTGGGTGGCGAACCCTTCGAACCCCAGAATCAACCTGGTGTCCTGGAGCTCCTGCGCCAGGTCCGGGCCAGGTACCCGGACAAATCCATTTGGGTTTTCACCGGATACACCCTGGACGGCCACATTCTTCCCAAAAAGCTGGGACCCTGGCCGGTGACAGAGGCGCTGCTGTCCCTGATTGATGTGCTGGTCGACGGCCCATTTATCGCAGAGGAAAAAGACCTGTCCCTCCGGTTCCGGGGGTCCCGGAACCAGCGGCTGATCGATTTGAAGCAGACCCTCGCCTCCGGCCAGATCGTGCTCTGGACCGACTGGCAGACAGAAAGGAGACCATAACATGAACATGCAAGTCAAACGCCTGTGCCCCCATGCCAAGCTCCCCACCTACGGCACCCCCTCCTCCGCCGGCGCAGATTTGTACGTCTGTCTGGAAGCGCCTGTCACCATCCAGCCGGGAGAGACCGCCTTCCTGCCTACAGGTCTGGCCATCGCAGTGCCGGAAGGATATGCCGGCCTGGTGTTTGCCCGCAGCGGGATGGCCTGCAAGCAGGGGCTGGCCCCAGCCAACAAAGTTGGGGTCATCGATGCAGACTACCGGGGCCAGGTGCAGGTTGCCCTGCACAATCACGGCTCCCAACCCCAAACGGTCTGCGACGGCGACCGGGTGGCACAGCTCCTGGTCGTCCCCGTGCTGGCTCCCAGCCTGGAGGTCGTGGAAGAGTTGGACGAGACCGTCCGGGGCGCCGGTGGCTTTGGTTCCACAGGGAAAAACTAGATCTCCTCCTGGCAGGTTGCCTGCAGCTCCTTTTCCATCACATAATTGGTCAGTGCAATCCCGCCCCGGATGACCTGTTGCTCCCGCAGCACCCGGTATCCCCTGTGCAGAAAAAAGGGCTTCGCCGTAATGGACGCATGGGTCGTAATCGTCTGACCCTGGACTGCCTGCTCCAGCCTGTCACAGATGGCGGTTGCAATCCCCTGGCGCTGGTAGCTGCTATGTACGTACAGCCTGTCCAAATAACCGGTTGGATCCATATCGCCAAAACCGGTAATGTCTCCATCCTGAACCGCAACCAGGGTGATATGGTCCAAAAATGACCGGTTCCACTGCTCCAAATCCACATGGCCGGTTGCCCAGACCTGCAGCTGATTTTCTGAATAATCCCTGGCATTTACCGTGTGCACCGTCTTGTAAAATAAAGCCGCCAAATATTTACAGTCGGACGGCTCATAGTTTCGGATGATCATCGCCTCTCCCTCCAAACCTTCTATTTCTGCTCAAAATATACCACAGAGAACTCTCCAGGTCCATCGGTTTTTTGATTCATGCCATTGCGCTTTCATAGATTCTCCACTTTGGGAACATACTAGTGGAAAACAGAAGGGAGCACAAACTGCATGCAGTCTGAACAGCGAAATCCAGATGCTGTGGAACAGAGCCGAGAGCAGGTCTTGGAGCTTGGTTCCGACCTGACCAAAGGAAAAAACGGCAGTATTTACACCTTGACCGTCATTGGCCAGATTGAGGGGCATCAAACTCTGCCAGAGACCGCAAAAACCACCAAATACGAACACGTCCTGCCGCTCCTGGCAGGGATTGAGGAGAGCGATGAAATTGATGGCCTCCTCTTACTCCTCAACACCGTAGGCGGCGACATTGAAGCCGGGCTTGCCATCGCCGAGCTCATTGCAGGGATGAAAAAGCCCACAGTCTCCCTGGTCCTGGGCGGCGGACACTCCATCGGCGTTCCTCTGGCCGTGTCTGCCAAGCGCTCCTTCATTGCTCCCACTGCCAGCATGACCATCCATCCTGTGCGGATGACCGGTCTGGTGGTGGGTGCGCCCCAGACGTTCCGGTACTTCAACCGAATCCAGGAACAAATTGTGGACTTCGTCACCACCAATTCCAAAATCTCCCGGGAGGACTTCGAAGGCTATATGATGGCCACCGGCGAGATGGCCACCGACGTGGGCACCATCCTCTACGGCCGGGAGGCCGTATCCTCCGGCCTCATTGACCGGCTGGGTGGGCTCCACGATGCGCTGGATTGCCTGCACAAAATGGTATCCTCCCGCCGCCGTCCCCGCCGAAACCAGCCGGAGGCGGGACAGCCCTCATAACGCCGCCGGAGGCTTCGTAATTTCAGATGCCCCGCCGCAAGGAAGCGTCATCCACACTTCCTGCGGCGGGGCGTCTGTGTTTCACGATCTGACCCCACCCGCTTCTTGTGTGAGGGACAAGAAAAGGCTGGAAAACCCAACGGTTTTATGATAGAATATCAAAATCATACTGAAGATACAGAAGGAGGGACAAGGCGATGAGCTGGCTGCAGATTTTGGTCCTGGGCGCGGCGGTGGGCTTTGGAGAGATTTTTCCCCTGTCCGGCTCCGGCATTTCCGTGCCGGTGCGGCAGCTGCTGGGGCTGCCTCTGGACGGCAGCGAAGACCGGCTGTACAGTGCCCTGCTCCGCATTGCCGTGTGGCTGGCCGTCTGCCTGGTGCTCCGGCGGGAGCTGTGGAGCTGCTTACGTGCCTTTTCTTCGCCGCCCCGGCATCGGGGAGAGCGGGTGCAGGAGGAAACGCGGCTGCACCGCCGTCTGGCCCTCCTGCTGCTCCTGGGGACCCTCCCAATAATTCCCGCCCTTCTGATCCAGGACCGGGCAACCGGGCTGGGGACTCTGCCGGGCGTCGCGGTATTTCTAGTTTTGAATGGCCTGCTCCTGTTCCTGACGGACCGGGTTGGGCACGGGATGCGAGACGTCCGGTCGGCCACGGTGGCCGACGGGCTGTGCATGGGGCTGGCGCAAGCGCTCTCCATCATTCCTGGCCTGTCCCGCACAGGCCTCACCATAAGCGCCGGAATCTTGCAGGGGCTGGAGCCGGAGTTTTCCTGGAACTTCTCCTTTCTATTGGCGGTCCCGGCGATGCTGCTGCAGTCCATAATCGCCCTTTTCGGCGTCCTGGGGAACGGAATTCCATTGGATTGGTCTTATCTGGCCGGTATGGCCGTGGCGGGGCTGTGCGCCTATCTGGCACTGCGGATTCTGCGGTTTGTCATCCGCAGGAATGGGTTTGGCAGCTTTGCTTACGCCTCCTGGGGCATGGCCCTTTTGACCTTCATTTTATACTTAATCTGTTGAGGAGAGAAGCTACATGGCACAGAAGAAACCTGCATCCCACTCTGGGGCCAAAAAAAGGAAAAAGCCTGACACCGCCGCGAAACGGGCCGTAGAGCGGGAACCGACGCAAATTCCAGTGCGGCAAATATTGGCAGGGGCCTGCTTCCTTTTGGCGGTGTTGGCCCTTTTCGCCTGCCTGGGCTTCCAGGGCTTCATTCTCGCCGGTGTGAAAAGCCTTCTCGGCGGACTTGTGGGAAAGATGGGATTCTATCTGTCCCCGGTTTTGTTCGGATATCTCTTTGTTTTGCTGCTGCCCGGACACCGCCGCCCGGTGGGGCTGCGCTGCCTGGCCGCCTGCCTGTGTGTGGTGACGGTCTCCGCCATCTCCCATCTGTGTGGCAAGGCCGAGGCCCTGCCCGGCGGTCTTGCCATGGTGGGTCAGCTGTTCCGGACCGGCGGAGCCGGGACCAGCGGCGGTGTGCTGGGCGGACTTATGGGGATTCTCTTTGAGTTGGCGCTCAGTAAAGTGTTGGCCATCATCGTTCTCGCCATCCTGGCCCTCCTGACCCTGCTGTGGACCTGGGGCATTACTCTGCGAAGCATCGGACGCGCCATTCAGAACCGGCCCCGCCCGGATCTCCCCACCCAGGACCGCACCCGGGAGGATCCCGCCACTGTGGTTGTCAACCACATTGCCAACAAACACATTGCTCACCTGGAGCGGAAGCGTCAGACAGCGGATTTTGACATTCCAGTAGACGGCTTGCCGGTGGGACAGGCCCCAAAGAAAGAGCGCCGCAAAGCCTCTGCCCCCGACGCCTCCGATTCGGTCCAGCAGGAGAAACCCAGTAAAAAGCGGCGGGAAAAGCCGGATCCCTTTGACGAAGAACCCATTTCTGGCAGTACCGTCATTCCCTCTGCCTCTTCGGAAGATGAACCGCTTCCGGAAGACATGCCGGAGCTCATCCTCGACACAGACGAGGACATTGCCCAGGCAGTGATGCAGGCGGTTGCTCCCCTGGCAGAGGAGCCCGCCCTGGAAAAGGTCAGCGCCAAAGACGCCCGGGCCTCTGCCCAGATGGTGGCCCAGGAGATTGCGGAAAGCGCCCAAATGCCAAAACCGGAATACCACTTCCCTCCCATCAACCTGTTGAAAATCGCCCCCGGCAGCGCAACCGATGGCACAGCTGAAATGCGGGAAAACACCCGCCGCCTGAACGAAGCGCTGCAGAGCTTCAAAATTGAGGCCCGAATCTGCAACGTCACCCGTGGTCCCTCGGTTACCCGGTACGAGGTGGAGCTGGCCCAGGGCGTGCGGCTGGCCAAGGTGACGGCCCTTCAGGATGACATCGCCCTGGCCCTGGGAGCCGTAGGCGTCCGTATCTCAGCCATCCCGGAGAAAATCGCCGTGGTGGGCATTGAGGTGCCCAACAAGCAGGTGACTACTGTGGCCCTGCGGGAGGTCATTGACTCCCCCCAGTTTGCAAAGGCCAAATCCAAGTCCTCCTTCGCCGTGGGCAAAGACATTGGCGGTACCTGTATCGTCGGCGACATTTCCAAGCTGCCCCATATGCTCATCGCCGGTACCACCGGCTCCGGTAAATCCGTGTGTATGAACAGCATCATCATCTCCCTGCTGTATAAGGCCAAGCCGGAAGAGGTCAAACTCATTATGGTGGACCCCAAAATGGTGGAGCTCGGCATTTACAACGGCATCCCCCACCTGCTGATTCCCGTAGTGACTGACCCGAAGAAGGCCGCCGGATCCCTGCAATGGGCGGTGACCGAGATGATGCGCCGATACAAAACCATGTCGGACGCCGGAGTCCGGGACCTGGAATCCTTCAACCGCATTGTAGAGAGCGCCGGAGAGGGCGATCCCCTGCCCCAGATCGTAGTGATCATCGACGAACTGGCCGACCTCATGCTGGTGGCTGCCAAGGAGGTGGAGGAATCCATCTGCCGGATTGCCCAGATGGGCCGCGCCGCCGGAATGCACCTGATCATCGCCACCCAGCGCCCCTCTGCCGACGTCATCACGGGCCTGATGAAGGCCAACATTCCCAGTCGGGTTGCCTTTGCCGTCGCCTCTTCCATGGAGTCCCGGATCATTCTGGACACCCAGGGTGCAGAGAAGCTGGTAGGGCGCGGCGACATGCTGTACGCCCCACTGGGCAAGGGCAAGCCCAAACGCATCCAGGGCTGCTTTGTGAGTGACCCTGAGGTGGAAGCTGTGACGGAGTTTGTGAAAGAGCACTATGTCCCCGACTACAGCCAGGAGGTCCTGGAGGAAATTGAGCGGAAAGCCGAGCAGAGCGGCAAGGGCGGCAAATCGGCCGACAGTCTGGACTTTGAAATGGAGGACAGCGAGGGCGACGAGATATTGCCCGCCGCCGTGGACGTGATTCTGGAGACAGGGCAGGCCTCTGTGTCCATGCTGCAACGCCGGCTGAAGCTGGGCTATGCCCGGGCGGCCCGAATTGTGGATGAAATGGAGGAGAAGGGCATCGTAGGTCCTTTCATGGGCTCCAAGCCCCGGAAGATCCTCATCACCAAGGACCAGTGGCAGCAGATGCAAACCGGTCAGTTGCCTCTGGAAGAGCTGGAGCTGGAGGCGGAGGAATCAGTGCCGGAAGAAATTCCCTGATTTTTTCTTTGACACCAGCGCCATGTCCGTGTACAATAGAATCCGCCGGATCTTTCCGGTCAAATTTGCGTCGCATCCGGAACGCCGGAGCGACAGCAGGAGGTTTTGTTCATGTCAGACAAAAAAATCAAAAAGATGGTGGGATTGGCCATTTTCACTGCAATCGTTGTAGTATTGCAGCTCTTGGGCAGTTTCATCAAGGTCGGCTCCTTTAGCATTTCTCTGGTGCTGATCCCCATCGTGGTTGGCGCCGCCGTTTACGGCCCAGGCGCTGGCGCATACTTAGGCGGCGTATTCGGCGCTGTGGTTTCCATTGCCTGCGTCAATGGCTCTGATGCCGGCGGATACGTCCTGTTCTCCGCCCGGCCTTTCCTCACCGTTCTGGTGTGTATGCTCAAGGGCATTTTGGCTGGCGCTGCGGCAGGCGGCGTGTTTACCCTGGTCTCTAAGAAGAACGCCTATCTGGGCGTGTTCCTGGCGGCCATTGCGGCCCCCGTTGTAAATACGGGCCTGTTCTGCCTCAGCCTGGAGCTGTTTTTCCACGACATCCTGGTGGAAAGGGCGGCCGGTACAGATCTGGTGTACTACATTTTTGTCGGGCTGGTCGGCGTCAACTTCCTGCTGGAGCTGGCGGTAAACCTGGTCTGCAGCCCGGTGATTTTCCGGATCACCAAGCTGGTCCGCAAATCTTAAGATTGATTGGCGGGGAGGGGCTTGTCTCAAAACGAGTTTTGAGACAAGCCCTGACGTTTTTTCAAACCATATTGGTTTGAAAAAACGGTTG
>UQXI01000012.1 GCA_900544975.1 uncultured Eubacteriales bacterium
GGATAAAATCCGTGGTATTCCGGTCCCACTGAAACTGCAGCGAGGGTGGGAAATCCTCGTCAGCCTCCCAGAAGGCCAGCCGGACCGGCAAACAGTCGAACACAGGCAGGCAATATGCCACATCTCCCTTTCCCGCCTCCACACCGCCCAAAGCCTGACATGCCTGGCGCAGCGCCTGGATCTTCCCCTGGAATTTTTCCGCATGGGGCGTGAAAAGCTCCCCGCCAGGGCCCCCGGCAATGGAACCCCGCAAGGTCCCAAACTCGCCGGACAGGCAGCAGCCCTCTTTGGAGCAGCACAGAAGGTCATAAATCGACATCGCCTCGTCGAAGGTCCCGTCGGTGCTATGGCAAAAGCCATCCTCGGACCCCTGCACCCGGCCGGTCTGCCGGTGAATGCGGTAGAGGCGTCCCACAAAACGGATGTACAAATATTCTGGGTCATGCTGGAGGTCAAACCGCCGGATCATGGTATTCTGGTCAAAGTCCAGAAAATGCCGTTCCATCCGCTTTTTCATCAATTCGTAATTGGATTGTTTCATATGTACACACCCACAAAAGGGGCGGGACCACTTGC
The DNA here is from genome assembly GCA_900544975.1 of uncultured Eubacteriales bacterium. Classification (GTDB taxonomy): domain Bacteria; phylum Bacillota; class Clostridia; order Oscillospirales; family Oscillospiraceae; genus Faecousia. The sequence continues at coordinate 577 of UQXI01000012.1, forward strand.
CGCAGTCCCGCCGTGTTTCTTATAGCTTCTCCACAGCCTCCACTGCGCCGGTCAGAGCATCCGTGGCAAGGCGCTCCATCTCCCCCCGGTCAAAGGCCTGGGCCACAGCAGGATCAATGGGCAGCCGGGCCAGCACCGGCAGGTCAAAGCCCGCCGCTACCCCGTCCAGACCGCTCTCCCCAAAGACCGCCAGCCGCTTGCCACAGTCGGGGCAGGTGAAGTAGCTGTAATTCTCCACAAACCCCAGCACCGGCACATGCATCATATTGGCCATCTTCACCGCCTTGGTGACGATCATGGAAACCAGAGCCTGGGGGCTGGTCACCACCACCGCACCGTCTACCGGAATGGACTGGAACACCGTCAGGGGCACATCCCCGGTTCCGGGAGGCATGTCCACAAACAGATAGTCCACATTCTCCCAGATGACGTCGGTCCAGAACTGCTTCACCGCCCCGGCAATGACAGGACCCCGCCACAGCACTGGATCTGTATCGTTGTCCAGAAGGAGGTTGATGGACATCACCTGGATGCCGGACTGGGTCAGCGCAGGGTACAGGCCGGACTGGTCTGCCCCCTGGCACTCGGACACGCCAAAGGCCTTGGGGATGGAGGGGCCTGTGATATCTGCATCCAGAATGCCCACCCGATGGCCCTTCCGGGCCATGGCCACAGCCAGCTGCGCGGTGACGGTACTTTTTCCCACGCCGCCTTTCCCGGAGACCACTGCAATCACCTTTTTCACCTGGGACTTGGGATTCAGTTGCGCCAAGAGGCTCTCAGCCTTGCGTTCGCCGCAATCGGAGCCGCAGGAAGCGCAGTTACCGCTGCAGGATTCACTCATAAACTTCTCTCCTTACGCCGGAAAACCGGCTCTTTTCTGTGCCTTATTATATTCTCCAAAACTTTCTCTGTCAACCGGTTAAAAGTCCTCGTCTTCCTCTATCATCTCCATCAAAAGCTGATCGTCAAAAATGGGCAACCCGGTGAGCCGGCTCAATGTGCGCAGCTGGTCTTCCGCACAAACAAACTTCCCGAACAGGCAGTCATGCAGTTTTTGGGGTTCCGCCTGTGGTTGCAGCAGCGGCTGCCATCGGGCGGCGGTCAGCTCCAGGCCGGGTACCCCCTCCATGCCATAAGGCGTTCCAATATAGCCCATATCCACTTGCTTCCCAGCCTTGGCCAACACCAGGGCCGCAAAGTCACTGTCTATGCACACCGAACCAACGGCATACTCCCCCGTCAGTTCGCTCAAGGCAGCAATCAGTTCCGGCATGACGTCTGAGCAGCTCTGATTCTCGTCATAGACGGCATAGCTCTCCCGTGTCGGATCCTTCATTCTCAGCTTCAGGCCGTAGCCCTCAAAAAACGACTCCAGCTTTGGCGCGAGCTCCTCCCTGGTTTTGTCCTTCGGCCAGTAAAAAGCAACGCTATCCAAAAACATTCCCATATTTCATTCGCCTTTCATCTAAAATTTACGGATGCACACGGTACATCTGAATTCACCCCAGCAAACCGGCCGCAGACTCCCACTGCTCCATCAAATCCGACAACACGGCGTCCTCCCGCTCTTTCTCCTCCAGGAGGCGGGACAGCTCCTGATAGTCGGCAGAAGCGGCAGCCACCTGCTCCTCCAAACCGGCCAACAGCTTTTCCTGCTTTTCAATCTCCCGCTCCAGGCGGCGGACCTGCTTCTCCAGCTCCTTGTCTTTGGGTCTGGGCTTCTCCTTCTTCTCCGGTTCCTTCTTCTCCGGCACAGCTGCCGGAGTTGGGACGCCCGCAGCCTCATGGGCCAAAATGGAGCGGTACTTGGCATAACCGCACTTGAAATCCCGGATTCGGCCCCCCTCCAGCTCCCAGATCCGGTCGGCAAACTTCTCCACAAAATACCGGTCATGGGACACAAAGAGCAACACGCCATCAAATTCCTCAATGGCACACTCCACCCACTCCCGGGAGGCAATGTCCAGGTGATTGGTGGGCTCGTCCAAAATGAGCAAATTGATCTTCTCGTCCATCAGCATACACAGCCGAAGCCGGGACTGTTCCCCGCCAGAGAGACTCCCCACAGTTTTGAACACATCTTCTCCCTGGAACAGGAAGGCACCCAGCCGGTCCCGGGCGGCCTGGGGCGTCAGGTTTTTCTCGTAGAGCATGGTGTCGTACAGACTCCGCTCCGGGTGAGAGAAGTGCATAATTTGGGGCAGGTATCCCACTCGAACGGTAGGACCAAACTTGATTTTCCCGTCGCAGGGCTCCTGATCCAGCAGGCAGCGGATCAAGGTGGTCTTTCCCGCGCCGTTGTCTCCCAGCAGGGCGATGCGCTCCCCGCCCTGGACCAGGAGGTTCACATCGGAAAACAGCTCCTTCTCTCCGAAGCGCTTGGCCAGACCCTTGGTCTCAAACACCACGTCTCCCTGAAAATCCCGCTGGGCAAAGGAGGCCTTCATGGTCTTCTCCAGCGTAGGCTTTTTCGTCTTCTCGATCCGCTCCATCCGGTGCTGGATGGACATGGCCCGGCGATATAGGGTCCGGTTGTTGATGCCCCAGCCCTTCATCCGCTCCAGGGTGAAGCCCAGCTGTTTGAGCTTGGCCTGCTCCTGCTCGTACTGCTTCATCTGCAGGTCAAACCGGGCCTGCTTTTCCTCGATATAGAACGAGTAATTGCCAGAGTAAAACTCCCCATGGCCCTCGTGAATCTCCACAATCCGGTCGGCCACCTGGTCCAGAAAGTACCGGTCGTGGGAGATGGTGAGGACGGTTCCCTTAAACCGGTTGATATAGGCCTCCAGCCACTCCACACTCTTGAGATCCAGGTGGTTGGTGGGCTCGTCCAGGAGGAGAATTTCTGTCTTCTCCAGCAGGAGCCGGGCCAGATTCACCCGGGTTTTCTCCCCGCCGGAGAGCATATCAAATTCCTGCTGCCGCATCGGCTCCGGAATTCCCAGGCCGTTGCAGACCTTGTCCGTATCCACGTCCATGTCATAGCCGCCTCCGGCTGCAAAGTGGTTGCTCAGCCGGTCATACTCGTTCAGGATGTCTTTGGGGGTGCTGGCAGTCATCTGTCCTTCCAGCTCCTCCATCCGCCGCCGCACCTCCACCAGCTTCCGGAAGGCCGAGCGAAGCACCTCCTCCACCGTGTACCCGGCGGGATAGCGGGGGATCTGAGAGATGTGGCCCAGCTTCTTGTTGGGGTTGACATAGACCTCCCCCTCGTCATATCCAATCTCCCCGGTGAGAATGCGAAACAGCGTGGTCTTGCCGCAGCCGTTGCGGCCCAAAATGGCCACACACTGGCCCTCCTGCACCTCAAAGGTCAGGCCGTCCAGCAAATTGTCTCCAATTTCAAAGGACTTTACCAAATCCTTCACGGAAATATCAGTCATAATGTCTCTCCAAAGTCAGTTCCCACAGATTTTCCCGGAGCTGCTTTCTGCCGCTCTCAGAAAATCCATGCTTCTCATAGAATCCAATTGCTCGGGTGTTGGAGGAGAGGACGGTGAGCCGCCATCCCCCATGGGCCACGGCGAAGCGCAGCAGCGCCGTGCCATAGCCCCGGCCCTGACACCGGGGCAGTACATACAAATTGTCAATCCAGCCCTCCCAAAGGCTGACCACTCCCACAGGCTCCCCATCCGTCAGAAGAAACAGGGCTTTCCCGGCATCCCGCTCCTTTTGGAGGTAGGCGGCGCAATCCCGGCTGTACAGGAATTCCGGCGTACAGATCCCCCGGTGGGAGTCCCGCCAGGCGTCCTCATAAACCCCCCCAGCCTGGGAAAACGTCTCCGGGGTCACAGGCGCAATGGTGAATGTGTAGCTCATGGGGATTCTCCCTTCTGTTGAAATGGTCTGCCCTCCGGAATCCCACACATCGGGCAAATTCGTACCGCATACCACGCGGCGCGTCTGGGAAGCCGCGCCCTACGAAATAACGCGTAGCCCGCCGTTCACCTGCTCGTAGGGCGCGGCATCCCTGACGCGCCGACGTCCACACACCCGTAGGGCGCGGCATCCCTGACGCGCCGACGTCCGCGCCCGACAGCCTTAAGAACTACAGCAGCGCCTCCAGCTCCTCCCGTGTGTACAGCAGGTTCAGGGCCTGGAGCATGGCGTTGGGGCTCATATGCTCCGGCAGGCCCAGCTTTTTCAAAAGGGTTAGGCGCTTTTCCCCGCTGCCCACGCCGCCGGACAGGCCCAGCTCCACCAAATCCGCCTTGGTGATGCGGCCCCGGGTGGGCGCGGCGGTCTCTCCCTCCACCGTGGCCCCCGCCCGGCGAAGGGCCTCCAGAAGCAGCTCCGGGGACATCCCCTCCACCCCCAGCTTGCCCTCCTTCCCCGGCGCGGCCTTCCGCCGCTCCTTGCCGGGCACGTCCGGGATGTAGGCGTGCTTCACCCGCTCCGGCGGCAGAACGCCCCGAAGGTAGTTGCGAATGACAAAGCCCGCCCCGTCGGAATCCGTCAGGACGATGAGTCCCCGGGCCTGTGCCGCCCGGCGCAGCAGCCGGAGCTGGGCCTTGTCCTTGAAAATGCCGAAGCCCTTCGTTTCCAAAATGGTGGCGTCCACCACCTGGGACAGGGTATTTTTATCGTAGCGGCCCTCCACCACGATGACCTCCCGGATTTTAACCATGCTTCGCCTCCTGTGCCAGCTCCAGAAGGCACAGCTCCAGCAGCCGCTCCGGCTGGTCAAAGGAGGTCTTCAGCTTGGAATCGGTCTCCAGGACCAGGGCCGCCGCCTGTCGGCAGAACCGGGGGGAAAACCGCTTGGCCGCCGCCATGGTTTTCCGGGCGGCGTAGTCCTTGAGGCCGCAGACCTTCATCAGCTCGTCTCCGCCCTTGCCCCCGTCTATGAGAATCCGGGCGGCGGAAATCCGGCGCAGGTGGGCCCCCACCGCGCCTAAAATGGCAATGGGCTCCTGTTGCATCTGGTACAAGGTCCGGAGCTTCTTCAGAGCCCCCTCGTAATCTCCCGCTCCCAGAGCGTCTGTCATTTGAAAGACCACCGCATCCAGCACCGGCTCCGTCACCGCATCCACGTCCGACTTCCGGATCTCCGGGCCGGGGGCATAGGCTGCAATCTTCTCAATTTCTCCCCCCAGAGCCGACATGGCGCCCCCGGTGATGTCAATGAGATAGGCGCAGAGCTCCGGAGTGATGGTCTTCTGGTGGCTCTTAAAATGCCGGATGATCCAGGCCGTCAGGTCCCGCTGGCTCTGCTTGGGGAACTCCACCACCGTGGCATTGCGGCTGATGGCCTCAAAGAGCTTCTTCTGCCGCCGGTCCGGCTTGTACTCCGACGCACCGTATGCAAATACCAGACAGCAATAGGGTGGCAGGTCCGACAGGAGGGCAATGAGCCGCTCCCGGTCCTTCTCTCCCAGCCGAAAGAGGTCCACATCGTCCACCCGAACAAGGGACCGCTCTGCCATCATGGGCAAATTCTCCACACTATCGGAGAGGGCATCCAGGGTGAAGGTCTCTGTAGAAAACCGGTGGTAGTTGAACTCCTCCGTCAGGGGATCCGTCAGCTTCTTTCGAAGCAGCTCCAGATAGTGCTGCAAAAGATACGTCTCCTCCCCCCAGAAGAGATAGCAGGGCTGTGGGGCGCCCGCCTGAATCGCCTGCTTCAGCCCCTGCAGGGGCGCGGCCGACGCGGATTGTCTTGCCATATGCTTAACCTCTGAAAATCAATGTACCGGCCTCATCGGTCCGGAAAACCTGGCAGCCTGCCTGGGCCGCCCGCTCCAGCATCTCAGGCGCCGGGTGCCCATAGGAATTGACCCCCACGGACACAGCAACGACCTCCGGCCGAAGCGCCTCCAGAAGGTCCGTCCCTGTGGAGCTTTTGGCTCCGTGGTGGCCTGCCACCAGGAGCTCAATGTCCGGCAGCGCGTGGGTTGCCAGAAGCCGCCGTTCCAAGTTCTGGTTCATGTCTCCGGTAATCAGTGTATCACATTCTCCCGCCGTAAACAACACCGAAAGTCCACTTTCGTTGCTGGTGGTCCGGGATAATGGCGCAAAAATCCACAATTCTGCTTCTCCCATGGTGAGATGCAGGTCCTCTTCTACGAAGTATGCGCCTTCGCCCGCCGCCTCCGCCAGGTCTGTGCAGGTCTCATCCTCCGGCGCATTCGGCATATAGACCCGCTCCACGGAAAGCCGCTCCAGAAGCTGCCGGGCGCCGGATACATGGTCCTCATCAAAGTGGGTCAGAATCAGACCGTCCACGCGGGTTCTCCCCTGGGTCAGGAGATGGCGGGCCGCCTTCTCTCCGGCTCCCTCGCCCGCCGGGCCGCCGCAGTCCACCACGTAGGTGCTCTCTTTCGTTTGCAGCAGGATACACTGTCCCTGACCCACATCCAGGACCGTCACCCGGAACTGCTCTCCCCTGGGCTCCAGATAGCCCAACACCAGCGCCAGCACCAGACTGGCGCTCAAGGCGAGGACAAAGCACTTCTTGCCACGGCACTTTCCCCAGAGAAACACCCCCAGAAGCCCCAAGGCAAAGCCCACCCAGGCAGCCAAATAGGGGCTTTCCCCTGGAAAAATCCCAGCCAGAGGCAGCCCGCTGGTCCAGCCGCCCACACCCAGAATCAGCCGCAGGAGGGGCGCCGTACACCAGGCCAAAGCCTGTCCCAACGGCAGCCACACAAAGCTGAGAGCACAGGCCGTCAGAACCCCGTAAAACCCCAGGCTCACCGCCCAGAGGACCAGCAGATTGGTCAGGGGGGACAACAGGCTCACCACGCCAAAGGTCCAGGCCGCCAGGGGCGCAGTCCACACCGTCGCCCCCAGACTCACCGCCACAGAAGACGCCAGCGCCCGGGCCAAACGGGGGCCCACGCCGCGCCCCTTTCCCAGCCTACGGGTCACCCAGGCATAGAGCCGGCCGCTGAAGCACAGGATGCCCGACACCGCCCCCACCGAGAGCTGAAAGCTGGCGGAGGCTGCCGTCAAAGGATTCCAGAGGAGCAGCGCCAGAACGGCAAAGGCCAGAGCCGACGGCGGATCATATTCCCGCCGGAGCAGGCGCGCCAGAAGGGCCAGGGAGAGCATCAGCGCCGCCCGGGTCACCGAGGGCGTAAAGCCCGCCACCGCCGCAAAGAAAACAGCAATCGGAATCCCCAGAAGCGCCGAAAGCACCCGCTGCCGGAGCGTCAGAACATACACCAGCCCAAAGAGGATGGACAGATGCATCCCCGACACTGCCACAATGTGGGACATTCCCGCCAAAGACAGCTGGTTGCGCTGGGCATCCGACAGGCCGGATTTCTCCCCCAGAAGAAGGGCCTGAGCAAACCCTCCCACATCCGACGGAAACAGCCCCTCCAGCCGCTCCCCCAGAGTCCGCCGCAGCCGCGCCGGAATATCCCGAAGCCCGCCAGCGCCACGGGTCACCGTCGCCTCGCCCCTGGCATAGGCCAGAAGGAAGATGCCGCTGCCCCGGTGGTAGGTGGGCTCTTGGCCGCCCCCATGGGTGGTCGGGCGGAGCCGGGCCGTCACCTGCACCTGGTCCCCCGGCTGCAGCGGCTCCTCCTGCTGTAAATACAGCCGGGTTCCATAGCGCCGCCCCTCCAGGAATACCGTTCCGTCCACACAGCATCCGTAGTCCGTCTGCACCGGGTACCCCTCCACACGCAGGGTCAGCTCCAGGGTCTTCCCATCGGCCTGTCTGGCAGGCTGGAGGAACACCCCATCATACAGGCAGAACCACAGAAGCCCCAGCGCCAGGCCCAGGCAGGTCACAGCCCCAGCCGCCAGCACCCGGCTTTTCCTCCGCAAAACCATCAGGATCCCCCAAAGGAGCACCGCCCCCGCCGCCATGGGCAGCAGCCACAGCTCCGGCGCCAGATAGCTCCCCAGACCACAGGCCGCCCCAAAGCCCAGAGCAAACCAAACCAGCTTCCGCATCCATTCCACCTCCCGACTCTGCGTTTTCTAATGTGCATTCCGATTTGATCATCTCCAAGATTACCACAAATTCCCCCTGCCCGCAAGGTCTTTTCCACCCATATGCGTACTGCGAAAACCGTTGAGAATTCCCGTGGATATGTGGGGAACGATCTGACCGTTCCGCCTGGCAGTGGAGAAGTTTTCCTTGTAAGCCGCCGGATTTTAGGCTATAATATGAGCAGAACACGAAATATAGGAGGTGAGGCCAGTGGTAATCGCCATTGTGGGTGGAGGGGCATCCGGTCTGATGGCGGCCATTGCAGCTTCCAAGTCCCCCGACTGCCAGGTCCACATCTTGGAGCGGCAGAGCCGGGTTGGGCGCAAGCTGCTGGCCACCGGCAACGGCCGGTGCAACCTGACCAATACCGGGCTGTCGATCCACGCATATCACGGGGAGCAGCCGGATTTTGCTGACCCCAGCTTACAGAACTTTGGTCTGAAAAAAACCCTGTCCTTCTTCCAACATCTGGGGCTTCTGACTGTGGCAGATGACACCGGTCGGGTCTACCCCTGGTCGGACCAGGCCGGAAGCGTGGTGGACGTCCTGCGCTTTGCCCTGGAGAAACCCAACGTGCATCTGCATACCGGCGCCGAGGTCACTCAGATTCGCCGCCAACCGGACGGTCGCTTTCTTCTTTCCTTTGGCAAAGAAACCCTCACCGCCGACCGGGTCATTGCCGCCTGCGGCGGGCTGGCCGGGACCTCCCTGGGCGGCTCTATGGCGGGCTACCAGCTTCTCAAGCCCCTGGGCCACCGCTGCACCAAGCTGCGCCCCGCTCTGGTGCAGCTGAAGTCCAGCTATCCCCGCTGCGCTTCCCTCAAGGGCATCCGGGCCGTCTGCCATCTGCGGCTGACCAAGGACCAAGAAACAGTCGCCGAAACCCAGGGCGAGGTGCAATTTACCGCCTATGGCCTCAGCGGCCCCGCCATTTTCGAGATTTCCCGGGACGCTTGTGCAGAGCCTGGCGACTGGGTCTGCCACCTGGATCTGCTGCCTGACATCACGCCCCCTGCCCTGGTGGATCTACTCACCCGGCGGACACAGCAGTGCCCAGGGCTTCCGGCGGAACACCTCCTGAACGGCACCGTCCACAACCGGCTGGGCCACATTTTGGTACAGGAGGCCCAAATTCCCCTGACCGCCTCCCTGTCTCAGCTCACGGCTCTGGATTTGACTGCCGTCGCTGCTGCGGTCAAGGATTTTGCCCTGACCCTCACCGGCCCCATGGGCATGGACTGCGCCCAGGTCACTGCCGGCGGACTCCGCACCGGGGAGTTTGACCCCGTTACCATGGAAAGCCGCCGCTGCCCAGGGCTATACGCCTGCGGCGAGCTTCTGGACATAGACGGCGACTGCGGCGGCTACAATCTCCAATGGGCCTGGAGTTCCGGTTACGCCGCCGGGACCGCCGCCGGAAAGGGGCAGCCATGATTCGTATTCGGGACATCCCACTCCCCCCAGGCCACAACCCCCAGGCCCTCCAGGCCGCCGCAGCCAAGATCCTCCGTCTGCCGCCCCGGGAGATCCAGCGCCTGCAAATCGCCCGGCGCTCTCTGGACGCCCGAAAGAAAGAACGGATTCAGTGGATTTATACCGTGGATGTGGCTGTCTCCGGCTCGGAAAGCCGGGCCATTCGCCAGGGTGGCGCAAAGGCCAGCCCTGCCCCCGTCTTCCACTATGACATCCCCCGTCCTGCCCGGCTCCCCCAAATGCGGCCTGTTGTGGCGGGTTTTGGGCCGGCCGGTATGTTTGCCGCCCTGGTCCTGGCGGAGGCCGGACTCCGGCCCCTGGTCCTGGAGCGGGGGCAAGACGCCGCCGCCCGCCACCGTCTGGTTGAGGCCTTCTGGCAGACCGGCCGCCTAGATCCCCGGTGCAACGTCCAGTTTGGGGAGGGCGGCGCCGGAACCTTCTCCGACGGGAAGCTGAACACCGGCACCCACGACCCCCGGAACCGCTGGGTCCTGGAGCAGCTGGTTCAGTGCGGCGCACAGGAAGAAATTCTCTTTGACGCCAAACCTCATGTGGGGACCGATGTGCTGCTCACCGTGGTGCAAAACCTGCGCCGCCGGGTGGAGGCTCTGGGGGGCGAAGTCCGGTTCCAAACCCAGCTGACCGGGCTGGAGAATCGGGACGGCAAGCTCTCGGGCCTTGTCCTGGATGGACCCGGGGGCCGGGAGCGGATTCCCTGCCGCCAATTGATCCTGGCCATTGGCCACAGCGCCCGGGACACCTTTGCCATGCTGGAAGCACAAAGCATCGCCCTGGAGCCCAAGCCTTTTGCCATGGGCGTCCGGATCGAACATCTTCAAAGCCAAATCAACGACGCCCAGTACGGCGGAAACCGCCCGGACCTGCCTCCGGCAGATTACAAGCTATTCTGCCACCTGCCAGACCGGACGGTGTATACCTTTTGCATGTGTCCCGGGGGCTATGTGGTGGCGGCCGCCTCCGAAGAAGGTGGCATTGTCACCAACGGCATGAGCTACTCCGGGCGGAGCGGCCCCAACGCCAACGCCGCCCTGTTGGTCTCCCTCCACCCCAAGGACTTTCCCCACGCCGGCCCCCTGGGCGGCATGCGCTGGCAGCAGGAGCTGGAGCGGCAGGCCTACCGGGCCTGCCACCATTACCAGGCCCCTGCCCAGCGGGTGGGAGATTTCCTCCGGGGCGTCCCCTCCCAGCACTTTGGCGCTGTGACCCCCACCTACCGTCCCGGGGTCGTGCCCTGGGACCTGCGCCAAGTCCTGCCCCCCATCCTCACCGACGCCCTCGTCCAGGGACTTCCTGCCCTGGGGCGGAAGCTGTCGGGCTTTGACCACCCGGACGCTGTCCTCACCGGCCCGGAAACCAGGAGCTCCTCCCCGGTGCGCATTCTCCGGGACGGCAGTCTCCAAGCATCCCTCCGGGGCCTATTCCCCTGCGGGGAAGGCGCCGGATACGCAGGCGGCATTCTCTCTGCCGCCACTGACGGCATCCGATGTGCAGAAGCTGTCATTGCAGCCTGTTCTGAAACGGAAAGGAGCGTTTTTCATGCAAACCAGCCCATCTGATACAACTACAACACTGTCCTACCAGCGAGAGCGGAAGCTGTGTAACCGGGTCAGCGGCGTCCTGCTGGCCTACCTGCTGCTGATGAATCTGGTGGTAATCGCCGTCATGCTGGTGGAAGTCTGTGTAGAGCTCATTCGACTGACCGGCCTGGGTTACAATTTGAATGCCGCCCTGAACCAAGTGATGCAGCCGGATTTTCTCACCCAGCTGCTGCAAAATGGCGCCGGTTACCTGGTGGTCTCCGGCCTGTGCCTTTTGCTCATTCTCCTGTGGAAGAAGCCCGCTTTTTACCGGGAGGTTTTTCGCCCCGGCAGCCCCATGTCCGGGCCGGTCTTTTGGCAGCTCTTGTCCGTGTTTCTATCTATCCAGGTCCTCTCTTCCCTATTCTTCAACCTGCTGGAGTCCATCCTCAACTTGTGGGGACTCAGCGCAAACCAGGCGGGCATTGAGATTTCCGAAATTGTCCGTTCTCCCGGCATGATCCTGTACGTCGCCGTCGTCGCGCCGGTGGTGGAGGAGCTGCTGTTTCGGGGCGCCGTCCTGCGGAGCTTTCAGCCTTTCGGCAAGCGCTTCGCCATTGTTTTTTCCGCCCTGCTCTTCGGCCTGTTCCATGGGAACCTGATACAAATTCCCTTCGCCTTCCTCACAGGGCTGGTTCTGGGATATACGGCAGTGGAATACTCCATCGTCTGGGCCATGCTGCTCCACTTCATCAACAACGGAATCTTCAGTCTCCTGCTGTCTCCAGCTCCCATGCTTCAAAATCTCCTGATGGTTGGCTTCTTAATTGCAGGCGTTGTGGCTTTCGCGATTCATGGCAACGACGTCCGGGCCTATCACCGCAACCTGTACCCCATGCCCCGCCAGGCTTTGCGGGGCTTCTGGACTGCCCCCTGCACAATCATCCTGGCTCTGCTGTGCCTTCTTTCTGCCGCTATGGGGATTCAGGCCCAGTGGTAACACACAGATGAAACGGGGCCTGCCGCACACAAAACCGGCCCATCGGCACGCGGATCACAGAAATACAATGCTAAGAATGGCCTATTGCAAAAACGAATTTTTGCAATAGGCCATTTGATTGGATTGCAATGTGCGCCACACATGCACAGGCTAGCGGCTTTGGGTCACCGCGCTACCATATCCTTCAGCGCCTTGCCGGCCTTAAACACCGGCAAACGGGCGGCGGGAATTTCCATGGGTTCACCGGTAGAGGGGTTGCGACCTGTCCGGGCCTCCCGGTCCTTGGTTTCAAAGGTGCCAAATCCCACCAGCTGGACCCGGTCTCCAGCAGCCAGCGCGCTGGTGATGCTCTCCAAAGCGGCAGCCAAAGCCCGCTCCGTGTCTTTTCTGGAAAGACCGGACCGTTCGACCATGGCGGAAATCAGTTCAGTTTTGTTCATGCTTCATTGCCTCTTTCCTGGGTAATTGCAGCGCCACAAGCGCGCTCTAAAAATCTACCATATTTTGTCCCAGTTTACAAGAAAAATTTACACCCATGGAAAAAATCAGCGAATTCGCATCAACTTTGCAATTTTCTCCCCCTTTGGCAGGAGCAAGCAGTCGTCATAGGTAATAATGCGCAGGGCAATGACCAAAATCACATATGCAGCGGCAGCCACCGCAATGGGCAGCGCGCATTGCACCAAACGGCTTCCGGTCACCGCAGCGGTTAGCCGCCACATGCCGTAGGCCACGCCGCCCATGATCAGAGAGGCAATGAACGGCTTCAGGAGATGCTTCGGCACATTGGGCGACTTCCGAATCACCTTTTGCATGGTAAACAGATTCAAAACTGTAATGCACAGGTAGCAGCACAGGGTTCCCACCGGCGCTCCCTGAATGTTGATGTTGGGGTTGCCCACCAGAATATAGTTCACAATCACCTTCACCACACCGCCGATGAACATGTTCATCACCGGCAGATACACAAAGCCATGGGCCTGCATCATGGTGTTGGTGAGCAGCACCACGCTGGTAAACACCAGGCTTACACCCAGCACGGCCAGCAGATTCCCCGCCGTGGCCAAGGTCTCCCCCGTGTATCCCCGAAGCAGACCCATAATGGGCTGGGCCAGGACCATCAGACCTACAGCGCAGGGCATGGTAATGAGACCCATGATGCGAATGGCCGACTCCTCCGTCCTGCGGGCTCCCCGGGCATTGCGCAGGGTGAGCTGAGCCGTGATAGCGGGCAAAATGCTAATGGAAATGGGGGAGACAAAGGCATAGGGCAGATTAAAAATCGTCTGTGCAAAATTGTACACACCCTTGAGTGAGTCCGCTTCCGCCTGGGTAAAGCCGGCTGCTCCAATCAGCCGGGACATCACCACCTTGGCGTCCACCAGCGTGATGATCTGCAGGCCCGCAGAGCCGATGGTAATGGGAATTGCAATGGCCAGGAGCTGCTTGGCCGTCTGGCCGAAGGAGGAGACGCCGCCTGTATTCCCCGGCATCTCCCGCCGGGCCCGGCTATATGCACCGTACATATACAGCGTCGCAATCAGGCAGCCGGAGGTCACACCCAGAATGGCGCCACCAGCGGCCAATGCGGTGTCATTTTTTTGCTTCATGATGAACCACGCCAGACCCAGGCCCACCACCAGCTTGCAGATCGCCTCCAGCACCTGGCTCACAGACGTGGGCCGCATATTTCCCTGTCCCTGGAAAAATCCCCGGAACGCAGAGGTGAGGCACATCAGGAGCGCCGACGGACCCAGCGCGGCAATGGCCGCCCAGGAATTGGGGGAATTCATCCAGTTGGCCAGCGGTCGGCAGAAGCCGGTCATGAGCACGGTACCGGCCACGCCCAGGCCGAGGAAAATGCACAGCGCCGTCTGATAGATCCGCCGGATCTGTCCATAGCGCCCCAGACTCCCAGCCTCGGCGATCATCCGGCTCATAGCCACCGGAAGACCCGCCGTAGAAATCATTAAAAGAACCGAATAAATATCATACGCCGTGTTAAAGTAACCAAACCCAGCATCGTCAATGATATTGCCCAGGGGGATTTTATATAAAGCACCCAGCACTTTGACAATGGCCGTCGCTCCTGCCAGCAGCGCAGCGCCGTGGAGAAAGGACTGTTTCTTGTTGGAAGCCAAAGAAAGACCTTCTTTCTGAATGGAAATGACTCAACCGGCGCCTGCCGGCAGGTACAAAAGACCGGAGCATCAAGCCCGCGCTAACCCATACGCTCAGGCGCGCTGTCTGCGCTGGTGACGGCTCCCTCCGGCTGGGGGGAGAACAGCCGGTCCATGGCATAATCCCGCATCTCCCGCACCACGGCGTCCAGATCCATGGTGGGAAACTTCCCGCCGGCATAGAGGATCTTGCCCCGGACCATGGTCAGGGCAACATCCGAGCCCCGGGCAGCATAAACCAAGCTACTCCACACATCATGGCAGGGCATCAAATGGGGGGCGGTAAAGTCCACCAAAATGAGGTCTGCATCCATGCCAACCTTCAACATGCCGCATTCCGCCTCCCGTCCCTGGGCCCGGGCGCCGCACACCGTGGCCATCATAACAAGCGCCTGGGGCGGCAGGGCGGCAGGGTCCCCCGCCCGCATCTTGGCCGCCAGAGCGGCTGCTTTCATCTCCTCAAAGAGGTCCAGGGTGTTGTTGCACGCCGCAGAATCCGTGCCCAAGGCCACGTTCATTCCGGCCTTTACCATCTCTGCCACAGGGGCCACACCGGAGGCCAGCTTCAGGTTGGCCACCGGGCAGTGTACGGCGCTGATTTCCTGCCGGGCCAGCAGGCCCATATCCTCCCGGCTCAGGTAAATGCAGTGGGCGGCAGCAGACGGCACCTCAAACACCCGGTGACAGTCCAGCAGCTGGGTGGAAGTCAAACCACATCGCTCCTGGCACTCTGTCTCCTCCCCTGCCGTCTCAGACAGGTGCACCTGCATCCGGAGCCCCTGTTCCCTGGCATAGGCGCTGAGGGGCTCCCAGAGCTTGTAGTGGCTGGTATAGGGGGCATGGATGCCGGCGTCAATGCGAATGCGCCCGCTATCATAGCCGTGCCAGGTCTCCACCAGCTCCTGCAGCTTCCGGCAATCCGGGTCCTTTTCAAAATCAAAGTCCTCGGTTTCGTCCGTAAACAGGGTCATGGACGGAGCAATGTTCGCCTTCAGCCCCACCTCCGCCACAGCCTGGGCGGTTACCTCCGGGAACGCGTAGAGATCCGACACCGAGGTAACGCCAAACCGGAGGCACTCCGCCAGAGACAGCATCACCCCGGCACGGGCTGACCGGGCATCCAGCCGGTCCTCCCGGGGGAGCACACAGTCGCTGAGCCACCGGCTCAGGCCGCAGTCCTCCGCGCAACCCCGGAGCAGGCTCATGGCCAAATGGGTGTGGCAATTGATGAGCCCTGGCATCAGCACCATGCCGCTGGCGTCCATAATTTTCTTCGGCGCCTGGGGCGGGGGATCTTTGCTGATGTATGAAATTTTCGTACCTGTGACACCCAGATAAGCGCCGAAGTGCACATGCATCGCCTCGTCCATGGTGACGATGGTGACACCGGAAAACAGGAGATCCATAGTCTATTCCTTTCCTTGCCGCAGCAGCTGGATCAGCCGCTGCTTTTCCTCAATCACATGGCCCAGCCGCTCCATATACTGCTGGGGAAATTTGGGGTTGGCAAATCGCTCCAGCCGGCCGCCGGGGAAATTCGCTTTGCTCGTGGCCCCAGCGCCCAGGGCGACAATGGAGTGGAGCTCTTCCATCATGTAGATGTTATACAGGCACGCCTTACCGGGCTTGCACCAGCCCACATTTTCAAAGTTACCCGACATGTACTTCTGCCGGTAGAGATAATAGGGCTGATACCCCTGCTGGCGCAGGAATTCCTGGGAGAACCGGACCATCTCCGCCACATCCTCCGTATTGGGAAGGTTCTCTGGGTGCTGATACAGGTCCGCACCCTTTTTCAGCGCCAGGGTGTGAATGGTGATGTTTTCCGGCCCCAACGCCGCCACCGCCTCCAGGGACCCTCGGAACCCGGCGGGGGTGTCTCCAGGCAGTCCGGCAATCAGGTCCATATTAATGGAAGAAAATCCCGCCTGCCGGGCCATCCGGAAGCCCTCGGGAATCTGGGCAGCCTTATGCCGCCGGCCGCAAAGGGCCAGGACCCGGTCGTCCATGGACTGGGGGTTGATGCTCACCCGGCCCACTCCGTGGCGGGCCAGCACCTGGAGCTTCTCCTGGGTGATGGTATCCGGCCGGCCGGCCTCCACCGTGTATTCCAGGCAGCCGGTGAGATCCAAACTGCGGTCTATGAGATCCAGCAGCCGGTTCAGCTGGCACGCCGTGAGGGTGGTGGGGGTGCCGCCGCCTATATAGAGTGTACGAGCCCGGAGGCCGGAACTTGCCAGCATTTGGCCCACCGCCTGAATTTCCCGGCTCAGTGCCTGAAGATAGGGCTCCACCAATCCGCCAGATCGAGAGGTGGATGCGCTGACAAAGCTGCAATAGGCGCAGCGGGTGGGGCAGAACGGAATCCCCACATAGACGGAGATATCCCGGGGCTCCAGCAAACGAGCCGCCTGCACCGTGGCCTGAGAAGCCTCCAGACACAGCTGCCGCCGGGCAGGGGTAACATAGTAAATCTGCTTCAACATGGTCCCGGCAGACCGGAGGGAGCCCCCCTCCAGAAGAAACTTGGTCGTTATTTTCGTGGGACGCACTCCAGCCAAAGCCCCCCAGGGGGGCGGCTCCGGCAGCAGCGGGCAGGCAGCTCCGTAATAGCTCCTCTGGAGCAAACGCCTGCGCAGCTGCACCGTCTCTGACTCCAGGCGCATCCGGCGTGTACACTGGGACTTCTGCCCATGGTACCAAATGGTCGTAGTCGCCGTGAGATAGGCGGCCCCACGGGAGAGGACGGACTCAGCGCCATCGCCCTGGAAGGGGCCATGCACCGGTTCCATATGCTCCCCGGGAAACAGGGACAGCTGAAGCTGTTCAATGGCATAGCGCTCCTCGTGTCCGGTCAGCAGCAGTTTCATAGGGGCGCATCCCCCCTGAGGTAGGGATTCCACTGCCGTTCCTCCCGGAGAGTGGTGCCGTCGCCGTGGCCGGGGTACACCGGCCCTTCAAAGGGCAGATTCTGCAACACCTTCATGGTTTCAACCATTTGGGCCCCGCTGCCGCCGGGCAGGTCCACCCGGCCACAGGAGCGGGCAAACAGGGTATCCCCGGAAAAAAGAGCCCCCTCCATCAAAAGGCACACCGAGCCCGGCGTATGGCCGGGGGTGTGATACACCTGGATGGGAATTCCCGCCAGCTCCACCGTATCCCCACCGCAATAGAAGTCGGTGGGCTCCAGGGGCCCGGCGGTCAGAGACTCCGGCAGGGCCAAATCTCCCCGGTGGAGCCAGACAGCACACCCAGTGGTCTTCTGCAGGGCCTTGACCCCTCCCACGTGGTCAAAATGGCCGTGGGTCAGGGCAATGGCGGTCAGCTGCAGCCCCCGCTTCCGGAGCTTCTCCGCAAGCGCTTTGCCTTCCGCACCGGGGTCGATGACCAGGCATTGGCTGCTTCCCTCCCGGTATACCAGATAGCAATTGGTGCCCAAGGGCCCCAATGGCAACGTTTCCACGTGTATCATGACGATCTCCTCGCTTCCATCAGCTGGTCTGTATCCAACAGCAGTGTGACCGGCCCGTCGTTGACCGAAGTCACTTCCATATGGGCGCCAAATTTCCCATGCTGAGGCGGGAAGCCTCCCGCCCGGCACAGCTCCAGAAAACGCTCATACATCGCTTCGCCCAGCTCCGGCGGCGCAGCTTCCGTGAAGCTTGGGCGGCGGCCCTTCCGGCAATTGCCATAGAGCGTAAACTGGCTCACCACCAGAATCTGCCCCCCTACCTGCTCCAGCCCCAGGTTCATCTTCCCGTTTTCATCCTCAAACACCCGCAGGCCCAAGATTTTTTCCGCCAGAGCCTTACACTGTGCCTCTCCATCCTGGGGGCCCACCCCCAGGAGGATGAGAAATCCCCTTTCAATGGCTCCGATGGTGGTTCCCTCCACCTGCACAGAGGCAGAAGCCACCCTTGTCACCACAGCCCGCATGGCTGCACTTCCTTTCCTGCGGCGCCTGCCGCTTGCTGACGCCGGTTCTCTCTGACTCCCATTTACCACGGGGCGCCTGTCAATTCTGGCCCCGCCGGGCGCCGACTACATCCCGGATATTCAAAAGCTTGGTCTGAATGGTATTGAGCTCCGCCACATCCTTCACCTCGAAAGACACCGTAAAGGTGCTGTGGCCCCCGGGCAGGTCCCGGCCTGTCAGCTCCTTGACCCGGACCCGGGCAGAGGTCATGACGGTGGCTACGTCCAGGAGCAACCCATCCCGGGTGGTGCAATCCAGCTCCAAGGTGGTGGTAAAGGGTTGATTCTCCTCCTGGGCCCAGCGAACCCGGACCCAACGGGCAGCCTGGCGGGGATCCGTCCGGTTCTGGGCGTTGGGGCAGTCCGCCCGATGAATGGACACGCCAAAGCCCTTGGTGATAAAGCCCACAATGGGATCCCCCGGCACCGGCGTGCAGCACTTGGCAAACTTGATCATGCAGGAGTCAATGTCCTCCACAATCACACCGTTGACGCTGTGCCGGTTTGGGTTGGGCGCGTCGGGATTGGTGCGCAGGGGGTTCACATTGCCGTCCCGGGTGGGATTTTGAATGCCCCGGGTGTACTTCAGCAGATCATCCCGGATCCGGCCCACCGCCTTGACGGCAGTCAGACCGCCATAGCCGATGGCGGCGTACAGGTCATCCAGGCAGTCAAAGCTCAGCTTCTTCAGCAGCTGAGCCAGGAGCTCGTCATCCTGCAAATCGGCGGGGTTGAAATTCATCCGCCGCATCTCGCTCTCAAAGCTGGCCCGGCCATGGACGATGTTCTCTTCCCGCTTCTCCCGCTTGTACCACTGCTTGATCTTGGAACGGGCCTGGTTGCTTTTACAAATATTCAGCCAATCCCGGCTGGGACCCTTGGCCGTTTTGGAGGTGAGAATCTCCACAATGTCCCCATTGTGCAGCTCTGCGTCAAACCCGGCAATCCGGTTGTTGATTTTCGCCCCCACCATGGAGTTGCCCACGCCAGAGTGAATGGCATAGGCGAAGTCAATGGGGGTGGAACCGGCGGGGAGGTTGATCACATTGCCCCGGGGGGTAAACACAAAGACCTCGTCGTTGAACATATCCACCTTCAGGGAGTGGACGTAATCCTCCGCATCGGTGTCCTGCTGGCTCTCCAGCAGGCGGCGGACCCATTCAAAGCTCTTCTCCTCTCCGCTGCCGGCGCCCCCCTGCTTGTATTTCCAATGGGCGGCAACGCCGTATTCCGCCGTCTGGTGCATTTCCCAGGTGCGGATCTGCACCTCAAAGGGAATGCCCTGGGAGCCGATGACCGTGGTGTGAAGGCTCTGGTACATATTGGGTTTGGGCGTAGAGATATAGTCCTTGAACCGGCCGGGCACCAGGTTAAACAGGTCATGAATGTGACCCAAAACATTGTAACAATCGGGAATGGTATCCACAATGACCCGGAACGCATACAGGTCGTACAGTTCCTCTATGGTTTTGTTTTGGTCCTTCATTTTCCGGTAGATGGAGTACACATGCTTGATGCGGCCGTAAATGCTGCCGTGAATGCCCACCGCCGACAGGCGGGTGGTAATCCGGGACTGGATGCTCTTCATAAATGCCGCATCCTCTTCTTCATGGGCCTGGAGATAGTCCACAATCCCGTTATACCCCTCCGGGTCTAAATATTTGAGGCTGCTGTCCTCCAGCTCCCACTTGACCTTCTGCATACCCAGACGGTGCGCCAGGGGGGCATAGATGTCCATGGTCTCCATAGACTTGGAAATTTGCTTGGCGGGAGTCTGGAACTGCATGGTCCGAGTATTGTGCAGCCGGTCGGCGATTTTGATGAGGATGACCCGAATGTCCTTGCTCATGGCCATGAACATCTTCCGCAGATTCTCCATCTGCTGCTCTTCCAGCGTGGAATATTCCACCCGGGTCAGCTTGGTAACGCCCTCCACCAGCTCCGCCACCACCTGGCCAAACCGCTTGGCAATCTCATCGTGGGTGCTGGGGGTATCCTCAATGCAGTCGTGCAGCAGCGCGCCTAAAATGGCGTCGGTATCCAGGCCCATCTCCGCCACAATCTCCGCCACTGCCAGGGGGTGGATGATATAGGGGGAACCATCCTTCCGCAACTGCCCCTCGTGCTGCTCCTTGGCATAGCGCACCGCCTGGTCAATGAGCTCCATATCTGCCCCTGGCATACACTTCAGAATGGTGCGCCGCATGGACTCATAATGCTCGGCAAAGGTTTCCATGAAATCAGCTCTCTTTCAACTGCTGTAGATACCGCATGGTGTCGCTCTGTGTGAGATCAGCCTTCGGAGCTCCCGCAGTCAAGGTGATGGTGATAAATTTATGCTGCCGCTCCAGGGTGAGAAGCCCACCCTCCTGGAAAATATCCAGGCAGGTAAGCAGCTGAGACAGCCCCAGGGGCCTGCCGGTGCCGCGGACAATCTTCCGGCACAGGCACACCGGCTCCACCTGAAACCGTGGACCGCAGGCGGACAGATACCGCCAGACATCCCCCAAAGCCTGCCGCTCTGGCATCAGCTCCGCCACTTCCTCCGGCGCCAGGGTCCGGTCTGCCAGGCGGTGGTAGGGGGATTCGTCATCCGGGCAAGGGCACGGACAGCTGGGCCGGACGTCCAAAAGGTTCACCTGGACTGAGCGGTTCCCCCGGAATTCATTGATTTGCAGGGTGCAGGCAAGGTCCACCAGCTCCCCCTCGGAAATATCCAGACTTTCCGCCGTAGCGGAAAAACAAATGGCATTGAGCCAGATACGCCCCTGGCGCAGCCGCAGGCGCAGATGCCGGCCGCCGCCCACTGGCGTCAGATGCTCAATCTGAAGATGCTCCAGCAAGAACACCGGACGCGGACATCCCGCCCCGCAGGGCTCCATGGACGACAGGGCCTCCACATTGGCCATGGTCAGCAGCTCCGCAGGCACGGCGCAGTCCACGCGCAGAAGCGTCCGCAGGCCGCTTTTGTGATAATAGTTCCGGGCCAGTTGGCACACCGCCTCCCGGAAGGCCGGAATGTTCTCCTCTAAAATGGTGAAGCCCGCCGCCAGCTCATGACCTCCATAGCTCTCCAGCAGATCCGACAGCTGGGTCAGGGAGGCAAACAAGTTGAAGCCGCCATAAGAACGGGAGCTGGCCTTCCCCTTCTCCCCCTCCAGGCAAATGAGGAAGGTAGGGCAGCAGAATTCCTCTGCCATGCGGGAGGCCACAATGCCCACAACCCCCTGGTGCCAGCTGGAGCTGGCCAGCACAATGGCCTCCGGGGCCTGTTGCCCGTCCAGCATTTCCTTGGCCTGGCGGTGAATCTCCAACTCAATGTCCTGCCGCTGCTTATTGAGGCTGCACAACCGGCTGGCCACTTCCTCGCCCCGGGCTGGGTCCTGGGTGAAAAACAGATCCATGGCCAGATCAATTTCCCCCATCCGCCCGGCAGCGTTGATTCGGGGCGCCAGAACAAAGCCAACAGAGCCGGCGTTCAGATTCTTCGCATCACAGCCCGCCTGGGCCATCAAGCTCTGCAGGCCAGGCCGCTGGGTCTGGCGCAGGGACGCAAGGCCCCGGGCCACAAAGGTCCGGTTCTCCCCTCGCAACGGCATCACATCGGCCACTGTTCCCAGGCAAACCAGGTCGGCATATTCCGCCAGGACCGCCTCCTGATCGCCTGCCAGCGCCGCTGCCAGCTTAAACGCCACCCCGACTCCGGAGAGGTTCTTGTGGGGATAGCTGTCGTCCTTCCTGTGGGGGTCCACCACAGCCACAGCCCGGGGCAGGGATTTCTTGCACTCATGATGATCTGTGACAATGAGATCCACACCCAGCGCCCGGCACAGCGCCGCCTCTTTCACCGCCGTAATTCCGCAGTCCACCGTGACAATCAGAGTCACCCCCTGCCCAGCCAGAAGCCGGACTGCCGCCTGGTTCAGGCCGTAGCCCTCCCCGAGCCGTCCTGGGATGTAGGTCTGGCAATCCGCCCCCCGTTTCCGGAGAAAGTCCGTCAACAGGCAGGTGGCAGTGACGCCATCCACATCATAATCCCCAAAAACCGCCATACGCTCCCCACACTCCAGGGCCTGGGCAATTCGGTCCCTGGCCGCAGCCATATCGGCCATCAGCAGGGGATCTGCCAGGGAAGCATGACAGTCTAAATATTCATTTGCACGCTCTGGGTCATCCATACCCCGCCCTGCCAAGACCATGGCCGTTAAGGGAGAATAACCAGCTTCCATCAATGCACGCACCGCTCCAGCTTCTGGCTGGGCGACGTTCCATGTTCTGTATTTCACCGCAATCCACATCCATATTTTTTCATTTCTGCTTATTATAACAAATCCTCCTCCTGAGTACAATAGAAATCTGCACGCTTTCGGCCCCTCTGCAGGAAAATTTCTTGAAAAAGGGACACTTTCGGTCTCCCAGCAGCGCTTGACCACCTCTGCATCCGAAATTTCGTCCCCGGTACATCCAGCTGTCCCTGTCATATGACTGGGACAAACCGTCATGCTTTTTCGCTGCATCGCGCAAAAACAAACTTGCTTTTTTCGCGGTGATGTAGTACAATTTCAACAGAAATCCTCAAAAAAGGAAAAAGGAGAAATACATATGAAACAAGGAAAACGGCTTCTCGCACTGGCCCTGACGCTGCTTCTGGCACTGGGTCTGTTTGCCGGCTGCCAATCGAAAACACCGCCTGCAACAGAGCCCTCTACGGAACCCGCCACAGAACCCCCTACTGAAGCCCCTACAGAGGCCCCAACCGAAGCCCCCACAGAACCCGCAACAGAGCCGGAGGATCCCGTGAAAGACATGTTCCTCCAAGAGCCCGATGGCTTCTTCCTTGACACCTCCACTGGATTCCTCCGCGCCCCCGATTTCCCCAATGACGCATCCTACATCAGCGTCATTCCCTCAGCGCAGGACACGGCCGTCCTGGAGATGAATGTGGAACAGTACGAGGCCGCTCTCAAACTGAGTTTCGCTGCCATGGGGCAGGGTGCGGAAGTCACCGTAGAGTCCGTGGAAAAAGTGGAAGTGGACGGCTACCCCGCCATGAAGTCGGTGTCCCATATGACCGTCTCCGACATTTCCTTCCACATCACCGATTATCAAATCGTAGCCAGCCAGAACTATTCCATTACCTTTGCAGACGCCACCACAGACGGCGCCTGGGCCGATGCCTTTGCCACAGCGGCTGCCTCCATTGACCTCCTGAAGGAAGGCGAATATGCAACGGCCGACTTCAGCAATCTGACCCAGTATGAGCTGTCCTGTGGCCTGAGCCTCTACGCCATGGATGGCCTGACAGAAGGAGAGATGGAAGATGTAGACGGTTACCTGGAAAGCGACGATGTCTACTTCTTCGCCACCCACGACTCCAAGGAATCGCTGCTGGACATCGGCTACAGCAGCTTGAATCTGAGCCAGTACTCCAAGTTGGTTTCCGAGGCCTATGAGTTAGACGAATTCACCACCGACAATCTAGGTAACCTCTTCGTCATGAATACCGAGACTACAGACGCCGGAGAAATCTTCTACTACTTCACTGTCATAAAGGGCACGGATGGCTTCTGGACCTGCTACTTTGCCTGCTACAGCGAGCTCATGCCCTATTACCTCAGCGCCTTCTCCATCTGGGCCAGCAGCATCACTGCGTAATGTTTCTCCTGGGCCTGTTGCAAAGCGGAACGGTCAAGACCGTTCCCTACAGGATCTTGCGCAGGATGCTGTAGAGGCAAGTCTTGGCCTGGCTGTTTTGCAACAGGCCCGCTTTCTTCCCTGTCAGAAAAATAGAAAATCTTGAAATTGGGGCTTGATTTTTTTGAAAACTCTGGTATAATAAGCCTCGTTCGGTACGGAGGCTTAGCTCAGCTGGTTAGAGCGCTTGCTTCACACGCAAGAGGTCACTGGTTCGAGTCCAGTAGTCTCCACCACACTTGAGAAATTCGAACCTAATCCTGATAGGAAGTGGGTTCGGATTTTTCGTCTTTATTGAGGATATCGGCAAGGTATACGGGCAAGGGGGAAGCTGGACGCTTTCCCCTTGCTCGTCATTTTGATTCCTGCCGCTAGCCCTCTTGCAGGCCGAGGAAGATTCCCTCCAGTGACCGCCGCACCGTGACGGACAAATACCGGACGATTTCATCGCGATCTTGCCGCCGGTGATTTTTGAGCCAATCCACAAAGATCCCCGCCAGGGCCTCAGTGAAAAATTCTGTTAAAAAGCGCTTATAGGGAGGGTCCAAAGTAACGGCAAATTTTTCTTCCGCGCTGCTGATGAGGGATTCGCCCGCGCCGATAAAATCAGCATAGAGAAAGCGTTTCATCTCATCTAGACCAATGGAGTCTAGAGCGCAGTTAAGAATGTGGTCATTGTTTTCAATATAATCTACCACAAAGATAATGGCGTCCTCATAGTCCACGAGCAGATCGAAGTTCCGCACAACTTCAATCGCCTCCTCCTGCAGCATCCAGTGCAGGAGCGCATAAATATCCTCAAAGTGATAGTAAAAGGTCTTCCGATTCATATTACAGTCCTGGATGATCTCGCTGACCGTGATTTTTGAAAACGGCTTCTTTCCCATAATTCTTTTCAGAGATGCGGCAAACGTCCTTTTCGTTTGCAGAGAAATGTCTTCACGTTTCATTTACATGCCTCCCACGGTGGCGCTGTCTGTCCTTATTATAAGCGCATATCCCCTTTTGTTTCAACCGTCAAGACCGGACAAATGTCCGGTCTTTGTGGTTGAAGCAGGCCATCAAACTGCCCCGGTTTGACCGACATTCCACAAACAGGGCCGGTTTGACCGTTTTCTTTTCCCTCCGTTTCCGCTATCCTTTGCTCTGGACAAAACAAAGCCAAAGGAGGTACCTGATGTGTCAGAGCAAAACTATCAAATTGTCATGCACACGCCTTTAGGCCTGCGGTACGGCTCCATGTGCTGCCGCATTACAGGCGGAAACATGGAGGGGACCATCAGCCTCATGGGGCATACACAGCCCTTTCGAGGCACGATTGCCGCCGACGGGAGCTGCCGGATCGAGGGGAAGATCGCCACCCTGATGCGACCGATTTCCTACTGTGGCAGCGGCAAAATAACCGGGGATACCCTGCGCTTGTCCATACAGGGAGAACGAAGATCCTACAACATCAACGGTTCCCTCTGCGGCCTGGAGGAGAAGCTATGAGAAACTTTTACACCCTGGTTGTCAGGCGCCGCTGGATCATCATCGCGGCCTTTATCCTGGCTGCGGCGGTCTGCCTGTTCCTGAATCAGCTCGTCGCCGTCAACTACGACATGACCGATTATCTGCCCCCGGATTCCCCCTCAACCATCGCCCTGGATGTCATGCAGCAGGAATTTGATGGCGGGATTCCGGACGCCCGGGTCATGGTGCGGAACGTGACGATTCCCCAGGCGCTTGCGTACAAGGAGGCGCTGAAGCAGGTGGACGGCGTATTGGAGGTCATGTGGCTGGATGACGCCGTGGACATCACCCTCCCCCTGGAAATATTGGATGAGGAGACCGTAGATGCCTACTATCAGGAAGGCGCGGCGCTGTTCACGGTGACAATTGACGAGGACAAACGTCTCCAGGCGGTGGCGGATATCCGCACCCTCATCGGCGATGAAAACGCCATGACCGGCAGTGCGGTATCCACGGCCATCGCCACCACCAGCACCGTTTCGGAGATCGCAAAGATCGCCGCCTTCGTGGTGCTGTTTGTTCTGGTGGTACTGCTGATTACAACCAAATCCTGGCTGGAACCGCTGGTGGTTTTAGGCGGCCTGGGTGTGGCAATCGCCATCAACGGGGGAACCAACCTGATTTTTGGCGAGATTTCCTTTGTCACCAACGCGGCGGGGAACATCCTGCAGCTTGCCGTATCCCTGGACTACTCTGTATTCCTGCTTCACCGCTTTGAAGAGTGCCGGGAGGAACAGCCGGACCTGGAGACGGCCATGGTGGATGCCCTCTGCAAATCCACAGGCTCCATCCTGTCCAGCGGGCTGACAACGGTGATCGGGTTCCTTGCGCTGGTGCTCATGCGGTTTCAGATCGGACCTGACCTGGGGCTGGCCCTGGCCAAAGGCGTGGCCCTCAGCCTGATTACCGTATTCGTTTTCATGCCAGCCTTGATCCTTGCTGTCCACAGGCTGCTGGACAAAACCCGCCACCGGACGATTCTCCCCAACTTCTCAAAATTTGGCCGGGTTGTCCGCCGGGTGATGCTCCCTATGACCGCGATCTTCGCCATAGTGATTGTGCCGTCCTACCTGGCATCTACCGCCAACAGCTACTACTATGGCGCAGGGCATATGTTCGGACCGGACACCCAGCTCGGCGCGGATACGGCGTCGATTGAGGATGCTTTTGGGAAAAGCGACACCTATGTGCTGCTGGTCCCCAATGACAGCACCGCCCGTCAAAAGGCCCTGTCCGATGAGCTCCATACCATTCCCGAGATCAAGAGCATCGTCTCCTATGTGGATATGGCCGGGGCGGAGATCCCGATGGATTACCTTGACCCGGACACCCTGTCGCAGTTGGTGTCGGAGCACTATAGCCGCATGGTACTGACCGTAGAGGCGGACTACGAGGGGGAGGACACCTTCCGGCTGGTATCGGAGATACGCGCCGTGGCGGAATCCCACTATCCGGGCCAGTGGCATCTGGCCGGGGAGGGCGTGAGTACCTATGATCTGATGAATACCGTGACGCGGGACATGGTCAAGGTGAACTTGGTGGCGATTCTCGCAGTATTTGCGGTGCTGCTGGCCCTTCTGCGCTCGGCTGTCCTGCCGGTCATCCTGGTGCTGAGCATTGAGACCGCCATCTGGCTCAATCTGTCCCTACCCTATTTTACCGACAGCTATGTATTCTATATCGCTTACCTGATTATCAGCTCCATCCAACTGGGTGCAACGGTGGACTACGCCATCCTGCTCTCAGACCGCTACCGGGAATTCCGGCAGACCATGGACAAGAATCAGGCGGTGGTGGAGACCGTTTCCGCCGTCACCGTTTCGATTCTAACCAGCGGCAGCGTTCTGTCTGTGGCGGGATTTCTGCTGGGCGCCATCTCGAGCAACGGCCTTCTGGCCCAGCTGGGCACCTTCCTCGGCGTTGGCGCGATCTGCTCCCTTGTGATCGTTCTGTTTGTTCTGCCGGGTCTGCTCTATCTGTTCGACAAGCTGTTTCTTCCCAAAAAGAAACGTACACCGGTTACCATACAATAGGAGGTTTTCCATGATAAAATACAAGAAATGCTTCAGACGCATCTGCGCAGTTCTGCTCGCTCTGCTCGTGACGGTTTCCGCTCTGCCCGCCGGGACCGCTTACGCCGCGCAGAACATTTCCAAAGAGGAAGTGGTCTATGTCAATTTAAACGCGGACGGCTCGGTGTCGGAGGTCTATGTTGTCAACAGCTTTGACCTGTCCTCCGCCGGGAAAATTGTGGATTATGGACGGTACAGCGCTGTACGGAATATGACCACCACCGATGCCGTCGAATACGCCAACGACCTGACAACGATAGCGGCTCCAGCCGGAAAGCTCTATTATGAGGGGACGCTGGACAGCAAGGTCCTGCCCTGGAAATTTGAGTTCCGGTACTGGCTGGATGGGAAGGAGTATACCGCCGGTGACCTGGCAGGAAAAAGCGGCAAACTGGAGATATCCATGCAGGTGCGGGAAAACACCGCCTGCTCCGGTACATTTTTCTCAGACTACGCCCTCCAGCTCTCTCTGTCCATGGATACCCATCAGGCCAAACATATTGCGGCCGAGGGCGCTACCGCCGCCAATGTGGGTTCCGACAAACAGCTCACTTGGACGATCCTGCCCGGGAAGGGGGCGGATCTCACGGTGACAGCGGATGTAACGGATTTTGAAATGAGTGAAATCTCGATCAACGGCGTCCGGCTGTCGATGGACATTGACGTGGACGATCAGGAAATCATGGATCAAATCTTTGATTTGCAATCGGGGGCCATTGATCTGGACGACGGCGCGGCGGAGCTGCTGGACGGCGTAGGGGAACTGCGGCGCGGCGTGAATGAGGATTTACGCAGTGCCGTCAGCGAGCTGTGGGGCGGCGCCAGGGAATTGCAGGATGGCGTTGACGAGTTGTCGGATGGAACGGACAGTCTCCGGGGCGGTGTTGACGAGCTGCACAGCGGCACAGGCGAGCTGCTGGACGGCGTGGGAGAACTGCGGGACGGCGTGGGAGAACTGCGCGATGGCGTGGACGATCTATGGGGCGGCGCGGCGGAACTCCGGAGTGGAGCCGTGGATTTGCAGGACGGCGCTGGGGAATTAAAAGGCGGCGCGTTCGATTTGCTGAATGGAACGCTGGATCTGGAGGACGGCGCAAAGGATCTGAACGATGGGGCGGCGGAATTGCATAACGGCGCCGTCCAGCTGTACGGCGGCGCGGCGGAGCTGACGGGCGGGGCACGGACGATGCAGTCCGGCGTCCAGGAGCTGCGCAATGGCCTGCAAGAGTTGGACGGCCAGTCTGCCGCCCTGAACAGCGGCTCCCAGCAGATGCTGGCCGGGTTGAGGGAACTGCAAGCCGCCCTTGGAAGCTCGTCCGGCTCGACAGACAGCGGCGAGATGGACCAGCTGACTGCCGCATCCACCGAGATACAAGGCGGAATTTCTGCACTCGCCGACGGCGCGGCACAATTGAGCGGCGCGGCAAGTAACCAGGAATTGCAAACGGCCAACAGCAATATGGCCGCGGCGCTCCAGGGAATGGCGGCACAGATGGCGGATAGCGACCCTACAACAGCCGCCGCTTTGCAGCAGGCCGCCGGCCTACTGGAGCAGAACAGCACCTACATCACGGAAATTTCCGCCGGCGCCAGCGAATTATCCACCAATGCCGCCACGCTCAACAACAAATACAGTGAATTTCACGGGGGCCTCGTCCAGATGGCGGAATCCTTATCCGGCCTGTTGGGGCAGACGGCGCAGCTTTCCGCCGCCGTGCAAACCCTGGCGTCCTCTTATGAAACCCTGCACGCCGGGATCGGCAGCTATACCGCCGGTGTGTCTCAGGCCCTCGCCGGTACCGGCGAGTTGTACAGCGGCGCCGCAGAGCTGATCTCCGGCAGTAGCCAGCTTGAAACCGGAGCCGGAACGCTGCGGGATGGGGCGGCGGAACTGTGGTCGGGTACAAGAGACCTGTGGAATGGAGCGCCCGAACTGCGGGCGGGCGCTTCGGATCTTTATGATGGAACCGTAAATCTGTACGGTGGCGCTAGCGAGCTGCGCAGTGGAACCGTTGAATTGTCCGATGGCGTAACGGATTTGCGGAGCGGCGTTTGGGAGCTGTCCGATGGCATTGAGGACCTTTGGAATGGAACTGTGGCGCTCTCGGACGGCGTTGAGGCGCTGCGGGACGGGACGGTGGAATTGTCCGATGGCGTGGAAGCGCTTCAGGACGGAAGCATGCGACTGCGACATGGCACGGCGGAATTAGACGGCGGCGTCTTGGACCTCATGGATGGAATCACGGAACTGAGCAACGGATCTCAGGAGATGAAAGACGGAACCAGCGAATTCAGGACAGAAACCGAGGATATGGATACTAGGGTTTCCGATCAAATCCAGAATATGACAAAAGAAATTACCGGCAGTGGCAATGAAACCGTATCCTTTGTATCGGCGAAAAATACCCAGGTGGAATCCGTGCAGTTTGTCATGCGAACGGGGGCGATTACGATACCGGAACCGGAGGAGCCCCCCGAGGTAGCATCTGCGCCGCTGACCTTCTGGCAGAAATTACGAAAGCTGTTCGGGCCGTATCGTGAGTGAATCGCCTGATTGGGGTGACAGTTTGGGATTCAGGCGGAAAGAAACGATCTTTTCCCCCGTATAGTAAGGCAGATCCATGGGTCTGCCTGCATCAAAATGTGCCCCTCTTGCCCCCCCATTTCTGGCGAACTCGCAGTGCCTACCAGCGGGTTGCGGCGCCGGGAGGCGTCGGAAAAGGGGTACCAGCATCAGAGCCTCTTGCAAAAGCGTAGCTTTGCAAGAGGCTCTGATTTTCTGTTCCGATTAAATTTCAACTTCGATTCCGGCTTTTTCCAAAATGGTGGGGACGTTGCGCTCTGCGCCGATTGCCATAATGTGGACACCGGGGCAGAGATGCTCCTCTTTAATCTGGGAAATCAGCTCCGCCGCCATGTCCACGCCCAGCTTTCCGGGCAGGCCCTTCACACCCTTGGCTTTGCCCTCCTCGGCAGCCTCGGTGAGGCGGTCCATCATCGTCTGGGGAACTGCGATGCCGGGGACATTCTCATTCATAAACCGGGCCATTCCCGCCGACTTCAGGGGGATGATGCCCGCCATGATGGGTACCTGGATGCCGGCCCTGTCCACAGCCTCCAGGAAACGCTTCAGGCTGTCCAGGTCAAAAATTCCCTGGGTCTGGATGTACCTGGCGCCTGCCTCCACCTTCTGGCGGAGCTTATTGATCTGCAATGCCACAGGCTCATACACCGGGGTCACAGCAGCGCCCTTGAAAAACACCGGCGCGCCGCCGGCAAGGGGATTTCCACCGCAGTCTGTGCCGGTCTTCTCCATCTGGGACAACATATGGAGAATGCCCACGGAGTCCAGATCGTACACCGGCTTGCTCTCCCGGCAGTCGCCCACCACCGGGTGGTCGCCAGTCAGGGCCAGCATGGTGTCGATGCCAAAGGAGGCGGCAGAGAGAATATCCGCCATGAGCGCCATCCGGCTCCGGTCCCGCCCGGTCATCTGCAAAATCGGCTCAATCCCCGCCTGCTTCAGATGGATGCACAGCCCCAGGGAAGAGGCCTTGAGACAAGCCGACTGCATATCCGTCACATTGACGCCATGTACCTTACCCCGCAGCAGGGCAGCTGTTTCCAGCGCCTCGGAAACATCATAGCCCTTGGGTGGAGCCATTTCCGCCGTTACGGCAAAGCTGCCCCGTTCCAGGGCCTTCTGCAGCAAACTCATACTTTCTTCCCCCTTAAATTGACATGTCTGGGATAGGCGGTGCCGGCATAGCCCTTGTCACTGCGGGTATGCATCAGCTTGTCTTCCTGGCCGATGGATACCAGCCGGTTATAAATCTGAATCCAGGCGCAGTCATTTTCCGGATTGACCTCACATTTGCCGTTCTTCTGGCCGCCACACGGGCCGTTTACCAGGCTTTTGGCGCACTTGGTAATGGGGCAGATGCCGCCGGTGGAGCCCAAAACGCAGTCACCGCACATCCGGCAATACTCGTGGAAGATGCCCACCCGCTCCACCTGGCCCAGGAACATGGTGTTGTTGGCGGGATAAACCGGAAGGGGCAAATTGTCCGCCACGGTCTGGACACCGTCGCCGCAGGCCATACCCACCACAGCCTCCGCGCCGCTGTCCCGAATGACCTTGGTGTCTTTCTTCACCAGCATCTTGTGGCAGCACTCATCGGGCAGGACGGTGGCAACCACCTCCATGCCCTGTGCCTCCAACGTGGTTTTCATCTCCTGGATTTCCTTCTCGCCGCCGGTCTGGCAGGCGGCGGCGCAATTGGCGCAGCCTACAATGGCCACCTTTTTCACGCCTTCCAGCATAGCCAGCAGCTCTTCGATCGGCTTTTTCTGGGTAATAATCATGTAAAAACTCCTTTCAGACATGGAAAAAGCACAAAGCATCCGCGATGGAACGCCTTGTGCCTCCGTTTACATACCTGAGAGATTCCCCACCAGACCTGAAAACGGCACGGGCAGGTTGCACCTTCGGCGTGCGGCATCTGCCGCACTCTACAGAGCATCGTCCTGGCCCGGTCCTTTTGCCTGAGAGTTTTCGCGTTCCCCTTCGGCGCTTTTTTTGGTTTCAGTCTCTCCCGAGCCAATCATCCGACTTATGAAATTGGTAGAAATATGGAACCTTCCAGTTTCCTCTCGCAGGATAGCACAATCCGGGGCACTTTGTCAAGCATTTTGTAGGAGAGGGCAAAAAATTCTATATACAGATCACAAGTTTGTACATTTCCAACAAAGCACCCCTAAAACCGGATGAATTCTGAGGACTTGCGAAGTTCCCCATCATCCGGTATGATATAGAACAGATCACACAAAAGGGAGCAAGCTTCCATGTACCAGGACCTGACCCGCGGCTGACGGCTCAGTCCCCTGTCTCCCCCCGGCCCAGTTCCGTCATGGCGCCAATGAGGATGTACCGGCGCTCCTGCGTTCCGGCGCCACAGGTGGAGAGAGTCAGAACACGCTCCACCTCCATACAGTCTACGCCAGCATCCAGGCCGGAATCCCCCATGGCTTCGTGTAAATACTCCCGCAGCGCTTCCGGCGTCCAGTCTGCCTCATATATCTCATCATCCAGCGGCACATAACGCCCAACCAGGAGCCGCACCTCATAATCGGCTTCCGGTGTCAGCAAATACAGAGTGGGATGGGCGGTCCAATACGCCGGCTCCTCATAGGACTCCAAGGTCCCAAACATGCTGTCATCGCGCATGTTGTGGCCGTAGAGGATGGAATTGCTGCTCTGGAAGCTCCCGTCACAGCGGCAGTCCAGAAAAATGGTGCCCGCAGCATGGTAGCTGCCGTCCAACATCCGGCTCAGATATTGCTCGTTGTCTGCTGCCTGGACCACAGGGTAGTTTATGACGGTACCGGGGCAGTAAAGCCAGCCCACCACATCCGGATTTTCTCTCTTGAGCCCATCAAAATCCACAGAAATGGGCGCCTGCCGGATCTTCTCCCCATGAGGCTGTACAGGCTGGGTGTCGGCAGGCGCCTGTTGCACAAACCGGTCCGCCGTCTGTCTATAGACCTGATTTGCCTTACGGTAACTCCTGCCGATTTCCCAAAGCCGGAAGGCGGAAATCGCCACCACGAGAAGCGCAATCACCAGCGCTCCTCTCCGAATGGTCCGTTTCATAAAATCTCCTCCAAACGTCATGCGCAGAGCCCGGAATCTGGCAGCATTTTGTTCTGGCCCGGCGAAAACGGTGTTCCGTCCACACCTCCAGCCCCCCGGGCAGCAGGCACAGCAGCGCATACGCCCCCAAAAACACCCAGGACAGCGGCGTCACTGGATTCAAAATGATCCTGGGGTTGCACCGCATTCCGGTCTGTCCCAAAGCTGCACCCATCCACACCACCGTCAGGCAGGCAAAGAGTCCCACCACAAAGGCCCGGTCCCGGTTGTCAAAGCGGTAAATGGAAAAAGCGGTACGCCCCTTCCGGCCGCTGCCCCGGCTTCTCATGGAGTCTGAGGCGGCAGCCAAAGTCTCCACCGTCCAGGTAACCAGCATGGAGAGCATCTGCAGGCCGTTTTTCCATCTGCGCAGCATATGCCCCTGGCGCAGTCCCCTGCCAATCCCTCGCTGCGCCACATGGAGCTTCCTGGCCTGGGCTCCCATCTCCGGGACCAGCCGCAGCATCCGCGACAGGAAGAGGGCGAGCCTGGGACTGACCCGTCCCAAAAGATAGATCACCTTGTCTGTGGAAAAGACCGCATACACGCAGCTCATCCACAGCGCCACCCCAGCCAGAATCCCCCCCAAAGTCAGTCCATACACCAGTGATTCCAGCGTAATCTGATTGCCAATGAAATTCTGCCGAAGGTTGGTCACCCCAAAGTGATGGTAGCTGCTGTAAAACAGCCCCGTGACCACCATAAGCGGCGCCATGCAAAGACCCAGGACCACCCCTCGGCAGCCATTGCGCTTGACGCTGTACAGAAACGCACAAATCAAAGAGACGGCCAGATACATCGGGTGCCGGAAGCATACGGTCCCCCCGATTACGGCGGCAAAGTACACCAGATTCACCGCCGGATGGCAGCGTTCAAACCCCATGGCTGTCCTCCATCATCCCGTATTTCAGCCGGACCCGGTCCAGCTTTTCAAGCAAGGGGCGGCTGAAGAAAAAGAGGGTGAGAAAGGTCGCCGCCCCGTGGATGCAGTTGACCGGTAGCCCGGACAGATAAATCGCCTTCGCCACTTCCCAGTGGATCACTGTCGTCTGGGTAAAGAGGGCGCAGGTGTCCAGCAGTGGGCCGACCAAAAGCAAGACCGTGAAAAAACCAAACAGCGACAGCGGCAGCCGCTTTTTGCTCAGCACCCCTGCGCGGTACAAAGCGCCTGCCAGGAATCCTGCCGTTCCAAAGGCAAACATCTGCCAGGGGGTCCAGGGGCCGTGGCCGAAGAGAAAATTGCTGGCAAACCCGCTGACCGCCCCCACCAAGAATCCGGCTTCCGGCCCAAAGGCCACGCCGGCAATCATGACAATGGCCGTCATGGGCTTGAAATGATCAATCATCCGAAAAGCCGCCCGGGAGGCAACCGCGATGGCGCACAGGACCGCCAGCACCACCAGTTCCTTGGCCTGAGGCTTCCGGTGCTCAAACACCAGGAAGAAGGGAATCATGGTATACAGAATGATCAGCACACTGGCCAGATAGTACACCCGGCCACCGGCCCGGTGACACAGATAGATGGTAGCGGGCATCACCAGCAGCAACATGACGAAGGTCAGCCATCTGCGCCAGTTCCCGTGAGCGTTATGTGTCATCGCCGTCCCCTCCTCCGTTGGCGCGGTATAGCGCCACCACATGCTCCGCCGTCACTGCATTCTGGAACATGCACCGGCTCATGCGGTTGGCCGCTGTGGTGTAGAAGCTGTTTTGCCCAAAAAAGCGGCGGGGGGGCGCGGTGGTAAGAATCTGCCCGTCGAAAAACATGCTGATCAGATCTCCGTATTGGGCGCAGAATTCCACATCATGGGAGACCATCACCACCGTCATCCCCTGGGCCTTCAGCTTCTCCAGAATCCGGGCCAGCTTTTCTTTGAAAAAGCCGTCCATCCCTTTGGTGGGCTCATCCAGGAGGAGGAGCCGTGGTTCCGTCAGCAGCACCTTTGCCAGAGCCGCCCGTTGCTGCTCCCCGCCGGACAGGTCATAGGGATGGGAATCCAGCAGAGCCTCCACCTCGCAGGTCCTGGCGACTGCCTCGAGTTTCTCCCGGTCCCGGCACATCTCCTCCAGGTCCTCCCGGACGGTTTTTTTCACAAAGAGGCTCTTGGGATCCTGTGGCAGCATGGCCAGGCAATTTTGGAACAGTTCCGTCCCCCCATAGGCCTCCACCTTCTTCCCAAACACCCGGATTTTCCCCCGGTAGGGTTTGCAAATGCCGCAGACCGCCTTGAGCATGGTGGACTTCCCCGCGCCGTTGCCGCCTACGATGGCAAAGAGACTGCCCTCCGGCACCACGGCGCTGACCCCCCGGAGCACATCCGGGCTGTTTTTTTCATACCGAAACCAGACTTCCTTCAACACCAGGGCCGAAGGCCGCTCCTCCCAGGCTACCGGCGCTTCCGGCAGCGCCTTCACCTCCGGCGGGGTTTGGAAGGCTCCCAAGAGCCAATTCCGGCCCTCTCGCACCGTGAGGGGACATACCCCCTTCCCCTGGGCTCCATAGAATACCCGAGTCGGAGCGGGCATGGCGGAGAACATGGGGTGATGCTCCGCCCATAGGAAGCCGGCCGTTCTGCGGGGAACATCCGCCACCAGAATGCGCCCGCCTTCCATCACCACTGCCCGGTCTGCCGCCGGAAGAATGTCCTCCAGGCGGTGCTCCGTGATGAGCACCGTGGTCCCCAGCTCCAGGTTGATTTTCCGCACCGTATTCAGGAAATCCGACGCGGCAATGGGATCCAGCTGGCTGGTGGGTTCATCCAGAATCAGCACCTCCGGTTGCATGGCCATCACCGAGGCCAGGTTCAGCAGCTGCTTCTGCCCGCCGGAGAGGCTGTCCACATCCCGGTGGAACCAATCCTGGATGCCAAAATAGCATGCCATTTCCGCCACTCTGGCCCGCATGGTTTTCTGATCACAGCCCAGGCTCTCCAGGCCAAAGGCCAGCTCATGCCAGACCTTGTCCGTCACAATCTGCTCGTCCGGGTTTTGCATCACATAGCCAATCCGGGCAGCCTGCTCCTCCTGAGGGACCTCCTCCAATGGCGTTCCGCAAAAGAGGATCCGGCCGCTGCGCTTGCCGTGGGGCGTCAGCACAGACTTCAGGTGCCGCAGGAGGGTGGTCTTGCCACTGCCGCTTCTGCCGCAGAGAACCACATACTCCCCCGGCTCCACGGTCAGGCTGACATCCGTCAGAGACGGCCGCCCCCCGGCCGTGGGATAGGTAAAGGTCAGATTTTGAATTTCAAAATGCGCCATTGGAGCGCCTCCCTCAGATGAAGTAAAGTGGGGATCAAAAGATACCCCCAATACGCCCCAAAGCCCAGGGCGTAAACGCCGGAAACCGGCGCAAGGTTCAAGCTTGGGACAAACACCGCCGTCACCCCGCCCAGGGCGGCAGAGGCCAGCACCACGCCCCCCAGCAGGAGCATCCACCCAAGGAGCATCCCGTCCTGCCCGGTCATCCGGTAGACCTGAAAGCTGCTGCGCCGTCCGGCCCCGTAGCCCCGGCTGCGCATGGAGGCCGCTGTCACCAGGCTCCCCTCCAGCGCCCAGGAGGTCATGGCCGACAGGACGGTGAGGCCGTCGGTCACCTTATCCCGGTACCGGTCTCCTGCGCCCTTCCCCACAGACCGCCTCGCCCCGGAGATCTGGCGGATCTGACGGAAGAACCGTGGAATCAGGCGAAATACCAGAACCAAAAGCAGGGACAGCGCCGGAATTGCCCTTCCAAACAGGCACAGAAACCTGTCGCTGGTCATCACCTCGTTGTAGCAGCCGAACCACAGCATCATCACCACAAACACCCCGGCAATGACCGCGCCATAGAGAAGGGCCTCCCAGGTGTAGGGCCGCCCAAATACCACCAAAAGTACGTGCTCCCCCCTGGGATTGAACAGGGGATTGACCAACGTCAGCACCGCAAACACCGGCAGCCACATGGAAAGATGCCTCCACCCCTTTGCTCCGTGGAGCAGCAGGTAGTATCCGGCAGCGCACACTCCACCAGCCAGCAGATAGGCCGGATGCTGAAACACCACGCCGAACCCAATGGCCCCCAGGAAGAACAGCAGCTGCACGCCGGGGTGACAGCGGGAAAATGGATCCTGCCTCATGGCCCATCACCCCATGCCGCCGCCCACGTCGGCCCCCAGGCCGTTGCAGGTGTAGCACCAGACGATGACGTCTCCGTCACTCAGGGTGTAGCTGGAGCAGCCATAATTGGGGAACCATCCATTGACCCGGTACATCCAGCCGGAGTTGTCGCCGCAGTCAAACTCGTAGAGATTGCCGATTCCCTCCACATAGTAGCTGTTATACATGGGGGTCCAGCTGTACTCCAGTTGGATCCCGGCGGAGGCGCAAACCCGGTTCAATATGTCAAACACCGTCTCTCCATCCTCAAATTCCACTGTAATGGGGTAGAGAAGCACTCCGTCTGAGGGGACGTATCCCGCCTTTTCCGGCTCCAGGCTGTCCCAGTTGTTCAAAATGGTGTCGCAGTAGATGGCAATGGAGCAGGTACGGGGCGGATCCGTCTCTGGAGGGGGTTCCGTGGGATCCGGCTCCGTGATAGGCGGATCCGTGATAGGCGGGTCTGTCACATTGGGCTCTGTGGAAGGCGGCGTAGTTGGCTCCTGGGCTGCAATGGAAGGCTCCGTCACCGGCTGAGTCTGCTCCAACCCGGCGCTTTGGGTGGGGGCGGTGGGATCTGTCTCCGGTACCGTGGGATTCAGCGCCTGCTGCAGCTGCGCCTGCATGGCGGCGGCCCGGTCCGCTTCCAGCCGGTCCAGGTCCTGGCTGGTGTAGCACAGCTCCATAGTTTCCCCCGCCCGGCGCATCCAAGTGATGGCAAAGTCGTTGAGGGCCTGAAGAGACGTCTCCTCCACCGAAAGGGCATCCACCGTCCAGCTCAGCATTTGACCGGCTCCTGCCTCTGTCTCGCCCCAGACCACCTCCCCGGCGTACATGCTGAGGCTCCGGGCGCCGCTGCGGACACTGGCAAATGCAGTGGCTTCCCGCAAAGCCAAGGGCTGACCCTCCCCCAAGGTCAGGGCAATGGGATGCTCCGCTGCCGCCTGACAGAACGCCTCTCCCATAACAAGGGTCAGGGCCGCCTCCGTCTGGGCGGGGGTCTCCACCCGCAGCTCCGACTTCTCATTGAGGGCCAGGAAGCTTCCTCCAATTTGAATGCATGCAGTTGCACGGGGGGACGTCACAAGCACATCTCCCCGGCGAAGGATGGTATTGGGCTCCACCGGGTAGGCCACGCCGTCTCGCTTCATGGTGACGACGCCCCGAAGCTCCGTTAAAGTGGCCGCCTCAGTGTCCCGGTCAAACCACCCCCGGATGAACCCGGCCGTCAGAACACCGGCTGCTCCAATCACCAGAATGAGGAGCACCATAATTCCATTTGCAAGCTTCCGTCTTTTCATCGACTCGTGTCCTCCTGTTATCACACAAATGAGAGCCCCTGCATACAACGGCAAAGGAGCGCGGTCAAGTCCCCGAGAAGCGGTCCCAAAACTTATGTTTGAGACCGCCTCCCGGGGCTTGACGCGCTCTTTTGGTCAGGGTCTTGCCTGTCCGGAGCGGGAACTCCCGGTTATTTCTTTGCCCGTTTTTTCTTGAGCTCCGGCGCCGCCAAGGCTGCCGCCGCCAACAGGCCCAGAATCAGGATCCCGGTGTACAGCCCCACGGGACTGTCATCGCCGGTAGCCGGGTTATTGGGCTTTTTGTTGGAATTGGTGGGCTGATCCGTAGGCGCCGCCGGGTCCGTGGGTTTCGAGGGATCGGTGGGCTTTGCAGGGTCGGTAGGTTTCGTCGGATCCTCCTGGTTCCCCTTTTGAATGGTGACGTCGCTCATGTCATAGAGGCCCGTCTTGCCGTCCTTCAGCCGGAAGTACGCAGTCAAGGCGTAGTAGCCCTGTTCGGTCGCCATCCCGTTGCGCTGGCCGCCAGTCAGATGGCAGAAACCACCGCCTGCCACCACATAGCTGCACAGGGCGTCCAGCACACTGTGTCCCTGTTTGATGAAGCGGGAATCGGTGTGGGGATCCAGACCCAGGGCCGTCAGAGCCACCACCACCTGGGCGCAGGATTCGCTGTTGGCGTAGGGGCTCCCATTGGTATCCAGGGTGTAGAAGCCGCCGTCTGGCTCCTGCAGCTTAGACAGGAGCTGGAGGGCCTGATCCACCGCAGCCTGCACTTCCTTTTGGGTCTTGTAGTAAGGCGCCAGAGCCTGAATGGCCATGCCGGTCATATCCGCGTCCGATACCCGGCCGCTGATGCTCCAGCCGCCGTCCGCCAGCCGCCCATCCAGAATGGCCTCGATGAGCTTCTGCCGGGTCACAGGGTCTGCACCGGTCGGGGCAGTGGGCACCTCATAGCCGTGGCAGTCTAGGGCAATGAGCGCCCAAATGGGGCCGTTGATCCCCTGCTTCTTGACATACTTCATGTCCGTCAGACCCTGGAGCAGGTTGTGGCCACCGACATCTGTCACATCTTTGCCCATGGCCGTAAGAGCCAGAATCAGCCGGGAGTTGTCGGTGGATTTGCTGCTGTGGAGCCTGCCCTGCTGGTCGATCTTCTGATTCACATAGGAGACCACATTGTCGTAGTAGCCTGCGGGAACTTCTCTGCCGCTCCTGGCCAGGCCCAACACCATCCACTCGCCGCCGATGGAACCCACGGTGGGAGTGTACTCCTTGCCCAAGGCAGTTAAATAATCGCCCGTGCTTTGGTAAGCAGCAGCTGCGTCGGCATGGGGTAGCTTCAGGTAGGCCAGGGCACTCTCTGCGTCCACCAGCTTTTGGTAATTGCTCACCAGCTTCTTCTGGAGGTCTGTCAGGGCGTCATAGGCGGTCCGGGCCTCTCGGATGGCTGTTTCGCGCTCCAGGGTGACGGTACCGATTGCGTCAATCAGCGCCTTGACACGGTCTGCGGCGGCCTGGTCTTCATCCGTCTTCTTCAGCTCTGCCAGGGCCGTTTCTGCCGCTGTCAGGGCGTCGTAATTCCGGACCAGTCGCTTCTGCGCGTCGGTCAGCTGGTCATATGCCTCCCGGGCGGCAGCAATGGCCTCCTCGCTCTCCAGGGTGACGGGGTCGCCGATGGCGGCAATCAAGGCCTCCACTGCATTGGCTGCCTTGTAATTCTCCTCGGCATTGGGACCGCCGCCAATGTCCTCGCCCAGGTCTCTGGTGTACAGCCACTCCACATAGTCGTCATTGCTCACTGGTTCCAATGCGGCAGACTGTCCCGGGAAATTGGTCGTACCATCATGGGTGATACGGTACATCCACCCGCTCATGCTTCCGTCGCTGAATTCTCCCCAGCCTTCAATCGCCTTGACATACACACCATACTCCGAGTGCTCCTCCACGTCAAGGGTCAAGCCGGTTTTTTTCAGTAGCGTATACGCCGTCTCTCCCGCTTCAATTTCATAGCGGGTCTTTTCCAGATAGGTCTCGCCCTTGGGGTCCACCACACTGATGTAGGCGTACTGCTCTGTGGTAACAGGATTTTCCTGGGTGCCTTTTACCGTCACCACAAGTTCTTTCCGGATGCTGGTTTCACCGGCTGCGCCTGTTACAATGGCGGTGAGGGTCACATGGACGTCCGACTCGCTCCTGGTCACCGCTCCGGTGTTGGAAATCACCAGGGGCTTATCCGACAACCACACAATGGAGGTCCCAAAAGCGCCGCTCTGGGGCAGCGCTAAGTCCGACGTCACGGCAGAGACATCTCCCAAATCCAGAGCTTCCGCCGCATCCACGGTCAAATGCTGCTCCAGGGTCGCCTCCTGCTCCAGTCGGGTGGTGTCGCTGCAATACTTCAGGGTCAGGGCCGCTCCATCTGCCGGCTTTCCCTTCAGATCCGTCACACGTGCCTGCCCGTCATACAGGTACCATCCTGCGCCCTCCCCGGCATAGAGACCGGAAACCTCCACAATTGCCTGGCTGGTGGGGGTGAAGCTGAATCCATATTCCACAGAGGCCTTCTGTAAAACCTCCAGATAGGTGCTGCCGCTTGCATCCACCGGCGCGGTGCTGAGGAGCGTCTCCCGGTCGGCAGTCCCCAAAATGGTCACAGAAATGCTGCCCGCCGGCTTCATCTCTTTGAGGGCCTGCTGGAGCGCAAAGTAGGGCTCCCCAAATGCATATTCTTCGCCTTCCACCGCTTTGGCGCGCTCCAGTGCCGCCTGAAGGGCAGCTACCGAGGCCGCTGTGTAGGCGTCGCTTTCCCGCAGCAGCCCCTCCGCTTCCCGAATGTACGCAGACAGCTTCTCAGGGGTGGGATTCTCACTGACCCAGACATTGCTGCCATGGTATAAATCCGCAAATGCAATTCCCGTCTGCGTGTGGATCTCCTCTTTGCCCACCACAGACTTCTGATAGAGCAAGCTGACGATGGTGTCGCCATTGTCCTGGGTCCACTCTTCCCCATTCCGGAAATCCCAGCCGGAAATTCCGCTTCTCGTGGCGGAGACGGTGCCAATCAGGACGCTGTTTGTTCCGATTGCCGCGCTATACCCGCTATAGGGGTGGCCGCCGATGAAACCGTACTGGTCATCCTCCTGGTCCCGCACCAAAGCGTCCAGACAGACCTGCCTGAAGTGGTCAAATTGCTCCCGATACTTCTGCACCTCCGGATCATTGGGATGAAGACCGATCGAATTCCCCATGGGCACCATGGTCCAGCCGCCGTAATCCGCCCCCTGGGCGAGGCCTCCCATCATGCTGCTGCATTGCTTCATTGCCGCTTTCTGCAGCTCCGGCGTCATGGAACCGGATGCCTCCAGGCCCATATAGAGGAAGATGGGCTCGGTCCACGCGCCCCAGTAGTATTTACCGTCTTCCCCCTGACCAATGTAATCATGCAGCCGCCGGACGTAGTTCACCCCCTGGTAATCATACGGGTTGTCGCCCTGGGCCACAATCTGCAAAATGGCGGCGCCGATGTCC
Source organism: uncultured Eubacteriales bacterium (assembly GCA_900544975.1). Taxonomy (GTDB): domain Bacteria; phylum Bacillota; class Clostridia; order Oscillospirales; family Oscillospiraceae; genus Faecousia. The sequence continues at coordinate 42,627 of UQXI01000012.1, forward strand.
GTGCCAGCCCATGTCCGCCCGGGCTTATGTTCTTTGAGATTGTAAAAGGTGAAGCCGTACTGGTCAAAGTCCTCCCGGAGCACGGATTTCGCCATCCACACATCCCAGTATGATCTCGTGAGGTTGCGGTGGGTCTGATAGTACTCCCGCAGCTGGTAAACCGTTTTGGTCACCAGGTCATCCTCGCTGACGATTCTGCCTACCGTCACTGCAAACGTCCGGGTTGCAGAGGCCTCTCCCTTGGTGATTGTGGCAGTCAGCGTCACCTTCTGCTCCGAATAGGACACCGTCACCTTGCCGGCGTCAGAAATGGCGGCGGGGTTTGAGCTGCTCCAGGAAATGGCGCTGCCACTCGCCCCGCTGGTGGGCAAATCCATATCCGCCGTTGTAAACAGGGGAATGACGATGGCATTCCGATCGTCATGGACAGCCGCTTTGTCCGTCTGGACCTCCCCACCCAGGGGGAGGACCTTCACGACAAAGCTTCTGGACGCTTCCGCGGAGCCAAAGGTCACCTTGGCCGTCAGGGTCACAACCACAGCCGGCTCTCCCGCGGCCGGGTTTTTCACTTCGCCGGTGGCAGGATCTACCACCGCCGGATTGCTGGAGGTCCACACAATGCTGCTGCCAAACCGGCCCGTGGCGGGCAGAAACAGCTGCCCCATGGTAGTCGCCGGAAGCGCCAGAGCATCCAGATCATGGGCCACCGTGTCCCCATCCGACAGCTCCGGATCATACACAAAGGTTGCCATCACAGCGTCGTTGTGGAGATAGTCGCCCAGCGCCACAGAGCCGCGCCAGACACTCCCATGGCGGATCCCCGCCGTTGAAATCGGCAGGCTCCGATCGTTCCAATTAAAATACCCACCCAGGTCCTTGTCTGTAAAGTGGGTGTTGTTTTCGTCTTCAATGTGCGCCCTCGTTACAAAGCTGCGCAGCAGCTGGTCCATGAGGCCCAGAGCGTCCACCTGCTCTTTCTTCCCCGCTGCAACCAGCGCAGAGATGTATTGGGGCAAGATGGTATCCCCTTTGATGGCCCTTGCCATCCTGGAAATCGATCCCTGGTAGGAGCCTTCTTCCTCCCCATAGAGCACCTCAAAGGTGTGCAGAAGGCCGGTGAGCTCCTTGCTTGCAAGTTCCTTCAGTGGATATGTGGTCCCGTGGACCGTGACCGGCGTCTCATCCTCCAGCCACCGGGCCAGAAGCAGCGCCGCATCGGTTTGTACGAACAGTTTGGAGGCCATGAGCAGGTCCTGCCCTGTCTGGCCGATGACGCGTCCATCGGGGATCTCCCAGAGGACGCCCTTTGTGTTTTCGAATTTGGCGTCGCCGAAGCTCTCCAGATAAGTCTCGATGGCGCCGGTCCGGGTCTGCCGCTGGGTCCCCCCCGCCACCTGCCAGTTGCCCCCGGCGTAGTACATCTCCAGAGCCAGCAGGGAATAGGTGTTGGTGATGCTGGCCGCCACCGGAATCTGCTTGTTTGCCACCGTGGAGACAAAGTTCCCATCCTCTTCCAGGTTGGACAGCAGGTCTCCAATCAAGTCGGAGGCGGTCTCTGCAGGGAAGCCATAGTCCAGCAGGTGCACCTTCCGGGGGTCCTCCCCCCGCACCATGGCGTCAATGGCCGCCACACCCTCCGCCGTGCCAAGGCCGGAAGCCCCACCGGCTGAGTAGGCTGTCTCGCCCCCAGTAAAATCCGCGTTCAGGGGAATCTGCGCCGTCCGCTCCCGGTCCCGGGTCAGGGCGTATACCGCCAGCGCCGTGAGGGGCACATATTCCGTGTTCCGCTCATAATAGGCCAGGTTTGCCTCTTGGGCAGCCGTCAGGTCCTCCCTACTTGCCGCCGTCACCGCCCCCGGCAGCAGACCAACCAGAAGCGCCAACGCCAGCAACAGGGATACGGCCCGCCTGGCCCGGCCCCTCCATCCAATTCTAGGTTCCATTCTCCGCATGTCTCCTTTCCAAGTAGTCGACTGAGGCAAAGCGGAACGGTCAAGACCGTTCCCTGTCAGGCATCCTCCCATGGACTGACAGAGTCCAATCTTGACGCGTCCGCTTTTGCAGTCAACCTGCTAAATTACTTCATTTAAGCAGCAGGATAATAGATCTCGTAGGGGCTGACGTCGAAGACAATCTCCATGCCATCCACCAGTCCATAATTGGTGCCATAGCACTTCAGCGCAGAAATCACGCCGTTCTGGGTACAAGCAATGTTCCAGCCTGTGCCACTGTATACATCATACTTGATCCCATTCACAGTCTCCTGGCGCGTATCATTGGTCTCAATGTTCTGCCCCTGTACATAATGAATATAGCCACCGGCAGGGCAAGTCTCCGTAGGATTGGGATCCCAACCACCCTGAATATCATCAATATCATGGTAGTAGAATGCCGCAATAATAGCATCCAGCACATTGGTTTGGAGACCAGCAGGGGGATTATAGACGGCGTCGCGAACGCCACTGTCCACAAACAGCTCCTGAATGTCCTCAATGCTCATCTCATAGTTCAAGATGTAATAGTTCGCATTGACATTTGCCATGGTGGGAGTGCCGCCCTTGTAAGCCTGGTCAGCAGGCTTTCCCTCCGCATCCAAGCCGCCCTTGGTGAACATGTTGTATGTAATCGAAACCTTGACTGTACCGGAAGTCGCTTCCTTTGCAAAGACCCCGCTGCTCATGGCAAGCACCATGGTCAGCACCAACAGCAACGACAGGAATTTTTTGATATGCTTCATAACAAGAACTCCTTTAAACTATTAATTTGTTTCGTCAATTTTGCGCTGCAGTCCGAACCATACCGCAGCAACCTGCCGCCGGGATCTATGCGCGCAGGTCCGCATGTCAGAACGGATACAAAACCGTACAACCTCCTGGCCTGGAAGGATGTCAGTCTGTATGCGGGAGTATGTATTGTCACAGCCCGGGCTGTTGGCAATCAAATGGAAAAATTCTGCATTTTATGCTTTTTAGGCTTTCATTTCGGCGCAAAAAAAGATCACACTGGCATTCTAATGCCAATGCGACCGTCCTTTCTCGCCTCAATCTTGTCCCTCGCCCCATGGGGAGCGCCCTTCAAGCTCGATCATCGTCGGTATTCTGGCTCATGCATTGGGAAGCAAAGGGCTTCTGCGTTTGTATTCCGCCTTCCCAGGTTTCCCCAGTGACCGGATTGCTCCATGAATACAAACTCCTGCATTTACAGCAACAGGCAAAGCTCCGGACTCTAACCGGATTTCCTAATCACCGCACCTGCCGAATCCGGCAGTCTTGATGGGTGACACGATGCAGCATATTGACTTGTTCAGGGGAGATATTCCACAACCACGTACAAATGTCCCTGCATTTGTACCCATCGGGGGCTTCCCTGGCATCGAATATCTTTATTTTGATTATACACATAAGAGGTAGGAATGTCAACAGGCAATTTCTAAAAAAAACACAATCTGCCCGTTCTGTACCTCATTCGCGTTTTAAAGTCGTCTCCCCGCAAAGAAAATCCCCGCGGCGACACAAGCGGGAGGTTTTCCAGATATTTCCAGGTATATCATCCCATTTTTTATGTCTCCAGGAGAAACACCCGTCTTTCTGCATGGCTATTCACGCTTTGAAAAAAATCTTTACTATTTTTCTGAAAAGGCATTTCATTCCGGATATGATTATGCTATAATAGCCACGTTGATACACTCTGAATTTGAAAACGTGCGCATTTGACCAGGCAGAGGCCATACACCAGCAGCGCATTTCCCGTCAGCGGTAACTATGACGGCAAATTCAGGTCCTTGCCACCGGTCCGTGCAAACTTGCACTGCTGGCAGCAATCTGCCGTCCATACACCCGCCCACAGAGGCCTCCAGCCAAACACCACACAACAGCAGCGACCGCTGCAGATAGGAGTAATATGATGAAGTATCGCCCTTATGAAAATCCTTCCACATCCAAGCAGGCATCCGTCATCCCCTGGATCACCGGAGCTTCCATTGCCTTTCTTGCTCTTATAAACCTCGCCATGTTTTTCTGGAGTGGCCAGGCCAGCTTTGCGCTTCTGGCGTTTCTATGCGCCGTCTATCTGCCAACACCTTTGACCAACTCCCGGATGGATGGGGTCGGAGCCTGGTCCTATTTCACCTCCGTCGCTGCCGCCCTGGCTTACGGCGCCATCTGCGCCGTGCAGTGCTGGTGGATCACCCTGTTGGCCCTTGTGACGACAATCTCCGCCACCTGGCTTCTGTACCGCCAGCACCGGAAGCAGTCTTTCCATTTGCCCCGGCGGCCGGGAATGACCTTCCAGTGTCCTTCTGACCAGGTGTGGATTCCCCTGTACCATTTCGCCATGCTTCTGGTATTTGCCATTCTGAGCATGCGCAGCTTCCCCATCTCCATATCGCTGTTCCTGGTGCTCCTCTCCCTGCTGGCTGCTGCATTTGGACTCCGGAACTGGGCCTGGGGAATCGCCCTGGAGCCGGACGGGCTCACAGTTTACAGCCTCCAGCGTTCCAATTTCTATTCCTGGACGGATATGGGTACCCCGCTCTTTGGCGTAAACCGCTGGTACCTGTACGACCGGCAGAACCGGTGCATCTGCACCGTCCCGGCCTGGGAAGCCGCAACCAGCGCCCTGCCTCAGAAGCTGGAAGAAATCCTATGCAACCACCTCCCCGAACATTCTTAAACTGCAAGCCATCCGCTTGATTTTCTATGGGCTTGTGTGATACTCTATAGGAAACCTACAAAAGGAGCAACGAGCCATGCAGAAATACGAGCTGATTCGGGAGCGCTTTACCACCTGCTCCGGCGACCGGCATCCTCAAACCACCATGGAGGAACTGACCATCCCAGACCCGGAATCCTATGTGCAGAATTTATTTCAAATGGAAAAACATCTCCAAATCCAGCAGCATCAAACCGACAGCAGTCTGGTCTTTGACGTCTACACCAGCGGCATCCACCAGCGCTTCACCTTCACAGAACTGTAATCCCAAGGAACACCGATTCCGCCGGAACCCTCGGAAGCACAGAAAACATCCCACAGCCACGTAGGGAATGGTCTTGACCATTCCGCCTTGCCGCATAAGCGGAGGAACATATCAAAAAATTCCCCCTTTGTCTCATCAGAAACAAAGGGGGGATTTCCGTTTTTAAAAATCAGCCTTTCAGCGCCTCTTCCACAGCCACAGCTACGGAAACGGTGGCGCCGACCATGGGGTTGTTGCCCATGCCCAGGAAGCCCATCATCTCCACGTGGGCCGGGACGGAGGAGGAACCTGCAAACTGGGCGTCGCTGTGCATCCGGCCCATGGTGTCGGTCATGCCGTAAGAAGCGGGACCAGCAGCCATGTTGTCCGGGTGCAGAGTCCGGCCGGTGCCGCCGCCGGAGGCGACGGAGAAATACTTCTTGCCCTGCTCCACGCACTCCTTCTTATAGGTGCCTGCCACAGGATGCTGGAACCGGGTGGGGTTGGTGGAGTTGCCGGTGATGGAGACATCCACGCCCTCGTGGTGCATAATGGCCACACCCTCGCGGACATCGTCGGCGCCATAGCAGCGGACCGCTGCCCGCTCGCCCTCGGAGTAGGGATACTCCTTCACAACTTTCAGTTCGCCGGTGTAGTAATCAAACTGCGTCTGCACATAGGTGAAGCCGTTGATCCGGCTGATGATCTGCGCTGCATCCTTCCCCAGGCCGTTGAGGATGACCCGCAGGGGCTCCTTCCGGGCGCGGTTTGCAGAGCGAGCGATACCAATGGCGCCCTCTGCAGCAGCAAAGGACTCGTGGCCCGCCAGGAAGGCAAAGCACTTGGTCTCATCCCGCAGGAGCATGGCGCCCAGGTTGCCATGGCCCAGGCCCACCTTCCGGTCCTCGGCCACGGAGCCGGGGATGCAGAAGGCCTGCAAGCCGATGCCAATGGCCTCGGCCGCCTCAGCGGCCGTCTTTACGCCCTTCTTGATGGCAATGGCTGCGCCCACGGTGTAGGCCCAGGCAGCATCCTCAAAGCAGATGGGCTGAATATTTTTGGTAATGGTGTAGGGATCAAAGCCCTTTTCCTCGCAAATGGTCTTGCACTCTTCCACGGAAGAAATGCCATACTGAGCGAGGACGCCATTGATCTTGTTGATCTTTCTCTCGTAACCTTCAAACAAAGCCATTGTGCTGTCCTCCTCTTATTCGTGACGGGGGTCGATATACTTCACGGCGTTTTCAAACTGGCCGTAATGGCCCTTGGCCTTCTCCAGCGCCTGATTGGCGTCGTCGCCCTTCTTGATGAAGTCCATCATCTTGCCCAGGTTGACAAACTCGTAGCCGGTAATCAGGTCGTCGCCGTTCAGGGCAACACGGGTCACATAGCCCTCCGCCATCTCCAGATAGCGGGGACCCTTGGCCCGGGTGGCAAACATGGTGCCCACCTGGCTCCGCAGGCCCTTGCCCAGGTCCTCCAGGGAAGCGCCCACGGCCAGACCGCCCTCGGAAAACGCAGACTGGCTGCGGCCATAGACGATCTGCAGGAACAGCTCCCGCATGGCGGTGTTGATGGCGTCGCACACCAGGTCGGTGTTCAGCGCCTCCAGAATGGTCTTACCAATGAGAATTTCCGCAGCCATTGCGGCGGAATGGGTCATGCCGGAGCAGCCCAAGGTCTCAACCAGGGCCTCTTCAATGACGCCCTCTTTCACATTCAACGTCAGCTTGCAGGCGCCCTGCTGGGGAGCGCACCAACCCACACCGTGGGTGAAGCCGCTGATATCTTGAATCTCCTTGGCCTGAACCCACTTGCCCTCTTCCGGAATGGGAGCGGGGCCGTGATAGGCGCCTTTGGCCACGGAGCACATATGTTGTACTTCTGCTGAGTAAATCATGGCGATATTCCTTTCTTTTCCAAGACCGGGGCAAGCCCAGTCCAACGTAGAGTCACTTCGGGAAATTCTAAATTTCCGGAGGTATTATACCGTCCAAGCGGACATTTGTCAATCTGTCAGAAAAAATCTCGGAGGAATCCGTACATTGTCCATTCAATTCGCCAAAACCAGTATGGAGATTTGCAAGGAATCGCCCGGATGGTTCCACAGATCCTGTAGGAATCCATCCGGGCCATTTGTCGTTTCAGCTTCCAAGAGGTTGTAAAAATTCTTGGAAAGCTCCGCTACTTCAGTCGATGGTCACTGTGCGGCTGCTGGGCACTGCTTCCGTCCGCTTGGGCAGGTTCAAGGTCAGGACGCCGTTTTGGTACCCGGCTTTGATCTGGGTCGTGTCAATGTCCGAAACATCGAAGCTCCGGCTGTAGCTGCCCCAGCTGCGCTCCCGGCGGATATAATTGCCCCCCTTGTCCTTCTCCTCCGACGCCGTCTGATGTTTCGCCGTAATGGTCAGGTTGTTGTCGCTGAGCTGAATGTCGATGTCCTCTTTCTGGAAACCAGGCAGCTCCGCCTCCAGGACGAATGCGTTGCCCTCATCCCGAATGTCCGTCTTAAAGGACGTCATTCCATTGTCGCCCCAAAAACGGCGCTCCATCTCCTCCATCATGCGGAAGGGGTCATAGTAAGAAACTTCATTTTGCTTCTGATAGGGTGTCAGGTGAAACATAATACATACCTCCAATTGGCTATGTCCCTCAAGGCTGGGACTTTGCTTCTGATTTGTCTATAGAATACCCCAGATTTATGAACAAAACTCGGCCATTTTGTGAATGAAACGTAAATTTTAGCACTCTCGTACCGAGAGTGCTAAAATTTTTGAACGGTTACATTCGGGCAACCTTCTGCCCCGTCTTTCCGCCCCAGAGGGCGGCGGCTGTCTGCAAAAAGCCCCGGGTTTGCTCCGGCGATGCATCGGGGCCAAAGCTGGCTCGGACGGTTCCGGTTTCCAGGGTCCCGGCGCTCTCATGGGCCGTAGGCGCACAGTGGACTCCAGCCCGCAGGGCAACCCCCCGGGCCGCAAACCGCTCCGCCGCCGTCTCACAGTCCCCATCCGGCGGAAGGAACGACAGGACACCCGCCTGATGAGGACCTGTGAACACCCGCAGGCCCAGACCGGCCAGGCCCTGGGCGGCCCGCATTGCCTCCCGCTCTTCCCGGGCGGCAATGGCCTTCAACCCCACGTGGCGGATGTGGGCCATCCCCGCTGCCAGACCGCAGATGCCGGGGACATTGACCGTCCCCGCCTCTCCCCGGTCCGGCAGAAAATCCGGCATGTCCTGCTGGATCGACAGGCTTCCAGTTCCCCCCTGCATGAGCGGCTCCGGGTCCCTACCACACAGCAGCAGCCCTGTGCCCTGAGGGCCCAGCAGCCCTTTGTGACCGGGCATGGCAATGAACTCCGCCCCCCATTTTTTCAGGGAAACCGGTCGGCTCCCGGCAGATTGGGCCGCATCCACCAGGAACGGGACCCCATGGAGACGGCACAGCTCTGCCAGCTGCTCCACCGGCAACACATAACCAAAGACATTGGAAACATGGGTAAAAATCGCCGCCACAGGCTTCTCGCTGAGGGCCCGGTCAAAGTCCGCCAGGGTATCCTCCCAGCTGAACAGCTTCCGGCCCGCCACCGTCACCCGGGCGCCTATGGCGTGAAGCGGGCGGGTGACCGCATTGTGCTCAAAGCCGGAAATCACCACCCGGTCCCCAGGATGAACCAGGGTTCGAATGGCCATATTCAGCCCATGGGTACAGTTCATGGTGAACACCACCCGCTCAGGCTCACAGTCGAACATCTCCCCAGCCAGACTCCGACAGCGGAATACCGCCTCTGCCGCCTCCATGGCTGCCGGGTAGCCGCCCCGGCCCGGATTGGCGCATCGGAGCAGAGCCCGGTTGACTGCGGCGCGCACTGCCTGGGGCTTGTGCAACGTGGTCGCGCCGTTATCCAGGTAAATCATGGTTTCAGCTCCTCCAGTCCTCCGTCATCCCGGTGCAGATAGAGCCTGCTGAAGGGAACTCCAGACTGCTTCAGCTGTTCCATGGCAGCAGCCCCGTATCCGGGGGGCACGCGCAGGCTGTATCCGCACCCCTTCTCCTCCATCCAGCGGGGCGTCCGCTGCAGCTGCACCGGAACTCCGGCGCTGCGAAGCACATTTTGCCCCCGCTGGGCAAAGGTGATGGAGCGGAATGTGACAAAATACTCTTTCATATGGCAACACCTCCCGGGCTAACCTATGCCCGAGGACGCCAAAGGGTGCCTGGGTGGGAAAAACACAACGCGGCTGCCTCAACACCGAAGGCAGCCGCGCATCATTCCATTGACAAAAAGGAAGCAGTTATTTCATTTCATCGCAATATTGCGCCCGCTCACCGCCGATGAATTTGGGGCGGGTTCTGGCACACAAGATGGGAGCCTGACCAATCTGGGTGACGGACAGCCGTACCGGTACCGCCACCTCCCCCAGGTGCATCCCAATGAGGGTACCGCCGATGTCCATCCCCGCCTTGGCCCGGATATGCTCCACAGCCACCGGATGGGCAAATCGCTCCCAGGCGGTGGTGGCAAAGGAGCCGCCGGCCTTGGGCTGAGGACGGACGTTGACCACCTCGTATCCATACCGCTCCGCCGTCTCCCGCTCCACAATGAGCGCCCGATTCAGGTGCTCACAACACTGGACCGCCAGGGCTACCCCGGCCTCCTGGACAACGGGATATATCCCGTCAAAGGCCGCTCTCGCCGCCTCCAGGCTGGAACCTTTTCCAATCTTCAGCCCCACCATCTCACTGGAAGAGCACCCAATCACCAAAAGGTCCCCCCGCTCCAGCTTTGCTGCCGCCAGCAGCTCCTCCATGGCCTGCGCTGCCTGCTTTGTCACGTCCTGATACATTCTTAATACCCCCTAAAGTTCCAGCTTTTTCACGGCCCGTGCCGGCTTGTCGCTGAGAATCTCCCACATAGGCGCTTCCGTCTGGCCGCCCTGGAAGTACCGCCGTGCCTGGCGGAATCCCTCCTCCACATCCTGCCTCTGAGACATGGCCTCATAAGCCAGGTCATACACGCTCATATCCCGGTACTGAGGCGCAGGGTCCTCCAGCTCCACCTGGAACAGGCCCACCTTGGCCCCTTCCTTCGGATCTTCACCATAGTCCATTTCAAAATGATTCCGGCAGCACGCTTCACTGTCAAAAAAGTAAGCACAGCCCAGGCGGCTGTAGCTCTGGGGAAATTCCCGCCTTCTCACAAACTCAAAGACGGCCTCCGTGGCATATTTGGCGTAGTCTGCCCAATATCGCAAACCGCTGCGGCTCATCACCGCGTATAAATACTTCCCCTGGAGCACCATAGCAGCAAAGCAATCCAAGCCCCGCTCCAGCCCCTGGAGGAACGGCTCAGCCAGCTGGTAAAGCTTCTCGTAATCCGGAGTCAGCGTATCCCCCAGCCGGAGAGACCGGCTAATATGATATACTTCCATCTCAATCCCCTTTTCATCCGTTTCCTGACCCAAACTTTGGAATGTTCCCGCCGTTGGCATCCCGATGGGAAGCATCGGTCTTCCCGATGCTTCCCACCCGAGAGGCTCACACCTTCGCAGCTACCAATGCCTCCACCTGGACAAGGGCCTGATCCACCTTTCCCAGGTCGGATCCGCCGCCCATGGCGGAGTCGGGCTTGCCGCCACCCCGGCCGCCGCAGATGGGGGTGATGGTTTTAATGAGATCCCCGGCCTTCACGCCGCGGGCCACAGCCTCCTTGCCGCAGACCGCCTGGAAGGTCACCTTCTCTCCCACCAGAGCCAGCACCGCCACCACGGCGGGATCTTTCTCCCGGAGCACATCGCCCAGCTGCCGCAGGGAATTGGCGTCTCCCTGGGTCAGCTTCCGGGTGGCCACATGGAGGCCCCCAACCTCCTTCGCACTTCTCAGAAGATCGTCTGCACCTCCGGCAGACTCCTTGGCCTTGTACTGCTCAATGATCCGGCGGGCTTCTTTGAGCTCCGCCACGGTCTGCTCCGCCTTTCGCACCAGCTCGGCAGGGTTCGCCTTCATGGCCTCGGCTGCCTTGGCAATGGTTTCTCCGTCTTTTTCCAGCAGGGCCAACACCGCAGGACCGGTGACAGCCTCAATCCGCCGCACGCCAGAGGCGATGGAGGACTCGGAGACAATGTGGAACAGCCCCGCCTTGGCGGTATTGTCCAGATGGGTCCCGCCGCAGAACTCCAAAGACAGCGCTCCCATCTTCACCACCCGGACGGTGTCGCCGTACTTCTCCCCAAAGAGGGCCGTCGCCCCCAGTTTCTTTGCCTCCTCCAAAGGCAGAACCAGCGTTTCCACCGCCGTGCCGGAGAGGATGGCCCCAATGGTCTCCTCTTCAATGCGCTTCAAATCCTCCCGGGAAATGGCTTCGTAATGGGTAAAGTCGAACCGCAGCCGGTCCGGCTCCACCAGGGAGCCCGCCTGGTGGCAGTGGTCCCCCAGGACCTTTACCAGGGCGCTCTGGAGCAGATGGGTGGCGGAGTGGGCCCGGCGGATGGCTGCCCGGCGGGTCCGGTCAATGGCGGCAACCGCCTCATCGTCCACCTTGATCTCCCCGGTCAGGAGCTTGCCGTGGTGCAGATACTTGCCGCCCTTGTCCTTCTGCACATTGGTGACAGCAAACACCGACTGCCCCACGGTGATGCTGCCGTGGTCGGCCGTCTGGCCGCCCATCTCCGCATAGAACGGCGTCCGGTCCAGAACCAAAATGCCAGCCTCGCCGCCTGCCATGACGCCAGTGACCTCGCCGTCCACGCAGACGGCCAGAACCTTGGCGGTGTCCTCATCCTTTTCATAGCCGGTAAACTCTGTGGGGGTGTTGTCCAGGCCCAGGTCCATTCCGGCCCAGGCCAGGTCGCCCAGAGCCTTCCGGGCCTCCCGGGCACGGACCTTTTGCTCCTGCATCAGCTTGGCAAAGGCGGCCTCATCCACCGTCATCCCCTCGTCTTCCACCATTTCCACCGTGAGGTCAATGGGGAAGCCATAGGTGTCGTAGAGCTTGAAGGCGTCGGCCCCGGAGAACACCGTCTCCCCTTTGGCCTTGTGTTCCGCCAGGAGCTCGGCAAAAATCTTCATGCCGCCGTCAATGGTCCGGGCAAAGTTCTCCTCCTCGGTGCGCACCACCCGGGTGATATAGTCGGCCCGCTCCCGGAGGTAACCGTAATGGCCCTCATTTTCACAGATGACGGTTTCCACCACCTGGAAGAGGAAGGGCTTGTCCACCCCCAAGAGCTTTCCATGGCGGGCCGCCCGGCGCAGCAGCCGCCGGAGGACATAGCCCCGCCCCTCATTGGAGGGCAGCACCCCGTCGGCAATCATAAAGGTCGCCGACCGGATATGATCCGTAATGACCCGGAGGGACACGTCAATCTTGTGGCTCTGGCCGTAGGAGGCGCCAGTGAGCGCCGTGACCCGGTTGGTAATGCGCATCACGGTGTCCACATCAAAGAGGCTCTCCACCCCCTGACAGGCCACTGCCAGCCGCTCCAGACCCATGCCGGTGTCGATGTTCTTCTGGGCCAGGTCTGAATAGTGCCCATGGCCGTCGTTGTCAAACTGGGAGAAGACGTTGTTCCAGATTTCCATATACCGGTCGCAGTCGCAGCCCACGGTGCAGTCGGGCTTGCCACAGCCGTATTGCTCCCCCCGGTCATAGTAGATCTCCGAGCAGGGACCGCAGGGTCCGGAGCCATGCTCCCAGAAATTGTCCGCCTTGCCCAGCCGGAAAATCCGGTCCGCCGGAATCCCCACCTCCCGGTTCCAGATCTCAAAAGCCTCTTCGTCGTGCTCATAGACGGAAGGATACAGGCGGGTCTCATCTAATCCCACCACCTGGGTCAGGAATTCCCAGCTCCAGTGAATGGCCTCCCGCTTGAAGTAATCCCCAAAAGAGAAGTTGCCCAGCATCTCAAAGTAGGTGCCGTGACGGGCCGTCTTGCCGATGTTCTCAATGTCACCGGTGCGGATGCACTTCTGGCAGGTACACACCCGGCGGCGGGGCGGCTCCACCTCCCCCTTGAAGTAGGGCTTCATCGGCGCCATGCCGGAGTTGATCAGCAGCAGAGACTGGTCATTCTGGGGAATCAGGGAAAAGCTGGGCAGGCGCAAGTGCCCTTTGCTCTCAAAGAAAGACAAAAACATCTCCCGGAGCTCATTGACGCCATAGGGTTTTCTGTTCATCATGATGAACCTCCATTCTCTTCGTTCTCATAATAGCAATCCTCCAACCATTGGGCTGGGTTGTCATCGATATATTGCCAAACCTGCAAAAAATCCTGCTCGTTGCGGATGATATGGTCATGGTAGCTTTTTTGCCACAAATCCACCCCAGTCTTTCGATTTGTAAAGCGTTTTAACGACGAAACAAACATTGGAATCACCTGATTGGTAGGGCGCGGCATCCTTGACGCGCCGTGGGACGCACCAACCGTTTCGCAAAGTGTCAACAAAATGTGAACATGATTCGGCATGATAACGCTGATATGAAATTGCATATTCTTTTGTTGGTTTTCCAGATACATCAAAGCCTCTTGTACACATGTTCCGTATTCGGAAAGTTGCAGCTGTGGTGCGTCAAGGATGCCGCACCCTACAACCCGCGAAAGCAACGGTTTCCTGCCTTTGGTGCACAAAGTTAGAAAATATGTCGCTGCACCGCTGTAGTTCCACCCCTCTAGGCGTATTTTTTTCCGCGCAGGTCTCTCCATCCCATTCCTCCTCCCAAAGCAAAAAACCTCGCCCCCAGGTTAGGGGCGAGGCTGTCACTCGCGGTACCACCCTAATTGCCGGGACATGCCGGCATCTTAGCTGCTCTGTAACGGGAGCGCCCGTCCCGGTCCTCCCGGGCCGCTTGGAAGTGGCTGGCAGAGTTCCGGCCAGGGGCTTACACCGTCTCCCCCTCGCTCTGGGCGCGTCCTTCTGCTTGGTTTCCGCATGGCATTTCGTGTATTTGGGGCTATTTTACCACATTTTTCTGATTTGTCAATCCTGGATTTCCCTGAATCAGGCGGCGCAGGGCCAGGGCGCGTCTGGGTTGATTGGTAATCACCGAGTGGATATCCGCCAGGAACAAGTACGCAAGCGGCCCAGGTCCGTTGACTGTATATGCGTTGACCTCCACATCATGCTCCTTCAACTCCCGGATGACACTGGGCCGCAGGCGCAGATACAGGGGATGATAGGCCCGAAGCCCCAGAGCCTGCGTCGCCCACCCGGGGTGTATTATCCTATCCTGATTCAGCAGGCCACAGGGCGCCTCCGGGGCCAGGGCTTTGAGCCGCAACAGCGTCTGGACATGGAAGCTGGAGAGAATGACCCGGTCTTTCAGGCCAAACCGATCAATCAGCTTCCAGACCTTTTCCTCTATGCCATCGTAGTCAAACATTCCCGTCTTCAGCTCAATGTTGGATTGTAACCCCGTGGGAGCAATCCGTTCCAGATACTCCTCCAGGGTGGGAACCCGCTGCGGTGCAATCTCCCAGCCATGGGCCGCATTCAGCCGGCGCAGCTCCGCCAGAGAAAAATCCTTCACAAACCCCACGCCGTCTGTGGTTCGGTCCACCAGCTCGTCGTGAATGACCACCACTTCCCCATCCCGGGTGAGATGTACATCCAGCTCGATGCCGTCTGCGCCGGTCTCAATCGCCTTTTGAAACGCCAGCATGGTATTCTCCGGATACCGGCTGCTGTAGCCCCTGTGGCAAATGACCTCCGTCATACCTATTCCACCTTTTGCAGTCTTTGACCTCATTTTACTCCACAGCCTCCTAAGGTGCAACCGGAAAGTTCTGGCCCTTCTGGGAGCGCTGTGCAGTCGCCAAATTTTTCGCCCACTCTGATCCACAGTCTTGACGGCGCGTACATCAGGCCCTATAATTGGCCACAGAACGACACACGTAAAGAGGCAACCACACCATGAACAAACAAATGATTCGCTACGTCCTGGGGCTGGTGCTGCTCATCGAGGGGGCGCTGCTGCTGCTGCCCCTGGCCGTCGCCCTGCTCTACCGCGAGGCCTCCTGGATCTATTTCATCGCCACCATTGGCGTCTGCCTGGCCCTGGGTGGCTGTATGACCCTTCGGAAGCCCCAGCGGCGGGCTCTCTTTCCCAAAGACGGCTTCGTGATTGCCGCCCTCAGCTGGATCGTCATCAGCCTTGTAGGGGCGCTGCCCTTCTGCCTGTCCGGCCAGATCCCCCGGTACATCGACGCCCTGTTTGAAATGATCTCCGGCTTTACCACCACAGGCTCCAGCATTTTGACCCAGGTGGAGGCTCTGGACCACGGCATGCTATTCTGGCGCAGCTTCAGCCATTGGGTGGGCGGCATGGGCATTCTGGTGTTTATGTTGGCGCTGCTGCCTGCCATGGGCGGAGCCACCATCCACATCCTCCGGGCAGAAAGCCCCGGACCTAGTGTGGGCAAAGTTGTACCCAAAATTCGGGACTCCGCTAAGATCACCTACGAAATTTACCTGGCTCTCACCGTCCTGCTGGTGATTTTGTACCTGGCTGGGGGCATGTCCCTGTTCGATAGCCTGTGCATTGCCTTTGGCACGGCAGGCACCGGCGGCTTTGCCGTCCGGACCTCCAGCTGCGCCGAATATAGCCCCTATATTCAGACGGTCACCACCATCTTTATGATCCTCTTTGGGGTGAACTTCACCGTCTACTTCCTCCTGCTGCAGCGAAAATTCCGGCAGGCCCTGCGCAGTTCTGAGCTGTGGACCTATCTAGGCGTCATCCTAGTCGCCACCTTGGCCATCAGCCTCAACATCTTCCGTTCTATGTCATCGTTTGGCCAGGCGGTCCATCATGCGGCCTTCACCGTCTCCTCCCTCATCACCACCACGGGTTATGGGACGGTGGACTTCAACCTGTGGCCGGAGTTCAGCCGGGTGATTCTGTGTTTTTTAATGGTCATGGGCGCATGCGCCGGCTCCACCGGCGGCGGCTTCAAGGTCTCCCGAATCGTCATCCTGTGCCGGTATGCAAACAATGAATTGAAGCGTCTGATTCACCCCCGGACCGTCAATGTGGTCCAGGTGGACGGCAAACAGATCTCCCGGGAAACGGTGCACGGCGTGCTGGTCTACACCCTCTTCTACATCTTCATTGCCATGGCCTCCATGCTCCTCATCTCTCTGGACAATTTCGACGCCTCCACCACCGTCTCCTCTGTCTTGGCCACCCTCAATAACATCGGCCCCGGCCTGGGCGCCGTGGGACCGGCGGCTTCCTTTGCCGGGCTGTCGGACCTGTCCAAAGCCGTCCTGTGCTTGGACATGCTGGCCGGACGACTGGAGATCTTCCCCCTCCTGGTGCTTCTCCTGCCCAGCACCTGGGCCAAAAAATAAGACCGGAGTACATGCGCCAATTGTAACCATGATATGCTCCCCCTATCGAAGACAGTGAAACACAAACCGTCTTGATAGGGGGAGCATATTGTCAAATGGAACGTTCTATGTTTCTCCGTTTCCCTGCCTCCGGATCCATGCCATCAGAGCGGCCGCCGCCAGAAGCAGAGGGCAGCAGATCAGGATGGTGTATCTTCCCATGCTCCGGCAGGCCACTCCGCCCAGGGACGCGCCCAGGACGAAGACCAGGATCACCAGGCAATACACCTTCGCCCGGTGCAGATGGGCCTTCTCCCGGGTGACGTGCCAGCGGTACAGATGCTCCATGCCGCTGCGGAGGTTGCCAATGCACATGGTGGTGGCGTAGGCATTGCCCTCAATCTTCCGGAAGCTCTCCACCTGCATGGCGCACACAAAGCTCACCAGACCGTTGGCCAGCAAATTGAGCTGGAGGGGCAAAAAAGCCACCAGGCACAAAATCACCGCCTCCAGCAGCACCACTGCCTGCCGCCAGTGGAAGGCCAGGTTGCGGCTGTGAAACCGATTATGTACCACCTCCGCCGCAAAGACGCCCCCGGCAAAGGCCAGCACCGGAATCAGGTGTTCCACCGCCACCGCCCACTGCCCCAGGGCCAGGCTCTGGCCCACCAGGACCATGTTGCCGGTCTGGGCATTGGCAAACACCTGATCCCGGACATTGTACGTATAGGCGTCCTGCAGGCCGCCAGACGCGGCCAGCAGGCAACCCACCAGGATGGATTGGGAGGGTTTCTCTGGGGGTACCAGATATTTCATAACCTCTTAAAAATCCTTTCCCATAGAGTTGTAGGTTGGAAGCAGCTTGGGGCTCACCTTGCCGGTGGAAATTCCCGCCAGCTCCAACTGCTCTGCAAACGCTGCAACATGTCGGAGCGTGGGCGCGCCCAGCTTCACGTTCCTGGCCGCATTGCCTGCATTCCGGCCTGCATCCCGGCCAAAGACGATGATATCCAAGAGACTGTTGCCCATGAGCCGGTTTCTCCCGTGGATGCCTCCCACCGCCTCCCCGGCCACATAGAGGTTGGGTACATGCGGCGTCTGGCAATCGGGGCCAATGTCCAGGCCGCCGTTTTGATAGTGGAGCGTGGGATAGACCAGAATTGGCGTCTTGCGGATGTCCATGCCGTACTTTCCAAACATGCGCAGCATGGCGGGAATCCGGCGTTCAATTGTACCTGCCCCATGGCGAAGCTCAATCATAGGGGTATCCAGCCAGACCCCCTGACCATCCGGGGTCTGTACTCCCTTGTTCCGGCCCTGGCACTCCCGAATGATGGAGGCGGCGGACACGTCCCGGGTCTCCAGGGGATGCATAAACGCCTCGCCCTCCCGGTTGATGAGCATCGCCCCCAGGGACCGGACCTTTTCCGTCACCAGGGCTCCAAAAATCTGCTGGGGAAAGGCCGCCCCGGTGGGGTGGTACTGCAGGGTATCCGGGTACAGGAGCTTCGCCCCCGCCCGATATCCCAGGACCAGGCCGTCCGCTGTGGCGCCATAGTGGTTGGAGGTGGGGAAGCCCTGGTAATGCATCCGCCCCGCTCCGCCCGTGGCCAAAATCACCGTTTTGGCCCGGGCCACCAAAATCTCCCGGGTCTCCATGTTCAGAAGCACCGCACCGGAGGCCCGGCCGTCTTCGTCCAAAATCAGCTCCACAGCTGCGGTGAAATCCACCACCTGAATGGGCCGGTTCAGCACCTCGTCCCGGAGGGTACGCATGATCTCTGCTCCGGAGTAGTCTTTGGCGGCATGCATCCGCTTCCGGGAGGTACCGCCCCCGTGGGTGGTCACCATGGTTCCATCCGGCTCCTTGTCAAATTCCACCCCCAGCTGGTTCAGCCACTGAATGGCCTCCGGGGCCTCCGTGACCAGCTTGTACAGCAGCTCCTTCTTGGCGGCAAAGTGACCGCCTCCGAAGGCGTCCAGATAGTGGATGGCGGGAGAATCGTTGGGCTTATCGGCAGCCTGAATGCCGCCCTCGGCCATCATGGTATTGGCGTCTCCCACTCGAAGCTTGGTGATCAGCAGCACAGAAGCGCCGGTGTTTTGGGCCTCCAGGGCTGCCGCACAGCCCGCTCCGCCGCCGCCAATGACCAGTACGTCGGCAGCCAAATCCGTCCGGTCCAGCTGCACCGCCTCTCCCAGGATCCGGGGGCGGGACTGGAGCAGCTCCGCCAGCTCCAGAGGCGCCTTCTCCCCGGCGTTTGGGCCCACCTGCAGGGAGGTAAACTGGTCTTCTCTGTAATCCGGGTGGTAGGCCTTCAGGAGGGCCTCCTTCTCCTCCGCCGTCATGCGGCGGGGCTCTGTGGCCAGGTTTTGGGCACGGTGTGCCTCCACCCTGGCGATGGATTCCAGCATTTCCGGTGTATACATTCGATTCCCTCCCTACTTCTCAATCTCCCGGTGGTTATACAGCTCTTGCAGCTCCTCCAGGGGCTTGCCCATCAAGGTCTCCAGGAGCTCCCGGAAGGCGCCGTCCGCAATTTCCTGCACCCGGTCCTCCAGATGCTGAGACTTGGGCATCAGGTACTTGCCGTTGATCCGCCGGGCCAGCATGGCCACCTGGGGATGGGAAATCCCCGCCGGGCACCGTGCCGAGCACACCCCGCACATGACGCAGTCAAAGGACTCCTCAGCGCAGGCGGCAAAGTCTCCCCGCTGGGCATAGGCAATGTACTGCATCACATTCAACTCCTGGGTGCAGCTTTTGGTACAGGCATTGCAGCCGATGCAGGCGTAAATCTCCGGATACAGCTGCATCATCACCTGCTGATTCAGGGGGATGCTCTCCATGTCGTACACCTGCTTCACCAGGGGGAAGAAGGGCAGGGTGGCAACGTACATCCCCTCCTCCACCTGAGTCTGGCAGGCCAGGCAGCTTTTCAGCTCCTGCTTTCCCTTCACCCGGTACAAGGTGGCGCAGGCGCCGCAGAAGCCGTTCCGGCAGCCGCAGCCCCGGACCAGCTGATAGCCCGCATACTCCATGGCCCGCATAATGGTGAGGGAACCCGGAACCTCATACTGCTTTCCGAAAAAATAAACATGAACCATTTCTTCCATCGTAACACCTCTGTCAATACTCATCGGGCAGCCGGTCCAGCTGGTCGCAGCGGAACACAGGACCATCCTTGCAGACATACCGGTCCCCAATGTTGCATCGGCCACACTTGCCAATGCCGCACTTCATCCGCAGCTCCAGGGTGGTGTACACCTGGGTTTTCTGAAAGCCCATGGCCTCCAGCGCCTCCAGGGTAAACTGGATCATCACAGGAGGGCCGCAGACCACCGCGGTTTTCCCCGTATCAAAGCCCAGCTCCCGGACATAGCCGGGCACAAAGCCCACATGGCCGTCCCACTCCGGCTGCTCCCGGTCAATGGTCAGGTACACGTCCACGCCGTCCCGCTTGGCCCAGTCGTTCTGAATCTCGTCCAGGCCCACCAGGTCCTGCATGGAGCGGGAGCCGTAAAGGATTTCCACGCTGCCGTAATTCTCCCGCTTGTCCAGCACGTAATTGATCACGGAGCGCAGGGGCGCCAGGCCGATACCGCCGGCGATGAACAGCAGGTTTTTACCTTTCCACTCGTCGAGCGGGAAAACGTTGCCGAACGGTCCCCGGAAGCCGACGGTATCGCCCTCTTCGAGCTTCGACAGGCCCGTGGTCACGCGTCCGGCCTGGCGGAACGTACATTCGATATACCCTTTGCGGGTAGGGGACGAAGCGATGCAGAACGTGGATTCCCCTTCGCCGAATACCGAGTATTCGCCGAACTGCCCCGCCCGGAATTCGAATGCGGCGGCCTCCTGCTCATTGCGGAATTTCAACCGGAACGTCCTGACGCCCGGAGCTTCGACGGTGATCTTCTCGATCTCC
>UQXI01000013.1 GCA_900544975.1 uncultured Eubacteriales bacterium
CCTCGGCAGCGGTCTTGTCTTCAGCGGCAGAGGCGGCAGCCTCTTCGGCAGCCTGCCGGGCCTCTTCGGCCTTGGCCTGGGCCTCCTCGGCCTTAGCCTGGGCGGCCTGAGCGGCTCTCTGGGCCTCAGCGGCAGCCTCGGCAGACTGGGCGGCGTTGCTGGCCTCCCGGGCGGCCTTCAGAGCTTCCTCGGCGGCCTTGGCAGCCTCTGCGGCAGCAGCCTGGTTGGAGCTTTCCGCAGCCTCAGCAGCGGCTTCGGCAGCTTGCTTCGCAGCCTCTGCGGCAGCCTTTGCGGTCTCGGCCTTGGCCTGGGCCGCTTCTGCGGCAGCCTGGGCAGCCTGAGCGGCGGCCTTGTCCTCGGCGGTGGAAGCTGCAACTTCCTCTGCGGCCTTCTTGGCAGCCTCGGCAGCCTTCTGGGCCTCTTCGGCCTGCTCCTGAGCCTCTTCGGCGGCCCTCTGGGCGGCCTCGGCGGCTTCCTTGGCCGCAATCAGCTCTTCTTCATAAGTCGGCACTGCATCCATCGCAGCCTGATATTGCTCCAGAATGGCGGCAGCCTCGTCCCAGCTGCAGCCTTCCAGCGCTGCAAGGCCTTGGGCCAGCAGGTCGGTCAGTGCCTTCTTGCCATCCGCGCTATAGCGGTTGGCCGCGATCAGGGCGTCATAGTACTCCTGAAGGACGGCGGAATTGTCCAGAGCTTTCTCTGCATCCAAGAGGGTCTGATAATTCTCCACCAGGGCCTTCTGTGCTTCAGTGAGGGCATCATACTGCTCCCGGGCGGCTGCAATCGCCGGGCGGCTCTCTTCCGTCACTTCTCCGATGGCGTCAATCAACACCATCACCCGTCTGGCAGCGACCTGGTCCTCGTTCGTGACCAGAACCTCCAGCTCATACAGACGAAGCAGGTTGTCATCGGCGGTGGCATTGGCCTTTTCCACCTTCAGCATCACAGCGTCGGTCTCCAGAGGCTGGGTGGGAACGTATGTGGTCACATCCTCCGTATTGCCGGTATAGCTTGCAATGGTCTCCGCATAGCCGTGCTGGCTCAGGAATTCACCGCTGTTTTCCCAGGTCAGCCAGAAGTCTACACCCCAGTTGTCCCCTTCCTTATCCTTCATGAACCGGAAGTCGGCAGTATTGAGGCTGGCGTCTTCCCCGGCGGAACCGGCGTGATACAGCTTGATGGCCCGAATGTCATAATTCCGTCCCAGGTTGACGCCCACAAAGGCGCCCTTGTCGCTGACTGTATCCTGCCACTTGGTGGTCTTGTCACCGTCCACCAAATTGGCGGGGCCGTTGTCCGCAGGGGCGGATGCGCCGTCGTTGTAGTAGGCAAAGGTCTGCGCATTGCCAGCCACATTCACCAGAGAGGTCAGGATTACATGTACCTTGCAGCAGGTGGCGCCATCCTGGACCGCCGTAGCAGTCACAGTCAAGTATGCCGCCGTCTCGTTGGCCCCTACCGTGAGGACGCCCTCGCTGGTGATTTGGGTCTCCTGGGACTTAGCGCCCTCCACGGACCAGGTCACTTCCTCGCTGTAAGCGCCTACGCCGGTGACCGCCGCCTGGAACGCAACGGCATCCCCAGGAATTGCCACGGGGTCGGCGGGGCTGACCGTCACCTTCGATACGGCCGGATCTGCATAGTCGGCGATGGGAACGGTCAACGAATAGGTCCAGCCCTCAATTCGCAGCGTGCAGGTCTCCGGATTCCGGTTGGGGCTGTAGCCCTCGGGGACCGCCTCACACTTCAGGGTGTAGCGCCCAAGAGGCAGGGTTGCCTTTCCGCCGGAGTCGGAGGTTGTGCTGATGTCTACCACCTTCTGGTTATTCTCATCGTACACACCGTAGCGCACGCCGGTCAAGCTCTCGCCACGCTCATTCCGGGCATACAGCGCAATCACAGCAGTGGGCTCTGCAAAAGCAGGGGTATCCACGGTGTACACATCAGAAATCAGCTTCCCGCCCCGCTTCACCTGCAGAGCCAGGACGCCGCCTGCCCGGGTCACCCGGATATTCCGAATCGACACAGAGGTCTCACCCTGGGCCACAGGAAGAGACGCCTTGGTGTAACCGGCCTCCACGCCGTTCTCATATACATACACCACATCACCGGGCATCAGATCCTGAACGGTCAGGGTGGTGTAAATATCGCTACCGTTGGAAGAAGTCGTAGAACCCAGATGGGAATACTTCTCAAAGGACACCTGCATAGCCGGCTCAGACTTCTCCGCCGTCTCCGCCTCGAAGGGAACGCTCAGCTTGGCGCTCTCCTGGGCGGCTGTGGTTGTGGTGGTGTAGTAGATCCGGCCGGCCTCTGCCGTGCCGAAATCCAGATTTTCCAGCACACAGGTGGCGTCTTCTGCCACCTTCTCACCGATGAGCGCAAACTCCCCGGCGGACTGGGTGTAAATCTTCACCGTATCGCCCACGGTAACATGCTCCAGCGTGACAGAGTCGGTAGCTCCCACGCCGTTGACCGCAGAGACAAAATGCATGGGAATGGGGGTGGTCTGGGGGAACTCCGCCGTCTCAAACATCTGCCATTCATAGATCCGAATGCCGCCCCAGGGAGAGTTACCGTCATCATAGATGACCAGCTTCCACTCCTGGGCCGTCACAGGCTCGTCCAGCAGAATGTCAGTCACTGCGGCATGGTTATCCTGAATCCGTTTGACCTGGACCCACTCGCCAGCGGCATTCCGATACTCCAGAGCAAAGTCTACCGTATTCATCAGCACATCTTCGCCGCCATACTCGGCATGCTCCACCCGCCAGCGCCGCACTGTGACTTCCCGGCCAATGTCGATGGACATCCAGCCGGTGGACTGGTTGCTGGCGCACCACTTGGAGTTGTTGGCAGCCGTTCCATCCAGTGCCTTGGAGGCAGGCTCGCCGGAATTTTCAAAGGAAACGCCGGTTACAGGGGCATTCAGGCAAACATTTTCAAAATATTTGTTCTCGATTTTCTCGGAGTCCTGATTGCCATAGGCCCAATCGATGGTGAAGGTTGTGGCCTTGCCCCGGACGCCGTTGCGGTTCACAGGCAAAACCTCCAGGGTCACATCTTCTTCCGCAGCATCCCGGTTCAGGGTGGGGATGTAGTACGCCGTATTGGGAGTCTCCATGATCAGGCTCTTGGAGCCATCGGGATGGACCTGATAAATCTCGTAAGAGGCAGCGCCGGTTACAGCGGTCCAGTACATTCTGACCTCCGCCGTGTAGGCGTCCCGGTACAGGATCTCATCCAAGGCTACGTCCGCAGGGCCGTTCAGGGCAGCCCGCTTCTTCTCTGTGAGCGTCAGGCGGCCCAGATTCACCTGATAGTCGGTGACATCCTCGGAAGACTCCACCTGCAGGCCAATGGCATACAGGATCTTCCCCGCCAGATCAGACAGATCCACCTCTGTGGTGGTCCAGCTGCCATTGCCGGCGGTCAGATCAAAAGCCACCTGCTGGCAGGCGTCGTAGGTATCGGTGGTCTCGTCTCCATAGTAGGCCACCAGCTTCATCAGGCCCTGGTCCCCCTTGTAGGTGAGGCCCAGCTTCATGCCGCTCTCCACCGTTACCTTGGTGCTGTACAGCATGATCCGGTTGGCCTTGCCGGCGGACAGGTTGCCATAGAACCGAATGGAGTTGCCGCCGTTGTAAGCATCGGTAAAATCATAACCACCGGAGAGCTTCTGGCCCTCGGAGTCGATGATCCAAGTCCAGGTAGGCATCACGTCCTGGTTGGACTGGTAGCTCCACTCGGAATCCCGGGACAATTCGCCATCGACGTAGTAGCCCTTGCCGTGGCCGGAGTTGAAATCGGTCACAAAGGGAGCCTTGGTGATGACGGTGCGGTCTGCAAAGAGCCGGGACATACCGGCCCAGTCATTGCTGGACAGGTTCACAGAGGTATCCCGGGGGTCGCCCTTGGCATTGGTGTAGAACACCTGCTCCACCTCGTGGAAGTTCTCCCCACTTTTGGACAGACCCAGGGTGGAGTTGGGGCAGTACAGCGCCAGAGACAGGCGGGTCATCCCGTCTTCATCCACCAGCAGGTGATCCCGGAAGCTGGTATCCATGCAGTTCTGCTGCACATCAATGCCCGCGAAGGCGTCGAACTGGCTGCGGCCAATGGACTTCATGGTCGCAATGGTGGTATCCACTTTGCTGGAAGTCCAGTTGTAGTTCATCATGAACTCGTCAATGGCCCGGGTGCCGTCTTCGGAATCCGTCAGGAACTGTTTGTTGCTGTCGTTCACCGAATCCTGGTAGGACACACCGCCGGAGGGCAGCATGGAGTCGTACCAGCTGATGAGCATATCCGGACGCTGCTTGTGCATATAGCGCATCATCTCATCAATCAGCGCACCCTCTGCAGCGGAGCAGCCGTAGGACTCCTGATTGAAGAAATAACCGTCAAAGCCATAGTAATCCATGACTGCAATCAGCTTGTCGGCCACAGGGAAGGTGCCGTCGCTGGCCTTCTGAACAAACTTCCGGACCTGCTCCACATAGCCGGAACCGGGGCCCCAGGGGAAGCCCAGGGTTGCCACCACAGGGACGCCATTGGTGTGGGCCGCATCGGTGAATTCACCGGTGGGACAGCACACCAAGCCCTCTTCCGAACCGGACCAGTATACAAAGGAATTGGTATACTGCCAGTAGTTAAAGGCGTAGCTCAGGAACGACTCGTTCCCCTGGGCACTGGTGTTGTCGTGATCAGCATTGGCCAGGGAGCAGAGCATCAGCTTTGCCTCCGGATTGACCAGGGGATTGACCACAAAACCGCCCACCCGGTCTGCCAGGGGAATGCTGGCCCGGCTGTAGACTGCGTCGGGATCCGACTCTGGGGTCCATTCCAACAGGGTATCCACGTTGAAGGATGGGCCAATGGGCATCAGAGATTCATGGGCCGCATAAGCTTCATTCATCTCTGCTGACCCATCATTTCCAGCGGATTTGGCAAAAACTGCCGTTGGCAGTAAGCCAACCAGCATCACCAATGCCAGTACTGCCGCCAGAATGCGATAGGACTTTCTGATTTGCATAGGTATGTACCTCCTTTTTATTTCCAGACACGACGACGGCAGACACCAAACAGCATCCAGCTCCTGAATGTCCGCCCTCGGGTCGCAGCTGTCCTTCCCTTTGCTGCAAGCCTGCAGCATCACGCCCAAATCCCTTCCTTGCCTCCGTTTCGTGAAAATAACCAAAAATAAGAAAAATTTTTGTGCACATCGTACAAATCAGGACAGATTCCCGGACGTTACCGTTCATATTTTACCGAATTGCACTGCCCTTGGGAAGTCTAAAAACGATAAAGAGTAGTCGGTGTAGGATGCATTGCCCGACTTTCTTCCCAAAACATCCAACCGCGTCCTTCTCATCCCTGTTGTGCAGATATGCCAAATCTGCGTGTTACAGCTGGCATTCCGTCCGTGGGGTTCCTTCTTTCTGTTTGTCCCCATGCAGCGGACAATCTTTGCAAAAACGTCTTTATTGTAAGGACTTCTCTCAGCCAGTGACACAGAAAAAGACCGCAGAGCGTTGCGATCTCTGCGGTCTGTCTGTGTTTAATTTGGTACCAATCACAGATGGGAATAAATCAGCTCCAGATTTCCCTCCAGGACCATGTGCCCATACCCCGCCGGGATCAGCAAATGGTCGCCCAGCTTCACCGGCTGCCCATCCAGGGTACCCGAGCCGCCTGTGACGCTCACGTTCACAAAGGGCTGCTCCCAGCTGGTCTCCCAATGTCCATGCAGCTGGACCCGGTACACCGCATAGTAGGGGCAAGTCACCAGGTGGGTGATCTCCGCGTCATCCTGCCGGCAGGTCTCCTGCTGCGGCGCCTCCAGGCTGTGGGGCGCCTGGGTCACTGCCAGGCTTTGGGCAATGTGCAGCGGGCGGGGTTTGCCGTCAGACAGCCGGTCGTAGTCATAGAACCGGTAGGTCACATCACTGCTCTGCTGGGTCTCCAGGATCAGCGTCCCTCCTTTGATGGCGTGGAGGCAACCGGGGTTGATCTGGAAAAAGTCCCCCTTCTGAATGGGAATTTCCCGGATCAGCTCTTTCCAGCGCCGCTGCTCTACCATCTGGCGCATCTCCTCCCGGGTCTGGGCGTTGTGTCCGATGACGATGGTTGCCCCCGGGTCGCAGTCCAGCACATACCAGCACTCCGTCTTGCCACGGGCGCCGTTTTCGTGGACCGCCGCATAGCTGTCATCAGGGTGAACCTGGATGCTCAAATCCTCCTTGGCGTCGATGATCTTCACCAGCAGGGGGAAGCTGTCCCCCGGTAGATTTCCAAACAGATCCGGGCGGCTCTTCCAGAGAGAGCCCAGGGTCTCCCCGGCAAACTCCGGGTTCTGAATGGGGCAATCTCCGCTGGGATGCCCGCTGATGGCCCAGCACTCGCCGGTGCGGTTGCTGGGAATTGGATAGTGAAATACGGTTTGCAGGCGCGCTCCGCCCCAGATCTTCTCCTGGAACACCGGCGCCAGGCGCAGCAATGGTCGATTCATAACGTACCTCCCGCTTCTGTGTAAGCATCCATGGCCAATTTCACGCCGCCCATGACGCCCTGGTTGTCCCCCAGGCTGACCGGCACAATATATTCCTCCAGCTGATCCATTCCTTTTCCCTGGATATAGCCGTGCATCTGCCGACGAACCTCCCGGCGGATCAGGGGCAGCATCTGCTCCTGATGCATCACGCCGCCGCCCACCACAATCCGCTCTGGGGAGAGGGTGCAGATGTAGGTGCAGATGGCCTGACCAATGTAGTATGCCTCCAGTTCCCAGACCGCCAGACAATCCGACAGTTCCACGCCCTTCCGGCCCCAACGCCGCTCAATGGCAGGGCCACTGGCCAGGCCCTCCAGGCAGTTCCCATGATAGGGACAGATGCCCTTGGCCATGGGGTCATCCGGCCGGCGGTGTACAAAAATGTGACCGCCCTCTGGGTGCATCATGCCGTGGTAAGGCTTGCCATCGATGATGACGCCTACACCGACGCCAGTGCCCACTGTAATATAAATGCTGTTTTTCACCGATTGGGTGCAGCCCCAAACCGCCTCACCCAGGGCAGCGGCGTTGACGTCGGTGTCAAAGCCCACTGGCACACCCAAGGCTTCCCGGAAGCGCCGCACCATGGGAAAGTTCCGCCATTGCAGCTTGGGCGACGACATGATGTTGCCATAGGCAGGGGAGCTCCGGTCCAAATCCACTGGCCCAAAACAACCAACGCCCACCGCAGCTACGTCCCGCTCCCGGAAAAATGCCAGAATCTCCGGCATCGTATTTTCCGGCTCCCTGGTGGGAAGGCTCATTCTCTCCAAAATTTCGCCCTGCGCGTTGCCAATTGCACACACCATCTTCGTGCCACCGGCTTCCAGCGCGCCAAAATGCAGCATGTTTTTCAGCTCCTTTTCCTTTGCTAGTAACATTAACTTAGCATACCAATAAAACATTCACAACATCCAGAAGGATACTTTGTAATATAGATCCGGCATATTCAGCGCCTTTTCCATACTAAATTATACCTTACAAATACTACATGTTAACCAATCTTCCGAGCTCAAGCTAGTATCTAAAAGGCATTTTTTAGTATCCAAACTTCGCTTTCACGAGATTTCCACTTGCCTGTGCCGCCATGCAAATGTATGATAATGTCAAGATATTGTGGCACAGAGGGATAGAATTTTGTCAAAATTGTCAAACTTTTTGCATCTGAAAATTTACCGGAAGACCTTCCTGCTCTACCTGATCATTGTTCTCTGCTTCGTGACCATCATGGTCTTCGTTTTTTACAGCAGTATGCAGTCCAGTAGCATGGAGTCCTACACACGAGAGGCAGACGTTGCCTTCTCTCAAGTGGAGCGGCAGCTGGATTCTGTCACAGACTCCATTGATCATTTCTTTACACATCTATATGCCACTGCCTCTCTGCGGGACGACTTTTTCCACTTTTTCGGCGCTACCCCGGCGGAGTACGCACAGCGTCGGTTGAACACTGCCTACCCCCTTTACGAGACCTACCTCACCAGCTGCAACAACCTGATTTCTGAAAGCGGGTACTGCATTCGTCACATCATTTACTACAGCACCTCCAACATTATAGACATGGAATACAGCGCCTCCGGGTACTCCCGTTACCAGATCATCGATCTGGACACGGCCGAGGCTCTATGCCAAACGGGATACCTCTACTCCAAAGACATTCATCAGGGATCGGCCTATGTGGGGAAGGTCACCTTTGTCGTGGACATCACCGCCGCCGTAACCCAAGCCTTCTGCGCCCAACCGGAAGCTGCGGCTTTTCTCCTGGTGAACAACACCTGTACCCCCCTGGGAAATCCGGATTATCACACCGTTGCCTGGCAGGAACTTCTGTCTTCCGGCGCCAGGCAGGGCCGCATTCCATCCCCCCTCAGCCGCTTTTCCAACCTGTTGTACACAGTCCAAACCTCTGAGCGCTTCTCCTGCTCTGTGATTTCCGTCGTCCCCGCCAAAACCTACACGGCAGAGCGGCTCCAGGAGTTGGTGCTTTTCACTGTGGGTTTGGTTTTGGTATTCGTCCTCATCACCCTGCTTTACATGCGCCAGTTCTCCCACGATTCCCACTTCATCCAGAGCATTCTCCACAGCCTGGTGGAGGCCCAATCCAGCAACTTCACTCCCGTGGACATCGGCCGGCGGCAGGACGAATTTGCCGCCATCGCCACCCATCTGAATAGCCTCTATCAGTATCTGGACACCCTGATCCAACAGGAATACATGCTGACCATCCGCCAGCAGCGGACGGAAATGCAGATGCTGAGCGCCCAGCTCAACCCCCATTTCCTTTACAACACCCTGGAGCGAATCCGCCTCCGGGCCCTGCTGGAGGGCAGCCCCACCGTGGCGGAAGCCACCGCCGACCTGGGCCTGCTGTACCGGAACATCGTCAAAACCGATCCCATCATCACCCTGGAAAAGGAGCTGGAAATCACCCAGCAGTACCTGGACCTGATGTGCTTCCTCTATGATGACCAGTTTCTCTACCACTGCGACATTCCAGAGGAGATGTACGCCATCTCCACCCCCAAAATTTGGATGCAGCCCATTGTGGAAAACTTCTTCAAGCATAATTTCCAAAACGACAGCCAACTGAAGGTCGTCGTGATTTCCGGCAAATGCCGCTCCGATGGGATGCTCTTCCAGTTTTTTGATAACATCGGCCACATCGGAGAGGGGCAGATTGCTCTCCTGAACCAACAGTTCACGCCGGAGGCCAGCAAGCAGACGGCAGATACCGCTTCCGGAATCGGTCTGCAAAATGTGTATGACCGGCTGTACCTCTACTATGGCAACCGGGTGGAAATGCGTATTAAAAACCATACCCCCGCCGGTGTCTGTATCGAAATCCTGTTAAAAAACGAGGTGACGACCTGATATGTACCGCTTATTGATTGTAGACGACGAAAAGGACATCTGCGAAAATATCAAATACCTTCTGGACTGGTCCCTGTACAACATCACCAGCATTCTGACCGCCACCTCCTACGCTGAGGCGGTGAGCAAAGCGGTGGACTTCCAGCCCCACATTGCCCTGCTGGACATCAACCTGGGCGGGCACTGGGGCTATGAACTGGCCGAGCATCTGCGTTCCATGGGAATGCAGACCGTATTCTGCATGATTAGCGGCTATGATGACTTCAACTACGTCCACAAGTCCATGCAGGCTACCGCCCGGGACTATCTTCTGAAGCCCATCCATGTGGCGGAACTGCGGGCCTTCATCGAGCGCACCATTGTCCGGGATCTCCACGGGGTCATTCCCGAACATGCCGCCTCCCAGCCGGAGCTGGATCCGGTGCTGCAGGTAGAATACAGCAAATTCTCCAAAATTACAAACAAAATTATTCTGATTGTCAAGAGCAACTACCGCAGCTCCCAGTCCCTCACCAACATCGCTGAAATTTTCAACATGAGCAGCAAGTACATTGGCCGGATTTTCTTGAAAGACACCGGCATCAAGTTCTCCGAGTATCTCACCGCTTACCGCATGATTCAGGCCCGGAAGCTCATTGAAAACACCCAAGAGAAAATCTCCGTCATCGCCAACATGGTGGGGTACTCTCAGCTGAATAATTTCTACGTACACTTTAAGAACTATTACAACATCTCCCCCAGTACCCTTCGGAACTTCACCGCCTCCGTACCGCCTGCAGCGGCCCTGCCGGACGCATCCCCTCAGGAGGCCCCCTTTGAGGAAGGAGGAACCCCGTCTTGCGCCGAAGCCCCATCTACCGCATCCTCTCTGTTTTAACCGCCCTGCTGTGCGCTGGCAGCGCAGGCTGCGCGTCCCATCCCCAGGATACCTCCGCCCCGCCAGAGGGGACCGTCAGCCTGGTCTACTACACCATCGGCGAGCCGGACGAAGATCTGGCCCTTGTCAACCGGGAACTCAACCGGATCCTCCTGGAAAGATACGGATTTACCGTGGAATACCACAAAATCGGCTGGAATGATTACACCGCCCAGCTGAACTCCCTGGTCAATACCAACCAGGAATATGACATTGCTTTTACCTGGACAGACAGCTACGTAACCAATGCCGTGGCCGGGGCCTGGCTCAATCTCACGCCCTATCTTGACAATCTGGGCGCCGAAATGTATGATGCCATTGACCCCCAGCTCTGGAAGGGTGTAACCATCGATGGAAGCGTTTGGGGCGTCCCCACCAACAAAGAGCTGGCCACCCCCATGCACTTTCTATTCTCCCAAGAGCTGGTGGACAAGTACCACATCGACATCTCTCAATACCGCAGCTTTGCCTCTCTGGAGCCGCTGCTGAAGCACATCGCCCAGGATGAACCCGAGTGCATCCCCCTGTTTTTTGACTCCAGCCGGTTGAACATCTGGTCCCTGGGCAATTATGAATACGTCACCTATGACGCCATCCCCCTCATGGTCAACTCCCATGACAGCAGCTGCCAGGTGGTGAACATCTTTGAAACGTCCTACGCCCAGGAGACCTTACAGCTTCTGCACCGGTATTATCAGGCCGGTTATATCAACCAAGACGCCTCCCTGCGCACCTCCTTCTCCCGGTTTCAGGGGGAGCAGGTATTCCTTCGCCTGTCCACCGGCGGGCCCGACGCCTCCACCAGTTACTCCACAGACTTCGGCTACCCCATTGTGGCCCAGCAGGTCTCTGACAGCATTGCCACCACCGAATCCGCTCAGGGCGGTATCATGGTGGTCAACGCCAACACCAAACACCCGGAGCTCTGCCTCACCTTCCTCAACGCCGTAAACACGGATCCAGAGGTCCGGAACCTCCTCAATTACGGCATCGAGGGCGTCCACTACACCCTGACAGAGGAAGACCAGGTCCAGCGCATCTCCAACGCCTATCGGGGCGTCCCCTACACCCAGGGGAACTGGTTCATTCTGAAAACCACGGTGGGCGAACGCCTGGACAAGTGGGCGCTTTATCAGGACTTCAATGACAATACAGCGGAATCTCCGCTTCTGGGATTCACCCCGGACTATTCTGCCTGTGACGCCGAATTCAAGGCCGTCTCCCGGGTCTATGAGAAATACTATGCGTCGCTCCTGACCGGTACCGTGGATCCGGAGCAGTATCTGCCCAAGCTGCTGGAAGAGTTGGAGTCAGCCGGAATCGCCCGTCTGCAGCGTACACTGCAGAAGCAGATTGACGACTGGCTTCACAAGACATAACGATGGAGGCCCACACTTATGAAAAACCTGTTTCACTACGACAATCCCTTGGTTCAGCTTCTGACCGCCTTGGCTGACGTCATTCTGACCAATCTCCTGTGCATCCTCTGCTGTCTGCCTGTGGTGACTGCCGGCGCGTCCATTGCGGCAACCTACAAAGTGATGCTGAACCTGTCCCAGGATACCGGCGGCGGGATTTGGAATACGTTCTTCACCGCATTTCGGGAAAACTTCAAGCAGGCCACTGCCGTCTGGCTGGTGACGGTGCTGGTTACGGCATCCCTGGTCTGCGACTATCTCCTGGTCCAGCTCTACTTCCAGGGCAGCCTGCACACGGCGCTGCTCATTGTGGTGGCAGTCCTGGCCTTCCTGGTCATGGCTGTGCTGGCCTATCTCTACCCCCTGATCATCCGCTATCAGAACACCTTGCGGGAGCATCTGCACAACGCCATGATCCTGTGCATTTACAAATTCCCCAAAACCATCCTGATGGTTGTACTCCATGCACTGCCCTTTGCCCTGGCCCTGCTGTTGCCCACGGCCTTTCTGTATACCCTGTTGTTTTGGGTGCTGATGGGCTTCGCCGTAATCCCCCTGGCAGACGTGATCCTGTTAAAGCCCGTCTTCAAGGAATTGGAAGACACGGCCAAATAACCGGCCTGTTGATAAAACGCAAACTAAATTATGAAGGTGAATAATATGAACGCAATGGAACGCTATGAGCAGTGGTGTAACAACCCCTATTTCGACGAAGCCACCCGGGCCGAGCTGCGCGCCCTGGCCGAGGCAGGGGACACCAAGGAAATAGAAGACCGGTTTTACCGGGACCTGGCCTTTGGCACCGGCGGCTTGCGTGGCATCCTGGGCGCGGGCAGCAACCGCATGAATCTCTACACCGTCCGCAAAGCCACTCAGGGGCTGGCCAACTTCATCCTGAAGCAGGGAACCGCCTCCAAGGGCGTGGCCATCTCCTTTGACTCCCGGCGTATGTCCCCGGAATTTGCAGAGGAAACTGCCCTGTGTCTCAATGCCAACGGCATTCCCACCTATCGCTTTGATTCTCTGCGTCCGGTGCCCATGTTGTCCTTCGCCACCCGGGTGTTGGGCTGCACCGCCGGCGTTATGATCACCGCCTCCCACAATCCCCCCGCCTACAACGGCTACAAGGTCTACTGGGACGACGGCGCTCAGGTCACCGCCCCCCTGGATCGGGAAATTTTGGACGAGGTGAATGCCGTCACCGATTACGCCACCGTCAAAACCATGGATCACGACGCAGCCGTGGCCGCCGGTCTGTATCACACCATGGGCAAGGAGATCGACGACCAGTATATGGCCACCATCCAGGCCCTGGTTCTGGATCACGACTCCATCGCCAAAGCCGCCGGCCTGAAAATCGTGTACACCCCCCTGCACGGCACGGGCAACCTGCCGGTTCGCCGGGTCCTGGCGGAGCTGGGCTTCCGGAATGTCTTTGTGGTGCCGGAACAGGAGCAGCCCGACGGGAACTTCCCCACAGTGAAAAGCCCCAACCCCGAGGACCGGGCCGCCTTCACCCTGGCTCTGGGCTATGCCAAAGAGCAGGGCGCAGACCTGGTCCTTGCCACGGACCCCGACGCCGACCGGCTGGGCGTCTTTGCCCTGGACCGGGCCTCCGGCGAATACCAGGCCCTCACCGGCAACATGTCCGGCGTCCTGGTCTGTGACTACCTCCTGCGCCGCCGGAAGGAGCTGGGCGTCCTGCCCGCCAACGGCGCGGTGGTCAGCACCATCGTCTCCACCAACATGGTCCGCGCGGTGACCGAAGCCTTCGGTATGAAATATATCGATGTGCTCACCGGCTTCAAGTTCATCGGTGAACAGATGCGGCTGTTTGAGCGGGACCACACCTATGCCTTCCAGTTTGGTATGGAAGAGAGCTACGGCTGCCTGGTGGGCACCCACGCCCGGGACAAGGACGCGGTGGTGGCCGTCATGGCCCTGTGCGAAGCCGCCGCCTGGTGCTACTGCCAGGGCAAAACCCTGTGGGATCGGATGCAGGAGCTGTACCAGGAGTACGGCTACTACCGGGAGGATACCGTCAACTTGACCTACCCCGGCCAGGAGGGCGCCGCCAAAATCGCCTCCATTCTGGAGTCCCTGCGGGCCAATCCCCTGCAAACCGTGGGCCCCTGCAAAGTCCTGAAGATCCGGGATTACCTGAAGCACACCGTCCTGGACCTGGCCACCGGGACCGTCACCCCCACCGACCTGCCCGAGTCCAACGTGCTGTATTACGAGCTGGAAAACGACGCCTGGATGTGCGTCCGCCCCTCTGGCACCGAACCGAAAGTGAAGTTCTACCTGGGTGTCAAGGGCGCCTCCGCAGAAGAAGCAGACGCGCTGCTGAAGACGCTGAAGGAGCATCTGCCCTGCTGATTCCAGGCATTTGGGCAAACGGAATACGCTGTAACCACAAACGTGTTACGTTTGACGTCCTTTGAGCAGGCCTGCGTGTTTGCATGTAGCAGGCATTGCGAATTCGCCGAACATGGGAGCGAAACGCAAGATGTTTCCGCCGGGCGGACACATAGGTCCGCCCCTACGGCAGGCGGTGTAGGTTGACAGGAATGATCTGACGTATTTCCCCATTTTAGTTCCTGAATTTAAACAAAAATACGGTACATTCTACAGAAACACCGAAGAATCCGTTCATGTACCGTGTTGAAATATCCTCGTAGGGGCGGACCCATGTGTCCGCCCGTAGTAGACATTCCGAATTCCCTACCCATGGGGGAGAAACGCACTGTGTTTCCACAAAACGGACACATCGGTCCGCTCCCCACGGGATCGGAACCCATTACATCCCCTCAAGTGGAAATCCAGCCACAACGCAAATCGCAATGCTTTCAGCGGTTGCAACGTATGAGACATCAGCATAAGGGTCTGCTGCAGACACGCTCCGTTTGCAGCAGGCCCTTTTCTTGCTGCACCAGTCCCTCAGTACTGGAATGGGGAGCAGTTGGCAGTATGCCCCAATGATCTGGTCAACATCAAGCGCCGTAGCCAATTTCCTTTCGAACCGCCTCCACAAAGCGGCTGACTCCCTCCGAGGGGTCCAGGGCGTACAGCAGGCCGTAGGGAGAGGAATACTCCCACTCGACCGGGATGCTGACAAGGGCCGGGTGTACGTCTTGCCAGCAATCCAGGATCAGAAGGACGTTTCCGGTTTCCGCGCAGCGGTTAAAGACAGAAATATCATAAAACTGCGGCGTGTCCTCAATTTGAATCGCCGGGTGATCCCGTGTCAGGTCCGCGCGGATCCGATCATTCGTCCTGGAATCCCCCTGCTTGACCATCATCAAGGTCTCTCCGTATAAATCGGAAAGCGCAAGCTGCTTTTTCCCTGCCAGCCGGTGTTCCCGTGATACGGCACACATCTTTTTGCAGCGGCACAGGGGCAGCATATGGCATTGATCCAACCAGAGCTTCGAGTCACAAATCGCCATTAAAAAGTCAAATTTTTCCCCAAGGCCCGCAATTTCCCCAAGGATTCCTGTGTGGTCGTCCTCAAATGGGACCAGGTGCAGTTTGTAATCGGGAAACTGCCGGTTCACCCGGTACCACAGGTCCATAAAGGGCTTGGCGGGGTTGAGCAGAGAGGTTCCCACACGGAAGGTCCTGCTATCGGCATCCATCGCCTGCCGTGCGCTTTCCACGGAGCGTTTGGAATACTCAAACAGGAATTTGGCGTCTTGATAGATCACCTCTCCCGCCGGCGTCAGGCGAATCCCGTGCGACGTCCGTTGGATCAACTTCAATTTCAGGTGGGCCTCTAGTAAATTGACCTGCTTCATCACAGCGGTGGGAGAAATAAACAGCTGATCCGCCGCCTTGGTAAAGCTGCCGCAATCCACGGCGCGGACAAACGTAGACAGGTGAGGGTTGAACACCGCGTCGCACCTCCATATCCCAGTATCAACATTTGGTTGATATAAGCCTAACATATTGGAGATTCCCTGTCAAGGACCGATGGGGTATCATAATGCCAGAACAATGGAAAGGAGCTGTTTTCCATGGCGGCAATCATCGCGTATTTTTCCCGGAGGGGAGAGAACTATGTCAGCGGCAAACTCAAAGAACTGAGCGTAGGGAACACGGAGGTGGCGGCAGGGATGCTCCAGCAGTTGACGGGGGCGGACCTGTTTCAGCTGGAGCCGGTCCACGAGTACCCGAAAAGCTATAACGCCTGCATCGACGAAGCCCAGGCGGACCAGCGGCGGGACGCCAGGCCGGAGCTGAAGCGATACCCGGAGAGCCTGGACGGATATGACACCATCTACCTCGGATATCCCAACTATTGGGGGACGATGCCCATGCCGGTGTTCACTTTCCTGGAGCATTTCGACTTTTCTGGGAAAACCATTCTCCCCTTCTGCACCCACGAAGGCAGCGGCTTGGGGCGCAGCGAAAACGATATCAAGCGGCTGTGTCCGGGAGCGTCCGTCAAACAAGGGCTTGCCCTCCATGGGGGAAGTGTGCAGGACGCCCTGCCAACCCTCCAAAAATGGCTGGAAAACCAAGGTCAGAAAGGGCCTGAATGTGAAGTTTGATGGCAACCGGCTGGCCTGCGGGGGAAAGGAACTCCTGGCATGGGCCAGACAAATCCGCGATTCGTAAGAAAACTTTAGGAGGAAATGACGATGGTAAAACAGACGGCAGGGCGGGACAGTCTGGGGGCGTTCGCCCCCCAATTTGCCCAGCTCAACGACGACGTACTTTTTGGCCAGGTCTGGAACCGGGAGGGTCTGTCCCTCAAGCTGCGCTCTATCCTCACCGTTACCGCGCTGGTGAGCAAAGGGCTGGTTGACAGTTCATTTCAGTACCACCTGACCACAGCGAAACAAAACGGCGTCACCAAGTCGGAGATGGCGGAAATTTTGACCCATCTGGCTTTCTACGCCGGATGGCCCAACGCCTGGGCGGCGTTCCGTATGGCAGTGGAGGTCTATCAGGACGGTGATGGCGCTGACGGCGGGCTGTTCGGCCTGGGCGCGCCCAACGAGGCGTTCGCGCAGTATTTTATCGGAAACTCCTATCTGAAACCACTCACCGACCCCAAGCAGACGGTATTCCTGGCCAACGTCACCTTTGAGCCCGGATGCCGGAACAATTGGCACATCCACAAGGCGTCCAAGGGCGGCGGACAGATTTTGCTGTGTACCGACGGCCGGGGTTGGTATCAGGAGTGGGGCCAGGAGGCCAGAGAACTCCATCCCGGCGATGTGGTCACCATTCCGGCAGGCGTGAAGCACTGGCACGGCGCGGCCCAAGACAGCTGGTTCTCCCATGTGGCCGTGGAGGTCCCAGGCGAGGGGACCGGCAGCGAGTGGCTGGAGCCGGTGACAGACGGGGACTACGGTAAATTGGCATAAAGGTAAACTGCGCCAATATGACGAATGACCAGTCATCAGCTTGACCGACATCCACAGAGCGTGCAGTCCAAGAGTATTACACGTCCTGCTGCTTCATTCCCCCTTGGCGACATGTGTCTGAGAGTTCGAAGAACAAATCGACTATGTTGGCGATACTGTCGGCGCATTGATCCAGCGTGCAGTGTCTGGGCGCCCAAAAATACTTGCCAACCAAAATCCCGGCTCATCCGTTTGGGTGAGCCGGGATTTTCATCCATATTCAATCATATATGCTCTGGAATTTACACTGCACCGCCCTTGGGAGACACCGGGTGAAGCCGCCTCCAGCAGGCCAGAACACACATTGTGCAGAGTACTGCAAGGACGGGGAGCGCCAGACGCGTCAGCGCCTCTCTCCAGTTGCCCAGGCTGATGGACTGCCACTGAAGCAGCGCGCTGAAAAAACTGCACAAACATGTCCAGAACAGCAGAGCCACACACCCGTGGGGCCAGACGCGGCGCATCGCAAACACAGTCAGCAGCGCGCATCCCAGCAGCTGCAGGGCCAAAAGCACGCCAAATTCCGCAGATTGCCCCAGAGACAGGAGCAGATTCCCGAGGACACACAAAAGATAAAGCCCCAGATGATACCCCCACCCTGCCACAGGCCCCAGCCGTCCGGCAAGCCGGAAGAACAGCAGAACCAGCAGCAGAAGGCCGCCGGGCAGGCAAGCGTAAGCAAAGAGCGCCAAGTACTCCGATTGAAGCCACTGCTCTTTCGGAACTACACAGCATAAGAGCGCGATGTGACACACCGCCACAGTCAGAGGCGTAAGCCAGTCCAACCGCCTTTGCCTTCCTCCATAGGCGCACCCAACCGCGACCATGGCGGCGGGAAGCAGAATAAACAGGAGAAACACAAACCAATCCGGGTTGTCCGCATGCATCCAGGCGGCAACGGAAATCCCCACACCGCATAACACAGAGACAATAAAATACCACCGGGCTTGTCTCCACCAATTTACCAGTCGAATCATGCCCATGTCCCCCTTTCCTGAGCCAAATCAGCCGCCGTGAATTGGCTTCCATATCATCTGTAAAAATATTCGTTGTCCACATTCCAGACGTAAAGATGCGCCACCGCCGTTTTCTACTCGCATTTATGCGGCCAAATATGTAGGGTGCGGCCTCCCGGACGCACCGGCAGAAGCGGCTGACCGGTGGCTACAGACCTGGGCGAATTCGCACCAGCCTGTAAAAAAAGGTCCGGATTCGCCGAGAGGCTACGGATCACGGCAGCTTATACCGCCGGTGCGTCCAGGAGGCCGCACCCTACCGCCTGGGGGGCAGACGGGAGCTACGGTCCACCCTATAGGGGCGCACCGTGGCGGTGGGAAGTTTGGTCTGATATTAGGTCCGATACAAAGCAAATGCTACTGTTATCATAGAGCAAAAGGAGGTGTTGCGTCTGTACGGAAAAATTGGTATAATGTACACGAATCCAATCCGGGGAGGCGTGCCTGTGAAGGTGACGATTTATCAGGAGCCCTGTTGGCTCCTGGAGGCGGCGGAGTTGGTGTATGGCTTAGTCAACCAAATTCCGGTGGAGAAATTGGCGGGGAGCGGACCGTACTGCATCCCCCCGGACCAGGTGCGCCGCATCCAGGCGGAGGTCTGCGCCGGTCTGAACCCTTTGGATGAAGTGATCCAGTTTTATTTCCGGGGAGTCCCCTTGGAGGGGGTTCCCGACAGGCTCTCTTGCCTGGGGTGCACGCTGTTGTACAGCTTTTTGGAAATTGATCATCCGCAGCCAGAGGAGTATGTGCATGCTTTGGAGGCGGATTGGCACTCTTTGTGTCAATATGGTTTTCATGTGGAGGGAATTAACGGATTTTCTCTGAGCTTCGATCCAGCGCCTGCCGGAAAATTATTTTCCCTGGCCCGGGAGATGGAAGACCTGCGGATTCCATCTCTGTATCGGATGCAGCTTTTGGAGGTGTTTTCCAATTTCAACCGGCATGTGGAGCAGGTTGTGGAGGTGTTGCGCCCGGTGGCATCCATGCTGCCGCACTATCTGGCGCCGTGGACCCGGCAGATCCCGGATCTGGCGGAGCAGTGGAACGCCTATTTTCAGGGAAACTCCGCCAAGGAATTCTTCCTCCGGCGGGCCCAAATCCAGAACTGTGAGTTCCTGGAGCTGAAATTGGCCTTCCGGTTCTTTTCTCCCTATGGCTCGCCGGGGAAATTTCTCGGTGAGGAGAGGCGGCTGCTGTTCCACATGGGGGTTAACATGGAGCCCGGGCTGGGGAATGCCGGTCAGGCCCAAGCGCCGGAGGAGTGGGAGCTTACCGCCCTGCGGCTCATGGCCAATGTTTCCCGCATGGAGATGCTTCGCGCCATGGCGGAGCGCCCCATGAGCGGTCAGGAGCTGGCCCAGAAGCTGAACCTCAACTCCGGCTCGGTGTTCCGGGATTTGAACAGCCTGTATAATGCTCGGCTGCTTTTGATGGAGTCCTCCGGAGGCCGAAATTGCTACCGTACCAATCTACCGGTGGTTCGGAATATGATGGAGCGGATGTTGGGCTATTTGCAGAATCAGGGATAAAGATGGGTGCCATTTTCAATTGACTTTGTACCGAAATTCCGGAGAGCGAAATTTTCCGTTGTCAGCCTTAGGCGAAGTTGCTATGATATATCCATCTTACGCCGCCAGTAGGCGGATGTTTGGGAGGATACAACATGGAACAAGCAGTATACGCATTTCGCGTGGAAGGCAAGCCTGTGACCTGTGAGCGTTACGGCTTTGGGCATATTAACAAGACCTATCGCATTGTCACCAGCTGGGGCAACATGTATGAGCTGCAAAGAATCAACCGGCATGTATTTACTAATATACCAAATCTGATGGAAAACATTGGGAATGTGACCCGGTATGCGGCCCAGCGGGTGCGCCATCCCATGGAGGCGCTGTGCCTGGTCCCCACGGTGGACGGAAAGGATTGGTACGAGGATGCAGACGGCAATTGCTGGCGGATGTACCACCACATTGAGAACAGCATCTGCTTCCAGCGTCCCGCGTCCACCACGGATTTTTACGAGAGCGCCAAAGCCTTTGGCAGTTTCCAGGAGATGATGGCCGGTTTTCCGGCGGAGAAGCTCCATGAGACCATTCCCGATTTCCACAACACCCCTGCCCGCTACCGCCAGTTCCACAAGGCGCTGGAAGAGGACAAGCTGGGCCGGGCCCAGGGGGTGCAGAAGGAAATCGACTTCTTCCTGACCAGAGAATCCGGCGCCGGGCTTCTGGTGGACCTGCTGGCGGAGGGGAAGCTCCCCCTGCTGGTGACCCACAACGACACCATGCTCAATAACGTGCTCTTCGACCGCACCTCCCGGAAGGCGGTGTGCGTGGTGGATCTGGACACGGTGATGCCGGGTCTGTCGGCCTACGACTTTGGCGACTCCATTCGCTTTGGCGCCAACCTGGCGGCGGAGGATGAGGTGGATGCCTCCAAGGCCGGTTTGGATCTGGGGATGTATCAGGCTTACCTGCGGGGCTATCTGGAGACCTGCCCCAGCCTCACCGCCCAGGAGCTGAAGCGCCTGCCTGACGGCGCCCGGCTGATGACCCTGGAGTGCGGCCTGCGGTTCCTGACGGATTATCTCCAGGGGGATCCCTATTTCGCAACGGCCCGGCCCGGCCAGAATTTGGACCGCTGCCGGACCCAGATGGGCCTGGTGCAGGATATGGAGAACCAGTGGGACGCCATGGCGGCGGCCCTGTGAGGAGGAAAGAGCCATGCGTGTGATTGTGACCAGTAACTACAGCGAGACCGGCGAAGTCGCCGGCGGTATGATTGCCAAGGTGGTGCAGGACAAGCCCACTGCCACCCTGGGCCTTGCCACCGGGAGCAGCCCCGAGGTGGTGTACGCCAACCTGATTCGCGCCTATGAGGCGGGGGAAGTGGACTTTTCCAAGGTGCACACGGTGAATCTGGATGAGTACCTGGGCCTGGCTCCGGACCATCCCCAGAGCTACCGGTATTTTATGGATACCAAGCTGTTTGATCACATCAATGTGCCCAAGGAGAACACCTTTGTGGCCTCTGGTGTGGGAAATGAGACGGAGTGCGTGAAAGAGTTTCGCTCCATCCTGAACCGGACCCATGTGGACATTCAGCTCCTGGGAATTGGCGAGGATGGCCACATTGCCTTCAATGAGCCTGGCAAGGTGCTTCACAACAACGCCCACATTGAGTCCCTGACCGAGAGCACCATTGCGGCCAACGCCCGCTTTTTTGCCAATGAGGACGACGTGCCCAAGAAGGCCATCTCCATGGGCATGGGCGACATTATGCGGGCCTCCAAGATCATCCTCATTGCCACCGGCCCCAAAAAGGCGGATGCCATCCGGGGCCTCATCATGAACGAAGACGTGGATGTCAACAATCCCTCCACCATGCTGAAGATGCACCCGGATGTGACCGTGATCATTGACCGGCCTTTGGCAGACCTGGTGGGCTATACGGATTGATGGAGAACCGCTGTAAAGCAGGTTGTATGTGCAGCAAAAGCGGACGAGTCTTGGCCTGTCCGCTTTCGCTGTTTCTCTGGGATACCGAACTTTCAGATTGGGAAGGAACAGATCATGGAGAATGTTATTGAAATTTCTCATCTCAATAAAAGCTTCCGAGAGGTACATGCAGTGGCGGATTTGAGCTTCCGGGTAAAGAAGGGGGAGCTGTTTGCCTTTTTGGGGGTGAACGGCGCCGGAAAATCCACCACCATATCGATTATGTGCGGGCAGCTTGCCAAAGACAGCGGTCGGGTGGAGATCTGCGGCCTGGAGCCGGAGGGACACATGCGGGCGATTACCAGGGAGCTGGGTGTGGTGTTCCAGAACTCAGTCCTGGATGGAGTCCTGACGGTGCGGGACAACCTGCAAAGCCGGGCTGCCCTGTATGGCGTGACGGGGAAGGCCTTCCGCCAGCGGCTGGGAGAACTGGCGGAGCTGCTGGAGCTGCAGGAGCTGCTTGGCCGCACGGTGAAGCAGCTGTCTGGCGGCCAGCGGCGGCGCATTGACATTGCCCGGGCGCTGCTGCACCGCCCCCACATTTTGATCCTGGACGAGCCCACCACAGGCCTGGACCCCCAGACCAGGAGCCTGCTGTGGCAGGTGGTGGCAAGGCTGCGGCAGGAGGAGGGCATGACCGTTTTCCTCACCACCCATTACATGGAGGAAGCGGCGGATGCAGACTATGTCGTCATTCTGGACAGCGGCAAAATTGCCGCAGAGGGGACTCCCCTGCAGCTGAAAAACACATACACCGGGGATTTCCTCACAATCTACGGAGCCCCTGAGCAGCAGATTCGTTCCCTGGGTCTGCCCTACACGGCTGTGCGCGATGCATTTCGCATTGCGGTGCCCAATACCCGGGCGGCCACAGACCTCATCGTCAGGAATCCGGAGCTGTTTCAGGATTATGAGATCACCAAGGGCAGGATGGACGACGTCTTCCTGGCCGTGACCGGAAAAAACCTGTTGGGAGGGATGGCGCAATGAACAGCTTGCTGACGCTGATCCGGCGCAATGTGAAGCTTTTCTTTAAGGACAAGGGGATGTTCTTTTCTTCCCTCATCACACCGGTCATTTTGCTGGTGTTGTATGGAACCTTCCTGGGGAGAGTCTACCGGGAGAATTTCCTGTCGTCCATGCCTGCGGGCTTTCAGCTGCCGGAGTCTCTGATTGACGGTTTGGTGGGTGGACAGCTGATCTCCTCCATTCTGGCCGTGAGCTGTGTGACGGTGGCCTTTTGCTCCAATATGCTGATGGTACAGGACAAGGTCACGGGCGCCAGGCGGGACTTGATGGTTACGCCCGTCAAGCGGTCCCATCTGGCGATTGGTTACTATGCTGCGTCGCTTCTGACGACTTTGATTGTCTGTCTGGTTGCAGTGGGAGCCTCGTTGTGTTACCTGTCCCTGGTGGGTTGGTACCTCAGCGTGGGGGATGTGCTCCAGTTGCTGTTGGATGTGTTCCTATTGGCCATGTTTGGGACGGCCCTGTCTTCCATTGTCAACTGTTTTCTCTCCACAGAGGGCCAGATTTCCGCAGTGGGCACTGTGGTCAGTGCCGGTTATGGCTTCCTGTGCGGCGCGTACATGCCGGTTTCTCAATTTGGAGAGGGACTCCAGCGGGTGCTTGCTTTCCTGCCCGGCACCTATGGAACGGGGCTGCTCCGCAATCACGCCCTGAATGGCGCGCTGGTGGAAATGGAAACCCAGGGCGTCCCGGCCGAAGTCACCGCCACCATCCGGGACACCTTGGACTGTAATTTGTATTTCTTTGGCCATCGTGTGGGGCCGGACGCCATGTACCTGATTGTCTCGGGGTCAGTGCTGGTTTTGGTGGCGATTTATGTGGGCATTTCCGTTTGGAGAGGGAAAAAGGCCCAACGGTAAGAAACGTCTGGAGAAAACGTAAACATGCGGCTGCTGCCAGAAGGATGCAGCCGCATGTTTTGTATTATCTGGCAGGGTACAGCATGTTGGATGCAACGGAGAAGGGCTGAGTTGCCAGATGTTTCATTCGTTTGCATACAATATTCAGTGCTTTCTCTCTTGATTCTACGGTGCTTTTTCGGGGATTTCTGAGGGAAAAAGTAGATGCTGCGGTATCCACCGGGCCGCCGAAGCCTTGACAAAGCGGCGCCGGGTGGATTACAATGGCAGGGAAAATGGGGAAAGATTACGTTTGAGGTGACGAGGG
Organism: uncultured Eubacteriales bacterium; assembly: GCA_900544975.1. Taxonomy (GTDB): domain Bacteria; phylum Bacillota; class Clostridia; order Oscillospirales; family Oscillospiraceae; genus Faecousia. The sequence goes on from UQXI01000013.1 coordinate 23,879, forward strand.
ACCGTGGAGCTCTCAGGGACATTGGGCAAGCTGCCGGCATAGGATGCTTCGGGGGTGTAACCTGATGTGGCAAGTCATTTCAATCTTTTTGCAGGCGGCAGGTGTGCTGCTTTTGCTGTGGACGCTGGTGGGCTGGCTGGTTCTGGGCCGGGATCGGGGCGGTGCGGCAGTGTTTGCCTGTCTGCCGGGACATATGGACCGGGTGGAGCCGTTTGTGCGGTGCTGCCTGTGGCTGCGAGGGACCGGGATTTTGCAGATGCCGGTGTTCCTCGTGGATTGCGGACTGGATCCGAAGGAGCGGGCGCAGATGGACCGCTTAAGTCGGGACCGGGTGGATGTATGCTGCTGTACGGAGGCGGAGCTTCCGGCGCGGCTGAAAATGGAGGCAGAGAAATTTGGAGGATTTGGAACTGCTGCAGGGGACTGTGGCGGCGGTGGTATATCAGAATGCTGAAAATGGATATGCTGTCCTGCGGCTGAACTGCGCCGGCCAGGCGGTGAGCGTCGTGGGGACCATCCCCCTGCCTGTGCCGGGAGAGCGGCTGATGGTCACCGGCCGGTGGACCAACAATGCCAATTACGGCAAGCAGTTTGAGGCGGAGTTTTTGGAGCGGCTGATGCCGGAAACCACGCCGGAGATTTTGAGCTACCTCTCCTCCCGCACCGTAAAGGGAATCGGCCCCAAGCTGGCGGCCCGAATTGTGGAGCGCTTTGGGGCGGAGACTCTGGCGGTGATGGAGCGGGAGCCCCAGCGCCTGGCAGAGGTGACCGGCATTACGCCGGCCAAGGCCCGGGAAATTGGCCGGGTATTCCGGCAGCAGACAGGGATGCGCAGACTCATTGAATTTCTGAGCCTGCACCATCTTCCGGCGGAACTGGCGGTCCGACTTTACCGCCTGTGGGGGGAGGAGGCCATGGATCTTCTCACCTCCGATCCCTACAGCCTGACGGAGCCCGGCCTGGATGCGGATTTTGGTCTGGTGGACCGATTTGCCATTTCTCTGGGAATTGCTGCAGACGACCCCAGGCGGGTGGAGGCGGGGCTGGTGTTTGAGCTGAGCTATAACCAGACGGCCGGTCACGTGTTTCTTCCGGAGGAGAAGCTGATCCAGGCTACGGCCACCCTCCTGTCTGTGGATGCCGCAACGGTCCAGGCAGGACTGCGGCGGCTGGAGGAGGCGGAGCACGCAGTTCAGGATCACCTGGCGGGGATTGACATCGCATATCTGCCGGAGCTGTACGAGGCGGAGCAGTATGTGGCCCGGCGGCTCGGGGCCATGGCGGCGGACCGCCTGCCGGAGCCGCCGAACCTGGAGAGCCTGGTGGGTCAGGCCCAGCAGGCGGGATCTGTGGCCTACTCGCCCCAGCAGGCCGAAGCGGTTCGGGCGGCGGCTGTGAGCCGGTTGCTGATTGTCACCGGCGGTCCCGGTACTGGTAAAACCACGATTCTGCGGGGGATTCTGGAGCTTTATGGCCGGATGGAACTGACGGCGCTTCTGGCGGCTCCCACGGGCCGGGCGGCCAAGCGGCTCCAGGAGGTAACCGGGCAGGAGGCCTGCACCATCCACCGCCTGCTGGAATCTCAGCCGGATCCCGCCACCGGGCGGTTGATTTTTACAAGAGATGAGGACAACCCTCTGAAAGCCCACGCCGTCATTGTGGACGAGACTTCCATGGTGGACATTTCTCTCCTGGCCAGTCTCCTTCGGGCGCTGCCCCCCGGGTGCAGGCTGATTCTGGTGGGGGATCCGGACCAGCTGCCCCCGGTGGGACCGGGCTGCCCCCTGTCCGATATGCTTCGCAGCGGCGTGGTGCCGGCGGTGCGTCTCACGGAGATTTTCCGCCAGGCCCAGGAGAGCCTCATTGTCATGAACGCCCACCGGGTCAATGGAGGCATTTTGCCAGACTTGAAAACCACCACCAGCGATTTCTTCTTCCTCCGGCGGCGCGCCGAGGAGGCGGTGGCTGCCACCATTGGAGACCTGTGCAGAACCCGACTGCCGGACCGGATGGGCATCCCGCCGGAGGAAATCCAGGTTCTCTCCCCCACGCGGAAGGGCCCCACCGGTACGGCCAGCCTGAACCTGCTGCTGCAGGCTCAGCTGAATCCGCCCTCTCCAGAGAAGAAGGAGAAAAAATGGGGGGATTTTTCCTTCCGTGAGGGAGACCGTGTGATGCAAATCCGGAATAATTATGATATACTATGGAAGAAGACCGACGGGACCCAGGTGGGGACCGGGATATTCAACGGAGACATTGGCATCATTACGGAGATTGACCTGAATGCTGAGCTCCTCACGGTGGTCTTCGACGACCGGCAGGCGGAGTATGACTTCGATATGCTGCGGGAGCTGGAGCTGGCCTATGCCATGACGGTGCACAAGAGCCAGGGCAGCGAATATCAGGCGGTGGTTTTGGCCGCCTGGTCCTGCGCGCCCAACCTGCGGACCCGAAGCGTCCTATACACGGCCATCACCCGGGCGAGAAAGCTCCTGGTGGTGGTAGGCCGGGAGGATATCCTCCAGGCCATGACGGAAAATCACCGCCGGAGCCGCCGGTACAGCGGCCTCAAGCTGCGGTTGCAGCAGGAGGATCGGGAATGAGGGCGGTGCAGGGACTTTTGGAGTTGCTCTTTCCCCGCAAGTGCGTCTTCTGCGGCAGGCTCTTGGACAGGGAGGAGACGGACCTGTGCCGTGGCTGCCGCCGGGATGTACCGGTGTTTTCCCCGGGGCGTCGGTCCATTCCCTTTGTGAGCGCCTGGACGGCTGCTTATTGCTATGAAGGCCTGGTCCGCGATTCTCTTCTGCGGTTTAAGTTTGGGGGCCGTGAGAGCTATGCGGCGGCCTATGGCAGGGCCTTGGCAGCCCGGATTCAGGAGGAACTGGAGGGCGAGTTTGACCTTCTGACCTACGTTCCGGTGAGCGCCCGCCGCCGGTTCCACCGGGGCTATGACCAGGTCCGGCTGTTGGCCGGAGCGGTGGGCCGGGAGTTGGGTCAAAAGCCAGTCCGGACCCTCAGGAAGCGCCGTCACAATTCTGCCCAATCCTCCCTTTCGGGGCGGGAGCAGCGGCGCGCCAATGTGCTGGGGGCCTACCAAGCGGTGGGGCCCGATGCATGGGCGGGCAAGCGGATTTTGATTTTGGACGATATCATCACCACCGGCGCCACCGTTTCCGAGTGCGCCAGAGTGTTGCAGACCGCTGGCGCAGCCAAAGTTCTGTGCGCGGCGGTGGCGGCCCGCAAAGGTGGGCCAAAGGAACTTGACAATATGGGAGATACACCATGAAAATACTTTCCAGAGATTTGGGTGTGGATTTGGGGACGGCCAATATTTTGGTCTATGCCGACGGCAAGGGGGTGGTCCTGCGGGAGCCCTCTGTGGTGGCGGTGGACAAGAATACCGGTAAGATTTTGCAGGTTGGCGCGGCTGCCCGGAATATGTTGGGGCGGACGCCGGGTAATGTGGTGGCCATGCGGCCCCTTCTGGGCGGTGTGATTTCCGACTATGAGATGACCCAGCGGATGTTGGCCCAGTTTTTCCGGAAGGCTTCCCGCCACGGGTTGTTTAAGCCCCGGGTCATCGTCAGCGTACCCAGCAGCATCACCGAGGTGGAAGAGCGGGCGGTGATTGGCGCCGCCATGGAAGCCGGGGCCCGCCGGGTCTACCTCATTGAGGAGCCTTTGGCCGCCGCCTTGGGGGCCAATCTGGACATTGCCGGTCCCGGCGGCCACATGGTGGTGGACATTGGCGGCGGCACCACCGATGTGGCGGTGCTGTCCATGAATGCGGTGGCCGTGTCGTCGTCCACCAAGACGGCAGGCGATGCGTTCGACCAGGCAATCATTCGCTATGCCCGGCGCAAACACGGCATCATTTTGGGGGAAAATGCGGCGGAAGAGGTGAAGCTGTCCATCGGCTGCGTCTACCCCCGGCCAGAGAACGCCAGTATGCTGGTGAAGGGTCGGGACCTGCGCACTGGGCTGCCCAAGGAGTTTACGCTTCAGGCAGAGGAGATCCTGGAGGCGCTAAAACGGCCTGTCCGGCAGATTTTGGATGAAATTTTTGCGGTGCTGGAGCAGACGCCCCCAGAGCTGGTGGCGGATTTGGCCCAGAACGGAATTGTACTCACAGGGGGCGGCAGCTTGATCTGGGGCATGGATCAGCTGATTCGGGAGCGGACAGAGCTTCCCTGCACGGTGGCGGATGATGCAGACTCTTGCGTGGCCTATGGCTGCGGCAAAAGCCTGTCCTGGATCAATCACATGCAGGAGGGGCCCATCCACCTGGCTCGTCGCCGGCTGATGAAAGACTGAGATTGGACGGGGACATTGGAGATACGTTTATGAGATCAAGCCCACACGGGGCAGAGGAATATTTATGAAAGTCATACATTTGATATCCGGCGGTGATGTGGGTGGCGCAAAGACGCACGTGCTGTCTTTGCTGCAAGGCCTGTGCCAGGAGCACCAGGTGTTGTTGGTGTGCTTTATAGAAGGTCCGTTTGCCCAAGAGGCTCGGGAGATGGGAATTCCCACCCAGGTGTTGTCTGGCTGGAACATTCCCCGGGTGATGCGCTGCCTGGAAGCGGTGATTCAGCAGCAGCAGTTCCAACTCATCCACTGTCACGGCTCCCGCGCCAATCTGATGGGGTATCTGCTGAAGCGGCGGCTCCATGTGCCGGTGATCACGACGGTCCACAGCGACCCCAAGCTGGACTATTTGGGCCGCCCTCTGAGCAACCTCACCTACGGAGCCGCCAACCGGGCGGCGCTGCGGCGGCTGGACAACTGGGTTTGCGTCTCAGGCCAGCTGCGGGATATGCTAATAGATGGCGGCGTGGACCCCAGAGCCACCTTTGTCATCAACAACGGCGTGGATTTTTCCCATATTCATGCGCCGCTCACGAGAGAGGCGTTTTGGAAGACCCATGGTCTGGCTGTGGAGCCGGATTCTGTGGTCTTTGGGATTGCGGCCCGGATTTCGCCGGTGAAGGACATTGCTTCCCTCATTCGCGCCTTTGCCGGGGCAGTGGCCCAGGCGCCGAGCATCCGCCTGGCCATTGCAGGCGATGGAGAGCAGCGCAAAGAGCTGGAGCAGCTGGCCGGAAAGCTCTGCCCGGCGGGAACCGTGGCGTTTTTGGGCTGGCTCAGTGACACGGACAGCTTTTACAATGCGCTGGATGTGAATATGCTGACCTCCCTGTCAGAGGGCTTGCCCTATGCCATCCCAGAGGGCGCCCGGATGCACTGCGCCACCATTGCCACCTGCGTGGGTGCGGTTTCCCGCATTGTGATCGATGGGGAGACGGGATTTTTGGTGCAGCCTGGGGATGTGGAAGCTCTGACGGAGCGGATGCTCCGCCTCGTCCGGGACAGCGCTCTGCGGAAGAAGCTGGGGCAGGCCATTTTTGAAAAGGTCAAGCGGGAGTTCTCCATTGATGCCACCGTCCGAACCCAGGTGGAGATCTATGAGACCATTTTGCGCCGTCTCCGGCAGGAGGCCGGGAAGAAACACGGCGTCCTCATCTGCGGGGCGTATGGCAATGGCAACGTGGGAGACGAGACCATTTTGGAGGCCATTCTGCAGCAGCTGCGGGATCATGATGGGGATGTCCCGGTCTGCGTGATGTCCAAGACGCCCCGTCGGACGGCCCGCCAGGTGCAGGCGGCCAGCGTCTATACGTTTCGGCTGTTTCAGGTTCGCCGTCAATTAAAACAGGCGAAGCTGTTCATTGGTGGCGGCGGCAGCCTGATTCAGAATGCCACCAGCAACCGGTCCCTGTGGTTCTATCTCTACTGCATCTGGGCGGCCCACAGGGCGGGATGTCAGGTGATGATGTACGGGTGCGGCATTGGGCCGGTGAAACGAGGGCTGAACCGGAAATTGGCGGCAAAAGCGCTGAACGCCTGCGTCGATCTCATTGCCCTGCGTGACCCGGACTCCAAAACAGAGCTGGAAAAGCTGGGGGTGACCCGGCCGGAGTGCCACGTGACGGCAGACCCGGCCCTCCTTCAGACGGTGACGGCAGCTGCGGAAGAGCACTATGCCCGCTACCGCAAGGAAGCGGGCCTGACAGAGGGAGGCACATACTGCCTGTTCGCCCTGCGGCCCTGGGGGCCGGTGAAACACCGCCTGGAGGCCTTTGCCGCTGCCGCAGAGTACGGATGGAACACCTATGGGATGACGCCGGTCTTTTTCCTGCTGGAGCCGGACAAAGACCGGGAGATCACTCAGGCAGTGGCAGAGCGGATTTCCTGCCCCAAGCTGCTTTTGCCGCCTGTGGCTGACGGGGGTGTGATCTGTGCGCTGATGCGGGATATGCGTATGGTGGTTTCCATGCGTCTGCACGCCCTGATTTTCGCCGCCGGGCAGGGGGTTCCTGTGGTGGGAGTTTCCTATGATCCCAAAGTCAGCGGCTTTATGGACTATTTGGGGCAGGCGAATTATGTCAGTGTGGAAGAAGTGACTGGCAGCGCCTTGTGTCAGTGTATGGACCGTGCGGCCACCAGCGGCTTGGCAGAGGCGGAGACAGTCGGCCGCCTGCGGGATCTGGCAAAACAGAACGGGGATTTCGCCTGGCGGTTTTTGCAAGAAGCACCGGAGCAGGGGCTTTCGTAAAGAGAAACTATGAGGGGCCTGTTGCAGGGCGGGAGCGTTGAGAGACTGCCGCCTGCGGGATATGACGCCATATCCCGCAGGGGCGAGTCAAAACTCGCCCGCTATTGCAACAGGCCCCGACTGTCAGGTGGTGGGGCAGGTTTTATAGCCGCTTTCTGTGGAACAGTTGCCTGTGGAGCAGCTGCAGGGGGCGTCCTGGGAGCAGGAGCCGTCGCAGCCGCGAGGGAAGAACTGCTGCACCGGGAAGGCGATGCGGGAGAACATCTCGCAGGGATCCTCCGCACAGCCCAGGTTGTCGCAGCATTCCTTGGTGGGGACGGAATAATCAAAGGTGGGGACCAACAGCTGGACGTCCCGCTCCAGCCGGATGATGGAGAACTGGCCCAGGGTGACGTACAGCCGGCGGCTCTCCCCAGAGAGAACCAGCTCATCGTCAAAGAGATTCCGGATGCCGGCGGGAAGCTGGTTGAGGCACGGCTCGCCGCAGGGGCAGTCGCATACTTCCCGGATGCGGGCAGAGAGAATCATGGGATCCAGAACCTCCACCACGGCGGTGGGATGGTTGAAGGAGCGGCGGGTCCGGCCGTCCATGTCGCCAAGGACGGTATCGCTGGTGAAGATCTTGGCACAGCTGTCTTCTCCGCAGAGGACGGCCCGCTTGGAGAAGACCGCCAGGCCGCAGAGGGTGGCGGGTTTGGTTCCGCCCACAATGGCGTCCGCCAGAATCCGATAGTAGAATGTGATGTCAATGCAGTAATGGTTGCGGTTGAACGCTACAGGCTCAACATCAATGTAAGCGTATACCAGCTCCGCACAGCGGGCCTTGGCCCCTGCAGAGGCATCCAGAAGCGCCTGGGATTCCCGGGTCAGGTAAACCCGCAGGTCCTCAATGCAGTCCTTGTCTCTGCAGCTGTCCGTCACTTTTCGGGTATGAATGCTGACGGCCTCCCGCAGGTCCTCGGGCCGGCAGGTCGATTGCTCAGACATACGAAAACCTCCTGTTCTGTCATGGCCGGGGGATTCCCGGCAAAAGCAAGGTCTTGCTTTCAAATCATTTTATGCTGCTGCAGCCCGGCTGTGCAGGGGAAGCGGGAAAAAGGAGTTCGTCATGGACACTTTTCCCATCTTTGCTTTGATTTGATTGAGAAGTTCTGAAAATCCATGGGATCCAGTGGACAAATGGGAAAAAATATGGTAATCTTTAACGAAGATACCCGTCCTACCGGCGGAGAGGAAAGAGCAGGTGTGCTTTTTTGAAAATAGATGTGATGGGCGTTCAGTTTGACAATGTCACCATGGAGCAGGCGCTGGACCGGGCGGAGATCCTGATGGAAGCCAAGGCAAGCGCCTATTGCGTGACGCCCAATGGGGAAATCGTCTGGGAAGCCATGCACGACGGTGCGTTTTTGGATATTTTAAATGGGGCGGATCTGGTCCTGCCGGACGGGGCTGGCGTGGTGATGGGGTCCCGGATTCTGGAGCGCCCGTTGCAGGAAAAGGTGGCGGGGATTGCCTTTGCCGAGGCCCTGGCACAGCGCCTGGCGGCCAAGGGCGGACGGCTGTATTTGCTGGGTGGGAAACCTGGCATCGCGGAGAAGGCGGCGGAACATCTCACGGCCAAGTATCCTGGCCTCGTCATCTGCGGCACGGCGGACGGCTACTTTCAGGATGAGGCCGCTGTGGTGGAGCGTGTGCACAAGGCCAGACCGGATGTGGTGTTGTGTGCTTGGGCGCGCCGAAGCAGGAGCGGTTTATGGCGGCGCACCAGCAGGAGCTTACCTGCGGCCTGATGATTGGCCTGGGTGGGAGCCTGGATGGCTTTGCCGGAGTGGTCAAGCGGGCGCCCCAGTGGATGATCCGGTGCAATCTGGAGTGGCTGTACCGGCTGCTCAAAGACCCGTCCCGCCTTGGCCGGATGATGCGCCTGCCCAAGTTCATACGCGCCTGCAAACAGCAGCGGCGTCTGGAGGAACAGGAAGGCGGACGACATGGGTAAACTGATTGTACTGGAGGGAACGGACGGATCCGGAAAGTCCACCCAGTTTGGCCTCCTGACCCAGGGACTGGAGGCAGAGGGGATGGCCTTTCGGAAGCTGGTGTTTCCCCAATATGCCGAGCCCTCATCCGCCCTCATCCGCATGTACCTGAATGGGGAGTTTGGCCAGCACCCGGGAGATGTGAACGCTTATGCCGCCACAGCATTCTATGCCGTGGACCGGTATGCCTCCTTCCAGAAGGTGTGGCGGAGGGAGTACGAGGCTGGAGGTCTCATTCTCTCTGACCGGTACACCACCTCCAATGCGGTGCACCAGGGCTCCAAATTGACGGGTGCGGAGCAAAGGGCGTATTTCCAATGGCTGGAGGAGTTCGAATATGGCCGCCTGGGACTGCCCAGGCCGGATTTGGTCATTTATTTGGATGTACCTACAGACTTGACCGAGATGATGCTCCGCAAGCGGGAGCAGGACACCCACACCCAGGGAGACATTCACGAGCAGGATCTGGCTTATCTGCGCCTGTGCCGGGAGACGGGACAGGCGGCGGCGGATTTCTTTGGCTGGCAGGTCATTTCCTGTGCCCGGGACGGCGCCATGCGTCCGGCCCAGGAGATCCATCAGGAAATTGACCGATTGGTTCGGATATGTTTGGAGGAGTGACGGATATGGTGTATATTGTATTGGGCAAAGGCTTTGAGGAAGTGGAGGCGGTCACTCCCGGGGACCTGCTCCGGCGGGCCGGGATAGAGACTGCCTATGTGGGCATCGACGGCCTGGAGGTGACCGGCGCCCATGGCATTGGGGTGCGGGCCGATCTTACCCCAGAGCAGATGGATTTGACCCGGCTGGATATGATTGTGTTGCCCGGCGGGTTGGGCGGTGTGGCGTCCATTCGCGGCTGCCGGCAGGTGATGGACGCCGTCCGGTTTGCCTATGACAACGGCAAATATGTGGCCGCCCTCTGCGCCGCTCCCACAATTTTGGCAGAGCTCCACATCACAGATGGGCGGGAGGCGGTCTGCTACCCCGACCCGGACCTGGCCGGGCAGATGCAGGCCTCCCGGTTCCGGCCAGAGGCGGCGGTGGTGCAGGATGGAACGGTGATTACCGGCGCTTCGGCTGGCTGCGCCATCCCATTAGCTCTGGCGCTGGTGCAGGCGTTGAAGGGCGTAGAAGTCGCCCAGGCAGTGGCCAACCAGATTGTCATCCGGTAAAAACCGGTGAAAACAGGAGGATTACCCATGCCAAAGCATGATCAATTTGACAAAAACCAGGAGGAAGGGTGGGATCCAGCGGAACTGGATATCACCCAGATCCTGTCGGAAATCGAAGGCTATGAAGAGCTGGGGCCGGATCCGGCCGCCATGGATTATGATGGAATGACAGACCCGGCCATGGGAGATGTGGACCGGATCCTGCAGGATGCCCGGCGAGAGCTGGACGCAGGGCGGGAGGTACCCCAGGAAATGAACGACCTGGACGACCCCTCTGCCGGGGCAGAGTTCCGGGATCAGGAGTACCGGGATGCGTTCGATGAGGGCTTCGAACGGGCATTTCAGGAGGAACCCGGCCAAGAGCCACCGGAGACGCTGCCTGCTTCCGGCGGAGCCCGGCGGCGGCGGAGAAAATCCGGCAGACCGGCCATGAAGAAAAAGGGAACGGGGTTTTTGGGGATTCCCCATTTTCTCAGCTCTTTGATTTTGTGCGGCATCATATTGGCGGTATGTGTGACCCTGTCCCGGGTGGTATGGCTCTGGGCGGACGACGTGTTGGCCCTGACCAAAGAGGAAAAGGTGGTCACGGTGACCATTGCGGATACGGACACCATGGAGCAGATCACCCAGAAGCTGGCGGATGCGGGGTTGGTCCGCTATCCCCGGCTGTTCAACTTCTACAGCGATTTGACCGGCGCGCGGGAGAAGATCAGCGCGGGCACCTTCCAGCTGAACTGTATGTATGACTACCACGCCATGGTAGACGCCCTGGGCCGCTCCTCGTCGGACCGAAAGGTTGTGACGGTGACCATCCCCGAGGGATATGAATGCAGGCAGATTTTTGCACTGCTGGAGAAAAACGCGGTTTGTACGGCGGAAGAGCTGCAGGAAGCGGCTCAGCATGGAGATTTGGGGGAGTTCTGGTTCCTGAGGGATGTAAAACGGGATAGTCCCAACTGCCTGGAGGGGTTCCTCTTCCCAGATACCTATGAATTTTATACTTCCGACGATCCGGAGCGGGTCCTGCGGAAGTTGCTGCGGAATTTTGGCTACCGCTTTAACGAGGATATGGAAGGGGACCTGACGGCGCTCAATGGCTGGTTGAAGGAGCGGCTGTCTTCCTTCGGGTATTCGGAAGAAGAGATTCGGACCCGGTATCTGTCCATTCGGGACTTGGTGACCATCGCCTCCATGATCGAGCGGGAGACGGCTGGCTCTGGGGAGAGCGGGAAAATTGCTTCTGTCATCTACAACCGGCTGTGTGATCCGGCCTATCCGTATCTGAACATCGATGCAACCATCCAATATGCCCTGGGGGAGAGAAAGGCCAATCTGAGCTACGCCGATCTCCAGATTGACAGCCCCTATAACACTTATACCAATCCCGGTCTGCCAGCCGGGCCCATTGCCAACCCCGGTCTCAACAGTTTGAAGGCGGCCCTGCATCCGGCGGATACCAGCTACTATTTCTATGCGCTGGATGAGGATGGCACCCACCACTTCTCTGAAACGGCGGAGGAGCACGAGCAATTTCTGGAGAATTTACGAAATGGAAGAGACGACGATGACGAGACCCAGGAGCCTTGAGCTCCTGGCCCCCGCCGGAGATATGGAGCGGCTGACCATGGCGGTGCTGTACGGCGCCGATGCGGTGTACCTGGCGGGCACCAGCTTCGGGATGCGATCCTTCGCCGGGAATTTTACCCCGGAGGAGCTGCCCCGTGCGGTGGCTTTTGCCCATGCCCATGGCGTCCGGGTCCATGTGACGGTCAACACCATGCCCCGGGGGGACGAGGCGCCTCTGCTGCCGGGCTATCTGGAGGAGCTGGATGCGGCGGGGGTGGATGCGCTGATTCTGGCGGATCTGGGCGCATTTATGTTGGCCGGGCAGTATGCGCCCCACTGTGAGCGGCACATTTCTACCCAGCAGTCGATTGCCAACAGCGTTTGCGCCCGGGCCTGGTATGATCTGGGGGCCAGCCGGGTGGTTCTGGCCCGGGAGTTGAGCCTGGAGGAGATCCGCCGCATCCGGCAGGAGACTCCCAGGGAGCTGGAGCTGGAGACCTTTGGTCACGGGGCGATGTGCGTCTCCTATTCCGGGCGGTGTCTCCTGTCCAATTACATGACGGGCCGGGACTCCAACCGGGGGGCCTGCGCCCAGCCCTGCCGCTATCAATATGCCCTCATGGAGGAGAAGCGGCCGGGGGAGTACTTCCCTGTTTTTGAGGATGAGAAGGGAACGTACATCCTGAATTCCAGGGATATGTGTATGATCGACCACTTGCCGGAGCTGATGGAGGCAGGGGTGGACTGCATCAAGCTGGAGGGGCGGGCCAAGTCCGCCTACTACGCCGCCATTGTCACAGGCGCTTACCGGCACGGGATCGATGCGGCTGCCCATGGCCAGCCCCTGGACCCGGTGTGGCGGGATGAGGTGGAGCATGTGTCCCACCGGATTTATTCTACCGGCTTTTACTTCGGCTTCCCTGGGCAGTATACGGAGAGCTCCCGGTACATTCGCCAGTGGCAGGTCTGTGCCATCGTGCTGGACTGCGACCGCAACGGCATGGCCACCATGAGCCTGCGGAATAAGTTTGCCGCGGGAGATGCTCTGGAGCTGGTAGGGCCCCATACTCGCCCGTTCTCCTTCCAGGCGCCGGTGATGCAAAGTGAGCAGGGGGAGGACCTGCGGGAGCCCAGAGTCCCACAGATGGTTTTCCGCATGCAGCTTCCCCAGCCGGTTCCGCCCTATTCTCTGCTGCGCAAAGCGGTGGAGCTGTCAGCACAATAACATCGAGCGGCATTCTTCCCTGAGATTTCGGGGGGAGAATGCCGCTCGTTCTATCTGTATTTATTGAATGTGACTGTGGTTGTTAATGTGGTCTGCACAGTAGCAGTAATAGCCCTTGCACTTGGAACAGTAGCGGAATTCCAGCTCCGGATTGGTGACATCGGTGCGGCCGCAGACGGTGCATTTGTGGGTATAAGGGGCCTCCGGCTGGGCGGTGGAGGCGGCGTAAGAGCCGGAGCCAGGGAAGGGGACCTGTTTTCCGGTTTTCTTAGATGCCATTTTCCGCTTCACCCGGTTGGCATTCACCTGCCAGGATATGGGGAGAATGTTCAGGAAGTCTTTGCCAAAGTACAGGAAATAGTTGGCCAGTGCAAACAGCGGCAGCAGATTCAGAGGGAATACAGAGAAGCGCAGCAGCTGCACCAGGTAAAGGGCCAGGTTGAAAATGCCCAGCCAACGGGCCTTGATGGGAATGATGAAAAAGATCAGGAAGGTGGTCTCCGGATACAGGGTGGCGAAGGCCAGGAACAGGGACAGGTGCAGGGAACTGGCAGAGACGGGAAAATCCAGCAGGAATCCGGCAATGTCCATGAAAAGAATGCCGGTGAGGTAGTACAGGTTAAACCGGAGTCGACCCCAGGCGTTTTCCAAGGCCTTTCCCAGCTGGACGTAGAAAATGACGGCGACAATTGCCCAGAGATAATCATAGGACTGAAGACTCAGGGCGGCAAAGCTGACAAGCCGCCAAACCTGGCCGTGAAGAATGGCATTCCGGTCAAAACAGAGCAGCCGGTATAAGGTGTTGCTGGGGTCGATCATGGCAAAGATGTAGGTGACGATATTGATGCCGATGATCCAAAGCATCAGGTTGGGGATGCCCTTTTTTTGGTTGCGATAACAGAAGCGTTCAAATTTGCTGCGCAATTTTTTCAACGGTCCTCACTCCTTTGTAATTCGTAGACTATTTTACCGGGTCCGGTGAGAAAAGTCCATAGTTTTTCTGTGAATTTTCCAGTAACATCCTAACCAAACCGGCAGGGTTTCAGACAGGCTACGGGATCCGCCGGTTTCTCTGAAAAAAACTGAAAATTCTCTTGACATTTGCGGCTACAGGCATATAATGATGGAGGAAATTGAATATGCCTTATCAAGAGTGGCGGAGGGAACGGCCCGATGAAGCCCGGCAACCTGTTGATTCAAGGTGCCAAATCCGGCGTCAGACGAAAGATGAGGGTTCGTATCACAACACGTTCCGAATCTTCGGAACGTCTTTTTTTGCAAAAAACGTCCTGCACCCGGAGCTTTTGGAAGGAACGAGCGTGAAAAGAAAGGAATGGAACTATGGAAAAAAGACTTTTTACTTCGGAGTGCGTCACCACCGGCCACCCGGACAAGGTGGCCGATCGGATTTCGGACAGCATTCTGGACGCCTGCCTGGCGCAGGATCCCAACTCCCGGGTGGCTTGTGAGACGCTGGTAACCACAGATTTCTGCTGCATCTCCGGGGAGATCACCACCAATGCTCTGGTGGACTACGAGGCCATTGCCCGTCAGGTGATCCGGGACATTGGCTATACCCGGCCGGATGAGGGCTTCTGTGCCGACACGGCGGAGATTCAGTGCCGGATTCACACCCAGTCGCCGGACATCGCCCTGGGGACCAACGATCAGGTGGGCGGCGCTGGCGATCAGGGGATGATGTTTGGTGGCGCCTGCAACCAGACCCCGGAGCTGATGCCTCTGGCCGGTGCGGTCGCGCGTGCCCTGACCAACCGCCTGACGCAAATGGTGGCGGAGAACCCCTACCTGCGGCCCGATGGGAAGGCCCAGGTGACGGTGGAGTTTGACGATGCAGGACGGCCGGTGGGCGTGGAGACTGTGGTGGTGTCCATTATGCATCGCCCGGATTTTTCCATTGAGAACCTGCGGCAATATGTGAAGGAGATGGTCATCGCTCCGGTGCTGGCTGCATATGGCTTTGACATCCGGGATGTGGGCCACATTTACATCAATCCTACAGGCAAGTTTGTGGTGGGCGGTCCTGCCGGTGATACGGGCCTCACAGGCCGGAAGATCATTGTGGACACCTATGGCGGCTATTTCTGCCATGGCGGCGGCGCGTTTTCCGGGAAGGATCCCACGAAGGTGGACCGGAGCGCCGCTTATATGGCCCGGTATATGGCCAAGAATGTGGTTGCCGCCGGGCTGGCAGAGCGGGTGCAGGTGGAGCTGGCCTATGCCATTGGCGTGGCTCAGCCGGTCTCCATTCTGGTGGACACTTACGGCACCGGGCGGATTGGCGATGACGCCCTCACAGAGCTTCTGCGCCGGACCTTTGACCTCACTCCTGCCGGGATCATCAAAATGCTGAATTTGCGCCGGCCCATGTTTGCAGAGACTGCCGCGCGGGGCCACTTCGGCATGGAAAAAGACCGGTCCTGGGAGAAGACAGATCGGGCCCAGGAGCTGCTCCGGTTGGCTGGAATTTAAACTGTTATTGGATACCTGCCCGTTTCTGGTTGTGTGAAAGCGGATGAACACACAATCGGAAGCGGGCAGGTCTGCTTTTTGTGGTGTGTGTTTGTCAGGATCCGCGAGCGCGGGAAACCAATGGATTCAGCTGGGAACTTGGTTCTGTAAAGAAGAAGCGGGAGCTGCACCGACGTATATTCCTGCCCGTTTTGCATATGGTGTTCAGAGAACCGTCCCAGATGCGCCAGAACTTTTGATGGACTTCTGTGGTAACTTAAGAAAAATTAAGAAGTTTTTTGCAGAACTTTGTAACAACTTGGATGCAATTTGCGTCTATGTTTATAAAGGAGAAAGTGCATCACTCTGTTCGGACAAGCTTGTGAAGGAGGCGAAGGTGAGATGGAAACCAGAGAGATTTATATGATGTGGATCAACTGGGAGGACCAGATTGTGTCCTTCCACGAGGTGCCTGGCTTTGACCGCCTGCCCTTCGGGACGGAAGAGAACTGGCAGGCCAACATTCGGATCCTTCTGACAGAAGGATTCCGGTTTCAGTGAAGGAGGCGGTTGCCTTGAAAGGGAAGTGGCGTGTGGTAGCGTTGCTGCTGCTGTGCGGTTTGCTCCAGGGCTGCGGGCTGCTGCCGCCGCCGGAAGGTCAGCCGGAAGGAAGCACGGGGGGAATGGTCCTCCAGGTTTCTGTGGAATCCATGCCCACTGGCGGGGCATGGGATCGGGTGTATACGGAGCCCGTGAAGATTAAGCGGGTTCTGGAGTATATCCAGGCGTTGCATACGGTGCCGGAAGAAACGGGTGAGCAGGCGGAGGAAGAGGAAGCCACCTGTAAAATTACGCTGCACTACGCCAATGGTGCAAATAAGGTTTATTATATGGCAGGAGAGTCCTATATGCGGGAGGGCGACGCCAGCTGGATGCGCCTAGAGGCCCACCCGGAGATCAGCCTGCGGGAAATTCTGCAGAATCATCAGAGTGATGCAGTTTCATAACGAAAGTCCAAAGCCAACTGGCCAGCCCGGAAATGGGACTGGCCAGTTGTTTATTTGACGTAATATTGGGCCTGGGCATTCCACAGGGAGGCGTAGAGGCCATTTGCATGGAGCAGTGTTTCGTGACTGCCCCGCTCCGCGATGGTACCGTCCTGGAAGACCAGGATGTCCTGGCAGAACCGGCAGCTGCTCATACGGTGGGAGATGTAGATGCTGGTTTTGTCCCGGACCAGTTCGTCGAAACGGGAGTAGATTTCATACTCGCTGAATGGGTCCAGGGCGGCGGTGGGTTCGTCCAGGATGACGAAGGGCGCATCCTTATACAGGGCCCGTGCAATGGCGACTTTCTGCATCTCACCGCCGCTCAGGTTTTCTCCGGCTTCTTCCAGCGGTGTGACCGGCGTCTCCAGCCCCTGGTGCATGTCCCGGATTCGGTCCGCTACACCGGCCAGCTCCAGGCATTGCCACACCCGCTCCGGATCCGGATCCAGGCAGGCGCCCACGTTTTGGCCCACCGGGAAGGGGAAGAGCTGGAAATCCTGAAAAACGACGCTGAACAGGCTCTGGTATTGCTGGTAGTCGTATTTCCGAATGTCTACGCCATTGAGGGTGATGTATCCTTCTGTGGGGTCATAAAGACGGCACAGAAGCTTGATGAAGGTGGTTTTGCCAGCGCCATTGAGACCGACCACAGCCATTTTGTGCTTCAGAGACAGCTTGCAGGACAGATGCTTCAAGACCGGGGTGCTGCTTCCGGGGTAGGTGAAGGAGACGTCGTGGAAGGCAATTTCGTATACGTGGTCCTGGCGTTTTTCTGTGGGAATGGTGCCGGTGTGACTGCTGGTTTGGTCCAGGAAACTCAGAAAGTCTTTCAGGTAGGACACCTGGCGGCGGAGCTGGCGGTTCTGCCGGAGGATGCTCATAATGTTGCCCTGGAACGTAGCCAGTGCGCCGGCATATTGGGCAAAGGAACCGATGGAGATGGCCCCCACCAAGACCTTGAGCAGGACCAAAATATAGGCGTAGATGGAGGTAAGACCAGACAGGGCGGTGGAAATGATGGACAGGTTCAGCTCGGACCGGCACATGTTCACATATACCGGACGAGCAATGCGGAGGAAACCCTGATAATTTTCCATCAGCATATCTTTCATGTGGTATAGGCGAATGACCTTCCCGGCGTCTATGCTGCAAAATACTTTGGAGGACAGATAGCTAATTCCGTTTTCTGCTTGGGCATGCTCGGAATCAGCGGCTTGGTCATTGGTCTGGTGCTGCCGGGTGAAGCGGCTTGCCAGAAAACAGGAGCCGCCGACGATCAGAACCAGGCTGCCAAGGCCTACAACCGGGCTGCACAGTGTCCCGAGGACACCTTGCGCCGTTCCCCGGGCAAAGCAGAGGTAGATCACCATGCAAAGGCCGGTTCCGGCAGAGAGGAAGGCTTGTACGATTTCCTGGAATCGGGAGACCAGAGTTCCAAGATTTCCGGTGTAATTACACAACTGCTCCGCCTGCTTGACCGGACCGATCACCTGGGGATCGCTGAGGCTGGCGTAATCCAGCTCCATGGCTTTTTCCCGCAGAAGCCGGGGCATGCTGGTGAGGAGGAGACCGGCTGATTGCTTCCAACGGGAGGCCAGATAATCTTTGACGCTGCCCAGAATCAGGTTCGACCCCAGCAGCCAACCGGTTGCCAGAAGGGCCTCCCGATAGGCGCCGGATGTCAGGTTGTTGATGAGCTGCGCCGTAAAAAACAGACTGATGTAGGGGATCCAGGCCCCCAGCATGGCGTGCAGAAGCCGCTGAGGCAGGATCGAGGCGTTCATGCGACGGACGAGACCGAGAAGACGAAACGCTGCCCGATAGTCCTGACGAAGTGAGGTTTTTTCAGTCATGAGAGGATTCCCCCTTTTGGTAGTAGTGGGACTGCACCTCAAACATACGGGCGTACCCGCCGCCCTGGGCTAGGAGAGAGTCGTGAGTTCCGGTTTCGGTGATGGCTCCATCCTCCAGGAAGATGACCCGGTCGCAGAAGCGGGTGGAGCTGAGGCGATGAGAGATGAAGACGCTGGTTTTTCCCTGGGTGAGGCGGTTGTACTGGCTGTACATCTCCCCCTCGGCCAGGGGATCCAGGGCGGCGGTGGGTTCGTCCAGGATGACCATGGGAGCGTCCTTATACAGGGCTCTGGCCAACATCAGCTTTTGCATCTGGCCGCCGGACAGCTCCACCCCCTCTGGATCCAGGGTGCGCAGCAGGGTGGTGTCGGCCCCCTTGGGCAAGTTGGCCACCGTGGGTTCCAGGCCTGCCAGCTTCAGGCTTTGGGTCAGGCGGTCTTGCCGGATTTCCGCCTGGGGTTGACAGGCTACGTTGGACGACAGGGGGAAGGCGAAGGCGAACACGTCCTGAAACACCACGGAGAATTCCCGGAAGTAGGCGTTCGGGTCCATGGTGGAGATATCCACACCGTCCAGAAGAATGCGGCCTTGGGTGGGGTGGTACAGGCCGCACAGGAGCTTCACCAGGGTGGATTTTCCGGCGCCGTTGGCTCCCACCAGGGCCAGCTTTTCTCCGGGTTTTAGGGTCAGACTGATATCTTTCAGGGCGTAATCTTGAGACTCTGGATACTGGAAGGAGACATGCTCCAGCTGGAGGGTATGGACGGTTCCGGGATTGGGGATGGGAGTGTTTGCGGTGCTGCCGGCTTTGGATTTTCTAGGCAGCTCATCCATATAGAGCCGATAATGACTGAGGAGATCTCCATTGCTTTGCAGTTCCAAGAGCTGCTCGGTGAAGCCGGACAGCCAACTGCTGATGCCGGAGGCGACGCCCGTAAAGAGAATAAAATCCGCCACTGGCATGACGCCCAGGACCATTTGGTGCAGCAGATAGCCATAGACCAGCCCGTCGCGCACCAAAACCAGCAGCTGTTGGCCCAGGAAAGCGGCAAACAGCTTCTGAGCGTATTTGTGACTTCTGGCTGCACGCAATCCTCGAATGCCGTCTATTGTGCCCAGGAGCCAGGTTTTCATCTGGTACAGATGGATATCCTTGGCATATTTGCCGTCCAGAATTTGTTTTTCCAACCGGCTCCGCTGGTCATCCAGTGGAATCACGTCCGCAACATAAGCGGTGCTGGCCTTTCGTTTCCAACCATTGAGCAGGGCGATACCTACGGTGGAGGTCAAAAGCACCAGGAGGATCCCGATGTTCAGCTGGGCAGAGATCAGCAAATAGACAAGAAAGCCGCAGAGCTGATACATGGCCGTCCCGGCGGCAATCAAGAAGGCTTCAATGCCGTAGTCGTTGCCCCACAGGATCGTCCGTTCCGCCATAGCCATACCGGCTTGCCCGGCGGGACTCTCTGCCAGCTGGTAATCCCGGGTGACGTTGCGGACTAAGTACTCTGGGAGCAGGTCCAGGCGAAAGAGGAAGGGAATGTGCTCCACCCGGTTTTGACAGTAGGTTTTGCCCAGCTGGAACAGGGAGAGGGCAAGGGCCTGGCAGGATATGGTGAGGACCATTTCTTGCCAGGCCGCTCCCGACTGGTACAGCCGAATGACCGTACTGGGCAGAATGATAGCCAGCAGGGGAGCCGCCACCTGGCAGATGACGGAGAAAAACAACAGGAAGAAATAAGACGGTCCCTCCAACTGCAGCAGCTTCCGCCAGGCGTATGGAAGGTTGCGCAGAACGGAGATTTTCGGTGGTTTGGGCGCATGGGTGGAATCCATGGGATCAACTCCTTGTCTGAGATGGCTCCATTCTATCAGAAAGCGCCCCGGCTGGGTTGGTTTTTGCACCAAATGTCAGCAGGGGCGCACGAAATGCATGTTTTAAGTGACCAGGGGCAGGAGTACCTCGGCGGCAAAAATGCCAGGCTGGTTCTGCAGATTCAGAAAACCGCCGTACCGGTCGGCCAATACCTGCACGCGCTTCAGCCCTAAGCCGTGGTTGCCCCGCTTTTTGGAGATATAGTTGCGCTCGTCAAAGTCCAGCTCCTCCTTGGCAGAGTTTTGCACGGAGAGATACAGCTGATTTTTAATCACAGCGCAATAGACCCGGAGAAACCGTGCCTCAGGCGGAATTTTCTCACAGGCCTCCACGGCGTTGTCCAGCAGGTTCCCCAAGATGACGCACAGGTCCACATCGCTGACAGACAGCTGCTCCGGCAGATCTGCTGCACAGTCCAGGGCGATGTCCTTTTGACGGGCCAGGGAGAGCTTGCTGTTGAGGACGGCGTCCACCATCAGATTGCCGGATTTGACGAAGGTGTCCACCTGGCTCAAATCCTGCTCCAGGGCGTCCAGGTAGCTGGCCAGGGCCTCCAGCTGGTTCATGGCCATGTGGGCTTTCATGACCTGAATGTGATTGTGGTAGTCATGGCGCCAGCCCCGCATGTTCAGATAGATGGTTTTGATCTCTTCATATTGCTGGGAGAGGACCGAGGTTTGGAAGTCCCGGGTGCTGCGCTCGTAACCGGTTTGGTAATGGCGCAGGGTGTACTCCAATACAGAAAACAGGCCCACGCCCAAGCCAAGATACAGGTACGGCAGGGGATGGAGGTGGGGCAGCAGAGAGAGGGCCAGATACAGAATTCCCCAGGTGGCTCCGGCGAGGGGGGACAGCTGTCGCCGCTTCCAGGCTAGCTGGCACTGGAGCGTCAGGCACAGGATCAGAGTCAGGCTGACGGCCCATGGCAGGGGCAGGGTGGACAATTTCAGGGACAGAAGGCTGTGGGGATGGAGCCCGGTTACCACCTGCCCCAGGGCGGTGAGCGCAGTCAGGATCAGGCCGGGCAAGAGGGTCTGCTTCCATTGCAGGGGGAATAGTTCCTGGTCATAGAAGCAGGTATAGGCCAAAAGCAGCAGGGTCACAAGGCCCCAGCCCAGGGCGGGCAGACCCAAAAAGGCAGAAGCGGTCAGGAACAGCAGGCCCAGAAGCGCCGTGGTCAGATCTTTCGCCACCCCTTTGACCAGCTTCCCCATGGTATGAATGCCGTAGCCATACAGGCCCAGGCAGAGAAACGAGCAAAACAGGGATTCCATTGGATGAGACCTCCCTACCGAAACAGAGGTGGGCCGCCCAGCTGGGTACTCCGGAATCGGTCCAGGCAGGCACGGTTGACAGCCTCCCATTTCCCCCGGGGAATGGGGAGGCGGATGCCGGAATCCAGCTCCACCGCGGTTTTGGTGATTGCGGCCACGTGGTCCAGGGAGATGAGATAGGAGCGATGGAGACGGAAGAAGCTGTCTGGAAGACAGTCCTCCCAGGACTGGATGCCCTTCCGGCTCTCCAAGTCTCCCTGGGCGGTGTGGAGCACGGTGGTGTGACCAAAGCTCTCCAGATAGAGAATCTCTGCCAGAGGTACCCGGCGGCAGAGGTCTCCGACTTCCACCAGGACTTCCGGACTCTGCCGGGACAGGCGGGCGCAAGCAAGGGCCAGGCAGCGATCCAGCGCTTCTGGGCGCACCGGTTTCATGAGATAGGACACCGCCTCCACGTCGTACCCGGAAAAGACAAAATCCGGGGTGCCGGTAATGAAGAGAATTTGCAGCCTAGCCTGCTTCTGCCGAAGCTTCCGGGCCAGCTCCATGCCATTCATCTGCCCCATGAGGATGTCCAGCAGGAGAATGTCTGCCAGAGGCGCCTCTTCCCAGGCAAAGAGCAGCGCCTCCGCCGAGGAATAGCAAGTGATCTGACAGACTTCGCCTCGTCCTGCACACCAGTTGGTCACCAGCTGAGAAAGGAACTGGACCTGAGCGGGCTCGTCGTCACAGATGGCAAAGTGAATCATGAAAACCTCCTGGCTGTGAAATCAGAAAAAAGACCTGCCGCATGGCGGAGCGGCGTTGGCCACTCCGCCATGCAACCGGTCCGAGCTTTTGTTTACAGATCGCAGTTGTTGACGGTTCTGGGGAAGGGGACCACATCCCGGATGTTGCCCATACCCGTGAGGTACATGACGCACCGCTCGAAGCCCAGGCCGAAGCCGGCGTGACGGGCGGAGCCGTATTTCCGCAGGTCCAGGTAGAAGCCGTAATCTTCCTCCCGGAGCCCCAGCTCCTGGATGCGGCTCAGGAGGACGTCATAGTTGTCTTCCCGCTGGCTCCCGCCGATGATTTCGCCAATACCGGGCACCAGGCAGTCCATGGCGGCCACCGTCTTGCCGTCGGGGTTCAGCTTCATATAGAAGGCCTTGATCTCCTTGGGGTAGTCGGTGACGAACACGGGACGCTGGAAAATCTCCTCGGTGAGGTAGCGCTCGTGCTCGGTCTGCAGGTCGCTGCCCCAGTGAACGGGGTATTCAAACTTGTCGTTGTGCTTTTCCAGCAGCTCCACGGCTTCGGTATAGGTGACGTGGCCAAAATCAGAGTTCAGCACGTGATTCAGCCGGTCCAGCAGGCCCTTGTCTACAAACTGGTTGAAGAAGGCCATTTCCTCTGGCGCGTGCTCCAGCACATAGGCGATGATATATTTGATCATATCCTCTGCCAGTCGCATGTCATCGCCCAGGTCGGCAAAGGCAATCTCCGGCTCGATCATCCAGAATTCAGCGGCATGGCGGGTGGTGTTGGAGTTTTCCGCCCGGAAGGTGGGGCCGAAGGTGTAGATGTTTTTAAAGGCCATGGCGTAGGTCTCGCCATTGAGCTGGCCGGAGACGGTGAGGTTGGTGGGCTTGTTGAAGAAGTCCTGGGTAAAATCCACTTTGCCGTCTTCGGTCAGGGGCAGGTTTTGGAGGTCCAGGGTGGTGACTTGGAACATCTCGCCTGCGCCCTCACAGTCGGAGCCGGTGATGAGAGGGGTGTGGACATAGACGAAATCCCGCTCCTGGAAGAACCGGTGAATGGCGTAGGCAATGAGGCTCCGCACCCGGAACACGGCCTGGAAGGTGTTGGTTCGGGGGCGCAGATGGGTCATGGTCCGCAGGAATTCCAGGCTGTGCCGCTTTTTTTGCAGGGGGTAGTCCGGCGCGGAAGAGCCCTCCACCACCACGGACTCCGCCTGGAGCTCAAAGGGTTGCTTGGCGTCCGGCGTCTCCACCAGAGTGCCGGTTACCACCAGGGCCGCGCCCACATTCGTTTTGGAAATTTCCTGGAAATTATCCAGATTATCGTGATACACCACCTGCAGGGGGGTGAAAAATGTGCCATCGTGAAGGACAATGAAGCCGAAGGCCTTGCTGGCCCGGACGGAGCGCACCCAGCCGCCTACGGAGACGGTCTTTCCCGCGTAGAGCGCCGTGTTTCGAAACAGCTCCCGGATGCTGACAGATTCCATATGCATACAACCTCTCTTTGCTTGAACTTGTGCGGCTAATACAAGAAAGTATACGCCAAATTGTGGCAATTTACAAGTACAATTTGGGATTTTTCTGGATCGGGTGAAAAAGGGGGGCTGTCCCAAAGAATCCTCTGAGACAGCCCTGTTGTTTATACGGGTTTGACCCCAATGTGGTACCAAACGGTCCCCGTCATGGCCTGCTCGACCTCGATGGAGTAGGATACGTCCAGCTCTCCGCCCAGACTGCTCAGGTCTATGTGAATTTTCCGGGCACAGACACAGACCATGAGGGCCCCCACATCCAGCTGGTACAGGGATTCATGACGGACGCCTTCCTGAAATATCATCTGAGACTGGACCGCCCCGGTGCGGGATAAGGTCACATGGCCAGGGCGAATGTCAAAGGTGGTGATTGCCCCCTGAAGACCGGTGAGGTCGCTCTCTTGGTAGCAGATGCGCCAGCCCTCTGGGGTCTGCTCCAGGGAGCCTTCTGTGATCAGCTCCACAGCGTCCGCCTCCTGACCGTGATAGTGCTGCTCACCGCGGATGGTCAACATAACTGGTATTTGATTCATGACGGCCGCACCTCACAGGCCAGAGCAATCAGCTGGTCAATGAGCTCCGGGTAGGGGATGCCGCTGGCGGCAAACAGCTTGGGATACATGGAGATGGAGGTGAAGCCGGGCAGGGTGTTGATTTCGTTGAAGATCACATCTTCTCCTTCGTATGTGACGAAGAAATCCACCCGGGAGAGCCCCTGGCAGCCAATGGCCTGGTAGATCCGGACAGCGGCATCCCGGACGGCCTCTTCCGTCTCTTCTGAGATGCGGGCGGGGATGTAGGCCTGGGAGGTGTCGGTGACGTATTTGGCTTCGTAATCGTAAAACTCTGCGCCGGAATCAATTTCACCACAGATGGAGGCAACGGGACTGTCATTTCCCATGACGGCCACTTCAATTTCCCGGCCCCGGATGAACTCTTCCACCAGGATTTTCCGGTCATACTGAGCTGCCCTGTCCAGAGCGGCAGACAACTCCTCCCGGCATGTGACCTTGGACACGCCGACAGAGGATCCGGTACCGGCGGGTTTGACGAACATAGGGTAGCGAAACCGCTCTTCCAGGGAAGCCAGGGTCCGCTCTTTTTGGTGAGCTGATTCACCGGCCCACACCAAGCGCCAGGCGGCCTGCCGGACGCCGACCTGATCGGCCACCAACTTGGTCAGAGTTTTGTCCATGGCAACGGCAGAGGCGGCCACGTGGCTCCCCACATAGGGGATGCCGGCCAACTGCAAAAGCCCCTGCATGGCGCCGTCCTCGCCGTTGGCCCCATGGAGGACGGGGAAAACGACATCGATCCGCTCCCGGACCACACAGTCCCCCTCAAAGGTGAGAAGCCCCTGGCCCCGCACCGGGGAGATGGCTGCCCGGCGATTGCCCGGGTTCTGCTCCCACTGGCCGGAGGGAAGGAGGCTGTAGTCCCGGCTGGTGAAGTGAATCCAGTCGCCCCCCTTGGTGATACCGACGGGAAATACGTGATATTTGGTGTGATCTATGTTGTTCAGCACGGATTCTGCCGAGCGCAATGACACCTCGTGTTCCGGAGAGATGCCGCCAAACAGGACGCAAACGCTTAATTTTCGCACTGCAAACCCTCATTTCTTTTTGCGCAAATTTTTACCTATATACTATACGCTAGGACACCGCAGAAAACAAGAGTAAATTTTCCAGCGGCCCGTTTTTCCTATGGAATTCTGCCGCTGTCATGTTATAATATCGGCGGAGCGGCTTTTATGGTTGGAATCCGCCTGGTTTGCATGGGTTGTATGCAACGGGAAATGCAGGGAGGTACCTCACTGCCGTTTTGACCGAATCGAAATTGCGGTGCCATCGCTCTGCCGCCGAGGAAGAAACCGGACGAAGGAGGCTGTGATATGCAGATTGAATTGAGCAACAAGGAGTTCCGCCGGCTGTTGGACCTGGTGTATATGGGAAACTGGGTTTTGAACTCCACCCGCGGAGAGGACCGGTTCCAGGACTATGATGATTTGGAGAGCAAGCTCTTCGGTCTGTCCCGGCACAATGGTATGGGAGTCCTGGTGGAGGATTGGGAGGGAGTTCCGGTTCCGTCTCAGGCCTATACCGAGGGCGGCATTCACGAGGCCATTTCCTATTACGAGGACAATATTTTCTATGAAATTTTGGCCGAGGAGCTGAGCCGCCGGGACATGGACTATGCCGACATCACAGACGAAAATTATGACGAAATCGTCCAGCGAATGGACAGCTATATGGATGAATTCGAGGTTTCCGGCGTGGATCACCTGGTTTTGGAAGAGGAATAGAGGGCGGAAAAGGCCCTGATGGAGACCATAGAGGAGAGAGATTATGATGACTTTAAAAATTGCACTGCTTCAAATTGCGCCATGTGGCAGCCTGGAGGGAAACCTGAACAAGGGAATGGAGTATTGTAGGCGAGCCAAGGAGGCGGGGGCGGAAATTGCCCTGTTTCCGGAGATGTGGAGCAATGGATATGACATTTACAACCGCCCGGTTGAGGCATGGACAAAAGAGGCAATCCGAATCGACAGCGACTTTGTAAAAGCCTTTGCCAGCCTGGCGAAGGAGCTTCGCATGGCCATTGGGCTGACCCTGTTGGAGGAAACTGCCGGCGGTCCCCGCAACACCCTGGTCCTGTTTGACCGGTTTGGAGAACAGAAATGGACCTATGCTAAGGTGCATACCTGTGATTTTGACGTGGAACGCAACCTGTGTCCCGGGGAGGATTTTTACGTGACCGCTCTGGATACAGCCTTGGGCCAGGTGCAGGTGGGGGGAATGATTTGCTATGACAGAGAGTTTCCAGAGAGTGCGAGAATTCTGATGCTGAAGGGTGCGGAGCTGATCCTGGTTCCCAATGCCTGTCCCATGGAGCTCAACCGCCTTTCCCAGCTGCGTGCCAGAGCCTTCGAAAATATGGTGGCGATTGCCACCTGCAATTACCCGGAGACGGCGCCTGATTGCAACGGCGGCTCCAGCGTGTTTGACGGTGTGGCCTACCTCCCGGAGCTGGAGGGCTCCCGGGACATGTGCATCCTCCAGGCAGGCGGTGCGGAAGGCATTTACATGGCGGAGCTCAACCTCACCCAGCTTCGTCGCTACCGCCAGCAGGAAACCTTTGGAAATGCCTACCGGCACCCCAAAAAATATGGGCTTCTGGTGGACACAGACATCCAAGAGCCCTTTGTAAGACCGGATTACCGGGCGTGAGGGAGCCTGCGGCCAATGACAAACGACGGAGTGTGATGAAAATGCCATATTTCGGCTGTCATCTCTCCCCCTCTGGGGGCTATGCCGCCATGGTGTGCACAGCGGTGTCCCTGGGAGCGGATACGGTGCAATTTTTTACCCGAAATCCCCGGGGCAGCCGGGCCAAAGCCCCGGATTTGGAAGATGCAGCCCAGGCTGGGGCGCTCATGGGGGAGCGGGGCTTTGGTCCCATTGTGGCCCATGGGGCTTATACCATGAACCTATGCACCCGGGACCCGGAGGCCCGGGCCTTTGCCGCCCAGGTCCTGACGGAGGATCTGGAGCGGACCACCCTGTTGCCCGGATGCCTGTACAATTTCCACCCGGGCAGTCATGTGGGCCAGGGGCTGCAGGAGGGAGTCCGCCAGATTGCGGCGGCTTTGGAGGGGGCCCTGGCCACAGAGCCCACGGCTTGTGTCCTGCTGGAGACCATGGCGGGCAAAGGAACGGAAATCGGCGGCCGGTTTCAGGAGCTGCGGATGATCCTGGATGCGGTGCAGAGCCCGCAGCTCCACGTCTGCCTGGACACCTGCCATGTCTGGGACGGGGGCTATGACATTGCCGGCTGCCTGGATGGTGTGCTGGAGGAATTTGACCAGGTATTGGGCCTGGACCATCTCCGGGCCATTCATTTAAACGACTCCAAGAACCCCTTGGGCGCTCATAAAGATCGCCACGCCTGCCTGGGGGAGGGCTGCATGGGCCTCGAAGCCTTGACGCGAGTGGCAACCCACCCGGCTCTGGGCCATCTTCCCATGATTCTGGAGACGCCCAACGATTTACCGGGCTATGCCAGGGAAATCGGGATCCTCCGGCAGGCCTGATGTTTGCTTCTATATGGATAAAACGGCGGGATGGAACCCCAAAGAGTGGTTCTGTTCCGCCGCTTTGCCCAGGCTCCCGGTTTTGTACCTTGTCCATTCATGGAATCTTAATTTGACAAATTCGCGAAAGAATAGTATTCTGTACCTAAGTCTCAACAAGAGGAGTGGATTTGGATGCAGCAAAAGCTCACCCGTTCCCAGTATGACCGGAAGCTGCTGGGAGTTTGCGGCGGATTGGCCGCGTTTTTTGGTATAGACGCCACGCTCATTCGCCTGATCTGGGCCATTGGCACGCTGTGTAGCGTTGGTCTGGGCCTGGTGGCCTATTTTGTGGCCGCAGTCATCATGCCAGAGGAAATGGCACCTTAAGAAGGACCCACCGGGAAAGGAAGTGATTTCCATTGCAGAGCTTTTTTGAAGCTGTGAAAAGCCTGGGCAGCCTTCCCATGGGCAGCACCCAATTTTCCAATTTATATTGTACGGTTGTGCGGATCCTTCTGCCGGTTTTGGCGCTGCTGATTCTCCTGCGCTGTGCCAAGAGCTTGCTCACCTTTCGGAAGGAGCCGGAGATCTGGGCTTGGCTGTGCCTGCCGGATGGGAACCAGCTGCCCATTACCCACTGGGAGAATGTGATTGGCCGGCACAAGCGCAGTGACATTATCATTGACTTGCCCACCATCTCCCGGAGTCATGCGGTCCTCACCCGGTACGACGACGGCAGCTGGACCATCAGCGACATTGGCTCCAAGGGCGGCGTTCAGGTCAATGGCCAGGATACGGCTCTGTGTGCGCTGGAGCCAGGCGATGTGATTTCCTTGAATGGCCTGGAGATGACCCTGGAACCCATTACAGAGAATCAGGAGGCCTACCAGACCACCCTGCGGACCAAGGCCGGTAAGGATTTTCATCCCAGCGTGACCTTGGTACTGCTGAGCTTGTTTCAAATTCTCATGAATCTCCAGCTGCTCTTTGGGGCGGAGCCGGAAGATATGGGGCACATGGTCCTTGGCTTTGGGGCCATCTTTGCCGTCCAGTGGCTGCTGTTTGCCTTTTACTGCGCCATCCGCCGGAAGGGCTATGAAGTGGAGACCATTGCGTTTTTCCTCAGTACATTGGGAATGGCCATCATTGCCACGGCGGACCCGGGGGAAGCGGGGAAGCAGATTGCGGCCATGGTTCTGGGGCTGATCCTCTTCCTGTTCATTGGCTGGTCCCTGCGGGATCTGGAGCGGGCCAAGAAGGTGCGGTATCTGGCCGCAGGCTTTGGCCTTCTTCTCCTGGCGGTGAATCTGGTATTTGGCGTGGAGAAATTTGGCGCGAAGAACTGGATTCAAATCGGGCCCATGTCCTTCCAGCCGTCGGAGCTGGTGAAAATCTGCTTCGTATTTGCCGGTGCTTCCACGATGGAGCGGATTGTGACCAAACGAAATCTGTTTCTGTTCATCGCGTATTCCGGCGTCATTTGTGGCTGTTTGGCGTTGATGAACGATTTTGGGACGGCGCTCATTTTCTTTGCGGCGTTTTTGGTGATTGCCTATCTGCGTTCCGGCAACTTTGCCACCATAGCCCTGATCTGTACGGGCACCGGTTTCGGCGGGATTATGGCGCTGCGCTTCCTGAAGCCCCATGTGCTGAGCCGCTTTGCCTCCTGGCGTCACGTGTGGCAGGTTCCCCTGGAGGGGGGCTATCAGCAGACCCGGGCCATGATGTGCATCGCCTCCGGAGGACTCCTGGGTTTGGGAGGCGGAAATGGGTGGCTCAAATATGTGGCCGCCAGCGATACGGACCTGGTGTTTGCCACGGTTTCTGAAGAGTGGGGACTGCTCATTGCTCTCATGATGGTATTGGCCGTGGTCTGCCTGGGGGCCTTTGTGGTTCGCTCGGCTGCCGTGGGGCGCAGCAGCTTTTACACCATTGGCGCTTGCGCGGCCATCAGCATTCTCATGGTTCAGACCATTCTCAATGTGATGGGAACGGTGGATCTGCTGCCTCTGACTGGCGTGACATTCCCCTTTGTCTCCAACGGCGGCTCCTCTATGGTGGCCTCCTGGGGGCTGCTGGCCTTTATCAAGGCGGCGGATACCCGGCAGAATGCCAGCTTTGCCATCCGTCTGCCGTCCCGGAAGAAGGAGGCCATGAAGTATGAATAGAATTGCAGGCCGCTCCAAATTTGTGTTGATCTTGGCTGCCGTTTTGGTTCTGGGTCTCGTGGTGTTCTCGGGCGAGTATCTGTTTCAGGCCAGGGATTGGGTGGTCTTTCCCGGCAGTCCCCATGTGTACCGGGGAAGCAATCTGAACTGCGGCGTGGTCACAGACCGGACCGGTACCGTCCTTCTGGATGCCACGGACGGCCGGGTCTACAGCGCTGACCGGACTTTGCGAATGGCCACCCTCCACCTGCTGGGGGATCGGGAGGGGTACATCAGCGCCCCGGCCGTGTCCGAATACAGCAGCCAGATGGTGGGCTTTGACCTGCTGAATGGGGTTTACTCCACCTCCGGAACCGGCGGCACGGCTGTGCTCACCATCAGCGCCAAGGCCCAGGAGGCCGCGCTGGAGGCCCTGGATGGCCGCAAGGGGGTCGTGGCGGTCTATAATTACAAGACAGGGGAGATCCTCTGCGCGGTCTCCTCTCCCACCTACG
Source organism: uncultured Eubacteriales bacterium (assembly GCA_900544975.1). Lineage (GTDB taxonomy): Bacteria > Bacillota > Clostridia > Oscillospirales > Oscillospiraceae > Faecousia. The sequence continues at coordinate 54,034 of UQXI01000013.1, forward strand.
ATCCCGATGATGTGCCGGATCTGGAGGACGACAGCACTGGGGAGTATGACGGCGTCTATGTGAACCGGATGACCCAGTCCGCATATGTCCCCGGCTCCATTTTCAAAGTGGTCACCACGGCGGCAGCTCTGTCAGAAATTGATGACATTGAGTCCCAGACCTTCCTCTGTGAGGGATCCTACTGGGTTGGAGGCGACGAGGTGGTGTGCGAAGGCACCCACGGAGAGGTCACCATACGCCAGGCCCTGATGCACTCCTGCAACAGCGCCTTTGCGCAAATCGCCCTGGAGTTGGGGCCGGAAACTCTGATGAAATATGCGGAGCAGTTCCAGATTACGGAGCCGCTCTCCTTTGACGGCATCACCACGGCGGCGGGCCATTTGGACCTCACAGACGCAGCAGATGTGAATGTGGCCTGGGGCGGCATTGGCCAGTACACCGATACGGTGAATCCCTGCCGCTTTATGACCTTCATGGGTCAGATTGCCGGCGGCGGCACGGCGGCAGAGCCCTACCTGGTTGCTTCTGCCTCCTCGGGGATGCTCAGCCGGTACACGGCCAGGACCCGCCAGACAGACCGGGTGATGTCCACGGCTGTGGCGGCGACGCTCCAGGAGATGATGCACTATAACGTGGTCAATAACTACGGGGAGGAGAGCTTCCCGGACCTCTACGTCTGCGCCAAGACCGGTACGGCGGAGGTGGGCGGTGGGCTGGAGCCCAATGCCACCTTTGCCGGATTTACCATGGACGAGGACTATCCCCTGGCCTTTGTCGTCATTGTGGAGAACGGCGGCTATGGCAGAAGCGTCTGCGTGCCCATCATCTCCCAAGTGCTCTCGGCCTGCATGGAAGATGGAATCTCCGGCTGAAATCAGACACAAATTCTCTGCCCCCTGCATATGGTGAATGCAGGGGGCGTTTTTTTATGTGTAGACAGCATCATGTTTGTGCCATAGCCCTGCTGACTCTGGGGCTGGGCCTGCTCATTGGCTGCGCCTGCGGAGCCACCATTGTGATCGTTTTGCTGGGATTTTCCTGTCTCTGCGGTGGATGCTTTTTGATTCGGAAAAAATAAGGCATAACCTTGTCCACGCCTGCGTATATATCACCAGAACGTGTAAGGAGTGAACAATATGGAACTGGCCTTTGAAAAAAACGCCGTAGACCATCTCCAGAAGCTGGTCTGTCAGGTGGCGAGTCAAGAGGAGACCGCAGAAACTGTTGTGCCGGACAGCCTGCCGGATGTAGGCCGGATTGTGGGCTGTTGGGGCGTTCCGGTCATTCGCAGCAAAGAGTGGCGGCAGAATGGCATGGGGGCCTCAGGCGGCATCAGCGCCTGGGTCCTGTACGTACCGGAGGAGGGGGGTCCGGCCCGGCAGGTGTCGGTGTATCTGCCCTTTACTGTGAAGTGGGAGTTTCCGCCTACAGAACAGGAGGGGCAGATGCGGGTGTCCTGCCGCCTGAGGAGCATCGATGCGCGCATGGTCAATTCCCGAAAGATTTTGGTCCGGGCGTCCCTGGCCTGCCAAGGGGAGGCATACTGCCCCGGTCAGGCGGTGTTTTACACCCTGCCCGCCCCTCCCAAGGAGCTGGAGGTGCTGCGGCAGCGCCTGCCCCTGCAGCTGCCCACGGAACTCACGGAAAAGAGCTTCCTGCTGGATGAGGAGCTGGAGCTGCCGGGTGGCGCTCCCGCCGTCCGGGAGATGGTCTCGTATCAGGTTCGGCCGATGGTAACGGACGCCAAGGTGCTGGGGGAGAAAGCAGTCTTCAAGGGAACCTGCGGCCTGCACTTTTTGTACATGACCCCGGAGGACCGGTTGGCGGTCTGGGATTTTGAGCTGCCCTTTTCCCAGTACACGGAGCTGTCCCGGGTTTATGACCAGGAGGAGGAACTCCAGATTGAGCCGGTACTCACCGGTGTGGAAGTCACAGCCGATGAAGAGGGCCGGCGCCTGCGGCTGAAGTGCAGTGTGGCCGCCCAATGCCTGGTGCTGGCCAAACAGACGGTGGACCTGGTCCAGGATCTTTACAGCCTGCGCTGTGGGGTGACGCCGCAGTTGCAGAGGCTTCCCATGAAGAGCCGTCTGGACCGGCAGCAGCTCCGGGAACAGGCAGAGAGCAGCTTCCCCCTGGAGGGTGGGACGCTCATTGACAGCACCGTCTCCCCGGATTTGCCGAAGATCCGCCGGGAAGGGGAGGAGATGGAGATTGAGTCTCCCGTCTGGTGTAGTGTGCTGTATTACGACGAGTCCGGAGAGCTTCAGGGGCGGTCCGCCCACACGTCGGCCCTGTCCCGGATCCGTCTGGCCGATGGGTGCACCTGTGAGGCCTCCAGTCAGATCTCCGGTCCCTTGCAGTGGTCTTCCGGCGGCGGCTCTGCCACGATTCGTGCGCCCATGGAGGTAACCGTGGATAGCTTCGGCAGCGGTGACCTGGAAATGATTGCCGGTGCGGAGCTGTCGGAGCCCGGAAAGCCGGATCCCGACCGGCCCTCGCTCATTGTGCGTGCACCCCTTGCCGGGCAGAGCCTGTGGGAGCTGGCCAAGGCATGCGGCTCAACGGTGGAAGCCATTCGCGGTGCAAACCACCTGCCTCAGGAGGGCCCGGCGCCAGAGGGGCTCCTGTTGATTCCGGTGTTTTAATTGAATCCTGCGCCTGCCCCAAGGAAGCGGACCAGACCGCCTCTTTGCGGGCAGGCTTTTTACCGGCTTTTACAGCTTAGCCGGGAGATATCCGGCCGGAGATTCCGAATTGCAGTTCCCGGCCAAATTTACATTCTTGTCCCTTGTTTTTTCCAGGGGGGCATGGTAGAATAATTAGCGTTTCTTGGAAGAAAATACAAGGGGGAAGGGGGCGCTGGAATGCGGACTGTGCGCGAGCTGGTTTGGTTGACCCAATTGGGGTTTTCCATCGTCTGCCCTTTGGTTCTTTGCTTGTTTGGCGCCATTTGGCTGCGGGACCGGTTCGGCCTGGGGAACTGGGTTCTTTTTTTAGGCATTGCCCTGGGATTGGGCGGTGCGTTTTCCGCCGGCGCTGCCTTTGCACGGGATGTCAGCTTTTTAAACCGCCCTGGCCGGGGGAAGCGTACTCGTCAAAAGAAACCTCCCATATCCTTTAACGAGCATGACTAACCCTTTTGGAGGTGCGTTTGTATGTCCATTCGAAACCCGGTGTATCGGGAGACGGCTGCCATTGCCGTGGGAGAAGTCCTCTGCGTGGGTCTGATGCTAGGAGTCTATGCCTTGGCTGGGCAGCTGGACCGGGCTGCTGTGTTGGGCGGTGTGTTGGGTGGTGTGCTTGCCATCTGCAATTTCTTCTTCATGGCGGTGGGCGCCAGCCTGGCGGCAGACCGGGCAGAGCAGCAGAATGTGAAGGGCGGGACGGCCCTGGTGCGGATGTCCTTCCTGCTGCGGTATCTGGTGCTGTTCCTGATTTTGTTTGCTGCAGCGAAAAGCGGGCGATTCCAGGTGCTGGCTTTGGTTTTGCCGCTGGTGTTTGTCCGTCCCATTCTGATGCTGGGCGAGTTTTTCCGAAAGTCGGGTGAAAAGAAGTCATGAGTGTTGATGGTGCAAAAATCTACTTTGTCCTTCCCGTTTTGGGTGGGATCCCTGTGACGCAGACGATGCTGTCTTCTTTCCTGGTGATGCTCCTTCTGTGCATTGCCGGGTACCGGCTGGGCCGGAACCTGAAGAAGCGGCCGGGATCTGTCCAGGTCCTCACGGAGAAGGCAGTCTCCAGCCTGTATAACCTGGTCAGCGACACCATGGGCGCGCACAATGCCCACTGGACGCCTTACATTGGGGCCTTGTTTCTCTCGTCTCTGTTTGGTTCCCTCATTGGTATGACTGGGTTCCTCCGGTCCACCACCGCGGATCTGAGCACCACATTGACTTGGGCGCTCATGACCAGCGCCCTCATCTGGTATCACAGCATCAAGAATCGTGGTTTTTTAGGCTGGCTCAAGGGTTTTACGGAGCCAATTGTTGTGATGACACCCATGAACCTGGTTTCGGAGATTGCTCAGCCCATATCCATGGCCTTCCGTCATTTTGGCAATGTGGTGGGCGGCACGGTGATTACGACCATGTTGTATACGGCCCTGTCTGGCGCTTCTGCCGCCTTGCTCAATTTGCTGGCTTCCAGCGGTCTTGCGGTTTGTGTGGTCCTGATGGCGGCCGGTGTGGGTCTGACCCTCTGGGGCTTCCGGAAAAAGAAGCTGGTGTGGAAAATTCTGGGCATTGCTCTGACGGCGATTGCCACCCTTGCTCTGCTGCAGCTGCTGGGTGTGGTGGAGGGCGTCCCGATTTTGGGATTGGGTTTGCCCGCCATTTTGTCCCTGTATTTTGATATTTTTTCTGGCTTTATCCAGGCATTTGTTTTCTGCCTGCTGAGCATGGTCTATATCAGCTCTGCCTGTCCCCCTCCTGCGGGAGAGGGAGAAGAGGCAGCCCCATAACTGTCATCCCTATTTTTTATATACCACAATCTTAGGAGGATCTTTACTATGGAACAAGCAATTATCAAAGCCGCCTGCGCCATCGGCGCCGGTCTGTGCATGGGCATTGGCGCCATTGGCCCGGCTATGGGTGAAGGCAACGCCGTGGGGAAAGCCCTGGAGGGCATGGCCCGGCAGCCTGAGGCTGCCAGTACCTTGCGGACCAATATGATCATTGGCTGCGCCATTACGGAAACCACGGGCATCTACGCTCTGCTCATCGCGTTTTTGATTCTCTTTGCTCTGTAAGCGCATCTTCCGGCAGACAAAACGAAAGGAGTGATGCCGCATGGAGGGTTTTGAGAGCTTTGTTGGCGTGAATTTCTGGACGGCGCTTTTGACCCTGTGCAATATGATCATCACCTTCCTCGTGCTGAAGAAATTCCTCTTTCAGCCGGTGAAAAAGATGATCGATGACCGTCAGCAGGAGATTGACGGCCTCTATGCCGACGCCGGCAATGCCAAGGCGCAGGCAGAGGCCCTGCAGGCCCAGTATGACGCCCGGCTCAAAGCGGCCAATGCCGAAGGGGACCGGATCATTCAAAAGGCCACCCGTCAGGCCCAGGAGCGGGAGGAGGCCATTGTGCACGAGGCCCAGGAGAAAGCCGCCCGCACCATGGAGCGGGCCCATGCCCAGATGGAGCAGGAGAAGAAGCAGGCTATGAACGACCTGAAGGACCAGGTCTCCGGTATGGCCCTGGGGATTGCCTCTGCGGTGCTGGAGGAAGATGTGGACAAGCGGAAACACGCCAAGCTCATTGATTCCTTTATCCAGAATTTGGGGGATGCCCCATGATCCGCGCCGCTGATTATGGCCGGGCGCTGTTTGAGCTGGCCTGGCAGGAGCAGAAGGATGGGGAGATCGGCGAGGAAATGGCTCGGGTCCGGACCATTTTGGAGGGGCAGCCTGGGTATTGCCGCCTGCTGGATTCCCCGGCGTTGCCCAGAGAGCAGCGGCTTTTGTTGCTGGAGCAGGCGTTTTCCAGCCTGAGCCCCTATCATTTGAATTTTCTGAAAATTCTCTGCGAAAAGCACGCGGTGCATCAATATGCCGCCTGCGCCCAGGTATATGGGCAGCTGTATGACCAGGCTCACCAGATTCTGAGAGCCACCGCCATTACGGCTGTGGGTATGACCAAAGCGCAACAGGACGCTCTGGTGAAGAAGCTGACGGCCATGACGGGGAAGACGGTGAAGCTCTCCAACGTGGTGGATTCCCGGGTCTTGGGCGGCGTGACATTGCGCTTTGGCGGGGTGCAGCTGGATGGCAGTTTGCAGGCCCGGCTGGATGCGCTGCGCCAGAGTCTGGCCGCCGCGACTGTGTAAAGTAGGTGAACACATGAACCTGAAAACCGACCAAATTACCAAGGTCATTCAAGATCAAATTAAAAGCTATGGCGTCAAAACCAAGCAGGACGAGATCGGCTATGTGATCCAGGTGGGCGACGGCATTGCCAAGGTCCATGGTCTGGACCGCTGCCGGGCCAATGAGCTGCTCCGTTTTGACGGGGGCGCTGTGGGCATGGCCCTGAACCTGGAGGAGGACTGCGTCAGCGTGGTCATGCTGGGTTCCGACGTCGGCGTGGAAGAGGGCAGTCTGGTGCGGCGCACCGGAGAGGTGCTCTCGGTCCCTGTGGGTGAGAAGCTGATTGGCCGGGTGGTGGATGCGCTGGGCAGTCCCATTGATGGCAAGGGCCCCATCGACTGCCGTGAGACCCGCCCCATTGAGCACCAGGCGCCGGGCATTATCAAGAGAAAATCTGTGACGGTCCCCCTCCAGACGGGCATTAAGGCCATTGACTCCATGATTCCCATTGGCAGAGGACAGCGGGAGCTCATCATTGGCGACCGCCAGACGGGTAAAACCACCATCGCCACAGATACCATTCTGAACCAGAAGGGGAAGAATGTCATCTGCATTTATGTGGCCATTGGCCAGAAGCGGTCAACGGTGGCCCAGATCGTCCATGATTTCGAGATGAACGGCGCCATGGAATACACCATTGTGGTCTCCGCCACAGCCTCGGAGCAGGCGCCGATGCAATACATCGCCCCCTATTCCGGCTGCACCATGGGCGAGTACTTTATGGACGGGGGCAAAGATGTGCTCATCGTCTATGACGACCTGAGCAAACATGCTGTGGCCTATCGGGCCATTTCTCTGCTGATTCGCCGCCCGCCCGGACGGGAGGCTTACCCCGGCGATGTATTTTACCTCCACTCCCGGCTGTTGGAGCGCGCCGCCCGCATGGCTCCGGAGTATGGCGGCGGCAGTCTCACGGCCCTGCCCATCATTGAGACCCAGGCCGGCGATGTCTCTGCGTATATCCCCACCAACGTGATCTCCATCACCGACGGCCAGATTTTCCTGGAGACGGAGCTGTTTAACGCCGGTGTGATGCCGGCGGTGAACCCCGGCATTTCGGTGTCCCGGGTAGGCGGCTCGGCCCAGATCAAGGCCATGAAGCAGGTGGCTGGCTCGTTGAAGCTTCTGTACTCCCAGTATCGGGAACTCCAGAGCTTTGCCCAGTTTGGCTCCGACCTGGATGCCGACACCAAGTCTCGTCTGGCCCAGGGCCAGCGGATTGTGGAGGTCCTGAAGCAGAAAAACGGTGCGCCTGTGGAGGTGGCCCATCAGGTGGCGATTCTCTACGCGGTCACCAAAGGTTACCTGGAGCAGGTTGAGGTGGAGCAGGTCTCTGCTTATGAGGAGGAGCTCCACCGGCTGCTGGATACCCGGCGCCCGGAGATCCTGAAGTCCATTCGGGACACCAAAATGCTGACCCCGGAGAATGAGGCGGCCCTGAAAGAATTCCTCACAGAATTCACCGCCGAGTTCCAATCTTCCCACAGTTAGGAGGCTGACCCATGGCGGGCGTTTCCACCAAAGACATCAAACAGCGTATCCGGAGTATGGAGAGCACTCGGCAAATCACCCGGGCTATGGAGATGGTTGCTGCCTCCAAGCTTCGCCGCGCCCAGGACCGGATCCGGGACAGCCGCCCTTATTTCGAGATCCTCTATGGCACCATTGCCCACATCGCCTGCACCCGGCCGGATTTTTCCTCCCCCTATCTCACCCGGCGGGAGGGAAAGCGGGTCTGTTGTATTGTGATTGCCGGCGATCGGGGCCTGGCGGGCGGCTATAACAACAACGTCTTTAAACTGGTGCAGCAGGAGATGGAGGGAAAGGAACTGTCTGTTTTGCCCATGGGCAAGCGGGCGGTGGAGCATTTCCGCAGCCGGGGCGTGCCCATTTTTACGGAGGCTTACGGTGAAGCGGCCGATGTCTCCATCGGCGATTGCTTTTCCCTGTCCAAGCAGCTGGCGAAAGCCTATCTGGCCGGGGAGCTGGATGAAATCTGCGTGGCATTTACCAACTTTGTCTCTGTGTTGACCCAGACTCCGGCGGTGCTGCCGTTGCTGCCCCTGTCTCTTACGGCCTCTTCCCGGCCCCAGCCGGAGGCGGCTGCGCTGTACGAGCCAGACCCCCAGACGGTGTTTGACGCCATCATCCCGGAGTATTTGGGCGGCGTGGTCTATGGCGCGCTGTGTGAGTCTGTGGCCAGTGAGCTGGCTGCCCGGCGGACTGCTATGGATGCCGCCACCAAGAACGCCGATGAGATGATCGGGAACCTGAATCTGCAATTCAACCGCGCCCGCCAGGGCGCCATTACCCAGGAGATCACCGAGATCGTGGCAGGTGCAGAAGCCTGACCGGTCCGGACGCAAGGAGTTGACCCCTATGGCCAAAAATATCGGTACTGTGATTCAAGTGATCGGCCCCGTGCTGGATATCCGTTTTCCTGAGGGATGCCTGCCGGAGCTGCTGAACGCCATTGAAGTGCCCAATGGCGAGGCCACCATTGTGGCGGAAGTTGCCCAGCATCTGGGTGACAACGTGGTCCGGGCCGTCGCCATGAGCTCGACTGACGGCCTTCAGCGGGGTGTCCCCGCGACAGACACCGGCGCGCCTATTTCCGTCCCTGTGGGAGATCGGTGCTTGGGCCGGATGTTCAACCTGCTGGGCCAGCCCATCGATGAGCAGCCTGCTCCCAAGGTAGCTGAACGCTGGCCCATTCATCGCCCGGCCCCCTCTTATGAGGCCCAGGCCAGCAC
>UQXI01000014.1 GCA_900544975.1 uncultured Eubacteriales bacterium
GCATTCAAGCAGCTTTCCGGCAAATAGGCATAAAATTATCCCCCTCCCGCAGTTTCGGCTGCTGGGAGGGGGATTTTCTTACTTTGTGCAGAATGCCCCCGCGAGGGGACGGAAACTTCCTGCTTTTGCCAACGTTTCAATTCACGCCCCACGGGGGGCGATGGGCAGTAACTATTGTAGCACGCCGCACAGTGCGCGTCAAGAATTTTTTTGAAAAAGCTCTTGACAAAATCTGAAATTTCTGCTATAATAAAAGCACGTTGAGGGGGACGGCAAGTCCCCCGGAAATAGGGAGGACCGAGAATGGAAATTAACGTATGCGGGAAAAGCGTAGTTGTTGACGACAACAGCGCAGAACTGATCGACAGAGATCTGCGCGTTGAGGGGACCGTAGATGGTATCCCCGTGGAGCTAAAATACTTTGTCCCCTGGGCGGATCAGTCCGGGGACCAGTACACCTGGTACCCGGCGAACCCAGTGGGCATAAAACTGTCGTCCCAGGCATTTTACCGGGAATACGGAGAACGGCCCGACTTCGGAGAGATCAAAGCGTGGATAGCGGATGCTGATCAGCAGATGTCCCGCGAATTCGAAGCCTGGCGGCCCCGGAACTTTATATTCCACAGCCGGGAAACTACGCTTCCAGACGGCTTTCATGTCCGGCCCGGGTTCGTCTCCTTCCGGCTGGGAGGGGATCTCTACCACTCTTCCGCCTGGGTGGATTTCGGTAGCGACAGCTGTCTGTATGCCTACCGGAAGACACCGGACGGAGACTTCCAGCGGGAAGACCTCTGGGAGAGTGATTTCACTGGGTGTGACAGAGATACACTCAGCGAAATCATAAGTATACTTTATAGCGATTATTATGAAGCTGAACCAGAGATGTACCCTTCCGGTGTGCAGGCGTTCCCGGAGCTGATGGAGGCTTTGGGGGAGCTTCTGGGCGACGAGGACGGGAAATTCTCGATCGTGACGGCGGACCACACCGCCGGGCGGGCGGAGAACACTAACGGCGGAGCGTATGTGCGCCGTACACAGTTCCGGTATACCGGCGAACGTCGCTTCTACACCCGCGAGGTGTGGTCCTGCGACGGGGACCTCCGGCCAATGCCGGAGTGGTACCGGGTGAGCAGCGGGGTATTCATCCGGGAGTTCACCGACGCGGTTCGGCAAAATGCCGAGCTGGAGGACTACGCCAGCCCGGCGCTATCAGAGCTTGCGAAGCTCCTGGCACGGGAGGGGGTGATCGAATGAGCCACAACTACAAGTCCCCCCGGCGCGGGGGCCGGGGGGTGACCCGGGCGGCACAACTGCGAATTGCGGCCGGGCTGACACAAAAAGAGCTTGCAACCCGTGCGGGGGTGTCCCTGGCAGTGATCCAGGGGATCGAATACGCCGACCGCCAGCCGCGAGTTGATTCGCTGCAGTTGGTGGCTGCGGCCCTGGGAGCCCGCAATCCCCTGGAGCTGCTGGAGCCTGCGGAGCTGATTCCAGCGGACCCGGCAGAACCGGGCGAAGCAGACCGGGTCCGCGCGAAGGAGTATCGCGGAATTCACTGGGACCGGGCTAATCGATCCTGGGTAGTGGCGCTGCGTACCGGGGGCGTATCCCGCCGGTACGGAAGTAGCAAAAATCTGGATGATGCAATCCAGATTTGGACAGCTGCAAAAGAACAAGTGAAAGGGCAGGGGTAAAATGGAAAGACTTGAATTAAATTTAGTTTGCTACGGGTATGAATCCGAGGAGTTATTTTTCGGGGTTGCTGAAGATTTTTACGGCAATGCTGAGATCATCCCCGGGCCAGAGTACCGAGAGTATGAGTGCCTGTACGAATATCGCGTGTCGGTGATCCCCGCGGTCCCTGGCCGGACAGAGCGGGACCGCCTGCGAAACATCCGTGAGCAGATTGAGCTGGATATGGTTCGTCGCGGCCTAGCTGAATGGGTGGATAGCGACGAGCCCGGGTGCGCGCCGGATCTGCATCTTATTGTCTGAAAAATTTCAGATTTTTCGGAAAAAGCTCTTGACAAAATCGGGAAAATCTGATATAATAAAAGCACATCGAGGGGGACAGCAAGTCCCCCAGAAAATAGGAGGAAACAAAAAATGGCGAACATTGATGCTATCCTGGCTAAATTCACACGTGAGGAAATCTCCGCTACAGCGGCGCAGACGCAGACCTACCCCGAATACTCGGGGCGCACCGACGAGATCTTTGCAGACCTTTCGACTGGAAAATTCCGCGTGATCCAGTCGGTGGACGGGTACACCGTAAGCACCGACCCGGATCTAATCAAAGTCTGCAATTCCGCGCACAAAATGAGCGCGGAAGAACTAGCCAAGGAATTGGCGTTCGCGGTGAAAATTCACATCGAGCATGCCGAGCGCTGAGCCCTGCGCCGAGGGAGCGATCCCTCGGCCTTTTTATGCCCACCTCACGGTGGCGCGACTTGAAACATAAAAAATGATAGCAGGCCCCAAAAAAGGGGCCCGCTACCATAACCTTTCTTCGCGGCCACTTGACGGGGGTGGCCGCTTTTATTTTAGCATGGGCGTGCGGTGATGACAAGTGGTAAGGGCTGGAAAGATTGGGATATTGCCGCGTTGCCATTGCCACTTTTATTGCCATTTTGGGTTGCAATACCGCTTTTTTGATTGCTGTTGGCGAAATGGCGTTGCAAATTTGATGCTGCGAAATGTTCCAGAATCACGGAATAGGCGGAAAAATCATAGAAAAAACCGCCCAGATCGTGAAATCTAGACGGTTTTGTGTGGCGGAGATGGAGGGATTTGAACCCCCGCACGCCTTTCGGCGCCTATCGGATTTCGAATCCGAACCCTTCAGCCACTTGGGTACATCTCCATTTCAACTTGCGGTGCAATTCGGCACCTTATGTATTATAGCAGGATATTGGAAAAAAGCAACCCCTTTTATTGTGCAATCTTACGCCGTTCTGTAGGCGCTGGGAGTATCTGGCAGCACCGCCCTGAAACAAGGCATGGCACATCGTTGTCAATTCTGCCTCTCTTGCCGGGAAAATACCGGAAAACAGTTGATTTCCCTCCAGATTTCCGATATAATATGTCCTTAGATTTGAAAAGATGATGACCGCTTGCAGGAGGGAACCGATATGCTGAAAAATGCGGATAAAACCATGGAGAAGATTGTAGCCCTGTGCAAAAATCGGGGCTTTGTATTTGCCGGCTCGGAAATTTACGGTGGGCTGGCCAACACCTGGGACTATGGCCCTCTGGGTGTGGAGCTGAAAAACAATGTGAAGCGGGCCTGGTGGAAGAAGTTTGTCCAGGAGAGTCCTTACAATGTGGGTCAGGACGCTGCCATCTTGATGAATCCCCAGGTCTGGGTGGCCTCTGGCCATGTCAATACCTTCAACGATCCGCTGATTGACTGCAAGGCCTGCAAAATGCGGCACCGGGCGGATCAGCTCATTGAGAGCTACCTCACTGCCAACGGCATTGAGGACGTCAATGTGGAGGCCATGGACAACGACAGTCTGGTGGCTTACATCCGGGAGAAGCAGATCCCCTGCCCTGGCTGCGGCAAATCCGACTTCACCGATATCCGGAAGTTCAACCTCATGTTCAAAACTCACCAAGGCGTGACAGAGGATTCCGCCGCCGAGGTGTACCTTCGGCCGGAAACTGCCCAGGGCATTTTCGTAAACTTCAACAACCTGCTCCGTACCACCCGGCGGAAGCTGCCCTTTGGCGTGTGTCAGATCGGCAAAAGCTTCCGTAACGAGATCACCCCGGGCAACTTCACCTTCCGGACCCGGGAGTTCGAGCAAATGGAGCTGGAATTCTTCTGCAAGCCCGGCACCGACCTGGAGTGGTTCCAATATTGGCGGAACTTCTGCCACCAGTGGTTGCTGAACCTGGGCATACAGGAGGAAAACCTGCGGCTCCGGGATCACACAGCAGAAGAGCTGTGCTTCTATTCCAAGGCCACCACAGACTTCGAATTCCTCTTCCCCTTCGGCTGGGGTGAGCTCTGGGGCGTGGCTGACCGCACCGATTACGACCTGACCCAGCACGAGAAAACCTCTGGCCAGGATCTGAAATACTTTGACCAGGAGACTGGGGAGCACTATGTCCCCTACGTAGTGGAGCCCTCCCTGGGCGCCGACCGGGTTACCCTGGCCTTCCTCATTGACGCCTACGACGAAGAGGTGGTGGGTCAGGACAAGAAGGGGGCCGACGATGTCCGCACCGTCCTGCATCTGCATCCCGCTTTGGCCCCTTATAAGGCTGCCATCCTGCCCCTGTCCAAGAAGCTCTCCGGCAAGGCCGAAGAAATTTATCATCAGCTGCAGAAGGATTTTATGGTGGACTTTGACGACGCCGGCTCCATCGGCAAGCGGTACCGCCGCCAGGACGAGATCGGCACCCCCCTGTGCATCACCGTAGACTTCCAGACGGTGGGCGATGAAAATACTCCCGCCGATCACTGCGTCACCGTCCGGGACCGGGACACCATGGAGCAGGTCCGGATTCCCATCAAGGGCCTGAAGGCTTATATCCAGGAAAAAATGGCATTTTAAGCCCTGTCGAATTTTCCAAAGGAGGCGCACATCATGTACGCAGCAGACTTCAAGCAGAAAGCCCGGACCGCCCTCCAGGGGAAGTGGGCTTTGGCTGTCCTGACCGCACTTGCCGCCGCCATTCTGGGGGCAGAGGTTTTTCCCTTCGATCTGAGAGTTCGCGTAAACATAGAGCCCAATCAGCCACTGATTCTATATTCTCAGTTGACCCCCATCGAACACGGTATCATTGCCTTGTTTATCACGCTGTCAATCGTTGGCTTTTTCCTGTCCGGTGTCACGGAAGTGGGGTACTGTCGGTTTCAACTGAACCTTCTGGACGGGAAACCCGCCCAGCCAGATGATCTGTTCTCCCAATTTCGCCGTTTTGGGACCTGCTTCTGCCTGTACCTGATGAGACTCCTCTACATCTTCCTGTGGTCTCTGCTATTTTTCATTCCTGGCATCATTGCTGCCTATCGTTATGCCATGGCGCCTTATATTTTAGCGGAAAACCCCAGCTATACTGCCAGTGAGGCCATCAACTGCTCCAAAAAGATGATGCACGGCTATAAAGCTCGCCTGTTTTGCTTGGAATTCAGTTTTCTCGGCTGGAAAATCCTGTCGGCCTTCACCTTTGGCATCGCCAATCTGTGGATAAACCCCTACGTCTCCGTCTCCCGGGCCGCTTTCTACCGTTGGCTTTCCCGGGAGACCTCAGAAATCACTCCCCCAGCACAGCCCGCCCCCTGAGCCTTCCACACAGGGTGATTTTAAAAATATACCGCTCCCTCTTAGGTAGACAACGCGTTGGAAACCGATTGTCTACCTAAGAGGGAGCGGTTCATTTTGAAATAGCTCCGACATCAAAAATCACGGCGTGTCCCCATGGACTATTTCCCCTGCATCAGCCGAATATCCTGCCCCACGAACGCCACCAAACGGTAGCTACCCAGGAGGCGGGAGGCGATTTGGGGGCTGTAGCGACGGGCAATGTCGTCTGACTGGAGGTTGGTGGAGACCACCGTAGGGCTGCTAGCCAGGAGGCGGTCGTTGAGGACCGTATAAAGGGCGGAGCTTACAAACTGGGTGGTCATTTCCGTGCCCAGATCGTCAATGATCAGAAGGTCACAGGCCGTGTACTTCTCTGCCTGCCGCTTGGCCTCCTGAGAATCGGTAAATTTGGCCTCCTCCAGGCAGGAGAACAGGTGCACCGCTGTCTCATACACCACGCTATAGCCCCCATCGGCCACCGTCCGGGCGATGCAGGCAGACAAAAAGGTCTTTCCCAGGCCCGGATTGCCGTTGAGGAGCAAATTGCCCGACTTCATAGTGAAGCTCTGGGCATACCGGCGGCAGGTCTGAAGGGTACCAGCCATAACCGCCCGGGGGCTGACCCCCAGATTGGGGTCCGTCTGGTCGGAGTAATAGCTGAGGCGGAAGCCCTCGAAGGTCTCCCGGGCGGCGCCGGTGAGGAGGGTCAGCTCCTTCTTCTGCTCCTGACGGCACAGCTCCCGGAGGCACTCACACATCTGAGCCCCCACGTAACCGCTGCCGCCACAGACCGTGCAAACCGGAGCATCTTCCAAAAAGCCCTCTTCGAAGTTGTCTTCGATCAGCCATTCCCGTTCCCGCTGCAGGTCCTGATTCTCCTGGCGGATGCGGGCAAACTCCGCCTGAGGATCGCCCCCCTGTTGGAAGACCGTCTGGGCCGCCTGGGCCATGGTGAGGCGGAGGGCCCGGTCAATTTCTGCTAGCCGGGGCACCTGTCGGTAGGCCCGGCGCAGGTGCTCCGCATTTTCCGACTCCCGCTCCGCCTTGGCCTGGGCCAGACGCTCCCGGGCCCGACGCAGCACCTCTCCTGTGTATGCCATTCGTTACCCCTCCTGTTCCTGCTCCCGGAGCATCCGGGCAATGGCCTCCCGCTCCATTTGCCCCAGAGCGGCAGTGCCCGCCTGAACCCGCTGGGCTTGAGGGGCCGGTTTTTTGTCCCCGGCCTGAATCTGCGCCCCGGTATGGAGATTCTGCTGATGCCAGCTTTGGAGAATTTTATTCATATAGGGCCACTTCAGCCCGCCGGTATTGAGGCAGGTCTTTTCATAGGCCATTTGAAGAGCCTGAGAGTCAAAATCCATATCCAGCCAGGCCTGGGCATACCGCTCCTCTGCCGGGGTCAGATTTCGACCGGAGATTTGCAGCAGCCGCATCAGATTGGCCGTCCGGGTGTGCCGGGCGTTCTGGGCCTGCATATAGGCCGCTGCCTCTTCCAGGGTGTTGATGCCCTGCTCGGCCCAGGTATAAGCCTCTTTTTCAATGGTTCGCAGAGAGGGATTCCGGTTGGAACCCTTGCGACGCAGCCGCTCTTTGCAGTAGCACACCAACATGCTTACCACCTCGGCAGGCAAATCTAAGTAATTCCGGAAGGACAGGAGGATTTTCAGCTCTTCGGTGGTGAGGATCCGCCCCAGGGTCCGCTGTACCTCCCCCACCAGGAGGCGAAACTCCTCACTGCGGTTCATGGCCTGGGTCACATCCTCCTCCGTGTATTGGGGCGGCTGCTGGGCCGGGCGGAGATACGTGCTCTCTTCCGGCCAGAGTCCCAGCTGCCGTAGCGTCGCCGCAGCGCAGGAATACCGGGCCTGGCTCATCCCCAAAGAGGCCTCCGCCTCCTGGGGCGGATTGCCACACTGGAGGTACAGATGCAGCAGCGCCGCATCTCCACTCCCCGCAGAGAGCAATTTGTGGATTTCAGTTTGGGATAGGGACAGGTCCTTGGTGTTCATGGCAATCCTCCGTGGGCAAAAAACCCGTCATTCCGGCAGGGGGAATGACGCGGTCCAAACCAGCGCTTCAGCAAATTTCGTCCTTTGGTCTTTCATTATACCACAATCCCCCTCGGCACACAACCCAAGCAAATCCGAAGAACCGACAAAAAAACTCCGGCCTTTTTGGCGCCAATCCACATCTTGTGGAGGGCCATCCAACCGGGCACAAAGAGCGTCGTTGACACCATTTCTCCGGAGATGCAATGGACTTCTCGCCTATCCGGTATATCCAGGAGGCCGCACGTTACGCCATACTGGGCTTGGGAAACGCCCAAGCCCAGCAGGTATTCGGAACAAAAAAGCGGTCAGTCATGGCGCTCCAGGGCCCAGATGTGCCGGTCTCTCCGGAACACCAGGCAGGTCAGCAGACCCAACAGTCCCAGGAAGAAGAACAGCATCGCCGCACCGGAACCCTTCCCACTTCCAAACAGCCGGATCAACAGCGTCCCAGCGGATTGGGCTGCCATCCAGGGTTCAAACACCCGGTCCACCAGCCAGCCGCCCAAGGCATAGCCCAAGGGAATGGTAAAAAACTGGAGGGTATTCCGGGCAGCATACACCCGGCCCTGCATGGTCACTGGGATGCGGCTGCGAAACAGTACATCCATGTTGGCGTTCATTACGGGAATGGCCACCCAGCCCAGTACGGCGCCCACACACCACACAGGCAAAGACCGGCCAAAGGCCAGGAAGAAATTTTCCGTTCCCATGGACAAAAGCAGCGCATTCCAGATGACCCGGACCCGGCTTTTGGGCGCAGGGGCGGCAGAAGCCAAGACACTTCCCAGCAGCATCGCCACACCGATCACCGCATTCACCGTACCCAGCGCCGTCTCTCCTCCCCCCGGCACCGACAGAATGAGGGCCGGGAACGCGGCGTTGTACACCGACGCCGTCAAGTTGATGGCTGCCAGGAAGAAAATCAGATCCAGAATCCCCCGATTTTGCCACAGATATCGGAGTCCTGCCCGGGCTGCTTGGAGCACCGGTTCCCGCTGCTCCCCGGTCTCCGCCACCGTCGGGATGTCCACCCACAGCAGCAGCGCCAAAAATGCCACCGCAAAGGTGATGAGGTCAAACAGCATCACCGCCTCCAAGCCCAGCAACGTCAAAATCGCCGTAGCCAAAGCTGGAGTCAGGATGTTCACCAGAGAATTCGAAAAGGACCGCATTCCGCTGGCCATCTGGTAGTACTTCCGGGGGATGAGCAGCGTCGTGGCCACATCGGAAGCCGGCTGCTGCACCGTATTCATCAGGCCATTCAGCGCATTGAGCAAATACAGATGCCAGATCTCCAGATGCCCCCCACGGAGCAGCACCATGGTGACCACGGTGCTGAGGGCTGCAAAGGTGTCGCAGACCAGCATCACCACCTTCCGGTTCAGGCGGTCACTGATGGCTCCGGCAAAGATGCTCATGAGAACGTAAGGTCCATACGAGCAGACGGAAAGCAACGCCGTGGTGAGGGCAGAGCCCTTCGCCTGATAAGACCAAATGATCAGCGCAAAACCGGTCATGGCGCTGCCAAGGGCGGAAAATGACTGTGTGAGCCAGAGAATCAGAAAACTCCGAAGCTCTCTGAGTGTAATTTTATTGAAATACATATCGACTTTGCTCCTTTGATGTTATAAGAGTTTCATCAGATGCAAAGCCTTTTGGACATTTCTATGCTCCACGCAGCTGTGTCCAATCAGACCTTGCATGGAGCCTTGACAATGCAGAGCATTCCGGTATCCTCCTGATTATATTTTTATTATTTAATGTATCGGTCAGTCATCAATCTGGATGTTCACCCCGTTGAGCTCCACGCCCTCGTCCGCGCGGATGAGGATGTACTTGACGCCGCCCAGCACCCGAGTTTCCACCAGGTCGCTGCGCTCTGGGGTGACACGAATGGTGACGTCGGGGGTCTTCACCTCCAGAAGTTTGGGATCCACCAGATTCCGGGGACGAAGGTCTGTATCGGCTCCGAAGGTCTCATCATACTGACCGTCGAAGGCCTCCACGTGGGCCTGGGATACGCCGCAGGAGGCCAGGACGCCCTTGACCGTCCCCTTGGTGATGGTGAGAGGCTCTGGCTCCTTACTCTCCTTATGTTCCTGTATCATGGCGCACAGCTGGCCCTGGACCGCCTGGACCGTGTCAAAGGAGCAGTCCTCCCCCAAGGCCCCAGTGAGAAGCCCCTGAAACGCCTCCCGCTGCTGGGCCGCAGGCATGGGGGCCGTCAGATGGAAGACCGCATCCACAAATTCCTTGTGCTCCTGCCCAATGTCTCGGGTGTATAGCAGCGCGCCATACAGATTGGTGGCCCGGTCCTCGAAGGCCGGGAAGAGGAACCCCAACTCCGGCGACCCCACCAACCAGTCGGAGGCCCGATTGTGAAACTCCCCCGCCGTCACATAATAGGTGAGGGCCGGTTTGGCCAGCTTCACCGGGCAGATGCTGCACAGAACATAGCGGAAGACCGTATCCGAACCATCTTCCATGGTCTCCCCATCCTTGCCCCGGAAGGGCACATCATAAGCGTCCTGCGCCAGGAGAATCAGGTAGCTGCTTTCCATATGTAGCGAGGCGGCCACCTTCTCATAAAAGCTATGAATGGCTTCCTCCTCTCCGTCCCGGAGGGCTGTCAGAAGCCGATGCTCCGGGCTATCCTGGACCTGGGCTGTGGTGAAGGAAAGATCCACCAGGTTCTTTCCCAAGCTGCCAGAGAGGGCCCTGCGCAGCAGAGCCAGTATTTTCTCCGCTTCGTCCTCGGTCATGAGTCCCAACGCCTGGGTAAACTCTGAGACAATTTCAGCCTTTTCGTTCACATAACACCCACGAATGTGGGTGACGCTGGTTTTGTCCGGCCGAAAGCGGCGGCGGAGCTCTCCAATTCCTTTTTCGTTCATGGTTCCCTTCTATTCTGCGCCATTGCGCCTTGTAGTCACAATCTATCCGCCCAAGGCGGCTCTTTTAGCATATCAGATTTTCCCTGTAAAATCAATTCCCGGTAGAAAAATCGGGGCAATAGCAGGTTCCTTCTCCCTGGGTTTCAAACGGATCCTGCTGTTGCCCTCTGCTGATCCTCAGCCTTCCCGGTCCTTTAAGAAAATCTCCAGCACCGGCACCAGAACGTCTGGCTTGACCGGGGGCAGTTCCAGGACCAGGAGGTCCTTCTCCTGGGTGGCTCCCAAGGAGAAGTGGTCTACCTTGCCTTCTGTAAACTGCACCTCACTGGCATCGTGGAGGAACTGGACGTAGTCCACCTTCCCTGCCAGTCCGTGGAGCTCCAGGTAGGCAAAGGGGTAGGCAAAGAGGTGTAGGTAGAGCCGTTTGCCATCTGCACTCTGGGTGAAGCGGCAGTCCTGGGGGGCCTGGAATTCCGGCTCCGCCATGGTGCAGCCGTAAATGGAGCGGCTGTTGTATCGCATCCACTGGGCATACACCTCCAGCGCCGCCTGGGCCCGGCTGTCCAGATAGCCCCGGGCGGTAGGTCCCACGTTCATCAGCAGGTTCCCACCCAGGCTGACGGTCTCCACCAGCATCCGGATGAGCATCTCCGGGGATTTCCAGGTCATCTCGTCCCGATAATAGCCCCAGGAGCCGGAGAAGGTCTGGCAGGCCTCCCAGGTGACCAGCTCGGCACTCACAGGATGCCGGACCCAGGTCTTGGGCTGATACTGCTCCGGGGTCCAGATGTCCCCGTCTACTTCCGTCCGGTTGTCAATGAGGATCCCAGGGGCCAGACGGCGGGCCAGAGCAATCAGTTCCTCTGCCTCCCAGTCCTCTTTCCCTTTCCCTCGCATCCAGGGGGCGCCATCGTGGTTGTCTGAGTAGGAGAAGTCAAACCACAAAATATCAATTTTACCATAAGCCGTTAACAGCTCGGTCACCTGGTCCCGCATGTACTGGGCATAGCGCTTCATATCCCGGCCTTCATTCAGGCGCTGTGCGTCCGGATCATCCCGGCGGGGATGGAGCATATCCACGGTGAAATCAGGATGATGCCAATCAATGAGGGAATAGTAAAATCCCACCCGGAGCCCTTCTGCCCGGAATGCCTCCACATACTCCCGGATCAGATCCCGGCCTGCTGGCGTATTGGTGCACTTAAAATCGGTGTATTGGGAATCAAACATGCAGAAGCCCTCGTGATGCTTTGCCGTCATCACGGCATACTTCATTCCCGCTGCTTTGGCCATACGGGCCCACTCCCGGGGATCATACAAATCCGGCTCAAAGTGGCGGAAGTAGCGGGCATAGTGTTCATCCGTCATTCTCTCCCGGGTCATAATCCACTCATGGCGGGCAGGCATGGCGTAGAGCCCCCAGTGAATGAACATCCCAAACCGGTCATGGGTAAACCAGGCGGTATCTCCAGGGGTTTGCTTGGTCAAATAGGTGGACATGGGCGTTCTCCTCCTTGTTTGAAAAAATCCCCCCTCCGGAGCTGACCGGAAGGGGGTATTTGCAGCAAAATTGCTGGGGGATCAAACCAACTCGATGACAGCCATTTCAGCGGCGTCACCGCGGCGGGGTCCCAAGCGGGTGACTCTGGTGTAGCCGCCATTCCGGTCGGCGTACTTGGGAGCAACTTCCTTGAAGAGCTTGCTCACCACATCTTCCTTGGTGACAAAGCCCATGGCCCGCCGGTAGGCAGCCAGGTTGCCCTTCTTGCCCAGGGTGATCATCTTCTCCACCACGGGCTGCACTTCCTTTGCCCGGTAGAAGGTGGTCTCGATTTTGCCCTTCTCCAGCAGGTCAGTGGTCAACTGCCGCAGCATCGCTTTTCTCTGATCGCTGGTTCTGCCCAGCTTGCGAGTACCGAACATGCACATTTCCTCCTTACATCATAAGGTATTAGTTATTGGTGCCGGATTCTTCACTGGCCAGGGACAGGCCCATCATCTCCAGCTTCTTCTGGACCTCGTCCAGGGACTTTTTGCCCATGTTGCGGACCTTCATCATATCTTCACCGGTTTTGGAGATCAGATCCTCCACGGTGTTAATATTGGCCCGCTTCAGGCAGTTAAAGCTGCGAACAGACAGGTCCAGCTCATCAATGGTCATCTGCAGCACCTTGTTGGTGCTGGACTCCGGCTTCTCCACCACGGTGGAGGCATTGGCAACGGTCTCCGACAGGTTTGTAAAGAGGCTCAGATGGTCGGACAGAATCTTTGCACCCAGAGACACCGCGTCCCGGGCAGAAATGGTGGAATCGGTCCAGACCTCCAACGTCAGTTTGTCATAGTCGGTCATATTGCCCACACGGGTGTTCTCCACGGCGTAGTTCACCTTGAAAACAGGCGTGTAGATGGAGTCAATGGGGATGACGCCAATCACGGTTTGAGGCGTCTTGTTGCGGTCGGCGGAGACATAGCCGCGCCCGTGGCTCATGGTAATCTCCATGTTGAAGGTTGCATCCGGGCCCAGAGTGCAGATGTGCAGGTCCGGATTCAGGATCTCCACCTCTCCATCGGCCTTGATGTCCCCAGCGGTTACCTCGCAGGGGCCAGTGGCGTCGATGTATACCGTCTTGACGCCCTGGCAATGGAGCTTTGCCACAATGCGTTTGACGCTGAGGACAATTTCCGTCACGTCTTCCTTGACACCGGGAATGGTGGAGAACTCATGCTGGACGCCGGCGATCTTGATGGAGGTCGCAGCCGTGCCGGGCAGTGAGGATAGCAGGATTCGTCTCAGGGAGTTGCCCAAAGTTGTGCCGTAGCCTCTCTCCAGAGGCTCCACCACGTATTTGCCATACGAGACATCGTCGGCAGAATCCATACACACAATGCGCGGCTTTTCAATTTCTACCATGAATAAAATACCCTCCTTTTCACCTGCGGGGCCGAAGCCCCGTTTCATTCAGCTTACCAATCAACGAGGGCAAAACATTACTTGGAGTACAACTCGACGATCAGGTGCTCGGCGATCTCGAAGTCAATGTCTTCCTTGGTAGGAATTGCAACGACTTTCCCCTGGAGGGTGTTCTTATCCCGATCCAGCCACTTCGGTGCAGCGACAAATGCGTCGTCTTCTTTCATCTTCTTAAAGCGGGGCTTGGAAACGCTGGCCTCGCAAACGGCCACCAGGTCTCCTACCTTTACCAGGAAGGAGGGAATGTTCACCCGCTTGCCGTTGACGGTAAAGTGGCCATGGTTCACCAACTGCCGGGCCTCCCGACGGGTGGAAGCATAGCCCAGGCGATATACCACGTTGTCCAGCCGACGCTCCAGCATGCTCAGCAGCACCTCTCCGGTGTTGCCTTCCGCCCGGGAGGCCTTCTCGTAGTAGCCCCGGAACTGTCTCTCCTGCATGCCGTATACAAACTTGACCTTCTGCTTCTCTGTCAGCTGCATGGCGTACTCGGACTTCTTGGCTCTTCTCTGTCCGCCGGGGTTCTTGTTGGAAGTCTTGGAATAACCCATTGCGGCAGGAGAAACGCCCAGCGTTCTGCAACGCTTCAGAACAGGCTGCATATT
Organism: uncultured Eubacteriales bacterium; assembly: GCA_900544975.1. Taxonomy (GTDB): domain Bacteria; phylum Bacillota; class Clostridia; order Oscillospirales; family Oscillospiraceae; genus Faecousia. The sequence continues at coordinate 13,837 of UQXI01000014.1, forward strand.
TTTAGCCATAACTCAAATTCCTCCTATTGCGAATTAGACACGACGTCTCTTGGGCGGACGGCAGCCATTGTGGGGAATGGGGGTGACGTCCTTGATCATGACGACTTCCAGTCCGGCGGACTGCAGGGCGCGAATCGCGGCCTCACGTCCCTGACCGGGACCCTTGACGTAAACCTCCACCGTCTTGAGGCCATGCTCCATGGCTGCCTTGGCGGCAGTCTCGGCGGCCATCTGGGCGGCGAAGGGGGTGGATTTCTTGGAACCACGGAAGCCCAGGCCACCGGAGGAAGCCCAGGACAGGGCGTTGCCGTTCAGGTCGGTGATGGTCACCATGGTGTTGTTGAAGGAAGAGCGGATATGCGCGGCGCCCTTCTCTACGTTCTTGCGCTCTCTGCGGCGCTTTACAACTTTCTTTGCGTTTACTTTGGCCATGACATATCCCTCCTTTACTTCTTCTTATTGGCGATGGTCTTCTTCGGGCCCTTCCGGGTGCGGGCGTTGGTCTTGGTCCGCTGGCCGTGGACAGGCAGGCCGCGGCGATGCCGCACACCCCGGTAGCAGCCAATCTCGGTGAGCCGCTTGATATTCATTGCAACCTTACGGCGGAGATCACCTTCGATGGTGTAGTGATGGTCGATCACTTCACGCAGAGCGGCCTCCTGATCCTCGGTCAGGTTCTTCACCCGGATGTCGGGATCAATGCCAGCCTTTTCCAGGATCTCCTTGGCGCTGGTGCGTCCAATGCCGTAGATATACGTCAGACCAATTTCAATTCTTTTTTCGCGGGGCAGGTCAATACCAGCAATACGTGCCATATTCTTCAAGCACCTCCTATCAGCCTTGTCTCTGCTTGTGTTTGGGGTTCTCGCAAATTACCATAACGCGACCCTTGCGCTTAATGATTTTGCACTTCTCGCACATGGGTTTAACGGACGGTCTTACCTTCATACTGTTAACCTCCATTTAAGAGCAAATCTCTTATTGTAATTACTTGCTTCTCCAAGTGATCCGGCCTTGGGTCAGATCATAGGGAGACATCTGAACAGTTACCTTGTCACCGGGCAAGATCTTGATATAGTTCATTCTGAGCTTGCCGGAAATGTGTGCCAGAATCGTATGCCCGCCGCCAATATTGACTTTGAACATTGCATTCGGCAGTGCATCGACAACGATGCCCTCAAGTTCGATTACGTCGTCTTTTGCCAAGTTAAAACCTCCCTTGGTTTTGACTGTTGATTTCCTGGCTGAACGCAGCCAGATCCCTTCGTAATTCGCTGTTGAGCACTTTCTCGCCGGAAGCGATCTTCCTGGCGATTCTGGATTCAGCTCGAGGGACCTTCCGGACATGTTTCAGCTTTTTGCGTTTGGGGCGTTCCAGCCTCCGCTCTCTGCCGTTGGCCACCAGGACGTACGCACCGTCTGTTTCCAATACATAGAACAGCTTTCCCTGGTCCCTGCCAGCTACGGAGAGGACAATGTCCGATTTACCAATTTCCATACTACAGCCCCTCGGTGACGGTGAGAATTTCCGGCTCGCCGTCGGTAATGAGCACAGTATTTTCGTAATGGGCCGAGAGCTTGCCGTCGGCAGTGACCGTAGTCCACTTGTCCTTGAGAACCACCACATCATAGGTGCCTTGGTTCACCATAGGTTCAATGGCCAGGGTCATCCCCTTCAGCATTCTGGGTCCATGCCCGGGGGCGCCGAAGTTGCGCACCTCAGGCTCTTCATGCAGCTGCGCGCCAACGCCGTGACCTACGAAGTCGCGCACTACAGAATAACCGTTAGACTCCACATACGTTTGGATGGCATGGGAGATATCCGTAATTCGATTTCCCTGTTTTGCGAATTTTAAGCCCTCGAAAAAGCTCTGACGGGTAACGTCAATGAGCTTTTGTGCTTCCGGCGAAATTTTCCCACAGGGATAAGTCGCGGCACAATCTCCATGGAATCCCCGGAAATAAGCGCCTACGTCAACTGAGACAATGTCTCCCTCCTGAAGGACACGACCACTGGGAATCCCATGGATGACCGTGCTGTTGACGGAAATGCAGACGCTGGCGGGGAATCCGCCATAATGCAGGAACGACGGCTTGGCGCCCTGCTGCACGATAAACTCGTGTACGGCTTTGTCAATTTGCTTGGTGCTGACGCCTGGCCTTACCATTTCCCCTGCCAAGGCACGGGCTGCCGCGGTAATTTTACAGGCCTGGCGCATCGCCTCAAGCTCATGTTCATTTTTAATAGAGATCATGTCACGCACCTATCGCCCCGAGAATCGCACGGTTTGCGTCCTCGATGGGCTGATTCCCCTCTACAAGCCGAAGCTTGCCCAGCTGTTGATAGAAGTCCTTGAGTGCCTCGGTCTGCTTATGATATACCGCCAGGCGGCGGCGCACCGTTTCCGGTGTATCGTCGTGTCGGGTCATCAGCGAACCGCCGCAGGCATCGCAGATTCCTTCTACTTTGGGGGGATGGGCGGTGATGTGGTAGGAAGCGCCACAGGCACTGCATACCCGGCGGCCCATCATCCGGGCCTCAATCACCGCATCGTCAATTTCAATGGACACCACATGGTCAATCCGGATTCCCAGACTGTCCAGGCTTTGGGCCTGCGCCAGAGTCCGGGGCACCCCGTCCAGAATGAATCCGCGGGCGCAGTCCGGGCAGGACACCCGGTCCCGTACGATGGCAAGAATGACATCGTCGGGGACCAGGAGTCCATTGTCCATGTAGTACGTGACCTCTCGGCCGGTTTCCGTATCGTTCCGCATTGCCTCCCGAAGCATATTGCCGGTAGAGATGGCGGGAATGCCCAACTTCTGGGTGAGCAATTCTGCCTGAGTTCCCTTTCCTGCACCGGGAGCTCCCAATAAAATCAGGTTCATGCGATGCCTCCCGTTACTCCAGGAAACCCTTGTAGTGACGCATCAGCATCTGAGCCTCCAGAGCCTGCACCGTCTCGAGGGCAACACCGACCACGATGATGACGGACGTGCCGCCGATCCCCAAAGCCTTTACGCCGGGAATGAGATTGCCGGCAATGATGGGAAGCAGGGCCACGATGGCCAGATAAATGGCGCCAAAGAAGGTAATCTTATGGATCACCTTTGCAATGAAGTCAGCGGTGGGCTTGCCAGGACGGAAGCCGGGGATGAAACCGCCGTTCTTCTTCAGATTGTTGGAAATCTCCATGGGATCATACTGAACGGCTGCGTAGAAATAGGCAAAGCCGATGATCAGGATGAAGTACAGGAATGCATAGAACCAGCTGTCCGACTCAAAGATCGCCCGCAGCGTGCCCCAGAAGCCCACACCCTTCTGCACACTGGTGAACGCAAAGATGGTAGCAGGCAGAGAAGCGATGGACTGGGCAAAGATGACAGGCATCACGCCGGACATGTTTACCTTAATGGGCAGGTTGGTATTCTGGCCGCCATAGACCTTCCGGCCCACCACCCGTTTGGCGTACTGGATGGGAATCCGGCGCTCGGCATCGTTGATGTAGACAATCAGCAGCACCAGAGCGGCCATGCCCACCAGGACGATGGTGGCACCCCACCACTTCATTGCACCGGTGGACAGGTTGGTCACCAGGCTGATAACGTTGTCGGGAATCCGGGAGATGATGTTGGCGAACAGGATCATGGAAATACCATTGCCGATACCAAACTCTGTGATCTGCTCACCCAACCACATCACCAGGGCAGAACCTGCGGTAAAGGACAGCACGATGACCACGTAGTTCAGGAAGTTGGCATTGGCAGAGAGAATCTGATAATTGTGCAGCATGATGGTATATGCGATACCCATAAGAAGGCCCAGGCCCACGGTGGTGTACCGGGTGATCCGTTCCAGCTTCTTCTTGCCCACTTCGCCCTCTTCCTTCGCCATCCGCTCCAAGGTAGGAATGGCGATGGTGAGCAGCTGAATGATGATGGACGCATTGATATACGGCTGGATCGACAGGGCCAAAATGGTGGCTTCGGAGAACGCGGAGCCAGACAGGGTGTTGTAGAAGCCCAGAACAGTGTTGGACAGTGTCTGATCAAAGAACGTCCGCAGGGCCGCTACATCCACGCCAGGGACAGGAATCCGGTTGCCAATCCGATAAATGAAGAGGATCAGCAGGGTAAACATCAGCTTTTTTCTCAGGTCTGCAATTTTCCAAGCGTTGCGGAATGTGGTAAACACTTACACCACCTCGGCCTTTCCACCTGCCTGCTCAATCTTCGCTTTGGCAGATTCGGAGAACGCAGCGGCCTTTACGGTGAGCTTTTTGGTGAGCTCCCCTCTGGCCAGAATCTTCAGGCCGTATTTGCAGTCGGAGACGATGCCCCGCTCCAAGAGGGCAGCGGCGTCTACCACGGCGCCGTTCTCAAAAACCTCCAACTCGGAGATGTTGACAGCAGTCAGGGGCTTGGCAAAGATGTTGTTGAAGCCCCGCTTTGGCACACGCCGGGCCAGAGGCATCTGGCCGCCTTCGAAGCCGATGCGGATCTTGCCGCCGCTGCGGGCCTTCTGGCCCTTGTGGCCCCGGCCAGCGGTCTTGCCGTTACCGGTACCGGTACCGCGGCCCTTCCGCTTGCCCACCTGGGTGGAGCCAGCCACAGGAGAAAGTTCAGAAAGTTTCATTTCGCTCCTCCTTATTTCACTTCGGTGACCTGAAGCAGATAACCGATCTTTGCGATCTTGCCGCGGGTCTGGGTGTTATCCGGCTGAATCGTGGTCTGGCCGATCTTCCGAAGGCCCAGAGATTCTGCCGTAGCAATGTGCTTTTCAAGCCGGCCATTCAGGCTCTTAACCAGCGTGATTTTCAAATTAGCCATGTTAATTGCCTCCTTAACCAACGATTTCTTCTACGCTCTTGCCCCGGATGGCAGCAACCTGCTCGGGACCCCGGAGAGATTCCAGGCCCTGCATGGTGGCCTTCACCACGTTCTGGGGATTGTTGGAGCGCAGGCACTTGGCGCAGATGTTCCGGATGCCGACTGCTTCCATCACAGCGCGGACAGCGCCGCCGGCGATCACGCCGGTGCCCTCGGGGGCGGGCTTCAGGAGCACCGAACCGGCGCCAAAAATGCCGATGACTTCATGGGGAATGGTGGAACCAGCCAAAGTAATCTTAACCATGTTCTTCTTGGCATCGGCGATGCCCTTCAGGATGGCCTCGGAGACCTCAGCGGCCTTGCCCAGGCCATAGCCCACGGTACCCTTGCCGTCGCCCACGACGACCAGAGCGGAGAACTTCATGACGCGGCCGCCCTTGACGGTCTTGCTGACCCGATTCAGGTAGACAACCTTCTCAATGAGTTCCGGGGCGTTGTTCTCATTCGACTTGTTGTAAGCCATTTTTCTTCCTCCTCCTTAGAACTCCAGGCCGCCTTCGCGGGCGCCCTCAGCCAGGGCGGCCACACGGCCGTGATAGACATAACCGCTGCGGTCAAAGACCACGGTGGTGATGCCCTTCTTCTTGGCCTGCCCGGCCAAAGCCAGGCCCACCTTCTTGGCGGCCTCGCAGTTGCCGGCGGCGCCCTCGAAGCCCTTGTCCAGAGTGGAAGCGGAAGCCAAGGTGGTTCCGTTCACATCGTCGATGAGCTGCGCATAGATATTCGCATTGCTGCGGTATACATTCAGGCGGGGTCTTTCCGGCGTGCCGGAGATCTTACCGCGGACGCGCACATGGCGCTTTTGACGCATAGCGTTCTTATCGGTTTTACTTACCATGATGGCACACCTCCTAATTATTTCTTACCGCCGGTCTTACCAGCCTTCAGATGGATGACCTCGGTAGAATATCTGACGCCCTTGCCCTTATAAGGCTCGGGAGGTCTCTTGCCGCGGACTTCGGCGGCAAACTGGCCCACGACCTGCTTGTCGATGCCGCGGATGATCACCTTGTTGGCGGCGGGAACATCAATGGTGATGCCGGGGATCTCATCCACGACGACGGGATGGGAGAAGCCCAGGTTCATAACCAGCTGGTTGCCCTTCTTTTCAGCCTTATAGCCAACGCCCACAATGTCCAGGTCCTTGCTGTAGCCCTTTTCCACACCAACAACCATGTTGCTGAGGAGGGTCCGGGTGAGGCCATGGAGGCTCTTGTGCAGGTGCTCGTCATCAGGCCGGGTCACGGTGAGGACACCGTTCTCCTGCTTGATGATCATATCGGGATGGAAGGTCTGGGTCAGCGTACCCTTGGGACCCTTCACCGTAACCACGTTGCCGGCCTCAATGCTCACAGAGACCTCAGCGGGGACCGGAATGGGGTGCTTACCAATTCTAGACATGCTGCTACCTCCTTACCATACAAACGCCAGGACCTCGCCGCCGACATGGAGCTCTCTGGCTTTCTTGTCGGTCATGACGCCCTTGGACGTGGAAATGATGGCAATGCCCAGGCCCTTCAGAACCTTGGGAAGCTCCTCAGCACCGGCGTAGACACGCAGGCCGGGCTTGGAAACGCGGCGAAGACCGGAAATGACCTTCTCCTTCTTGCCCACATATTTGAGGGTGATGTGAATCTTGCCCTGTACGCCCTCATCGGTGACCTGATAGGCCTTGATATAGCCCTCGTCCAGCAGGATCTGAGCAATGGCCTTTTTCAGGTTGGAGGCGGGCACATCCACGGTATCGTGCTTTGCAGAGTTCGCGTTCCGGATTCTGGTCAGCATATCTGCTACGGGATCGGTGATTTGCATGTTGATATCCTCCTGATAGAAGTTACGGGCTGAACCCGTGAAAGCGCGGGAGTATCAGGAGAATGCGGGCCGGAACCGGCCCCATCTTCTCAAGACTTCCCGGGCTTTTTGACATTTACAATCTCTCCCGGTGAGGCGCCGGAAGCTCCGGGCCTTCCTGGAAGGCGCCGGAAGCTCCGGGCCTTCCTGGAAGGCGCCGGAGAGAAACCGCCTATTACCAGCTGGCCTTCCGGACACCGGGAATCTGGCCCTTGTAAGCCAGTTCACGGAAGCAGATCCGGCAGACGCCGTAATCCCGGAGATACGCATGGGGCCGGCCGCAGATCTTGCAGCGGTTGTAGCGGCGGCTGGAGTATTTGGCCTCGGCCTGCTGCTTCAGAATCATAGCTTTTTTTGCCATAGTTCAAATACCTCCATTAGTTATAGAAGGGGGCGCCGAGCTGGGTCAGCAGCTCCTTGGCCTCTTCGTCGGTGTTCGCAGTGGTGCAGATGCAGATGTCCATACCCCGGATCTTATCCACCTTGTCGTACTCGATTTCGGGGAAGATCAGCTGCTCCTTCAGACCAAAGGCGTAGTTGCCACGGCCGTCAAAGGAGTTGGGGTTGATGCCCCGGAAGTCACGGACACGGGGCAGGGCCACGCTAAAGAGACGATCCAGGAACTCATACATCTTGTCGCCCCGCAGGGTGACCTTCACGCCAACGGTTTCACCCTCACGGACCTTAAAGTTGGCCACGGACTTCCGGGCCTTGGTGGTGATGGGCTTCTGGCCGGTGATGGTGCCGATGTCTTTGCAGATGGCCTCAATCTCCTTGGCATTGTTCTTGCTCTCGCCGCAGCCCACGTTGACAATGATCTTGTCCAGCTTGGGAATCTGCATGACGCTCTTGTAGCCGAACTTCTTCAGAAGAGCAGGAGCAATCTCGGTGGTGTACTTTTCTTTCATTCTAGTAGCCATGTTTTTGCTCCCTCCTATCAGATTTCAGCGCCGCACTTGGCGCAAACGCGGGTCTTCTTGTCGCCCTCGATCTTGAAGCCAACCCGAACGCCCTTGCCACACTTGCCACAATACAGGGCAACCTTGCAGGCCCGGATGGGGGTCTCTTTCTTCACGATGCCGCCCTGCTCGCCCTGCTTGCGGGGCTTGGTGTGGCAAGTGGCCACATTGACGCCTTCGACGATCACCTTGTTGTCTTTGGGCATGGCCACCAGAACCTTGCCCTTTGTCCCCTTGTCCTTACCGGACAGGACAATTACTGTATCATTCTTCTTGATATTCATTCTGGTTCATCCCCCTTAAATGACTTCGGGAGCCAGGGAGAGGATCTTCATGTAATCCTTCTCGCGGAGCTCTCTGGCCACCGGTCCAAAAATACGGGTGCCGCGGGGATTCTTATCCTCCTTGATGAGGACGGCGGCATTCTCGTCGAACCGGACGTAGGTACCGTCCTCCCGGCGGACGCCTCTTCTGCTGCGGACGATGACGGCCTTCACCACTTCGCCCTTCTTCACGGTGCCGCCGGGGGCCGCCTTCCGGACAGAGGCAACGATGACATCGCCGATGTTGCCATACTTCCGCTTGGAGCCGCCCAAGACCCGGATGCAGTGGATTTCCTTGGCGCCGGTATTGTCGGCAACCTTCAGGTAGCTTTCCTGCTGAATCATAGTTGTCCGACCTCCTTATTTAGCCTTCTCGATGATTCTGACCAGTCTCCATCTCTTATCCTTGGACAGGGGACGGGTCTCCATAACCTCCACGGTGTCGCCGATGCCGCACTCGTTGTTCTCGTCGTGGGCTTTCAGCTTATAGGTCCGCTTCAGAATCTTCTTATAGAGAGGATGCTGCACGCTGTCCTCAATTGCCACCACAATGGTCTTGTCCATCTTATCGGAGACGACCTGACCAATTCTGGTTTTCCGGAAAGCTCTTGTATTTTCAGTCATGTTCGCTTACCTCCTCAGACCTTGGTCTCTTTCTCACGAATAATAGTTTTGATGCGGGCAATGTCTTTTTTGACAGCGTTGATCTTAATGGGATTGTCCAGCTGGTTGGTGGCGTGCTGCATACGCAGGAAGAAGAGATCCTTCTTCAGGTCGGCCAGCTTGGCCTCCAGATCCGAAACGGACATCTTACGGATTTCTGTTGCCTTCATCATCATTCACCACCAATCTCAGTATCCAGGTCTTCCTTCTTGATGATGCGGGTCTTGATGGGCAGCTTGTGCTGAGCCAGACGGAGGGCCTCACGGGCCACTTCCTCGCTCACGCCGCCGATCTCAAACATCACCTTCTGGTTCTTGACAACGGCCACCCAAGTCTCGGGCGCGCCTTTACCGGAACCCATACGAACGCCCAGGGCCTTCTTGGTAATGGGCTTATCAGGGAAAATCTTGATCCAGACCTTACCACCACGCTTGGTGTAACGGGTCATGGCAATACGGGCAGCCTCAATCTGGTTGCCGGTGATCCAGCCGGGCTCCATGGCCTGGATGCCGTATTCACCGTAGACAACCTTATTTCCGCGGGAGGCGACGCCGGTCATACGACCGCGCTGCACCTTGCGGTATTTCACTCTTTTGGGCATCAGCATTAGCGGTTGCCTCCTTCCCGACGATTGTAGTTGCGGTCACCGCCGTCTCTCCGGTTGCCGCCATCTCTCCGGTCGCCCCGGTCGTTCCGGTAGCCCCGGCCGCCATCCCGGCGATTGTCCCGACGATCCCGGCGGGCGGGAGCAGGCTCGGGAGCAGCGGCGCGGAGGGTGGTATTCAGGACCTCGCCCTTGTAGATCCAAACCTTCACACCGATGCGGCCATAGGTGGTGGCAGCTTCGGCAAAGCCATACTCAATGTCGGCGCGGATGGTCTGCAGGGGGATGGTGCCCTCGTGATAGGACTCAGAGCGTGCGATTTCTGCGCCGCCCAGACGGCCGCCGCAGGTCACCTTGATGCCCTTGGCGCCCAGGCGAGTTGCCTGCTGCATGGCCTTCTTCATAGCCCGGCGGAAGGAAATCCGCTTCTCCAGCTGCTGGGCGATGTTCTCAGCCACCAGCTGGGCATTCAGATCCGGGCTGCGAACCTCTACGATGTTCAGGTTCACGCTCTTGCCCAGGCGGGCTTCCATATCCTTGCGCAGGTTCTCAATCTCCGCGCCGGCCTTGCCAATGACCACGCCGGGGCGGGAGCAATGAATGTTGATTTTGACTTTCGCGTTGTTCCGCTCCACCTCGATCTTGGCGATGCCGGCAGAGTAGAGTCTGTTCTTCAGGTACTTGCGGATGTTATAGTCCTCCACAACCAGATCGCCCACCTGATCGGCACGGGCATACCAGCGAGAGTCCCAGTCCTTGATCACGCCAACGCGCAGTCCATGGGGATTAACTTTCTGTCCCATAGCTACCTCCTGCTTAAGCCTTCTCGCTCACACCGATGGTGATGTGAGTGGTTCTCTTGAGAATCCGATTGTAACTGCCCTTTGCCCGGGGCATGCCGCGCTTCAGGGTGGGGCCGGGGTTGGCCACGACGGTGGAGACATACAGGTTCTCCACGTTCATCCCGTTGTTATGCTCGGCATTGGCAACAGCGCTCTTCAGGAGCTTCAGCATAGGCTCGGAAGCAGCCTTGGGCGTCTGCATCAGGTATGCGGTGGCGATTTTCACGTCCTTGCCGCGGATCATGTCGCACAGGAGCTTCACTTTCCGGGGAGACATGCGGACGTATTTCACATGTGCTAACGCTTCCATTCCAGTTCCTCCTTACTTCGAGTTGGTGGTCTTGCTGCCAGAGTGGCCCCGGAAGGTTCTGGTAGGAACGAACTCGCCCAGCTTGTGGCCCACCATGTCTTCGGTGACATAGACAGGGACATGCTTGCGGCCGTCATGGACAGCGATGGTGTGACCGACGAAGGAGGGGAAAATGGTGGAGGCTCTGGACCAGGTCTTCAGGACCTTCTTTTCACCGGCCTTATTCAGCTCCTCGACCCGCTTCAGCAGCTCGGGTGCTACAAAAGGACCTTTTTTGATACTTCTGCTCATTCGTTCATATCCTCCTTACTTGGCGTTTCTGCCCTTGACGATGAACTTATTGGTGGGGTTCTTCGCCTTGCGGGTCTTGTAGCCCATAGCCGGCTTGCCCCAGGGAGTCACAGGGCCGGGACGGCCAACGGGGGCGCGGCCTTCGCCGCCGCCATGGGGGTGATCGTTGGGGTTCATGACAGAGCCACGGACCGTGGGACGGATGCCCATGTGACGGGTCCGACCGGCTTTGCCGATGTGGATGTTCTCATGATCCAGGTTGCCCACCTGACCGATGCAGGCGGTGCAGTTCATCCGCACATACCGGACCTCGCCGGAGGGCAGACGGACCTGGGCCAGCTGGCCATCCTTGGCCATGAGCTGGGCAGCGGTACCGGCAGAGCGGACCAGCTGAGCGCCCCGGCCGGGGTTCAGCTCCACATTGTGGATCACCGTACCAACGGGAATGTTGGCGATGGGCAGGCAGTTGCCGGGCTTGATGTCCGCCGTAGCAGAGGAGACCACTTTGTCCCCGGCCTTCAGGCCGTTGGGAGCCAGGATGTAGCGCAGTTCCCCATCCTCGTACTTCACCAGGGCAATGAACGCGCTGCGGTTGGGATCATACTCCAGGCGGAGGACCTCGGCGGTCATTTCCGTCTTGTCCCGCTTGAAGTCAATGATGCGGTACTTCCGCTTATTGCCGCCGCCGCGATGGCGGACGGTGATTCTGCCGTAGCTGTTGCGACCAGAGTTCTTCTTCAGGGTCTCAACCAGGCTGCGCTCAGGTTTGGCCTTCTTATCTACGCCGTCGAAAGCAGAAACGGTCATGTTTCTACGCGCCGGGGTATAAGGCTTAAATGTTCTAATAGCCATTTTGCGTTACGCTCCTTTATTGAGATTTGGTTAGACCATACCCTCGAAGAACTCGATGGTCTTGGAATCGGCGGTCAGCTTCACCACTGCCTTCTTGTAGGCAGCGCGGCGGCCCTCGGGATAGGAGCCGGTCCGCTTCATCTTGCCCTGCATCCGGATGGTGTTGACCTTATCCACCTTGACGCCGAAGATCTGCTCGATGGCCTGCTTGATCTCAATTTTGTTGGCATCCGGCGCAACCATAAAGACGTACTTCTTATCGGTCACAGCCTCCATGGACTGTTCGGTGATGACCGGTCTTTTGATGATATCGTAAGCGTTCTTCATTATGCGAACACCTCCTCGATCTTGGCCAGGGCGGCCCGATCCAGAACCAGCTTCTTGGCGTTCAGAATGTCATAGACGTTGATGAGGTTGGCGAAGGTGATCTCACAGCCGGGGATGTTCCGGCCGGAACGGACCACGTTGGCATCGGGCTCTGCGGTGACCACCAGGGGCTTGCTCTCGGCGTTCACAGCAGACAGGAACTTGGCAAATTCCTTGGTCTTGATCTCGTTCATTTTGATGGAGTCGATGACCACGATGTCCTGGGAAGCAGCCTTGGCGCTGAGGACGGACTTCAGGGCCAGACGCTTGACCTTTTTATTGAGGGTGTAGCTGTAATCCCGGGGCTTGGGAGCGAACACGATGCCGCCGTGGGTCCACTGGGGAGCACGGGTGCTGCCCTGACGGGCGTGGCCGGTGCCCTTCTGACGCCAGGGCTTCTTGCCGCCGCCGGAAACCTCGGCGCGGGTCAGAGCGGATTGGGTGCCCTGCCGGCAGTTGGCCAGGTGGTTCTTGACCACGTCGTGGACAACAGACTGGTTGGGCTCAATGCCGAACAAAGCTGCGGAGAGTTCGATCTCGCCGACCTGCTTGCCGGACATATCGTAAACATTCGTCTTAGGCATGATTTAAGCTCTCCTTTCCTTAACCTCTGGCGGAAGCCTTCTGGGGATTCCGGCCGGAAGCCTTCTGCGGGTTCTTGCTGATGCCGGCGTCGCCGCGCTTGATCTTGTTGTTCTTCACCGTGGACTTCACAAAGACCAGGCCGCCCTTGGGGCCGGGGATGGCGCCGCGGATGACCAGCATATTGAGCTCGCTGTCCACCTTCACCACATCCAGATTCTGGATGGTGACCTGCTCCACACCCATCTGACCAGCGCCGATCTTACCCTTGAAGATCCGGGAGGGGTCGGAAGAGGAGCCCATAGAACCGGCGTGACGGTGCACAGGGCCGCCGCCGTGGGTCATGGGGGTCCGGCCGGCATTCCAGCGCTTCACAACGCCCTGATAGCCATGGCCCTTGGAGGTGCCCACAACGTCCACCTTGTCGCCAGCGGCGAAGGTGTCGGCCTTGATCACGTCGCCCACGTTCATCTCGGCGGAGGCGTCCAGCTTGAATTCCTTCAGATGTTTCTTCGCCTCGACGCCAGCCTTCTTCAGGTGACCGGCCTCGGGCTTGGTCAGCTTGGACTCTTTCACATTCTCAAAGCCCAGCTGCACGGAAACGTAACCGTCCTGCTCCAGGGTTTTCTTCTGAGTCACGACACAGGGGCCGGCCTCAATGACGGTAACCGGAATCACCTTGCCGCTCTCATCGAAGATCTGGGTCATGCCCACTTTTTTGCCGATGATTGCTTTCTGCATGTTTTCTTCTCCTTTTTAAGGTTATTGGTTGGCAGGCGGACATTGGGAGCCGCTTGTCAACGTGACCCGTCCGTCCAATTGACAGACTGTGGCGGGCAAGCTGCTATCCTGACGGGGGAATTACAGCTTTATCTCAATCTCAACGCCAGCCGGCAGGTCCAGGGACATGAGGGACTCCACGGTCTTCTGGTTGGGGTTGAGGATATCGATCAATCTCTTGTGGGTTCTGCGCTCGAACTGCTCGCGGGAATCCTTGTACTTATGGACAGCCCGCAGGATGGTCACCACCTCTTTCTTGGTGGGCAGAGGAATGGGACCGGAGACGGAAGCGCCGTTGCGCTTGGCGGTCTCTACGATCTTCGCCGCGCTGGCGTCGATGAGCTGGTGATCATAGGCCTTCAGCCGGATTCTGATCATTTGGTTTGCCATGTTGATGTTTCCTCCTTGAGACGTACTCAGTTGTTGTGGCTGGGTACGGTCGAACTTCCTGTCCGCGCCGCCGTGCGTATCATTCCCGCCCATGAAAAATGGCCGACGCAAGCCGGCCGATTCCCATAGGCGCAGCGATATACGCAAGCGCACACAGGATCGTTCAGCCGCCCGATGACCGGACATACTCCGCAGAAGTTACCGGCAAATGCCGCAATCTCCTGCATCATCGCATACATGCGCAGACTTCCCCCACACATGCTCTCCTATCATACAGCAAATCTCCCTCACTGTCAAGGGGGATTTTACACTTTTTTAAATTTATAGGCGCCCATTCTCCGCCAAAATCGTCCACTGACCCAGCAGCTTGGCGCTCATCCTATAAAGGCAACTGAAACTTCTTCATTTGTGTCAGATGTTTGGCCAGAATGCTCAAGGATTCTTTGTTCGTGCGGTACCGGTTTCGTCCGTTCACCTGCTCGGTGGTGAGCAGTCTGGAATGAAACAGGCTGCTGATGTCCCGGCACACCCCGCCCAGGTGCAGCTCCAGCTGCTGGGACAGCTCCCGGGCGGACATGGGCCTGTCCAGCATGGCCCACAGCATCCGCATCCGCGCCTCGCTGCCCAGGAGCCGCAGCGCCTGGAATTCCCAGGGCTCAAAGTTGGTAGATTCTGTTTTTTCCACCTGCACCGCCACGCCGATGTGGCAGAAGGCGTTGCCATCCTCTCCGTCCACGGCGCCCAGGGCGGACTTGGGCCGGAGGTAGCGGAGCTGGACCCTCATAGATGTCAACGGCGTTTCCTCGGTGTAGCGAACCCGCTTGCGCCATTGCGCCTCCGCATCCGGCTGGAGAAAGTAAGACTCCCAGCTCCGTGCCAGCGGCTCCGCAAGGTGGGCCCAGGGCGCCAGCAATGGCCGCAGCTTTTCTGCCACTGGGGTCAGAATGGTCTTCAGCTGGTCCATCGCCTCCACAAAGCCAGAGAATTGCTCCAGCAGCTTCTGGGCATACTCTGGGCCGAGGCCCAGCTTGGCAATCTCTTGAGCCAGAGGAACAAACTCGCTGTCAGCGGGCTCCAAATAGATGAGCCGATATTCATCGATGTCCACCATGCGTTCTCGGTTTCTTCGTTGCCTTTGTCTGGCCTGGCACAGGCGCGCACAGTCTGCGGCCAAGTCTCCGCCGGAGGGCTCCATAGAGTTATAGACCAGGTTCCGGGCAACACAGGTGGCGCGCTCCGGGTCCTCGGAGAGGATATACTTGCCGAAATCATACTGTATCTCCGGGTCATCCTGGGAAATGCCGGCACAGGCCACATCCAGCATCTGCTGGATTGCCGCCTCTGGCAAGCAGTAAGGCCCCTCCTGGGTCAGCTCCACGGCCGGAATCCGGTTGACATAGGCGTACAGCAGCTCCACCGTCTCATATAGCAAATGGGGCTGCGCTGTGACCCATACCTCCATTCTTCACCCTCCCAATTTCAAGTTAAAAAATCACAATTATCCATCGATCACCGGATCAACTCCCTTCCCCATCCATGCAGCAGATGGAGTTGGCCGCCTCACAGCGCGGGGCTGTGGGGCGGCCATTTATAAGGGAAGAGACAGACAAGGCGCTTAATAGGGGGAATAGCTCGCCGCATACCGGTTCAGAACCGTCAGGATCTTGGCAAGCTGTGCCCGGGTCAGGGCGCCCTGGGGCTGGAAGGTCCCATCCGGGAAGCCCTCAAAGATGCCCGCATCGGTAGCCCAGAGGACGGCCTCGGCAGCAAATTCGCTGATCCGGTCCCCATCGGTATAGCCGGACAGGTCACCCTCCAGCGTAAACCAGAAGCCCAACACATTGGTCGCATAGCGGTACAGGAACGTAGCCGCCTGCTCCCGGGTCACATTTTCGTGAGGGCTAAAGGTCTCCTCGGAGGTGCCCTCGGTCACGCCGTTCTGGACCGCCCAAGCTACGGCGTCGGTGTACCAGGTATTCTCTGGCACATCGGTGAAGGAGGACTTCTCCGTAACCTCGGGAGAACCGGCCAGGCGGTACAGCGTTGTGACCATCATAGCCCGGGTCGTGCTCGCATTGGGGACGAAATGGGTGGCGTCCATGCCCTGGAACCAGCCGCGGTAGGTGGCGTTCAGGATCTCGTCCTCTGCCCAGTGACCGGCGATATCCACGAACTTACCCTCCAAAGCTTCATAGGCCGGGTCTGTGACCTGGATTTCAAAGCTTTCGCCACGGCCATAGAGGTCGCCGGTAACGGTTGTAGTGCCATGGGCAATGCCACGAACGATGCAGAAATCATTACCGGATTCCACAATCTCAGCCACAGTGGGGTCAGACACCGTCCAGCGGACGATGGGAGTAAAGACATCGTTTTCTGCCACATTTTTCAGGGTAGCCGTCTCGCCAATGCCCAAGGTCTTGGTATCGATGGTCAGATCGATGCACTCCTGGAAGCTGTCGCCGCTCTCAATCATAAGAGCGGAAACATTGCCTGCATAGTCAAAGCTGGTGGAGATGAAACGCTGCTTCTCAGAGGAGAACGTGAACCGGCCTCCCTCAACCATGCCGTATTTCTTATGCCAGCCAGGTGTGCGTAAGGCATCGTTCATATAGACGACAGAGTAGCGTCCTCCCAGCCAGCCGCCCTCCTCGGGGACATATTCCAGGAAATAGTCCTCGGCGCAGTCATAGAACCAGTCCTCGCTGATGTACTTCGTGTACTCACCCTGCCATTCACCCCAGTAATTGCTGAAGAGATACTCGAGCTGGTAGTCATCTTTGTTGAACGGCCCGGTGCAGTCGATGTAAAGGGGGAATTCCTTCACCACCACCTGTCCGTCGGGATCCTCCGGCGTAATCTCCAGGCGCATAGTGACCCAGGTATTTTCCTCCAGGAGGCAGGTTTTTGTATCATAAATGTAATTTCCCGTTGCCTGATCGACGCCCCAAATGGGATACAGCCACTCCAACGTAGGAGCAAAATATGTCACTTGGTCATAGGTCTTGGTGATGAAGCCTGTATCCTCCTCATAGAGAACCTCGCCGGTGTCGTTATCCGTAACGGTGTAATGGATATTGGCAGCATTGCGGGTCAGACCCACCGTGAAGTTCAGATCATCCAAAGAGAAGTCGCCGTTGGGAGACACACCCGCAGTCTCGGGTCGGAAGGCATGGTAGCCGGAAACATTATTTTCAAGAGACTCATATTCTGCGGGAATCTTGCTGACGCTCCCGTCTCTGGTGTCGCCCAGGTAGTGGGTAATAAAAGGACTGTTGCCCAGGCCGCCCTTATCCATGTCCAGATTGGTGGGGATATGGCCCCACAGGGCCGTATGAACCTGGTCGGCCGTCGTATACGGATACTTTTCCATAAGGCTCACATAGGAGCTGGTTTCCAGGGTAGGCGCGTCGCTAAAATCGCCGTAGAAGCCCAGGAAAGGAACGCTCAGGTTGACAGACTCCTCGCTGATGAGTTGAATGAATCCTTCCACATAAGCGCCGCAGGGGAACCGCTCGTCATAGTATTCCTTTTCGCCCTCAGTCAAAGTCACGGTGGCAGTGACCTTCACCGTTTCACCGGCAGGGACAGTGATCTTGCCATCGGCGGCGCTGTAGGCGATATCCGCTTTCATCTCTCTGGAGTACTCATAGGTCAGATGGGTGACTTCCCCGTATTTCACCAGGCCGCCCACAGCCTTCTGGCCCAGAACGGTGGTGTCCAGGGTGTAGGTCTTGTCGGAATCAGAGAAATTCACCACTTCAAAGGTCATCTCATACACGCCGGTGCGCTCCGGATCGTCGCCCAGCTCCAGCTTGGCCTTGTTGGTACCCTCCACCTGGATATAAGCCTCGGAGGTCATGGCCGCACCGATGTTGACCATACCGGCGCCCTGGCGGCGGACGAAATAGAGAGTTCCGTTCTCTTCATCCAAAATGGGGGTAGCCGTAGACATCAGCAGGCAGTTGGTCACATGGGCATAATCCTCTGCGGGGATATCGGTATCCTTCAGATACTGCCGCACCAGAGCGGCGCTGGCCGCCACGGCGGGAGAGGACATACTGGTGCCGGAGGCAATGCCCATCCCGTTGCCATAGGCGGACAGGACGTTGCCACCAATGCCGGTAATCTCCGGCTTCAAGGTCAGGCTACCCGTGGTGCCCCAGGAGGAGAAGTCAGACATCTCACCGGCAGTCTCACTGGGATTCCACCAGGGCTCTACCTTGAGTGTACTGGCACCGTTGTATTCAATCGCATTGAGCCAGAAAGCTTCCATGTTGGCAATGGGCAGCGGGAACTCCGTCAGGGTCACAGCGTACCCATTGAGCAGGATCAGGCCGGCGGCCTTTGCCTCCACAGCCTGATTCACCAGCTCCACGGGATCCACATCCTGGTTCACCAAGCTGAAGAGCAGCTTGCCCTCTGCAGAGTCTGGATCTCTGGTAAACTCCAGCTCCTGACCGCCCAATTGCTCACGGAAGCCCTTACCTTCAGGCACACCGGTCATTTCGGAGTAGTTTGCATACTGCTCATATCCGGATTCGGTCAAGTAGCTGAGGGCGTAGCCATTTCTATAGAACACCGCTGCGTTCTCCGCGCTGGCCACGGTCAGAGGCGCGTCGAAGGAGCCGGGCATTCCGATGGTACCGGTATCCACAGAGGTGGACTTGACCATGTTGTCTCCCCAGAGGCTGTTCGAGCCGCTGAAGGAGCTGTTTCCTGCAGAAACAGCCACACTGATGCCGGCTTCATAGGCGGCGTCAAAAATCTCGCTCATGCCTTCCACATAAGTGGGGCCGCAGGGAGAACCCAGAGACAGGTTGGCGCAGTCCACCCCTAGGATGATACAGTCCTCCAGAGCTGCCAGCATGGCGTCAAAGGTGATCCTGCCTTGCAGGTCGGAAACATTCATCACCAGGAGCTGAGCCTCAGGCGCAATGCCCATGGTGTTCATTTGGAACTGCTGCTCCGTTCCCTCAGGCATATTACCTGCCACAATTCCGGCCACATGGGTGCCATGGGCAACACCGGCGTTGTCGCTGCCAAAGTCAGCGGCGGCGGCGCCGTAGCCAAAGCCAAAGGGAATCTTGCTGCTGTAGTAGGTGTTATCCGCCGTGACGCCCTCGGCCAGCGTCTCCGCATGAAGCTCATGGTTGGCCAGGATCTCCTGGATGTCAGCCTTGGTGAATGCCACGGCAGACTCGTCGGTAGGATTGATGGCGAAAACCGGGTTGTTGTAGAACAGGCCGGAGTCGATGATGGCCACGCTCATACCGGTGCCATCAAAGCCATAGTCCCAGGCGGAGGTAGCACCCATGCCGGGAGCCACGTACTTCATATTGGGCTCTAAGGTCGTGACCTCTTGGGCATTGATTTCCGGCACCTCAAAGGTGGGCATCACATAGGCGTTCTTCACGCCCTCCATTTTCCGAATCTCGGCCAGCTCGCCATAGGGAACGGTCACGGCAACGGCGTTGGTCAGGAGGGTGAACTGACTGCCGGCCTCAATCTCATGGCCCAGTCGCTTTTCCATGGCAGACAGCGTCATGTTTTGCTTCTGCTCCAGAGTCTTGACGGCCTGGAGCTCAGCTGCGCCCAGAGTCTCGCCCAGCGCTACATTCATTTTCGGCTGACGGATGACCGCGTTGTCCTCAAAAGTGATCATCACACGGACATTGGTCTCAGCCGTATACGCCGGAGAGACAACCTGGAGCTGCTGACCCTCCTCTACGGTCTGCTCGCCCAGAATCTCTTTCACCGCATTGGAAAGTGCGGCGGCTTCCTTGGCATCGAAGCTCCGGGACACCATGGTGTCTCCCTCGGGGCTGGTCAGGTACTCCTCATCCCCCATATCCAGGGTGGCCAGCGCCTCGGCCTCCTTCGGGCTCAGGGCCTCAAAGGTAACATACGCGTCAGATGGTACGGTTTTTGTGTAAGTACTTCCATTTTCAGCTTCATACACATAGGTGTACCCCGCCGGGACAAAGGTGGCTTCGCCCGCTTTGGCGTAGATGAGCTGATCCTGCTGGATTTCAGCTCCCTGCTGAGGTTGGGCCGCTCCGGCTGCGGGAACCGCTGAGCTGAAGCAGCCCAGAGCCATGACCGCACAAAGGGCCAGGGCCAGCAAACGATGGATGCGATGCTTCATTTTTTTACCTCCTGTCAGTATCTCCATTTCGTCCTCAACTTTGAGGATCGTAAGTCAATTATACCACAAGGTCCTCACTTTTGCAACCATTTTTTCCTAATTTTGTCCACGAATTTGAGAATACTTTCCTAGGCAAAAAACCGGAAGAAGCTGCCCCAAAACTTGCTTTGAGACCGCCTCTCCCGGCTTTCATCATGCTTCGGCTCCGCCCGCTTCAGGCGGCTTAAATTTTTCCATTTCCATCAGATGCCTGGCCAAGGTATCCAGGGATTCCCGGTTGGTGCGGTAGCGGTTGCGCCCCTTCACCGACTCGGTGATCAGCAGTTTGGAATTGAACAGATTACCAAGATCCCGGCACACCACCCCCAGGTGCATATCCAACTGCTGGGCCAATTCCCTTGCGGACATGGGTTTGTCCAACATCGCCCAGAGCATCCGCATCCGGGCCTCGCTGCCCAGGAGCCGCAGGGCCTGATACTCCCACTGCTCAAAGGTCTCCGGCTCCGGCTTGATCACTTGAACCGCAACGCCAATGTGGCAAAAGGCCTCATATTGCATCACCGTGCCCAGGGCCCGCTTGGGGCAGAGATAGCGGAGCTGAACCCGCATAGCCTCCAAGGGCTTGTCCTTATGATAGCGGACGCGCCTGCACCACGTTTCCACCGCATCCGGCTGAGAATAATGGGCCTCCCAAGCCCTTGCCCGAGGCTCCGCCAGCTGCGACCAGGGCAGCAGCAGCGGCTCCAATTTTGCCGCCACTGGCGTGATGATGGCCTCCAATTGTTCCACAGCCTCATCAAAACCGGAGAACTGCTCCAGCAGCATTTGGCTGTATTCCTCACCCACGCCCAGCCGGGCAATGTCCTGCGCCATGGGCGTAAAGGCGTTGCCGGAGGCCTCCATGTATAAGATGCGGTATTCATTGATGGCGCTTGGCCGTTGCCCCTCTTTGCGCTGGATCCGCCGCAGCGCGCAGATCTGTGCGCAATCCTCGGCCATATCGCCCTTGGAGGGCGCCATAACATTGTATGCCAGGTTCCGGGCCATACAGGTCACCCGCTGCGGCTCCTCGGAGATGACGTGTCCGCCAAAATAATACTGGACCACCGGATCCTCCCGGGAAACACCCGCACAGGCCACATCCATCATCTGCTGCACCGCCTCCTCCGTCAGGCAATACTCCCCCTCTTGAGTCAAACTCCCAGCGGGAATCTCATTGACATAGGCGTACAGCAGCTCCACCGCCTCATAAAGCATATGGGGCTTTGCAGATACCCATACCTCCACAGATTGGCCCCCTTTATCTTGTACTCATTCTTTTATACCATAAACCCCACGATTTGACAAGGGCCCTTTTTCCCACGTCCAGGGCAGCAGGTACTACGGCTGACCCAGCTTACAAGGCATACAAGAAAATGGCAAAAAAGTGCAGCACACTGCCCAAAACCACGAAGATATGAAACACGGAGTGAAGCCATTTCCTCTTCGCGCCAATGCCGTACAGAATGGAGCCCAGGGTGTAGGCAATTCCTCCAGCCAAAAGCAGCGTAAACCCGGTCTGTCCCATGGCCTCCATGGCCTGTGGGGCGAAGGGCAGCACAGCCCAGCCCATACCGATGTAGCAGACCATGGAAAACACCCGGTATTTCCGCAGGTCAATGGCTGTGAGCGTCACCGCCAGCGCTGTGAGGGCCCACTCCCCAATGGCAAGGCCAATCCCCAGCTCCGGGTACAGGGGGCGGATTGCAGACAGCGCCACCGGCGTATAGCTTCCCGCAATGAGAAAATAGATGGTACAATGGTCCAGCACCTGGAGGACCTTTTTCCCCATGCCGGGCCGCAGACCGTGGTAAACACTGGACATGGTGTACAGTCCAATGAGGCTGACCCCATAAATGACCGCCCCCACCACATCCACTGCCCCGCCCCGCAACGCAGCGCGCACAACGCACAGCACCAACGCCACAACGCCCAGGCCCCCGCCTGTGATGTGGGTGACCATATTCATGATCTCCTCACCTTTGGAATAATCCGGCAGTTGCCGGTTGGCCAGCTTGATTCGCTTTTGCATATCACCCATCACTCCAAATTCCCAGCCGCCCTGTGGCATGATTTTACTATTATAGTATACCACACTTTGGTCCAACTGGAAAGGACCCACCACCGGGGAAGCAGCATTTCCTTTTTCTGCGTCCAGTCCGTTCACCCATTGCCGGGGCAGACACATGGGTCAATGCCACGAAGGTAAGTGAACGTACAGCCTTGCTTCTTATGCTGGCGCGGCAGCGCCCTACCTTCCCACGGGGCGAAGCGTACAACTAAGACAACGCAACCCCGCCCGCTGTAGGGGCGCACAGCGTGCGCCCACTGGAAGAGGGGGCGAATTTGCCGGAAATTTGAGGACAACGAAAGCTTTTGCCACCGGACGCACGCTGTGCGTCCCTACAGGGGTGTACCGTGGTTTCCCTCTGCCCCCTGAGGCGTAGGGTGCGGCCTCCTGGACGCAAGCGGCAGGATGTTCCGTGATCTACAGCGCTCAGGCGAGCCCGGGCCTCCCTCACAGGCCAGTGCGAATTCGCCCGGGCCGGTCACCACGTTCAGCCCCTTCTGCTGGTGCGTCCAGGAGGCCGCACCCTACCTGGACTCCATGTAATCAGGACCTGGAAAGCCTGGCTGTACGCTCCTGAACTGTACGCATATACCCCCGAAAGAAGGCAGGGCGCTGCCGCCCCCCGCGAACTGACAGGGGCAGCAGCGCCGAATTTACAGTTGCACCTCAATCGGCAGCTCCAGGAATCCGGATCACCTCGTCAAACCGGTCCAGGTAGTCCTCTGACCAATCGTGGGTAATGACAATTCTTGTAATGTGCTTCTGGCGGAAAATAAATTCCTGAATCAGCTTTACATTTTCTGGATCTAGTCCGGTGGTTGGCTCATCAAAAACCATAACACTAGCGTGCTTCTGCATAGCCCGGGCAATGCAGATTCGCTGGCGCTCCCCTCCGGAAATGTTGTCGCCAAAGTCGCCCAGCGGCTTCTCGCCCACGCGCTTGGCCAAATCCGTCAGGTTGAGTTCCTCCAGTAGAGCCTGATAGGCGTCAGAATCCGGGGCCGGCTCTTGTCCGAACATCGTAATATTCTCATAGAGTGACGCATTAAACAGAAAGGCAGATTGGTTGACCACAGAAATCTGCCCCAAAATCTCACCCTCCGTAGCATTTCGAATGTCTTGATTTCCAAAGTAAATTTCCCCGGTATAGTGATCATAATACTTCAGAAGCAGTTTGATCAGAGTTGTCTTTCCACTGCCGCTCTCTCCTACCACGGCATAGCAGCCGCCAGGCCGAAACACATGGCAAAAGTCTCGATACAGCTGTCTTTGGTCAAAGGAAAACGATACGTTTTGATACGTAATGGCAGGGGCCTCCTCCGCCATCCCTCCGCGCTCCGCAGGGCACGGAAAGTTCCGTTCCTCTTCCAGCTTCTTTGCCAGCTCCTTGGTGGAGCGAAACGTGACGGCCTCTTCCATCAGGTTCGAAAGGCTGTTGGAAATTTCAGAAAAATACCCTGTCGCCGCCAACATCATGGCAGCGCTTAGGCTTCCCCGCAAAACCAAAACGCCACCTACGCCAATGCCAATGATATTGGTCAAAGACGCAACCGTATAGAGGGTTTTGGCGCTCATATTCCGGGCAAAGCCATAGGAAAAATACGCCCGCTGTTTTTGTGCGCTGACCCGCTCAAATCGGTTTAAAAAGTTCCCCGAGCAATTGCTGGTATGGATGACCTCATAGCCGTCTACCGTCTCCTTCAGGGTATTTGCATACTCCTCAGACCGGGCAGAGAAGGCGCTTCTGGTTCGCTGCTGCACATTGGTAAAAAAGCCACTGCAAAGAAGCGGCGCCATGGAGATGACAATTCCCGCCAGGAACAGCCATGGATTCATCAGGCACAACATCACAGAGGACACCACAGCAGAAATGGCATAGCCGCAAATGAGCGGAATGGTATCCAGCCGGTCGGTGCGGTACATGTCGGTGTCCGTCGTCAGCAGATTCAGATAATACGCACGATTTCGCCGCTGAAACCCCCGCCATGGGCGCAGCAGCACATTTTTCATGATCTCCCGTTTCAGGCGCACTTCCGCACTGGAAAGGTAGCCCAATCGCGCAGCCGTGGAACCGGCATGGAGCAAATACGCCGAAAAAAGCAAGCCTGTCGCAATGACAATCCTCCAAATCATACTTTCCCGCTGCCCTGCCTGGGCAAACTCCAAAATTCGGGCAGTTTCATACAGGCTTAAGCTAAGCGCCACCGATTCTAAACTGCTCAGAAAGCACGTCGCAATAAAAAAACACTTTTCTTTTGAAAAAATCCCCCTCATGTCACCCTCCAAAATATGTAGTCATGGCGAACCAACTGGCAAAATCATTAAATAAATTATAACATAGTCACAAGACTCTGTCAAGTCCAAGTAAATTTTCCAAGGTTCCGGTCCCGCAGGGGTGGAGCGATGGGTCCGTTTGGTACACAGTGCGTTTACCTACCAGGTTCAGCGGACTCGCAGTGCCCACCACAGGCGGACACATTGGTCCGCCCCTACGAGGATGCCTCAACACAGTGCACAAACGGATTCTTCGGTGTTTTGATAGAATATGTCCCATTTTCTAGAAATATGGAACTCTTACATAACAAAACACGTCGGGCAAATTCCTCCCAACCTCACCGTCCGCCGTAGGGGCGGACCCATGTGTCCGCCCGGCAGGAACACCGTACGGGTTTCTCCCATATTCGGCGAATTCGTAATACCTACCACGAGCGGACACACCTTACATTTCTCCCCCATGTTCGGCGAATTCGTAATCCCTCCACAGGAAGACACACCAACCCATCCCAACGGTTTTGACTGCGCCCATCCTTTGTCATACTGTACGCCTGTACCCCAGGAAAAGAAATGCCGCTGCCCCGCGAGACGCGGAAGGGGCAGCAGCTTTCGTTTCACCCTGTCGCCAAAGGCGCAGGCGTCAAATCATACACCCGGTCAAATTGGGACTTCCGCTCCGCCGTAAGGTGGTGGCTGATCAGCACCAGGGTCAAATCCGGGTTAGACAGAAGACTCTGTTCCACAATGTCCGCGTTCTTCTGATCCAGGGCGCTGGTCCCCTCGTCAATCAGCAAAATGGAGCAGTCGTGGATGAGCGCCCGGGCAATGGCCACCCGTTGCTTCTGACCGCCGGAGAGGTTGCTGCCTTCCTCGCCCACCACGGTGTCCAGGCCCTCCGGCATATGGGCCAGATCCCCCGCCAGTGCGCTGTCCCGCAGAGCCCGCTCCATCTGTTCATCGGTAAATTCCTCGCCCAAGGTGATATTCTCCCGGATGGTGGTGTTGAAGAGGAATACGTCCTGCTCAATGTAGCTCATCTGCCTCTGGAGCTGCTCCGGCGTATAGTCCCGGGCATCCCGGCCGTCGAACCGGATGGTTCCCGTATAATCCGGCAGCCAGCCCAAAAGCAGCTTCAGGAGGGTGGATTTCCCGCAGCCGGAGGGACCGGTCAGCGCGTACTTCTTCCCCTTTTCAAAACACAGGTTCCTATCCTCCAAAACGGTCTTTTCGCCATACCGGAAGCTCAGGTGTTCCACCGTAATCCCATCGCGCACCGGCGGCATCTCCTGATCAGCTTTCTCCAGGGAGCCGTTGTCGTGGACGGTAATTTTCTCAAAGTAAGGCTTGCTGGAGGCGATGGATAGGCGGAAATCGGTCAGAGCGTTCAGGCCATCGGCAACGGCAGCGATCAACTTGCCGCTGCCGAACAGCGCAGTCTGCAGAATCACGCCCTGGAAAGACAGAAAACCGATCCAAATACTGATTACTCCCTGACACAGAATGCCAGCCACAGCCAATATCTTGCCCGTAATCGTCTGCGTCCGGGACCGCCGAAAGGCAGGCACTTCTATTTCATCGCTGCACCGGGACACACCTTGCAGAAACCGCCGGTTCCTGCCAAAAACCCGCAGAACATCATAGCCCGCCAGCAGGTCCTTCAGCTTGCTCACAGCCTTTGCCTGCTCCCGGGTACAGGCCGCTCCCGCAGCTTCCATTTTCTTGTCAAACAGCTTGGGGGCCAGACTCATAATCAGGGCAGACACCAGGGAAGCAACCGTGAGGGACCAATGGAGGCAGGACAGTGCAATGATGCTATGCATCACCGTAAAAGCCATGCTGATCCAGTTGAAAAATGGCCCCCATGCCAAGCTTTCTATCTGGTCGATGTCCTTGGTAAACTCAGACAGATACTCTCCCGTCTGCCGTTTGTGGAACTCGCCGTGGCTCATTTGCAGCATCGTCGCCGCCATATCACGCCGGACCTGATTGTTCATTTTTCGTATGACATGCTTGCCCAAAATGTCCTCTACCGCCACAAACACCTGCACCAGAACCACACAAAACAGATTCAGCAGGGTCCAAAACAGAAATCCCCGAAAATTCCCTTTTACCAGTTCCTCCAAGGATTCCATCAGGGCCAGACTCCGGTATGAGGATAATCCTGCATCGATGAACAGCATAAAAATTATTACGCTGTTTATTTTCCAGTATTTTTTAATATAGTAATACATGCAGCCACTCCTTTTTGCAGAAAATCAGCAACTATAGCTCCATCTGTACTGAAAAGCGCCGACATGACGCAGGCCAGTCTTCAATCCCGGAAGCAGGCCTTCGGAGCATGCCCGTCAACCAGCACACCCTTTCTGCACCGCAAATTGAAGCAGCTCAAAACATCCGGGCAGGTGTAACACGCTTGCTTCAACTGGCCAAAGGACCACAACCGGTTGATCCCTTCGTCCAATACAATTCCCTGCTCCGGATCCACCCGCCCCAGCAAGTTCTTCGGATGGTCCAGGGCCACCGTACATTTCTCAATTTTGCCGCTGGCGCGAAAGACCATGCTGTGGGGATAGCTTGCGTAGCAGACCTGCGCAAACGGTTCCTTGTCCTGATTTTCCCGGCGCATGCCAATCTGGTCCAGATATGCCAGGTGCTCCAGCAGAAGTCCTGTCTTCTGCTCTCCCTCCAGAAGCTCCAAGGACTTGACAGACTCGCCGCCCCAGTCGCCCACGGGACTTACATAGACAGAAAAGCGGTCGTCCCCTCCAAATAGGTTATGCAAGTGGTCATACCAGCTAAAATCCCGGTCCCCCGCCAGAATGTTGTGGCGAATGACCATACGAAACGGATATTGTTCCTTGGGCAGAGCAGAAAGTGCAATCAGATTATTCAAAATGGTTTGTAGCGTCCCTTTGCCCGACACATGGGGACGGGTCTCATCGTGCTTCCAGCCATCCAACGTCACCTGGTAGCTAACAATCCCTGCTGCGTAGTACTGCCGGAATGCGTCCACATCCAAAAGATACCCATTGGTGGTCATACCGCCACTGTACCGGAAAGCATGGGCCGCCTGGACCTCTTGCACCAACGCGCAGGTTTCCAGCATGATATCCTTGCACAAGGTCGGTTCCCCGCCGAACCAGTTGAGACGCAGATTTCGAAACCGGGGCGCCTGATCCACAAGATACGCCTGAATCTGGTCCAATGTCTCCCGGCGCATGGAACGAGGCATATGACTCTCATAGCAATAGGGACAGCGGAAGTTGCAGCCCTCCGTTGGCATAATCGTCACGAACAGGCATTCATCCATCATCCTTTTTGCACGCTGTAACAGCGCTTCCATTTCTTCCCGATCCGCCAGCAGCTCTTGCTCATGCAAAAACTGTGTCAGCGGGGTAGACAACGCGGCGCAGCCTCCACAGCGTAGAATTTCATAAAACTCCTCCCGGAGCTTTGGCTCCGTAATTTTTATTTTATTTTGGATAAGCTTGGATGAGATGTAAAGTATACCGCCTTCTTCATAATATTCCGTGTAACCTGGTATTATATATGGCATAGCTCCTCCTCTTTTCACGGATATACAATAAGCATAGATTTTTAAGAGACTCCAGGGGGAACCTGGAGTCTCGCCGAATTAATGGATTTCACAGTTGTTATGACACTTATTGTCAAACAGCCCAGAAATATACGCATCCATCTCATCCAAAGGTTTCTTTTCCTTGACAATTTCCATGCTTATGTACTCCTCTCTGTAAAATCAGCGTCAGGGCTCTTCATCTGTCCCCGCTGTATTACATAGAATACCATACGCAAAAGGCGAAACGTATATCGCAGTCTGATAGAAAAAAATAACACAAAACGACCACTAGGCCTGGAATTCGGCCTCAAGCTGTGCTATAATCAATCAGGAAAAAGCTGCCCAATATTTTAAGAAGAAAGGCAATGGGAATGAGAGAAGTATTTCTGGGAGAATACATGAAACAGCGGCGGCTGGAGCTGGGGCTGACCCAAGAGCAGCTGTGCGAGGGAATTTGCGAACCCATGACCATTTCCCGCATGGAAAACGGACGGCAGACCCCCTCCCGCAACCGCATCAACGCCCTGCTGCAGCGCCTCGGCTTGCCGGATGACCGCTACTTTGCTCTGCTCAGCAAGCGTGAAGAGGAAATCGCCGCCCTGCAAAAGGAAATCATCGCTTGTAGCGTTCAGCGGAATACGGCTCATGGCTGGGAACTACTGGCTCAGCTGGAGCAGATCACAGAACCGGACGACCATGTTACCCGACAGTTCATCCTGCGCTCTAAAGTGATCCTGGGAAAGGCCGAGGGGCAGTACAGCGCAGAAAAGCAGCTGCAAATGCTAATGGAAGCTTTACGGATGACAGTCCCGCATTTTGATTTAGAAGAAATCTCCAGCGGATTGTATAGCTTTGAAGAAGTGAAGATCATCAATCAAATAGCCGGCGTGTACACAAACAGCGATCAAAATAGAAAAGCAATTGAAATCCTAGGCCAGCTAGAAAAATATATACGAAAGCACTACCAAAATATTCTTCAATCCGCCGGTCTCCTGCCGCTGATTTCCCACAACTACGCCCGGGCCTTGGCCATCGGCAAGCGGTATGAAGAGGCAATCGAAGTCGCTGAGTCAGGTCGGCAATCCTGCATCTCATATGGTCACTACCAATTTTTACCTGGCATTTTGGCCATAGCAGCAGAATGCTACCATTTCCTGGGCAAGGATAGTGCCAGCAAAAAACGGTATTACCAAGCGTACATCCTATATGATGCATTGGACGAACAAGATGAACTCGAAAATATTGCGTCAGAAATGAAACAGTATTTCAACATTTGCGTCCCTATTTGGGTTTAAGTTGTTTCGTCTTTATGCTTCGGTAATTCATCAGGATGGGCAGGATCCTCCCCCTCCGTCGGTTCAGTTGAACTCGAACAACTTATAGTAAGATCGTTGCCTTGACCTACATAACAAACCGTTTGAGACAACCCCGCTAAAATGGATAGGCAGAGCAGCGCCGCCAAGAATAAAGAAATTATCTTTTTCACAGTCAGGTCACCCTTTCGTCTTTATTATAACGAAAGGATACCAAAAAGTCTCAGAAAAGCCCATATCGTTCTGTGTTCCACATTTTTAACTCAAAACGACATAGGAACAACATGCCTCCGTCCTACCCCCAATGCCAGCAAGTTACGTGCAAGAACCGCCAAGGGAAAGCAGGTGTCAAAAGGTGGTTCAGAATCTGATTCAGAAAACTCAGCTTCTTCTCAGTCCCATGGCCTGTGGGGCGAAGGGTAGCACGGCCCAGCCCATGCCGATGTAGCAGATCATGGAAAACACCCGGTACTTCCGCAGGTCAATGGCTGTGAGAGCCCACTCCCCAATGGCCAATTCCCAGGCCGCCGCAGGGCGCGTTGACTTGCTATCATCAAATATACCACACTTTGGCTTCTTTGGAAAGGTCTCCCTCGAAACCAATTCATAGAGAATTTGTTCAGAAACGATTAGAACATACCTGCCCTACCCGTAATCATTCTGCCAATGACAAGCATGTCCCCCTGTGATATACTATTGGAAAACACAACGGAGGCGATTGGATGGAGAGAAATTCCGACTTATTGGCAGGCGCAATTCTGCGTATGGAGCGGCTCCGCCAGGGGATGGAGCAGAAAGCCGTCTGTTATGGCCTGTGTGTGCCGTCCTACCTGTGTAAAATTGAGCAAGGCGCGGTGCATCCAAACCCAGACCTGCTCTCGGCCCTGTATCAGCGGCTGGGGATTGTGTATACCCAGGAGGAATCTCTCCTGCATCCCCTGGAGCAAATGCTGCAAGATTATTTCACCAAGCTGGAATACGGGTTGGACATTCAGGAAACATATGAAACACTTCAGGCCCAGGCAGACACCCTCCGCCACAGTCCCCTGGCCCTCCACTGGCTCCTGGTTCAGGGGTATCAGGGGGAGGCCGTGTTGCCTCTGCTGGAGCAGCTGCAAACGGCCATGACAGACCGGCAGTTGGCCCTGTACAAGCTGCTCCGCTGCCGGGCAGATCCTATGGCCCCAGACGCGCTGGCCCTGTGCCAGGAGGCCTGCCATGTGTTAAACTGCTCTGCCGCCATGATGGAGCTGACCTCCCTGTATTTGCTCCATGGAGACTACGCCGCCATCCACCGGATGGAAAGCCGCCTGGTTGCCGCCGCTGTGGAGGAGGGAAACGTCTATTGCTTGGCGGATTACTGCTTCATGAATGCAACCGCCTACGCCTGCCTCAACCAGGAAGCCATGACGATCACATATTACGAGCGGTGCATCCGGCTGCTGCAAAATACCGGATGGCGGGAGATCCTGGGAGATGTGCATTACAACCTGGGAGCCATGTACATCAGCCTGCGAAAATACGCCCTCTGCCTGGACCACCTGGACCAGGCAGAGCAAATTCAGGGACCCTCTCTGCCCTTGGTGCACAAGCGGGCCATCGCCCTCATCCGCAGCGGCCGCCGGGAAGAGGCCCTGGCCGCCTTGACACAAATGGAACAGCTGTTGCACGGGCCGGAGATCACAGAGGCCGACCGGCTCAAATATCAAGAGGCCTGTATGGAGTGTCAGGAGGGCTACCTGGACGATCCCTCCTACCTGGAGCTGCTGGAGCGGCTCATCCAGGTGCTGAAGCAGGACTATCACTTTGGCCACCTGTATTTTTACCGGGACTGCATGCTGGAAGCCTGCACCCGGCAGCGCAAATACAAGCGCGCCTTGGAGTTCGAGCAGGAGATTTCTTCCTCTATCGCAAAATCAGGAGTTTAATGTCTGTGTCTCATGTGTGATTTCTCACAAATATAGACTTTCAGACTGCTAAGTAAAATGGTAGAATATCCGTAAAAACAGAACGGAGGAACTGCCTGTGAAACACAAGCCCATTCGGCCCCGACTTTGGACCAAGGATTTTTCCTGCATCACCGTGGCCACAGTCCTGTCTGCCATCGGCGGCGAGGCCATGAATCTACCCATTAGCCTCCTGGTGTTCGACCAAACACAATCCACCCTGCTGTCCGCCCTCATTCTGGTATGCGGCATGCTGCCCGATATGATCCTTCCCATCCTGGTGGCGCCTCTCATCGACAAGGGGGGGAAGAAAAAATGGATCGTGGGACTGGACGTCCTGCTGGCCACCGTCTACGCCGCCATGGGGATCTGGATCACAGGCCACGCCTTTTCCTATGGCCTGTATGTGGGGTTCACCCTGGTGGTGGGTACCATCTCCGTGTTCTACCGGCTGGCCTTTGACGCCTGGTATCCCAGTCTCATCCCCGTGGGAGCAGAGCAACGGGGGTACTCCGTCAGCGCCACCCTTTATCCCCTGGTGACCATCCTCATGGCTCCCGTGGCCACCTTCCTGTACAGCCATGTGCCAATGGGCACTCTCTTCTTGGTGGTATCCGGCCTCACGGTGCTCTCCTGCCTGGTGGAAGGCTGCATCCGGGAGGTTCGGAAGGCAGCAGAGGAGGCTTACACCTTCCGCCAGTACCGGTCAGACATCCGGGAGGGCTTTGCCTTCCTCAAGCGGGAGAAGGGTATCCGGAATATTTACACCTATATGAGCATCACCCAGGGAGCCTCCTCCGGCGTGGAGGTGCTGACCCAGGCCTATTACCAGACCCAACCCTGGCTCACCGTGACCATGCTGGGCTTCCTCAAAAGCGCGGAGATGCTGGGCCGGGTCCTCAGTGGTCTGCTTCAGTATATCCGGGAGGTGCCGGTCCGGAAGCGGTATGCCTTCACCAAGTTCGTCTATACCTTTTATGACACCATGGACGCCGCCCTTTTGTGGATGCCCTTCCCCCTCATGCTCGTAAACCGCTTCCTCTGCGGCGGCCTGGGCTGTGCCAGCGCAACCATCCGGGAAACCGCCGTCCAGTCTTACTTGCCAGAGGATATGCGCGCCCGAATCAACGCCTTTTTTAACGTCATCTCCTCTGTAGGCGGCGTAGGCTTCTATCTGCTGGCCGGCCTCCTGGGTCAGGTCCTCCCATACCGCCTGGCCGCCACCCTCCTGGGCCTCACCACCCTGGTCAGCATGTTCCTCCTCATCGCCCTCCCCGCCAAATCCAACCGCCCGGTCTATGAGGCGGTGCGAAAGGCCGACCAGCCAGACTGAGTGCCTGGTAACATGGGTCCCCCAAACAATTCCCCCGCTATATTGGAATCCACTGCCCTGCGAGGTGACGCCTATGTCGATGGAAACAAACGATCTGCTCCTCAAGAAAGCAACACCCGAAGATTGGGAAGCCATGTACCGAAACGTATGGTCCAGGCCAGAAGCCGCCAGGTACATGCAGTGGCAGATCACAACCAGCGCTGTAGACGCACAGGCAAGGATGGCGCGAACCATTGCCTGGCAAACGAATCATGATACCTATCTGGTTTACGAGAAATCCAGCGACCAGGCAATCGGGTTTGCCGGTGTGGAAGAAATCGCTCCCCAGATCTATCAGGATGCCAGCATCGCCCTGGGCCCGGAGTATGTGGGGAAGGGCTACGGAAAACAGATTCTACAGCTCCTCCTAAAACATTGCGCCACCACTCTGGGTGGCAAGGAATTCTACTATTCCACCCGGTCCGTCAACCAAGCCTCCCGCGCCCTGGCCCGCTCCTGCGGCTTCTCTTACCACCACTCCGAGGAAAAGACAGATTTACGAAACGGAGCGCCCTACGAGCTGGAGGTCTACTGGAAGCAACTGCAGCCCGAACCATAAACCGCCGCCAAAACAGAATTTTTGTAGTTGCCCCCAGATCAGAAATTGGATATAATAACGTAGGGCGCGGCTTCCCAGACGCGCCGGCAGCGGCAGGTCGCATGCCTCACCGGGTTTCGGCAAATTCGTACCACCCACCGCAAGGCGCGTCAAGGATGCCTCGCCCTACCCGGACGGTCCGTTTTCCCACTTCAGATCGCAAATTCTTCACGCATTTGCCCCGCACATGTAAGCCCAGAGGCCAGGAGGATTGTATATGGAGCCGACTTTTGCTACCGCAATTCAAATTCACCATGTCCGCCATCTTCGGGAGATTGAGATTCCACTTTCCCAGGAAACCCGGAAGCATTTGATTCTTACGGGCAAGAATGGGAGTGGTAAAACCAGTATTTTAAACGCGCTTTCATCATTTCTGGCTTATGCTGCCACAGCCCACAACACACAGGAATCTTGTGAAAAAAGCGTATCTTACTGGAAAGACCAGCTTTCACAAGAAGTAACCACAGAGTCCGCGCATCAGGAGGGGTTTCGGAATCAGTACAACTTGGAACACTGGCAACGTGAGCTGGCACACTGGACGGATGGCGCAACAGTCAACTTTACTTCTCTGGCCGCTTTCCAAGAAAAGTATCAAAACGGCGAATTGATTCTGGCCTACTTCGGCGACAACCGAAAAATCGCAGTAGAAACCTCCAGTGTCATCGAAAAAGTGGAGCTTCAGCCGGTTTACGATATGGAGGCCCAACCCAGCCAGGAGCTGGTCAAATACTTGGTTGGCCTAAAAGCAACCCAGGCTTTTGCCCAAACAGAAGACAATCCCCAGCAGGCCTCAGAAATCGGGGCCTGGTTCCAGCGGTTTGAGGGCATTCTGCGCAAAATTTACGACGACCCCGCCCTGAAGCTGCAGTTTGACACCAAAAATTTCAGCTTTTCCATCCAGGCAACCGGCCGGGAGCCCTTTGATTTCAACACCATGTCCATGGGCTATGCCGCTGTATTCGACATCATCGGGGACCTGATGATGCGGATGGAATCCAAAGGCCGGTATGACCTGGAGGGTATCGTCCTCATCGACGAAATTGAGACGCACCTGCATGTGGAGCTACAGAAAAAAATCCTGCCGATTCTGTCGGAGCTATTCCCACAGCTACAATTCATCCTAACCACCCACTCTCCCTTCGTCTTAAATTCGGCGCAAAACTCCGTGGTGTACGATCTGGAGAATCGCGTTTTGGTGGAAAACGGCCTCACCAACCTACCCTACGAGGGCATCGTAGAGGGTTACTTCCAGGTCAACACCCTCTCCCAGGAGCTTCAGGATAAGTTTGACGCATACCGCCGCTTGGTTCAAAAGCCCACCCCGACGGATCAGGAGTGCGCCGAGCTGGCGGAGCTGGAGCTGTACCTGGACGCCGTGCCTGACTATCTGGCTCCGGATTTTTCTGAAGAATATCAGCGCCTAAAGCTGGAACATCACAGATGATGGGAGGATGATGTACGGTGGTTCGAATCCACAGAACACCAACACCCCCCGCCTCCCTGGAACGGGAGAAGGCAAAAAACAGGGGGAGCTACCGAGAACAGGACGTTCTCGCACAGCTGCGGGCGGACTTTCACGATAAATGCTATTTATGTGAAATGGATGAATTGCAAAGTGTGGAAGTGGAGCACCTGCAGCCCCATCAAGGGGACAAAGATTTAAAATTTGCCTGGAAGAATCTGTTCCTCAGCTGCGCTCACTGCAATTCCGTCAAAAATCAGCGCAAATACGACAACACCATTTTGGATTGCTGCCTGGTGGAGCCGGAAGCGCTGCTACGGCAAGCCCTGGAAAACGGCACCGTGGTGGTCCGTCCTCTGACACAAGACGAAACTGTCCAGAAAACCGCAGAACTCATTGAAGAGTGCTTTGAGAAAACAAACACCGGCATTCGTACCTTGGAATGCGAAACACGAAAAAAGGCATTGAAGCAGACCATGGGACTTCTTTACCAGACCTTGGGCAAGTATCGGAAAGACCCGAAGGGGGAAGCCCTACAGGTCTTGCGCGGCATGCTGGATCGCAAATACAAATTTTCTGCCTTCACCCGTACTTACGTCCGCTCCCACCTGGACGACTATCCCGGACTGGCCAGGGAAGTCACGCTATAGCTGAAATCACCGCCGGACAAAGCGCTCTCAATCAGCGCTCTGCCCGGCGGTGTTCCGTTTCTTCAATGGGTCCCGTGTACGATCCGGATTCCCTTAGACGTCAAATACGCCGCAGCCTGGGCAATCACGGGGCAGGGGCCGGTGTCTTTTCGGTCGGTACATTTGCCCAGGTGGACCACCTGGGTACCTTCCTCCACCAGGCGGTCCAGCTTCTCCTGGAAGCCTTCGTCCAGTCCGGCCTCGCAGCCATTGCAACGGGCAAAGGCCGTAAGGGTCACCTCCTGCCCCTCGTAGGCCGCAAAGGAACGGGTCCGGTCGTTCAGTGTGCTGAGACAGGCGGCGCCGGTGCAACGGCGGTTGGACTTGAGACAGCACAGCATGGCAAGTTTCGTCATGATTTGACTCCTTCCTCCTCTACGACCCCCTGGTCCACGCGGTACACCCGGTTACAGAGGCTGTCGCACAGGGTTCGATTGTGAGTAATAAAAACATAGGCAGTATCGTGGTCCGCCTGATATTCCTGTAGCAAGTGGACCATCTGAGCTTGGGTAATCACATCCAGCATACTGGTGGGCTCGTCCAGCACCAGTATCTCCGGGGACAGTACCAGCACCCGGGCCAGGGCTGCCCGTTGCAGCTCTCCTCCGCTGAGCTCCGCCGGAAGTCGCTGCATGTGCTCCGGCCGGAGACCAAAGCGGGCAATGTCCCGGTGGAGAATTTCCGGACTGTAGGGGAGCTTATGAACCCGGTACGGCTCCTCCATGCTGCGGATGAGGGGGAGCATAGGATTGAATGACACCTCCGGGTGCTGAAAGAGCACCTGGACATTTCGGCGGCAGGCCCCCCGGTAAGGCATACGCACCGGCTCTCCCCGATAGAGAATTTCCCCGGAGGTGGGCCGCAGGAGCCCCGCCAGCATCAGACCCAGGGTGGACTTCCCGCTGCCGCTATCCCCAAAGAGGCCCACAGTCTCCCCCGGGTTCAGGGTCATGTTGGCCTGGGACACCGCCAGGACGCCTCCCGGTCCCTTACCGGGGTTCCGAAAGCGTTTGGTCAGCTGTTTCGTTTCCAGCAGCATAGCGCCAGCACCTCACTTTCCGGTCATTGACAGTCACAAGCGGCGGCATGGCCTCGCACTGTGCCCTCGCATAGGGGCACCTGGCCCGGAACCGGCAGCCACTGCCGGAGGCCGTCTCCGGAGCGAAGCCTTCCCGAACATGCATCCCGTTTTCCGGCATGGCCTGCACCATGGCCTGGGTATAGGGGTGCAGGGGCTGGCCCAGCACCTGGTCGGCGCTGCCATACTCCACCTGCTGGGCCGCATACATGACGCAGACTTTCCGGCACACCGACGCAGCAAACTGCAGATCGTGGGTCACGCACAGCAGCGCCTCAGTCTCCAGCCGATTCAGGGTGTCCGCCACCAGCGTCACCCGCTTCTGATCCAGCCCCTTGGTGGGCTCATCCGCAAAGATGATCCGGGCTCCGGCAGAGATCCCCATGGCCACCATGGCCCGCTGCCGCATGCCGCCGCTGAAGGTATGGGGGTACCCCCTGGCCAACTGCTCCTCCCGTCCCAGCTGGAACCGCTTCAGCAGTGGAATGCTGGCCAGAAAGGCCTCTTTTTTGGAGTATCCCCGGTGCTCCATCAGAGGTTCTCCCACCTGGAAGCCCACGCTGTACAGGGGATTCAAACTGGCCCCACCTCCCTGGGGTACATAGGAGATGACGCCGCCCCGGATTTCCCGGAGCCGCTTTTGCCCCGCCGCGAACAGGTCCTCCCCATCCAGCCGGGCGCTGCCAGAGACCAGGGCACTTTTGGGCAGCAGCCGCAAAACCGCCAGCAGCAGCACACTCTTCCCACTGCCGGTCTCTCCCACAATGGCCAGGCGGCCGCCGTCTTCCAGGGTGAAGCTCACATCCTCCACCGCCTGGACCCCGTGTCCCGCGGCAAACCGCACGGAAATATGTTCCAGCTCCAGCATGGCTACCTCCTGTTCCGCAGCCCATAGTAGCCCAGGAGCATACAGCCCAGGACCGCCAGGGAGGTGCATAAAATGGGGGGCAAATACCACCAGGTATACCCCCGGATGACGCCGTTCTGATAAAAGGCATAGTGGAGAATGCTGCCCCAGCTCTTCTCCCCATAGTCCCCCAGGCCCAGGAAGCTGAGGCCCGCCTCAGACATCATGGCCGAGGACACGGCCAGGGCGGCCCGGGTGAGGATGATGTCCTTCAGATTGGGGATCAGGTGCTTAACCAGTATGACCCCATCCCGGACGCCCAGGGCTTTCTCAATTTTCACAAACGGCAGCTGGCTCAGCTGGGCTACCCTGGCCCGCAAAATGCGGGTGGTTCCGGTCCAGGCCGTGAGGCTGATGGCAATGATCACACTGAGCTTCCCCGGATTCAGGTACGCCACCAAAAGCACCGTCAGGGCCAGGTTGGGCAAGGCCATAGTAATATTGGTGAGTGCCGTCACCACCCGGTCCACCCAGCTGCCGTAATACCCGGCCAGGAGCGCCAACCCCGTAGCCAAGACTGTGACAATCACGGCGGTGAAGCAGCCAATGAGCATGGAGACCCGGGTTCCATAAATCAGCTCACTGAAAATGTCCTGTCCCACATCGTTGGTCCCCAGCAGATGCTCGGCGCAGGGCTTGAGATAGGGGATCCCCATCTCATGAGGATCATAAGGCGCCAGCAGTGGGGCTAAGAGCGCCACCAGCACAAAAAATAGCACAATGCCGCTGCCTGCCAGAAGGGGCCAATTTCGTTTCCTGTGTTTAGGCATGGGCCGCACCCTCCTTGATTCTGGGGTCAATGGCCGCAACCAGCGCATCTCCCAGCCAGTTGCCCAGCACCACGCAGGTGGCGGAGATGATGAAGCAGGCCTGGGCCGTGGGGAAATCCCGGCTGCTTACCGCGTTGTAAAACAGCTGACCCATCCCTTTCCAGCCAAAGATCACC
Organism: uncultured Eubacteriales bacterium; assembly: GCA_900544975.1. Classification (GTDB taxonomy): domain Bacteria; phylum Bacillota; class Clostridia; order Oscillospirales; family Oscillospiraceae; genus Faecousia. Next base: position 51,957 of record UQXI01000014.1, read on the forward strand.
TCCAGCATCATAGATCCGGACAGGAGACTTCCCACCTGGATGCACAGAGACGTGACATAGGGCAGCATGGCATTTTTCAGCACATGGCGGAAGAGAATTCTCCGCTCCGGCAGGCCCTTGGAGCGGGCCGTGACGGTGTAATCCTCATCCTTGATTTGGGAGACGTTGCTCTTCATCAGCAGGAAATTGCTGGAGGTCCGAAAGAGCACCAGAATGATGACCGGCAACGCCGCATGCCAGACAATGTCCCAAAACCGGGCCATGCCGACCAATCCCCCCGAGGTCATACCGTTTAAGGGGAACAGCTTCAACCGGAAGGCAAACACCACCAGAAACACAACCCCCACGCAGTTGGTCGGCACCGTATTCAGAAACAGAAACACCGGCGTGGTGATCCGGTCAAACAGGCTCCCCGGTTTCCAGCCCGCCAATACTCCCAAAACGCCCCCCAGCAGACACCCCAGCAACAGGGTGGGCACCGTGAGAATCAGGGTCCATTTACAGCTGTCCAAAATGTTTTGCAGCACCGGCTGATTGTTGGAATAGGCCGTGCCGAAGTCCAGATGGAGGATGCTGCTGAGGTAGTTGCCGTATTGCTGGCCCAGGGTACCGGACATGGCGTACTTTTCCGCCAGCCGCTCCAGCTCCTGGGGATTGAACTCCTTCATATAGTAGTAGTTCTCCTCCCCCACCATATGGATGAGCGGATCGCCCGGCATGAAGCGCACCATGAGGAAGCTGAGGCTAATGATCACAAAAATGGTCAGAAGGGCAATGAGCGCCCGCTTACACAGATGTCCTGCCATGGATTTCCTCCACCTTCCCGGTCCGTCCCAGAAGCGCATACCTTCTGGGACGGACCCGGGAAATTATTTTGCGGTTACGTGGTACCAGGTCTCGGTATTAATGACGCCCCAACTGTTCCAGTTGGAGAAGCCCTCGTACCGATCGGTACGGTAGGGGAAGAAGGCCCGCTCCCAGCACAGGGCAAAAGCAAACAGATCCTCAGAAGCCATTTTCTGCAGATTCCCCACATGCTCCAGATACTCCGCCTCAGAAGCGGCATAGGTAATGCCCCAGGTCTCTTCCGTCAGCTTCGGGTCGTGGTTGGTGCCCCAGATCCAGGTGGAACCGGCGGTATTCTCCGTATCATCCGGCAACACGTCGGCCACAAAGTAGCGGAACGCCGTGCGGTACTGTGCCACACCGGAGGTGGTATAGCCGATGTTCATGTCATAGTTGCCATCCACCATATTGGCCTCCCAAATCTCGTTGCTCTGGAGGCTCTCGGTGTCGATGTAAGCGCTGATGCCCACGTTTTTCAGGCTGGCAATGATCACGTCCGCAATGCGGTTCAGCAGCTCCTGCTTCTTGGAGGTAAATTGCGGCGTCACCTTCACAGAGAGCTCGCTGCCGTCCGGCTTTTCCCGCAGGCCGTCTCCATTGACGTCCAGATACCCCGCATCATCCAGAATCTGGTTGGCCTCGTCCACATCCTGATAGAAGGTCCAGAGACTGCCATCAAAGCCCTTGCAGGCGGGGGTGATGACGCCGCTGCCGGGGATCTGACCATAGGGCCCGTTGATGACATTACACAGCAGGTCCCAGTCCAGGCACTTGATGAGCGCCTCCCGGGCCGCTTTGTCCACAAACACCCGGCCCTCCTCCATGCCAAAGCAGACCTGATAATTGCCGGTATATGCGCTCTCACCCAGGTCGACATTGCTGTCACCAGAAACCAGATCCAGCAGGGTGTAGCTTACAGGGTTGGCATAGTCGAAGATGGCGTCGATTTCTCCGCTCATCAGCGCCATGAGGAGGGCGTCCTGACTGCTATAGGTACGCACGGTAATGGCGTCCACCGTCAGCTCGCCCAGATAGCTGTTCTGGGGTACCGCCTCAAAATAGGAGGTCCCGGCGTCCAGATCATAGCTGCTCAGCTTGTAGGGGCCGCAGCCAATGGCGGCGTCCTCACCAGCGTAGTCCTTGGGCTCGTCCACCTTCTCCCAGATGTGCTTGGGTAGCACACTCTGGCTGGTAGCACCGTTGGCCATGTAGGAGTAAGCATCGGCCTTGGAGAACTTCAGCGTCATGGAGTTCTCACCCGTCACCTCAATGTGCTCCAGGCTTTTGATATAGCTGTTTTTCGACACATCCCGATAGTATTCGAAGGAAAACTGCACATCCTCCGCCGTCACCGGCTGGCCGTCATGCCACACCTTGTCCAGGGGGAAGGTGATGGCAAGCTCCGTGCCGTCCTCGGAGATCTCGTAGCTGGTGAGGAAGTACGGCTTGATTTCATTGTCCCCGTTGGTATAGGCAAAGTAGGCGTTGGCGACGTTGTTGTAGTTCATTCGGCCAAAGGCGCCGCTCTGGGACACCAGGTTGAAGGTGTCGTTGCTGCCGGTGATGCCCACCACCAGGTTTTTCATATGTGTTCGCTCTGAAGTGGGAGCCGTCTCGCCGCCAGCGGTTTCACTGGGAGCCTGACTCTCAGACGGGGTGGTTGCCTCGCCGGCATTCGGACCGCAGCCAGCCAAAAGAGCCATGGTCAGCAGTGCAGCCAAAAGCAGCGCGAGAAGTTTTTTACAGTTCATAGGGGATCGCTTCCTTTCACATGTTTTTGGAACGGCCAAAGCCGAGACCAAACAAAAAAGAGGACTGCTTCCACAGTCCCCAAAAACGACCCACTGCCCCTATGAAAAGGGCACAAAAAGTGGCCAATTTCTATCGCTCGTAGAAACTGTGCAAACATTTCCGGTCATGAGCAGGTCTTCTGACTTTGGTTCTTCGCCCGGCGCGTCTTCTCACATCCAAAAGATGCAATGACATTTTGCGCAGGGCTCCCCATTACAGCGACGGGATCGTACCGGACTTGCACCGGTTTCCCTATGAATCCTCGCGGAACTCACGACACATATGCAGTTGCCTTAAGGATAGCACATTGCCGCAGAAAAAGCAATGCCTTTTCCAGAATTTTGTCAAATTGCCCCGGAATCCGTCGTCTGCTGGCAGGCGGCCTCAGAGGGCATAAAAAACACTGCCGCAGAAACTGGATTCTGCGGCAGTGTGTGTCAACAGTAGAAATCCTTGATTTTTTTTGCCCGGCTGGGGTGGCGCAGCTTGCGAATGGCCTTGTTTTCAATCTGACGGATCCGCTCCCGAGTGACGCCGAAGATCTGGCCCACCTCTTCCAGGGTATGGGTCCGTCCGTCGTACATGCCAAAGCGCATCCGCAGCACATCTGCTTCCCGGTCCGTGAGAGTCCCCAGAATCTCTGACAGCGCCTCTGCCAACAGGGCGTTGGAGGTGGCGTCTGCCGGTCCCGGGGTGTTGTCATCCTCCACGAAGGAGCCGATGGTGGTGTCCTCCTCGTCTCCCACGGGGGTATCCAAGCTCAGGGTGTCTGCCGCTGTGCGGTTGGCCTCGATGATTTTTTCCACCGGCAGGTTCAGCTCTTTGGCGATCTCCTCCATGGTGGGCTCCCGGCCCAGCTCCTGGACCAGCTTCCGGTTGCAGCGGGTCGCCTTATTGATCACTTCCACCATATGCACCGGCACCCGGATGGTCCGGGCCTGATCGGCAATGGCGCGGGTAATGGCTTGCCGGATCCACCAGGTGGCATATGTAGAGAATTTGTTTCCCTTTGTCCAGTCAAACTTGTCCACCGCCCGAATCAAGCCGGTGTTGCCCTCCTGAATCAGGTCCAGGATGTGCAGGCCGCGGCCCGAATATTTCTTGGCAATGGAAACCACCAGGCGGAGATTGGCCTCGGTCAGCTTGTCCTTGGCGGCCTTGTCCCCAGAGGCGACCCGTTTCGCCAGATCCACCTCTTCGTCGGCAGACAACAGCTTCACCTGGCCGATCTCCTTCAGGTACATCCGCACCGGGTCATCCAGGTTGTACTCGGCGGCCAAGTCCACCGGGTCCACCAATTCCTCTTCCTCTACCTCACCCAGGTTGATCTCTCCACCCAAGTCATCTCCCACTGGAGGGAGTGTATCATCCAGATCCAAATCCAACTCCAAATCTGCACCCACAACCTGGATGCCCAACGTATCAAATTTTTCGTAAATTTCTTCAATCTTTTCCGGAGAGATATCCAGCTTTTCCAATTCTGCGTTCAACTCTGAGGCCCGGAGCATGCCCTCTTTGCGGCCCTTGGCAATCAGAGACTGTAACACGGCGTAGGACTCGTCGCCGGCCTTTGCGGGCTTTTTTCCGTTGCTCATAAAACGCACTTCCTCCACACTGGATGCAATTTTGGCGGTCCCACACCGCCATCTTGACTATATCCCGATTTTCTCAAAATGACAAGGGCAAAATCCTGGAAATTTACCCATTTCTCCCGGTAATTTTCCCCTGCCAGCCAGCCGGCGCCGGGAAAGCGTCAGTCTTCGCCGGTTTCCTCAGCAGAGTTTTCCCGGTCTTCTGACTTCTCATACGCAGGTTCTGTCGCCTCTATGGGATGAAGCGTCACCTCGCACCGGTGAATGGGCGTGCCCTGGGCATAGAACTTCTCTTCATAGTCGGTCATAATGCCCACCGGTCCGTTTTCATGCAAATTCCAGGTCACTCCCTGAAGCGGGAAGTCCAGGGCCTGGAACTCCTCCAGGGAAAATTGAAACAGAGGCGCATTGTCCGTTTTGAAGTGAATTTGTCCCCCAGGCGTCAGGACCCGGCTGTACTTCTCCAGGAAGCCCCGATGGGTCAGGCGTCGCTTTGCATTCTTTTTCCTGGGCCAGGGATCGCAGAAGTTGATGAACATGCCGTCCAGCTCACCGGGGGCAAAGCATTCTTCAATGCGGGCCACATCGATGTCCACAAAGAACACATTCCGCAGCCCCAGCTCCCGCGCCTTCTCCATCGCCACCACCATGGCGTCCGGCACCCGCTCCATGGCAATGAGGAGCATATCCGGATTGGCCGCAGCTGTCTCCACCGTAAACCGGCCTTTCCCGCAGCCAACTTCAACCCACAGAGAGCGGCACGCCGGCGCCAAATCCCGCCAGCGGCCCGGCATAGCCTCCGGCTCCCGGACCCACCAGTCTACACACCGCTCCATCCGCGGCGCCAAATTCGGCTTTTTCCTCATTCGCATGACAAGTTCCTCCCGCAGGCCAAAATAAAGCAATTTATTATAGCAAAAAACCTGCCGGGAGTCAAAAGAAATTTTAAAAAACCCTTTCTTTCCCCCGTCCACCTCAAAAACCCCGGGCAAATTCATCCCGGCCATCGGGATCTGAATTTGCCCGGGTCGTTGCGAAGCAATGGCTGATTCTCATTCACCTGCCGCCACTTACCCCTTCAACCGGTCTGCCAAGGCGGGGTCCGGGGTTACATACACCGTACGGTACTGGGTATAGATCACCATACCGGGCTTGGCGTTGCCCGGCTTTTTCACATAGCGCACCGGCGTCACATCCACCGCCACGTTCTGCCCCTGACGGCCCTGGGAGAACCAGACCGCCAGTTGGGCCGCCTGGGTGATGGTGTCATCCGGCGGCTGGACGCCGGTCCAGGGGACAATCACGTGACTGCCGTGAAGCTTCTGGACATGGAGCCACAGGTCATTCTTCTGCGCCAGCTTCATGGTGAGCTCATCGTTCTGCCGGTTGTTCCTGCCCACATAGATGGGGTACCCATCGGTAGAGACAAAGCGCATGGGCCGGGAGGCAGCCTGCTTCATCCGGCGGCGGCCCCCCTCCAGCCGGAGATAGCCGCCTCCTGCCAGCTCCTGCTTGATCTCCTCCAGCTCCCCGTCCGTCTCCGCCCGGTCCAGCTCCTCCAGAACACTGAGCAGATATTCCAGCTCTCCCCGGCCCAGCTCCAGCTGGCGGGTCAGTTCCTTTTCCGCGTTCTTGGCCTTGGCATAGTCTTTGTAGTATTTGGCCGCATTCTGCTGGGGCGACAGGAGGGGAGACAGGGGGATGTCAATGGGCCGCATCTCCGGGTCATAGAAATTCTCCGCCGTGAGGAGCGTCTGGCCTTTCCGGATGGCGTGGAGGTTGGCCGTGACCAGGTCCCCCATCTGCCGCAGGTGCTCCCGGTCCCGGGCTGCGGTCAGCTCCCGTTCCTGGATCGCCAGCTTCCGGGCAGTCCGGTCCCGAAGGTTCTGGACCGTCCGGCGCACCGACTGGGCCTTCTGCCGCATGCTGTCCCGCCGGTCCCGAAGGGTGTAAAACCGATCCAGCAGCGCCCCAAAGGAGGGAATCTCCTCACAGGTGAACCCCGGCCCATACTGGCAGATGGGCACAAAGGCATAGGCCTTGGGCGTTCCGTCCGGTTCGGTGAGCAAATAGGGCCGTCCCAGAGGCAGATGGGCTTCCAAATAGGCAACCAGACGCCTGGCGACATCCAGTTTATCGGCTCCCTCCAGCCGCCCGTCCGAATCTCCCAGGCAAGCCAACGCCGCCTCCCGGCACACCAGGGGGGACAGTCCCCCAAAGGTATCCAAAAGCCGGTCCGTCAGCCGGTCCGCCCCGGGGGCTTCCAGAAGCGCCAGCGCCTCTGCTTGGGTGAGCCCCTGGGGGTTGCGCTTCCCCACCGGCTCCGGCTCCTGATAATACAGCCCCGGCAGGGCCTGGCGCTTGGCCGAGTCATCCAATCCCACCCGGCGCAGGCAGTCCAAAATCCGCCCGCCCTCGTCCAGGAGGTAGACGTTGGTGGTCCTGCCCATGAGCTCCGCCACCAGGATCCGGTCCACCGAATCTCCCATTTCATTGGTACACTGGAAGGTGAGCCGAACCAGCCGCTCCATAGGCGGCTGCTCCACCTTGGTCAGGCGACCGCCGGACAGGTGCTTGCGCAGGAGCATGCAAAACATGGGTGGCTGGTCCGGATTTTCCGGATTGGCCCCCGTGAGGTGGAGCCGGGGCGCCGTGGGGTTGGCAGCAATGAGCAGCCGCTGCCGCCCGGCAGCGCACCGCAGCAGGAGGATGAGAGTGTCCCGGCTGGGCTGGTGGATCTTCTCCACCCGCGCTCCCAGGGCCTGGGTCCGAAGCTCCTCCAGGACTCCGGTCAGAAAATATGCGTCAAATGCCATATAGCGCCTCCATCACTGTGACAAACAGCTGGTTGATTCGTTCCGTCTTCCCCTCCAAGAACAGCTGGCCAAAGAGGCACTCCAGTCCTGTGGCCCGGGCATATTCCTTGGCGGTGGCATGCTTGGGGATGGCGTGGAGATGGGCGTTCCGCCCCCGGCGATACACATCCCGTTCCTCCTCCGTGAGGAGCGGCTCCAGCAGCTCCACAAACCGGGACTGTGCCGGAGCAGACACGTAAGACACCGTCTCCCGGTGCAGGTTCTGCACCCGAGTCCTGCCATGCCCACAGAGCCAGCTCCGCACCAGCAGCTCAAACACCCCGTCGCCCATATGGGCAAGACCCAGCGCCGAAATCCCAGCCACCTGCCGCTTGTCCATGTGCATAGCAAAATAATTCTCCACCATTCATCGCCTCCCGGGGAAAGTTTCCCCGACATTGTACACCAATCCGGTAAAAATTGCAATGGAGGAACCCAGAACCTGTCGCCCTTGGGGCCCGTCCTGCCAAACACGTTCTGCCTTGGGATTCCGAACCGAACCACCGGGGAACCTTAATTCTTGCTTAAATCTGAAGAGCATCCCTTGCTTTTTTTCGCCCGTCTGGTATATACTGACCCGTGCGGCCGCAAGACCGCAGGAAGGAGCCCGTTATGACCAAATCGACTGCAACGGCAAAGCCGTTTTTCCTCCGCCAGGAAAACCGCTACCTCTGGTTTGCCCTGATTTTACCTGCCTATCTCCTGGCCTTTGCCTGGGTGGAGGCCTGGATCCCAGCCGATGCCTGCCGCCCCACCTACATCCCCCTGGACGATCAAATCCCCTTTCTGGAGGGGTTCATTGTGCCCTATATGCTGTGGTTTCCCATGCTTCTCGCCATGGGGCTGTACCTGGCGCGGTACGATCACGAGGGCTTCAAACGGTACATGACCTACATCGGCGTGGCGTTTTTCTCCGTCATCGCCCTGTACCTGCTGTTCCCAAACCGGCAGGACCTGCGGGTGACCCAATTCCCCCGGGAGAATCTCTTCACCCGGCTGGTGGCCCTGGTGTACAGCCAGGATACCAACACCAATGTCTGTCCCAGCCTGCATGTTGTGGGTTCTATGGCCGTGTGCTTCGCCGCCTGGAACTGCCGCCCCTTGCGGAAGCCCTGGATTCAGGCGGGGATCTGGGCAGGGGCCTTCCTGGTGGCGGTGTCCACAGTATTTGTCAAGCAGCACTCCGCCCTGGACATTCTCCTGGCCGTTCCCTTCAGCCTGGCCGTTTACCCGGTGGTCTACCGGCGGATCTTCCGCCGGAAATAACCTCCGCCGCAGTCCCCCGAGCTGATTTTCCACCACAAACCAATGACTCCCGGTGGGCAGGGTATGTTCCCTGCCCACCGGGAGCTGTTTTTCATTTATCAAAATACTGCTTCAGTTTTTCAAAGAAGTTGGCATTCTTCGGCTGCGCACCGGAATCCTTGGTGCTGTCGCCAAAGCGGTGGAGGAGCTCCTTCTGCTCCTTCGTCAGCTTGGTCGGCGTCTCCACCACCACAGTCACCAACTGATCCCCCCGGGCCTTGCTGTGGACAAAGGGAATGCCCTTGCCCCGGAGGCGGAAGGTGGTGCCGGTCTGGGTCCCCTCGGGGATAGTGTAGCGGACCTTTCCGTCCAGGGTGGGAACCTCCAGCTCCGCGCCCAGGGCCGCCTGGGTGAAGGTGATGGGGAGCTCACACAGCACATTGGCCCCATCCCGCTGGAAGAAGGGATGATTCCGGATGGAGACCTCCACCAGCAGATCCCCACTGGGGCCGCCGTTGGAGCCGGTGCAGCCCTCCCCCCGGACCCGGACGCTCTGTCCGTCGTCCACTCCGGCCGGGATCTGAACCCGGACCTTGGTGGACCGGCGGACCTTTCCCTTGCCCCGGCAGGTATTGCAGGGATCCTTGATGATCTTGCCCGTGCCGCCGCACTTGGGACAGGCAGTGGTGGACTGCATGGTCATACCCATAAAATTCTGGGTGGTGCGAACAGATCCGGAGCCCCGGCAGGTGGGGCAGGTCTCTGGTGCCCCCCCGGCAGAGCCCGTGCCGGAGCACTTGGCGCAAACTTCAATCCGGGTCACCGGCACTTCCTTTTCCGCGCCAAATGCCGCCTCTTCAAAGGTCAGCTCCAGCCGCGCTCCCACGTTTTCTCCTTGGCGGGGCGCGTTGGGATTCCGGCGGGCACCGCCCCCAAATAGATCCCCAAAGATATCCCCAAACCCGGAGAACGCATCGCCAAACCCTCCAAAGCCGCCGCCAAACCCGGCGTTGGGATTGAAGTTGGGGTCCACCCCGGCAAAGCCGTACTGGTCATACCGGCCCCGCTTTTCGTCGTTGGACAGGACCTCATACGCCTCGTTGCATTCCTTAAACCGGGCCTCGGCCTCTTTGTCCCCCGGGTTGCGGTCCGGATGGTACCGAAGTGCCTGTTTGCGGTAGGCTTTTTTAATCTCATCGGCGCTGGCAGACTTCTCCACCCCCAGCACCTCGTAATAATCGCGTTTCTTCTCGTCGCTCATGGCTTCTCACCTCGCTTAGATGTACCGGCACAGATAAGCGCAATAGCGGAGGGACGGTTTGCGTCCCTCCGACTTATGCTCCAAGGGCCTCTCAGTCCTTGACTTCCTCGTAGTCTGCATCCACCACGCCGTCGTCAGGCGTGCCGGGGTTGGGGCCTGCCGCGCCGCCCTGGGGGCCGCCCTGCTGCTGGTACAGCTTCTCGGATACGGCATAGAACGCCTTTTGCGCCTCTTCTGTGGCAGCCTTAATGGCCTCCACATCGCTGCCCTTGTTGGCCTCCTTCAGCTTCTCAATGGCGGCCTGGATGGGAGCCTTTTCAGACTCTGTCACCTTGTCGCCCAGCTCCTGGAGGGCCTTCTCGCTCTGGTAGATCACCTGGTCGGCGGCATTGTGGGCGTCCACCTCGTCCTTCCGGGCCTTATCCTCAGCGGCGTACTGCTCCGCTTCCCGGACGGCCTTGTCGATGTCCTCCTTGGACAGGTTGGTGGAGGCGGTAATGGAAATCTTCTGCTCCTTGCCGGTGCCCAGATCCTTGGCGGAGACATTCACGATGCCGTTGGCGTCGATGTCAAAGGTCACCTCAATCTGAGGCACACCCCGGGGGGCGGGAGCAATGCCCGTGAGCTGGAACCGGCCCAGGGTCTTGTTATAAGCAGCCATCTCCCGCTCGCCCTGAAGCACATGGACTTCCACCGTGGTCTGCCCATCGGCAGCGGTGGAGAAGATCTGGCTCTTCTTGGTGGGGATGGTGGTGTTGCGCTCAATGATCT
>UQXI01000015.1 GCA_900544975.1 uncultured Eubacteriales bacterium
GGATTCTGCCCAGGCTGCATCAGCACCGGCTGACCTTCCGCTATGCCGAGCGGTGGTACAAAACCGGCATGCCCCCCGGCGCGCAGGCCCGGGCTTGGCTGCATCACGGCCGGTTCCGGCACGCACCACTATACCTCCTCTGCGCCAGCGCTTACGCGGCTGCCGACGCCGCCCTGGCCGGGTGCTACCCAGGCCGCGCCTACCGCTTTGGCTACTTCCCCGAAGTGAAGTATCACAACAAGTCTGCTCTCCTGGCCCAAAAGGATCCCAATGGCAGGCGGCTTCTGTGGGCCGGCCGGTTTCTGCCCTGGAAGCATCCCCTGGACGCCATCACCCTAGCCGGGCAACTCCATGGAGCGGGCCTCCCTGTTCACCTCACCTTCTTGGGCAGCGGGCCGGAGCGCCCCACCATGGAGCGAGAAATGCTCCGGCTGCATCTGGAACAGCAAATCCGGATTTTGGGTCCTCTGCCGCCGGAGGCCGTGCGGCTGGAAATGGAGCAGGCCAATCTCTTTCTCCTCACCTCAGATTTTCAGGAGGGCTGGGGAGCCGTGTTAAACGAAGCCATGAGCAGCGCCTGCGCCGTGGTGTCCAGCCATGCTGTTGGCGCCGCCCCTTCCCTGTTGCGCCACCGGGAAAACGGTTGCCTCTACCAGAGCGGTAACCTGGACGACCTGACCCGGCAGGTGACCTTCCTTCTGACCCACTCGGAGGAGCAGCGCCGCATGGGCGCGGCCGCTTACGACACCATGACCCGGCTGTGGAATCCAGAGGTGGCGGCAGAGCGGCTCCTGACCCTGTGCCGGTGCATATTGGCCGGAAATCCCCGTCCCAAGCTCTATTCAGACGGCCCCTGCAGCCCGGCTCCCATTCTGTCGGATCGGTGGTTCCCATGAGCATATCCAGATGCACCCCCGCTGCCAATGCCGGCTGGATCATCGGCGGCAAAGTTTGTCTGGCCCTCATACACCTGGGCGTCAGCATGTGCGCCGCCCGGCTCCTGGGCACGGCGGGCTTCGGAGAAATCCAATACGCCGCCGCCATTTCCGGGCTGCTCCTTCCCCTGTGCACCCTTGGACTTCATGATGTGCTGGTCCCGGAGCTGGTGCGTTGCCCCAAAAACAGCGGTGCGGCCCTGGGGACCGCCATCGGCATGCGGTTGGCCGCCTCCCTGGGCGTGCTGGCCACCTGGTATCTCCTCCTATGCCTGGGCGCTTCCGGCGTTGCCGTTCCTTCCGTTGCCCTGTTGTACGGCATAGGCCTGATCTTCCAGGCGGCAGAGCCGCTGGCCGATTGGTTCCGGTCCAGGCTCCAATCCGTTCTGCCGGTCCTCATCTCCTGTGCCGCAGCTGCCGCTGCCGCATTGTGTCAGGTGGGCCTGCTTCTGGCAGAGCAGGGGACCCCGTGGTTTGCCCTGGCCCATGGCCTGGAGGCCGCCGTTGCCGTTCCCCTGCTCGCCCTGGCCTACCGCCGCAGCGCCGGGCGGCAACTCCTGCGCCCCGATTGGAACACCGCTCGGGACCTCTGGAACCGAGGCCGGCATTTTCTGCTCTCTGGTCTGCTGGTGGCTCTATACGGGCAGATGGACCGGGTGATGCTGCGGGCCATGCTGGGAGAGACTGCCGTGGGCCTGTATGGAGCGGCCAGTTCCATCAGCACCCTGTGGATCTTTGTGCCGGCTGCGCTGGTGGAAACTGCCCGGCCCTTGCTGCTGGCCCGGCATCATCGGGACCCCGGCAGCTTCCCCCAGAAGCTGGCGGCCCTGTATAGCGTCCTTTGGTACGGCTCCTGTGCGGCCGGGCTGGGCGTCTGCCTGCTGGCCCGCCCGCTCCTGGGAATCCTCTACGGCAGCTCATACCTGCCGGCTTGCAGTACCCTATGGGTATCCGCCTGGCGGCCCGCCTTTGCCTGCCTGGGCACAGCCCGGAGCATTTTTCTGGCCGCCCGCAACCAATTTCAATTCGAAAAGTACCTGGCCGCAGTGGGCGCCGGTGTGAACCTGGTTCTGAATTTGCTCCTGATCCCCACTTGGGGACCTTTGGGCGCTGCACTGGCCACCTTGCTGGCTCAGGCAGCCGCCAATGTGGGGGCTGGTTTTCTCATCCCAACCCTCCGGGAAAACAGCCGCCTGATTCTCCGGGGAATGGATCCCCGCACACTGCGCCTGGCTCTGACCGGGCGAAACAGGAGGTCACATAGATGGAAGAAGTCTGCCTGACACCCCGGGAGCTGCTACATGCCTTACTTCGCCGGTTCCACTGGATCCTGCTCGCCGCCTGCTTGGGCGGATTCTTGGGCTTTGGCCTGTGCAGACTCTGCCTGCCCCCGCAATACACTGCAACCGGATCCCTCTATGTCTCCATTCCCGGAAGTGAATCCGCAGATCCCGGGACCGCTTCCGCCGCGCTCACCGCCGCCCAGAAGCTGGTAAACACCTGTCTGGTGCTTCTGGAAAGTGACCGGGTGCTGGAACCGGCAGCCCAGCAGCTCAATTGCAGCGCGGCGGAGCTGCGGCAGATGCTCTCCGCCGCCTGCCTGGGCAAAACCGAGGTTCTCTCCCTCTCCGTGACGCACGAAGACCCGGAAACTGCCATGCGCATTGCCAACACCATCCTAGATACCGCCCCGGGAGAGATCCTCCGCATTGTCCACACCGGGCGGATTGAAGTCGTTGACCGGGCTTCCCTACCCACCCGGCCGGACGCTCCCACCCCTTCGCAAACCACCGCCGCCGGCGCTTTTGCCGGCTGCCTGCTGGCTGGCCTGGCCGCTGCCTGCTCTGAATTCCGAAAAAAACGTAACAAAATCCGGCGGACCAGGCGGTCATCCGGCAATTCCTGCCAACCAACCTGCTTCTGATATGGGACCTGTTGCAAAGAACGCATGTTCGCAATGGGTCCCATTTTTCTTTTGCGAATTCCAAAGAAACCAGTTGAAAAATGCGTTCAGGTGCAGTATAATATTGCGTATAGAGGCAATACGCTTCGCGAAAGTGCCTCTCCATCACGAAGGAAAGAAGGTTTTGACATGAAAAAAATCTGTACCTGGCTGTTGATCCTGGCCATGCTGCTGACGTGTCTGCCTCCCGTGAGCCTGGCATCTCAGGCAGACGGAGATGGGCGTATCCGCCCGGTAGCGTCCCGGCAGGACCATAACACGCTTGGGCTGAGAGACAGCACAGCCCAAACCATGCAACCGGAGACCATCCCGGAAGACCAGCCTGTGGACATCATCGTCCTGCTGGATGACAGCCGCCTGGACCAAAAAACGGTCTCCCCGGCGGATCTGCGCGCCATGAGCGCCGGACAGGCCAACATCCAGGCCAAAATCTCCAAAGAGGTTCTGGACGGAGCCCCCCTGGAGGTGGGATACTCCTATACCACCCTCCTCAACGGCTTCTCCACCACGGTCACATACGGCCAACTTCAGAAAATCCGGCAGATGCCGGAGGTGGCATCCGCCTTCCTGGCCCCCTGCTTCCAGCTGATGCCCGCCATGAGCACCAGCAACAGCATGGTCGGCGGCGGTACCTTCAACGAAACCGGCTATCACGGCGAGGGAATGCGGATCGCCATTCTGGATACCGGCGTGGATATGAACCATGAGATTTTCCGGGATGCGCCGGAATCCCCCAGCCTGACCAAGGAATCGCTTCAGACGCTCCTGGACAGCAAGGACCTGCAGTGCGAGTCCATCGTCTCTGGCATTGGGGCTTCCACTCTGTACCGTAGCGCAAAAATCCCCTTCCAGTTCGACTACGGCGACAAAGACAGCGACGGCGCGCCTCCCGCCTCCGATGGAGCCCACGGCACCCACGTGGCCGCCACAGCCGCCGGAAATGACGGTGTGCAGGACTCTGTCATGGGCGTGGCCCCCGAAGCGCAGATCCTGAACATGAAGGTATTCAAAGCCTCTGGCGGCGCTTCCTTCAGCGATGTGCTGGCGGCTCTGGAAGACTGCATCGCATTGGAGGTGGATGCAGTCAACATGAGCCTGGGCTCCACCTGCGGCTTCATTGATTACGAATCTCAGGACGAGTGGACCATGAACCTGGTCAAGGTATTCAACCGGGTGGGCGAGAGCGGCATCTCCATGGCTGTGGCTGTGGGCAACGACTACAGCGCCTCCTACAGCAATGCCTACGGGGGGCGGGCTCTGGCCTCCAACCCGGACTACGGCAACGCCAGCGAACCGGCCACCTACCGGGAGTCCCTGGCCGTTGCCAGCGTGGAAAACTGCGGCATTCTGGCCCCTTACATCACCGTAGCCGGTAAAAACATCTGCTACTACGACGGCTACGACTCCGCCACCAGCGCCGTGACCAAGGACTATCCCTTCCGCCGCTTGGCCGGTGGGCCGCTGTCTTACGTCATGGTTCCTGGAACCGGTACGGCAGAGGACTACCAGGGCCTGGACGTCCAGGGAAAAATCGCAGTCGTCCAGCGGGGCGGCTCCTATTACGAAGCCAAAGCCCGGGCCGCCCACGAGGCGGGCGCCGTTGGCCTCATTGTATACAACAACCAGCCGGGCATGGTCTATATGTCCATCACCTCCTGGGTGATCCCCGTGGCCTTCATTTCCCAGGCTGACGGCGCATTTCTGGCCCAGCAGGAGGAGCAGGTGCTCACCATCGCCACCCAGGACGCCGTGGTCACCTCTCCCGTAGCCGGTATGTCCGATTTCTCCTCCTGGGGCGCTACCTCGGAGCTGACCCTGAAGCCGGAGCTCTCCGCACCCGGCGGCAACATCTACTCCGCCGTACCCGGCAACCGGTATGAGCTCATGAGCGGCACCTCCATGGCCTCCCCCCATGTGGCAGGCGGCATGGCCATTGTGAAAGGCGCTGTGCAGAATCGCTTCCCCAGCCTTTCCGCTGGGCAGCAGAAGGACATGATCGATACGCTGCTGATGTGCACCGCCTCCATCGTCTATGACGGGGATACCCCAGTCTCCCCCAGAAAACAGGGCGCAGGCCTCATGGACATCAACGCCGCCGCCAAAACGCCCGCCTACCTCTCTGTGGCGGGGATGGAGCGGCCCAAAATGGAGCTGAAGGACGATCCTCTGCGCACCGGTGTGTACCAGCTCACCTTCACCGTCCATAACACCGGGGAAGCGCCCCTGACTTATGCGGCTTCTCCCATCGTTCTCACCGACGGCACCACCTCTTACACCACCGGCGGCCAGACGGTCATCACCACCACAGAGACCTCCGTCCCCCTGGCCCACAGCTACACCACCAACTGGGAAAACAACCTGGTCACCGTCCCCGCCGGTGGAGAAGCCGAGGTCACCATCACCGTCACCCTTACAGACCCCGCCACGCAACTGGCTGCCTTTGAAAACGGCGCTTTTGTAGAAGGCTGGGCCCAGCTGGAGCCGGTCAATCCCGACGGCTCCGCTTGCGACGGTACCACCCTGCGTGCCCCCTTCCTGGCATTCTATGGCGACTGGACCGAGGCCCCCAGCATCGACGCAGGCTTCTACTATGAAGAGCTGAATGGGGAGACCTCCAAAGCCCAGACCTATCCCAACTCCGCCGTGCTGTCCTCTATGGAAGGATACACCAACACCTATCTGGGCGACAACAACTACGCCCTGGGCATGGAGTATCTGGCAGACCGCAACGCCATCTCCCCCAACGGCGACGACTTCATGGACAGCCTGACCTATGTGTACACGGGCCTGCTGCGCAGCGCCCGGAATTTCCGGTACACCATCACCGGAACCGACGGCACCGTGTATTACACCAAAAATGTAGAATACGAACCCAAGTCTGTATACAGCGGGAAATTCTTCCAGGTGGTCCCTGCTGGCATCGATGAATACGACGCCATAGATCCCTGGTTTGGCACCGACAACCGGGGCTCCAAACTGCCCAACAACACCAAGGCGACGGTGCGGGTGGACGCGGACCTGGTCTACAGCGAGCATGAGGCGCACAACCGGCGCTCCAGCTGGGAATTCCCCATCACCATCGACACCCAGGAGCCGGAAATCACAGAGATGACCGTCCGGGAGTCCGAAGGCCGGTACTACGCCACTCTGACCTTCACCGACAACCAATATGTGGCCGCCGTGGTCCTCACAGACGCCAAACACAGCAAGGAATTTGACGTCATCGGCGTAGCAGAGCCAACCCCCGGCGCCACCACCACCCTGCGGGATGTGGACATCACCGGCATGGGCGAAAGCATCGGCCTGGTGATTCACGACTATGCCGGTAACTCCAAGGCCTATACCCTGAAGGCCACCGGCAACAGCGACGACTACGCCGATGTGGTCCCCACCGACATCCTGTGGCAGGAGAACTTCAACAGCGCCTGGCTGCCCACCGGCTGGCACATCGAGTCCCAGGGGCAGTCTATGGAGTCCTGGTACCGGGACGAAGACTATATGGCCACCTGCAATTATGATGAGAACTTCCAGCAGGACGAATGGCTCATCACCCCGGCCATTGACATCAGCGATCGGCAGACGGAAGTCCATATGGTCTTCGATTTCAACACCGTCTATGCCTTCACCACCTATTACAAGCACTGCAACCTCCTGGTCATGGCCTCTCAAGACGGCGGCAACAGCTGGCAGGAAATTTGGAACCTGTGGGAAGCTGGGATCTTCGCCGACTGGACCAACACCCAGGCCCGGGTGACCATTCCCCAGGAACTTCAAGGCAGTGAAACGCTCCAGTTTGCCTTTGTCTACCGGGGCAAAGACGGCGCCATGATCAGCATCGACAACGTGGTGGTCTACGCCGACCTCTTGGAGGATTACGCCATGGTCCACGCCTCTGCCGGCGCGCATGGCTCCGTATCCCCGGCTGGAGATGTTCTGGTGAAGAAGGGCAACAGCAAAACCATCTCCATCACCCCGGACGAAGGCTATGCCGTGGAATCCGTCACCGTAGATGGCGTGGATCTGGGCCCCATCTCCTACTATACCTTCCAGCGGGTGGGCGTGGATCACACCATTTCCGCCACCTTTGCTCCGGTCTCCACTACCGGGGAGCGGGTTTTGCTGGAGCAGGACTTCCAGGAAGGAACCCTCCCCTCCAAGGGCTGGACCGTCCAATCCACCAACACCGGGTCCAAGTATTACACCTGGTATGTGTCCAAATATGCCAACCTGAACGGCTCTTACGCAGCCCGGGTGGACTGTGACGAATACGACGAGGACACCTGGACCGGCGGCGCCAAGCAGGAGGAATATCTGGTCTCTCCCACCGTTGATTTGACGGACATCCCGGGAACCCTGACCTTTGACTACGCCTTCGACCGCACCGCCCTCTTCTATGGCCGTATGGTCTTCACCGTAGAGGCCTCTACTGACGGCGGCAGTACCTGGACCTCCCTTTGGAACGGAGCAGAGGATCTCGCCGACGCCGGTTCCGGCTCTTTCCAGAGCGGGACCTGCAGCCTGGAGATCCCGGAGCAGTTCCGCACCAGCGGCGTCCAGCTGGCCTTCCATTACAGCAAAAAGCTGGGCGCTTACGCAGGCACCGTGGCCGTGGACAATGTGAAGCTCACTGCCCCCGGCGGCGGAACGGAGCCACTCCACACCCTGCGGGCAGTCGCTACCGAAGGCGGCGTCATCACCCCCGCAGGCGACACCCAGGTCCCCACTGGCGGCAGCCAGACCTTTGCCCTCACGCCCAATGAGAAGTGCCGCCTGGTGTCCCTCCAGGTAAACGGCCGGACTGTGGACGCCCAGGATTGCTACACCCTGGAGCACATTGACCAGTCCTATTACCTCCTTGCTACCTTCGAATCCATTGCAGAGATCCCTCAGGTGATTTTTGAACAGGACTTCGAGGGATCGGAGTTTGCACCTGCCGGTTGGTCCATCCAGGGCATCAACTCCGCCTTTACCTGGAAGCAGTACAAATACTTCTACCTCAACAATACCCAAAACGCCTACATCTCAGCTGATTACAGCACCGAAGCCGCCCAGGATGAGCGCCTCATCACCCCGGCCGTCAACCTGGCAGGCGCCACCCAGACACAGCTGGAGTTCGAGTATGCTTACCCGTACTACGGCATGAAAAACCGGGAATTCACCTTTACATTGGAAGCCTCTCTGGACGGAACCACCTGGACAGAGCTCTGGAACGGAGCGGATACCCTGCCCTCCTCCTCGTCCGGCTATGTGATTACCGGTTTGGCGCAGGTGGAAATCCCCCAGGCCTTCCGGGCCCAGGACGTTCGTTTTGCCTTCCGCTACACCCGGCCTGCAGGCAGTGGCAGCGGCATTGCGGCTGTGGATAACCTGAAGCTCTTCTCCGTGGGCGCACCGGTAGCCGAAGGGTATGTCATCCACGCCACCGCCTCACAGGGCGGCTCCATTGATCCCAGCGGCTCCGTCTCTGTGGCTGAGCACGGCAGTCAGACATTTGCCATCGTCCCGGATCCCGGTTATGAGATTGCCGACGTCCTGGTGGACGGGGAAAGCGCCGGCGCCGTGACGCAGTACACCTTCACCGACGTGACTGAAAATCACACCATTGCCGCCTCCTTCCAGGTCTCCAGCAGCGGCGTGCTGTTTGAACAGGACTTTGAAGACGCCGCCTTCCCCTCCCGGGGCTGGCAGCTCAAGAGCTCCAACAGCAGCTACACCTGGTACAGCGGCAAACTCAGCCAGCTGAACGGCACCAAGGTGGCACGCATCGACTGCGACGCTTATGACAGCGGCGACTGGGCCATGGGCACTGCCCAACCCATGGGAAGCGGTGCCAAGCAGGACGAAGCGCTGATCTCTCCCGCTGTGAACCTCAGCGGAAAAGCTCCGGTTTTGAAGTTTGACTACGCTTTCGGCCGCTATGAGCTCTTTGCCGGCGCCATGAAATTCACCGTGGAGGCCTCCACAGACGGCGGTGCTACCTGGACCACCATTTGGGACGCTGCCAAAGATCTGACCAAAGCGTCCAGCGGCTATTACCAGACCGGTACCTGCCAGCTGCCTGTGCCTGAGGCCTTCCAGACAGACGGCGTGCAGTTCGCCTTCCGCTACGCCAAGGGCTGGGGCTCCGCCGCCGAGACGGTCGCGTTGGATCACATCAGCCTGTCGGAAGCCGGAACCTGCACCCACGAAACCACCGAGGTACGAAATGCCCAGGAAGCCACCTGTACCGAAGACGGCTACACCGGCGACACCTACTGTACCGTCTGCGGAGCCATGCTGGAAGAAGGCGCCTCCATCCCCGCCCTGGGACACGACTTCTCCGTCAAGTTGGAGACCGTTCCTCCCACCTGCACCCAGCAGGGCTACACCTCATATCAGTGCAGCCGCTGTGACGCCACAGAGCACCGGGACTTCACAGAGGCCACCGGGCACCAGGAAGAGCGCCGGAATGAAACAGCCCCCACCTGCACCGAAGACGGCTATACCGGCGATGTCTACTGCGCCGTTTGCGGTCAGCTTCTGAAGCCGGGCGAGACCATCCCCGCAACCGGTCACCAGTATACCCACACCGTCACAGAGCCCACCTGCACCACAGGCGGTTACACCACCCATACCTGCTCTGTCTGCGGCCACACATACACCGATTCCGAAACCCCTGCCCTGGGTCACAGCTTCCAGGACACCGTCATCGCCCCCACCTGCGGACATGACGGATATACGGAGCACACCTGTAGCACCTGCGGCTACAGCTTCCGGGACTGTTACACCCCCGCCCCCGCCCACAGCTGGACCCAGTGGACCACCGGCCGCGCGCCCACCTGCACCCAGCCGGGAACCCAGACCCGGACCTGTACCCTCTGCGGAGAAGTGGAAGAAGCCTCCATCCCCGCCACCGGCCACCACTACGTGGAGTCGGTCACCGCACCCACCTGTGAGGACATGGGCTACACCACTCATACTTGCAGCGTGTGCAGCCACAGCTATGTGGACCATCTGGTCCCTGCTGCCGGTCATACGTATGTGAGCCAGGTAACCGCACCCACCTGCGAAACTGGCGGATATACCACCTACACCTGCTCCGTCTGCGGCCACAGCCATGTGGGAGACCTGGTCCCTGCCACCGGCCACAACTATGTCAGCCAGGTGACCGCGCCCACCTGCGACGCCATGGGCTACACCACCTATACCTGCTCCAACTGTGACCACAGCTACCGGAGCGACTACGTCCCGGCTCTGGAGCACCGCTATGTGCAAAGTGTCACCCGGGAAGCCACCTGCACCCAGGAAGGCATCTGCACCTTCACCTGCGCCGACTGCGGCAAGTCCTACCAGGAGACCATTCCCCTGGCGGATCACGCCTACGAAGACCATCTGGTAGAGGCAGACTGCACCCATATGGGTTACACCGTCCACACCTGTACCGTCTGCGGTCACAGCTACGAGGACTGCTTCGTCCAGGCCAAGGGGCACACCTACACCCAGGAGCTGCTCCCCGCCACCTGCACCGAGCACGGCTTTGTCCGGGAAACCTGCACCACCTGCGGCCATAGCTACATCTCTGCGGTCACAGAACCCCTGGGCCATACCCCAGAGCTGCACAACGCCCGAGAGGCCACCTGCACCCAGGAGGGCTACACCGGCGACCTGATCTGTACCCGGTGCAGCTGCACCCTGGAGTCTGGAACCAGCATCCCGGTAAACCGGGAGCACTGTCCCTCCAGAGCCTTCCAGGACCTGAACCCGGACCGCTGGTATCACGAGGGCGTAGACTTTGCCGTATCTCAGAAGCTGATGCAGGGCGTGAGCGCCACCCTGTTCCAGCCGGAAGGCCTCCTCACCCGGGGCCAGATTGTCACCATTTTGTACCGCCTGGCAGGCTCTCCCGCGGCAGACTGCTCCAATCCGTTTACAGATGTAAAGAAAGACCGGTACTACACGGCGGCTGTGTCCTGGGCGTATGAGCAAGGCATTGTCCTGGGTGTCACCAGCACCCTGTTCCGGCCGGAGCAGCCGGTCACCCGGGAACAGCTGGTCACCTTCCTGGCCCGCTACGCCGCCCTGAAGGGGGTAGACATCCAGCCCAAGGGCGACCTCCACGCCTATCCGGACGGCAAGCAAGTCAGCCCCTACGCCGAAGGCGCCATGATCTGGGCCGTGGAAGCTGGCCTCGTCCAAGGAGCGGACGGCAAGCTGGCTCCCCTGGGCAACGCCACCAGAGCGCAGATTGCCACCATCCTGATGCGTTACTGCCAACTTTTCGATTAATCCCCATTTTCAAACAGCGGTGCAGGCCTTGTGGGCCTGCCCCGCTCAGGCTGTGGCGCCACGGGCAATCCGGAAATCCCGCGGTCTGCGCCTGTTGCAACCAGGTAAAAAATCTGGTACAATGACCCTGTGGGGAGAGTCATCTGCCCGGCGAACCTGAACAAAGCTGGTGAAGGCATGGAACAAACAGAGGAATGGATTTTTGTATTTGACTCCGGACTAGGCGGAATCAGCGTCCTGCGGGAGCTGGTGCAGGTGCTTCCCGGAGAGCGTTTTTTATACTTTGGGGATTCCCAAAACGCCCCATATGGCACCCGCTCCACGGAAGAGGTGCGGAGCCTCACGGAAGCCTCCATTGCAGCCTTCCTCCCCCGGGGGATCAAAGCCATTGTCGTCGCCTGCAACACTGCCACAGCTGCCGCCATCGAATCTCTCCGGGCCCAGTATCCCGACAAAATCATCATCGGCATGGAGCCGGCCCTGAAGCTGGCCGCAGAGCGGCATGCAGGCGGACGCATCCTGGTCATGGCCACCAACGTCACCTTACGGGAGGAAAAGTTCTGTGCACTCATGGACCGGTTTTCCTCGGTATGCCGGGTGGTCCCCCTGCCCTGTCCGGGGCTGGTGGAGTACATTGAGGCCGGTTGCCTGGACACCCCAGAGGTCCGGCAACATCTGCATCATCTCCTGTCTCCCGCACTGGCAGGTGGTGTAGACGCCATTGTCCTGGGCTGCACCCATTTCCCCTTCCTCAAACCTCTGATCCAAGAGCTGGCGGGCCCATGCGTGGAAATTCTGGACGGCGCGCTGGGCGCCGCTTTGCAAACCCGCCGCCGTCTGGAATCCGGCGCTCTGCTGCGTCCAGCCGCCCGAGGCACAGTCGAATTCCACAACAGTCTGAATACACCAGAAATTTTGGACATCTCCACCCGTCTTTTGGATGCACGCCGGTAAAATCCCCGTTTATTCACAATTTTGTCGCTTTTTATTTCCCCATTATTCATATTCCGTTCAAAATCGACATGTAATATGTGGGTGTAAAGGATGTGCGGAAGCCGTGAGCCGCTTTCCTTTATAATTCACCTCCTCTTTATTTTCTTCCCCTGCTTCCTTTTTTCTCTCTCTGATTTCGTTTACGCGTGGAAAGCGCCTTACCATCGGTAGGGCGCTTTTCCACCCCCCTCCTCTAGAAGATCAAAAAACTTTTCTTTTTTTAAAAATAAAGGTTGACAACAGCCACCCTATGTGGTATGATGTGTAGGCACTCAAGGATGAGTGTTCCCATCGCGGAGTGGAGCAGTCCGGTAGCTCGTTGGGCTCATAACCCAAAGGTCGTAGGTTCAAATCCTGCCTCCGCAACCATAAATCACCCGATTGATTTGGTCGGGTGATTTTTCTTTAGCGCTCGTTCGTTTCCTATTGAAAATTTGGATTTTATTTTTATTGATATGTGTAGAAGATTACAAGGAATTATTATTTACAGGCAACGCCAAGTACTAAATTGGTCTCAGACGACTCTATGCGCCGGTATTTGCGCTGTCTCCTATTTATCCAAAATCGAGCAGGGAAAAGCCGAGGGAAGTCCTGAAATATTGCGTCTCTTGCTGCACCGCCTGGGAATCGAATGGCAGGATGACCCGGCGTTTTGTCAAGAGACGTCCGCCTGGTTTGAAGAATGGTACGATCGTCTATTTTCTGGTGAACAGATTGACGAGCTGAAACCAGCATTGGCGCAGCGTCAGAAAGAACTTCAGAACAGCCCCTTTTTCTTGGACTGGCTGATGCTCACTTGGCTCACCTCCGGCAAGGCGCCAGAGAATGTGGAAGACTATGTAGCTGTCATGGACGACCGGCAGTATAATCTGTACTTGTGTCTGACGGAACAGTTTCAGAAGCTGCTCCGAACGTCTGATCAGAGCTATTTTCTGCTTGAGGCGGGGAAGCGGCCTTTTTGGCGAGGAGATTACGCAAGAGCCGCTGCCTGCTTCCGGCAGGGTATGGATATGGCATATCGCGAGGGAAGCCTGCTGATCATGATGGAGTGCTGCGGAAATCTGGCTGCCTGCTACAGCTGCTTGAATCAATTAACGCAAACTCGCGAGTACTATACCACCGCAATCCGCATGGCTCGAAGCTTAGGCCGCGCAAAAGACGTGGCGATTATCGCCTATAATCTTGCTACCACGGAACTCCAGCTGGGGCTGACAGAGGATGCTTTGCGTCATTTGCTGGAACACCCCTGGAACGAAGCCGTATATTTTCAAAAGCTGGCCATTTGCTATGCACAGATCGGGCAGAAAGAAAAGGCCCAGGCAGCACTGGACCAAATGCTGGCGGCGCCTCTGACCGTACTGTTAGAAGGTACATCTGGGGAAACAGATCAAATTCGTGACATTTTCAAGCAAATATACCAACTGGTACACATCCGCCTGGAGAATCCGAACTACCTCAAGGATCCAGAGTATGGCGGAATCCTAATCTCCTGCATTCACAGCATGAAGAGTTCACTCCCTATGGGATTTCTTCAGTTTTATGCGGCCTGGCTGGAGGAGTGGTACCTAGCCAATCGTCAATACCGTAAGGCTCACGACGTTTTGCGAACTTTTTTCATAAACTAAGAAAAATAGGGCCCTTTAAGCGGCAGGTTTTGTGATTTTTTCCCAAACCTGCCGCCTTTCTTTTCACTAAAAACTATGCTATATTAAATCTGCGCTATGATTGCAGAGAGGTACGCAACCTAGTAATGTCCTGCACCGAAACCAGAGCCCCAAGCAGGCAACATGACCACCTTGATAGAATGCAACCTTTTCGTATTCCAAGAATCTTGAATTGGTGCCGCTCACACCAGTTTTTGAGGAGCTGTCGGCCACTTTCCGGCAAAACATCTAGAAAAGGAGAAATATTATGAAGAAACACATTTCCATGCGCTTTGCCTCCATGCTGTTGATTCTGGCTTTGTTCGTAGGGCTCATCGCTCCCGCCAACGCCATAAATCCAGCCGACAATGGTGCAAAGCTCAGCGTCACGCAAGTGGATAACTCCGAAGTTTCCGCCACCCCTTTGTCAAGGCAACTAGAAGAGCCGACTGAGCCGGGCTATGCAGACACAGACATCGTCCGTGTCTCTATTATCGGAAAACCGGCTTCCACCATTGCAGCCGGCTTCTCCAGCGATGGCATTGCCCAGAACGAGCAAGCAGTGGCCTATCGCGCAAATCTAGAGAAGGAACAGCGCAGCATCCAGGCGAAAATTGAGCGTGCAACAGGAACCAGCCTGGACGTGGTCTGGAATCTGACCTTGGCAGCCAATATCATCTCTGCCAATGTCCCTTACGGTCAGATTTCGACCATTGAGCAAATCCCCGGCGTACAGAAGGTGTACCTGGAAACCCGCTATGATCCCGCCACAGTCACGGCAGAGGAACCGGATCACCCCAATACGTCCACCTCCTCTTCCATGATCGGCGTCGCCCCCGCCTACGCCGCCGGCTACACCGGTGCAGGAACCAGAATTGCCGTGATTGACACCGGCATTGACACCGATCACCAGTCCTTCGACGCAGGTGCTTTTGACTATTCCCTGGCACAGCAAGCATCCAACGCCGACAAAGCCGTATCGGATTACAATCTGCTGGATGCAGATCAAATCTCGGAGGTTTTGAGTCAGCTGCACATCAGCGGCCAAGTCTCCGCCGAGCAGCTTTACGTCAGCACCAAAATCCCCTTTGGCTATAACTATGTGGACAAGGATACCGATATCACCCATGACAATGACAGGCAGGGTGAGCACGGCTCCCATGTAGAGGGCATTGCCGCCGCAAACGCTTACATCCCCAACGGCGACGGAACATATGCCGAGGCGTTGAGTTCCGTGCATGCACAGGGCGTCGCGCCGGACGCACAGATCATCGCGATGAAGGTCTTTGGCAAAAAAGGCGGCGCCTATGAAAGCGACTACCTGGCTGCCATTGAAGACGCCATTGTCCTGGGCTGTGACTCCGTGAACCTCTCTCTTGGCTCCTCCAATCCCGGCAACTCCACAAATTCTGAGCCGTACTACCAGCGGATTCTGGATAGCCTGTCCTCTTCCGGCGTCGTGGTTACCATGTCAATCGGCAACGCCGGCGCCTGGCCCACGGAAGCCTTTAACCTGGGATATCTATATTCCGACGATGTCAGCATGTTGACTGCCGGCTCCCCGGGTACCTATACCAATTCCCTATCCGTTGCTTCCGTTGACAACGCCGGATATACCGGCCCATATTTTACGGTTGGGGATCATTCGATTTTCTACACGGAAGGTACTACCTATCGCAACCAGCCCCTGTCCACCCTCGCCGGTGAGCAGACCTATATCCTGATTGATGGTCTTGGCACAGCCCAGGATTGGGCAGCTGTGGGAGACGCTTTGAAAGGCGCTGTGGCAGTTTGCTCTCGTGGTACCCTCGAATTTGCAGAAAAGGCTACGCAAGCCGTAGCGGCCGGTGCCATTGCCACAATCATTTACAACAATGAACCCGGCAGCATTCACATGGATCTGTCTAACTACAAACGGACTGAGCCCGTTGTCTCCATCACACAGGAAGAACGTGCCCTCCTGCAAGCCAATGCAACGCCCGTGACCGACGAAGCCGGCAACGTCCTTTACTATCAGGGCACCCTGTTTGTAGAGGAAGGCGTTGACAGCACGATCTACGACAACAAATACAACACCATGAGCTCCTTCTCCAGCTGGGGTGTTCCCGGATCCCTGGAGATGAAGCCCGAGATCACCGCTCCCGGTGGCAATATCTACTCCGTGGACGGCTCTGTGGCTGGCGGTACCGCCTACGAGTCCATGTCCGGTACCTCTATGGCATCGCCCCAGGTTGCCGGTATGGCTGCCCTGGTAGCGCAGTACATCCGGGAAGAAAATCTGACAGAGAAAACCGGCCTTACCCCCCGTACACTGGCCCAGAGTTTGCTGATGTCCACCGCAGTCCCCATGTTGGAAGACCATGGCGACGGAACCGATGGCTACTACTCCATTTTGCAGCAGGGCGCTGGCCTGGCAAACGTGGGGAAAGCAATTGCTGCCGACTCTTTCATTCTGATGAAAGCCAACGCCACAAAATCCTATGCCGATGGCAAGGTCAAGGTGGAGCTGGGAGACGACCCGGAGCGGAAGGGAACGTATACGTTCTCCTTCTCCCTCTACAACCTGACTGCTGCGGAGAAAACCTACGATTTGTCTGCCGATTTCTTTACCCAGGACGTCTTTACCGACAGCGTGAACCTTGATCAGGATCAGGGCGACTATATGGACACCCGAACAACGCCTCTGGACATGACCGTGACGTTTGACACCGGTTCTCGTGTTACGGTTCCTGCAAACGGCTCCGCCACTGTGACCGTCACTGCCACGCTGAAGGACAGCGCAAGAACTACACTCAGCGAGAAGTACCCCTGCGGCGCTTATGTGGAAGGCTTCGTGTATGCCAAAGGTGCAACCACCCCGGAAGGCGTCGAGGGTACGGAGCATTCGATCCCGGTGCTGGGCTTCTACGGCGGTTGGACAGAATCTTCCATGTTTGACGTGGGCTGCTATGCCGAGTATCAGAGCAACATGGAGAAGCGCACGTCTTATGTGGGCTATACATACACCAACTGCCTGGGTGTGACTTATGCCGCCCATGCCGCCGACGGCGCCTATTCCTATGGCGGAAATCCCGTCGTAGCCGACGAGTCCTATATGCCGGATCGCAACGCCATCAACAATCAAAACGGCGACGTGCTGGCTGGCATTAGCTTTACCTCCATTCGCAACGCCGTTGGCGCAAAATTCGAGGTGCATAACCTCACCCAGGACAAGCTGACATACTCCCTCGGCTTCTCTGCAATCAGTAGCGCTTTCTTCTACGAACTGGGCGGCACCTGGATGAACTACGGAATTACGCGGTATTTTCCGCGTCCCTGCGTCCCCGCGGGAAATGAGGGTGACAAAATTCTGGCTACCATGACCTTGGCTCCGGAATATTACGCATCTTATGTAGGCGAGGATTTGTATATCAATTGGGATGCATTGGGCGAAGGCGCCACATTGTCCGTCCCCATGGTCATTGACAATACCGCACCCGAGCTGGTTGGAAATAACGCTGTTTCCATCTCGGGCAATACCTTGACGGTCACTGCAAAAGACAACCAATACATTGCCGGTGTAGCATTATACAACAGCAGTGGAGCCACCCGCTTGGCAGTCACTGGCTCTAAAACAGAGATATTACCCGGCGAAACAGCCCAATATACTCTGGATTTGACGAACATCAACGGAACCCGGTTCCTGCTGCAGGTTTATGACTACGCCATGAACACCACCACCTATGTAATTGACCAGCAAATCGGTGATCCCACTGCGCTGCCTGCAATGATTGGATTTAATGTCCTTAGACAGTATTGGGTCTCCCTCACAACTACATCGACTTACGAAAACGCACAGACATCCTATGCTGAGAGCGACGGAAAGTTCCTGGCCTCTACGATGGTGGATTCTTACATCTTCGGCGCCACCTCTACAGGCAGCCTGTACGTTATGCCAGCCAGCAATCTGACCGATACCACGCTCGTGGCTGACCTGGACACCCTGTTGTATGACATGACCTACAACGAGGCAGACGGTCAGATCTATGCGGTGGATCAGAATTCCAATTTGGTCACAGTCGATAAGCTGACTGGCGCAGTCCAGGTTGTGGGCAGAATCGGCAATGATAACTTCACCACCAACACCCTGGCCTGTGATAAAGACGGCACCTTCTACTGCAATCAGTATGACACTGCCTATGTGTGTAAATTTACCCTGGACACCATGGATGCACCGGAACAGGTGGCCTGCGTGTGGTCAACCCCGGAAAATTTCTCCAGCTTCAGCGCACAGTCCATGGAAGTTGACCCCAACACCGGTCATCTGATCTGGACCAGCTATGAATATATCTGGGTTTATGGCGGCCAATTCCGGTGGCTCTACTACTACTTGTTTGAGATTTCTCCGGAAAACGATTATGCCGTAAGACAGCACAATGACCTTCGCAACGAGATCACTTCCCTGATCATCCCGGATAAGTCCGGCACTTCCGGCGGCAGCTGGGCCGCCCCCACAGATTCCGTCAGTAAGGTGCAAATCTCCCGTCCCGACCTTACCTTGTGGAAAGGCAATTCGGGAAGTCTGTATGCCACTGTCTCGCCCTGGACCGCGACAAATCGGGATGTGACATGGACTTCCAGCGATGAAACCGTCGCCACAGTCAACTCCAATGGCACAGTTACAGCCGTCGGCGTCGGCACCTGCCAGATCACAGCAACCTCCAAGCTCGACCCCAATTACAGCGACTCCTGCGAGGTAACCGTCAATGCCGTACCGGTGACTTTACACGGCGTGCTTCAGGATCAGGACGGCAATCCCATGCTGTTCACCTGGGATTTGGAGCATGACGATACCTGGGAAGCCGGTACCCCGCTGGATACGGAGTTCGTCTCCACAGCCTACGATTCCATCGAAGACAAGCTGTATGTTATGGATTCCGACAGCACCATGCACAAGATCAACCCCTCCACAGGCAAGACAGAAGCCTCTGCTGCCAGCGAAACACCGCTGTGGGATATGCAGTCCAGCCTGTGCTACTCCTCCACGGGCAGTCCCAAACTCACCGGTGTGTATGACTCCTTCATCTATGCCTGTAAGGATCCCATGAGCTTCAACGTCACCCCCCGCTTCAATGCATCCAGCAACCTCTCCGGGTGGGGCGCCAACTGCTTTGTGGCGTCCGCCAGCTTGGGCCATGTGCTCTACCACACCTCCGATGGTTTGGATGTGGATACGGAACGCTTTGTCCTCCTGGATAACATCGGCGGCCTGTGGAATCTTTATCTCTACTGGGACGAAGGGGAGCAGGAGTATCTCGCTCTGATTACCATACGGTATACCAGCAACCTGCGGGAAAAATTCCCCGGTTACGACTCCTATAAGTTCTGCTCCATGGTCGGAGACAGCACCGGCGCTCTGTACCTGTCTGCATTTGACGGCTCCACCAGCAAGCTTTACCGTCTGGATATCGATGACACGCGTCAGAGTGCCAATGCCTCCTACCTGGGGACTATGGGCAGCGATATCTGGCCTGCCTCGCTATACTTTGTTCAGGTTCATGGCGACTGCCAGCACAAGAACACCGAGATCCGCAACGCCAAAGACGCCACCTGTACGGAAGACGGATACACCGGTGACACCTACTGCACCGATTGCAATGAGCGGATTGCCAGAGGCGCCATCATTGCCGCCACTGGTCACACCATGGGCGAATGGACTGTATCTGAGCCCGTCACTTGCCTGAAAAACGGCATAGAAATCCGTAAGTGCAGGGACTGTGACTACGAGGAAACCCGAGTCATTGAAGCCACCGGTCACGACTTCACCGAATCCACCGTATCGCCTACCTGTACCTCTGATGGCTATACCCAGCACACCTGCACCAAGTGCGGCCACAACTACCGGGAAGACTTTACTCCCGCCCTGGGGCACAGCTATGAAGAAACACGTGTGAGCGCCACCTGTACAGAGGCCGGCTACACCATTCACACCTGTGTCCGGGAGAACTGCGATCACAGCTATATCGACTCCATTCTCCCCGCCCTGGGACACAGCTACCGCAAAGAGGTGCAAGCACCCACCCACGACAAAATGGGTTACACCACCTATACCTGTACCCACGAGGGCTGCGGACACAGCTATGTGAGCGACTACACCGATGCCCTGGGACACACCTACACCCAGACTGTCACCAAGGAAGCCACCTGCACGGAAGAGGGCGTCATGACCTTCACCTGTGACTGCGGCGAAAGCTACACCCAGCCCATCCCCAAAGCGGAACACCAGTATCATTCCGTTGTCACAGAGCCAGACTGCACCCACATGGGCTATACCACCCACACCTGCACCGTTTGTGGCAACAGCTATCAGGATTCCTTTGTAGACGCCACAGGCCATGACTGTGAGGCCACCGTGGTAGCTCCCACCTGCACGGGCTATGGCTACACGGAGCACGCTTGCAAGCACTGTGACTACCACTACACCAGCGACATGCAACAGCCTCTGGGCCACGTGGGTCAGCTCCAATGCGCCCTGAAAGCCACCTGCACCAGTGACGGCTACACCGGGGATACCGTCTGCACGGTCTGCGGCGAAACCCTCCAGGTTGGTCAAATCATTCCCGCCACCGGCCACAGCTTTGGCGAGTGGACCGTGACACAGCAGCCGGATTGTTTCCACGATGGCCACAGAACCCACACCTGCACCACCTGTGAAGAAACAGAAACCGAGATTTTGGAGAAAAATTCCGAGCTCTGCCCGTCCAAAGCCTTCACCGACCTGGATTGCAGCAAGTGGTACCACGAAGGCGTCGACTTTGCTCTGACCAGCGGCCTCATGGAGGGCATGGGCAACGGAATCTTCTCCCCCGACTCTCACATGACCCGGGGACAGCTGGTAACCGTGTTGTATCGTCTGGCTGATGAACCTCAGGTCCAGGGAGACGCTCCCTTCACCGATGTTGCCGAGAGCGATTACTATGCCAAGGCGGTTGCCTGGGCCTATACCAACCACATCGCCATCGGCGTGGGCGACACGCGGTTTGCCCCCAATGCCCCAGTCACACGGGAGCAGATGGTCACATTCCTCGCCCGGTACGCCAAGCTGGCAGGCAAGGAAATCTCGGCAACCGAAGATTTGTCTTCCTTCACCGACGGCAGCTCCGTCAGTCCCTTTGCCGCGGAGAGCATGGCATGGGCTGTAGAGACCGGTCTCGTGGAAGGCATGGGAAATCACACCCTGAGTCCCAAGAGCGCCACCACCCGGGCACAAGCCGCTACCATATTCATGCGCTACTTTGAAATCCTCAGCTAATACTTTGCACGCTTAGAAAACACCTTCACCACAGAGCGGGAGGGGCTGAAAAGCCCCTCCCGCTCCCTTACTTTTACGAACTCCCGAAGCTGTTTCCCAATCTTGGGATATCGGCTTGCGAATCGGGGGGGATTGTGTTATGATGTAAAGGATCAAATTTTCGGAGGGGTACTTTATGAATGTCCAGATCATGTCCACGCCATGCTATTTGTTAGAAACGGTAGAACTGATCTATGCGTTTGTCAACGGGGTCCCCGCAGAGGAGTTGACCGGTCCGGGATCCTATTGCATCCCCGTACGGGAAGTGCAGCGGATCATGGATACGGCTTGCGCCGGGCTCGCCCTCCAAAATCCTACGCTGCAGTTCTTCTTTCAAAAAGAAGCCCTGGCTGACGATTCCGGAGACTTTACTTGCATTGCCCGAAACATCGCCTATTTTGTCTCCACCTTTTCCTGTAAGACCATATCCAGCGCCTTTGACCTGCTGCGGAAGTCTTGGCTCACCATCTTACAGGAGCATTCCTATCCAGCCTCCATCGGAAGATACACCTTCGACTGCGGTTGGCAGGATGAGAGCGAATCCGAATCCACCAACCTGGAGCTGAGGGTCAACCAACTCCTGATCTCACCGGATTACCGGAAGAAGCTCCTCAGCGTCTTGAAAAACTTCGATTATTACACCCAGCTCCTGGAAGAACTCATCGCGCCAGTCGAACGGCGTCTGGAACTGCTAATGGTCCCATGGGTGAAGCATTCTGAACCCCTGCGCCAGAATTGGTACGCTTACCTGACCCAGCCCGACCTGCCGTCCCTGTTGCAGCAAAAATGGAAATTTGTCACCAAGGAGCCAATCGATCAGGTTTATGCCGTCTTGGGCTATTTCAGAGCAAAAGTGCAGATGCTTGAGCTAGAAACCCTTGGAAACCAAAATGTCATCTACATCCACATCGGCGTCAATTGCACCACAGACCTCCGTGATGAAGAGGAGTTTGCCCCCTGGGAAATCCGGGCCTTGCGCCTACTGGGGAGTCAAGCCCGCATCAAACTGCTCAAAGCCATCCATGCGCAGCCCATGTCCACCAGGGAGCTTGCGCAAAACCTGGGGATGAATCTGGGTTCCGTAGGGCGGGATGTGAGCAGCCTACTAACTGCAGGTCTGCTGGTCGTTGAGGTAGACGACGACCGCCGCCGTTACCGCATCAACACCACCGCCCTGGATACCATCATCCAGCACCTAACCACACTCCGGGCCTCCACAGATTGAGCCACTGCCTCCGGCCGAAGCGCAACGCTTCGGCCGCTTTTTTGCTATCAGAGTGAAAAATGTGTTGCTTTTTCTTGTAGCGTATGGTAACATCATGATAGACATTTGCAGAGTTGAGAACGCCCCGCTTTAAATGGCAAAAAGATGCAATTCTTGCACACGTCCTTCCACCGTGTATATGATCGGCGTTGCCACAGCCGAATTCATAGAGGGTCGCCGCCCACCATCGGTGAATCATCAAAAAGGAGAAGTAATCATGAAGAACTCGTCTTTCCCTGCGCGTATGCTCTCCCTTCTGTTGGCCGTTGCTGTGCTGTTTGGCCTCGCCAGCCCTGCTGGCGCAGTCGCTTCCAGCAATACGGTCCGTTACCAGCAGGTAGACAACAGTTCGGTTTCGGCCAATCTGCTCCATTCAGCAGATCAGGAAACCGACGAAACACCCCAATACTCTGACACCGACATCGTCCGTGTGTCCATTGTTCTGGAAAAGGCCTCCACTTTGGATGCAGGCTTTTCTACCATGGGCATTGCGCAGAACGCTGCTGCCATGCGCTACCGCAAGGCTCTGCAGACTGAGCAGTCTGCTATGGCTGCCTCCATCGAGAAGGCCACCCACAGCAAGCTGGACGTTGCGTGGAACCTGACCTTGGCCGCAAACATGATTTCCGCCAACGTTCCCTACGGTCAGATTGAGACCATCGAAGGCGTCCGCGGCGTCAAAGACGTGGTCATCGAACCGCAATATGAGCCGGCGGTCGTTCCCAAGGGGGACAAAGAGGAAACCGCAGACCCCAACATGGCAACCTCTTCCGAAATGATCGGCTCCCCCGCCGCCTGGTCCGTGGGCTACACCGGCGCAGGCACCCGGGTTGCCGTCATTGACACCGGCATTGACACCGATCACCAGTCCTTCTCCGCCGCCGGTCTGGAGTACTCCCTGTCTCTGCAAGCCAGCGAGGCCAACATGAGCACAGAGGACTATCTGGCAGAGCTGGATCTGCTGGATGCAGAAGAAATCGCCGAGAAGGTGGAGCTGCTGAACATCGCTCCCATCCTCAAGGAAAAGGGCT
This sequence comes from uncultured Eubacteriales bacterium, assembly GCA_900544975.1. Lineage (GTDB taxonomy): Bacteria > Bacillota > Clostridia > Oscillospirales > Oscillospiraceae > Faecousia. Next base: position 23,425 of record UQXI01000015.1, read on the forward strand.
TCTCCGCAGAAGATCTGTACTTCAATACAAAAATCGGTTTTGGTTTTAACTACGTTGACAAGAGCTTGGATATCACCCACGACAACGACGCCATGGGCGAGCACGGCTCTCACGTGGAAGGCATCTCCGCTGCCAACGCCTACATCCCCCAGGAAGACGGCACCTTCCTCAACGCCTATGAGAAGATCAAGATGCAGGGTGTGGCTCCCGATGCACAGATCATCACCATGAAGGTTTTCGGCAAAGCCGGCGGCGCGTATGTTTCCGACTACATGGCCGCCATTGAGGACGCCATTGTCCTGGGCTGTGACTCTGTGAACCTGTCCCTGGGCTCCGGCAACCCCGGTACCAGCCGTACGGACAACGAGGTCTATGCTGCTGTCATGGAAAACCTGGTGAACAGCGACACCGTGGTCACCATGTCTGCCGGTAACTCCGGCCACTGGGCAGAGCACACTGTCCATAAGGGCCTGTACGACGACGGCATCAGCTTCGACGAAGCAGGCTCTCCCGGTTCCTACACCAATTCTCTCTCCGTTGCCTCTGTAAACAACTCCGGCTATGTAGGCTCCTTTGTTACAGTTGGCGACCACATGATCCTCTACACAGAGAGAAGCTATGTGAACCGTCCCATCGCCACCATTGCTGGTGACCACGAATATGTCTTCATCGACGGCCTCGGTACTGCGGAAGATTTTGCAGCCCTGGGCGATGCGGTAAAGGGCAAGGTCATGATCATGTCCCGCGGCACCATTACTTATGTCGAGAAGCATCAGAACGCAGAGGCAGCAGGCGCCATTGGCTGTATCGTCTACAACAATGAGCCAGGCGTCTCTGGCATTGATCTCACCATCAGCACCGCTACCATCCCCTGTGTCTCCATCACCCAGGCAGACGGCGCTTTGGTGCGCGCCGCCTCCACTCCTGTCACCGATGAGGCAGGCAATGTCCTCTACTACACCGGAAGCCTCAACATCGGCGACGGAATGGGCTCTGTCCAGTACGGCACACCCTATGCCATGAGCTCCTTCACCAGCTGGGGCGTTCCCGGCTCCATGGAGCTGAAGCCTGAAATCACAGCTCCTGGCGGCTCCATCTATTCTGTCGATGGTTCCATCCCTGGCGGCAAGGCTTATGAGCTGATGTCCGGCACCTCCATGGCCGCACCTCAGGTGGCCGGTATGGCGGCACTGGCCGCACAGTACATCCGGGCCAACAAGCTGGATGAAAAAACCGGTCTGACCGTCCGGGCACTGTCCCAGAGCTTGCTTATGTCCACTGCAACACCTCTGCTGGAGGAAGACAGCGGCTTCAACTATTACCCTGTGCTGCGCCAGGGCGCAGGCCTCGCCAACATCGGCGCCGTAACCACAGCCGACTCTTACATTCTGATGGCAGAAGATGCCACCTCTGGCGCCGCCGATGGCAAGGTAAAGGCTGAACTGAAAGACGACCCGGAACGCACTGGCGTCTATTCCACTTCCTTCACCCTGAACAACCTGACCGACAAAGAGCAGCGCTATACCCTCTCTGCAGACCTGTTTACCCAGGATCTATTCGACCTTTACAACGAGGGCGTCTACTTCCTGGACATCTGGACCACCCCCATGTGTGCCGATGTGGAGTGGACTGTGGACGGCAAGGCCCTGCGGTCCGAGACCGAAATTGGCAATATGGACTTCAATGGTGACGGCATCGTAAACGGCGAAGATGCCCAGGCTCTGCTGGACTATGTGACCGGCATTCGCACAGAGCTCCATGACGCCGAAAACGCCGATCTGAATGATGACGGCGAAATCAACGCCTATGATGCCTATCTGTTCCTGCAGCGCTTTCACAGCGGAGTGCTGACCCTCCCGGCAAACGGCAAGGTCGAGGTCTCTGTGACCATCCGCCTGACCAGCGAGCAGAAGGAAAAGCTGGACGCCAACTACCCGGTGGGCGCTTACGTGGAAGGCTTCCTCCACATTGACGGTCTGACCACCGCCGAGGGCGCTCTTACCACCAGCCATTCCATCCCTCTACTGGGCTTCTATGGCGGCTGGACTGAATCCTCCATGTTTGACATCGGTACCTATGCAGAATATCTGGCTGGTGACGAGACCCGTTATCCCTACATGGGCGTCACCAACAGCAACGCCATTTCCATTATCTACGGCAACGACCCCGACTCTCCCTATCTGTTTGGCGGCAACCCTGTGATCCCCGACAAGGGCTACAAGCCTGAGCGTAACGCCGTCAACAGCGTCCGCGGTGACAAGTTCGACGTGTGGAACTGCGCTGTTATCCGCAACGCCGCCAACTCCCGCTATCGGATCACCGATGGCGATGGAAACGTGCTGACTAGCGAAGAAGCCGGCCCTGTGACAGGCGCCTACTATCTCGTCAATCAGGGTTACTGGGTCAACACCTCCATGGCCATGGGCATGAGCTGGCCGATTACCAACCTGGAAGAAGGCGATCGCATTGTCGCCGAGCTGACTCTGGCTCCGGAGTACTACGTAGATGCTAAGGGCAATACCAACTGGGACGCACTGGGCAAGGGCGCTACCATGTCCTTCCCCGCTGTGGTGGACAACACTGCCCCGGAACTGGTGGATGTCTCCTACAGTATGACCAGCAACGCCCTGACGGTCACTGCCAGCGACAACCAGTACGTCGCAGCTGTGGTGCTGTTCGATGCAGGTGGCAGCCAGCTGCTTGCTTCCGCTGGCGCTTATGCCGACATTGAGCCCGGTGAAGAAGCCGTCTATGTCCTGGACATGAATGGCCTCAGCAGCCGCAAATTCCTCCTGCAGGTCATGGACTACGCCATGAACGTGACCACCTACGCCGTGGAAGCCCAAATTGGCGGCGCCACCAAGCTACCTCATCTGATTGCATACGATGCAGTCGTGAACAAGTGGATTGGCTTTGATACCGACACTCCCTATGGCGAATGGGACACCGTCGCCCTGTGTGAAAATGTCTACTACGCCGCTACCATTGCAGATCATCACGTTTTTGCCGCCACTGACACCGGCATTCTCTACGTGATGGACGAAGACGCCATGGGCCTGCGGACCGCTGTGGGCAACCTGGGCTGCACCCTCACCGACATGGCCTACAACCCCGCAGACGAGATGCTTTACGGCGTCACCGAATCCAATGAGCTGGTCACCATTGACAAGCTCACCTGCGAAGTCCAAACCGTCGGCCAGATCGGCATCACCACCAATACCCTGGCTTGTAATGAAGACGGTGTGTTCTACTGCAACAAGTATCGCACTGGCGAAGTCTATTCCTTCACCCTGGAAACCGTCGCCAGCCCCACCCTGCTTGTTACCACTGACATCCCGGACAGCCAGTATATGCAGTCCATGGAAATCGACCCTAACAACGGTCTGCTCTACTGGGCGAGCTACTACATGCAGGATTTCTGGGGCAATCTGATCCCCTTCTCCTACCTCTTTGAGATTGATACCGACGCCGCCACATTCAACCGCTATCAGGTCATTTCCGACCAGCTGACCGCCCTGATCATTCCGGAAAAGACCGCCGGCAGCGACTGGGATTCCCCCACTGACAAGATCACTAACATTCAACTCTCCAGCGAGTCCATGCGCATCCTCCGGGGTACCACCGCAACACTTGACGCCTTCGTTCAGCCTTGGACCGCTACAGATCGCACGGTAACCTGGAGCTCCTCCGATCCCTCCATCGCAGTTGTGGATGAAACGGGCGTCATCACCGGCATACAGCCTGGCCAATGCCTCATCACCGCCACTTCCAATCTGGATCCCACCTGCTCTGCCAGCTGCACTGTGACTGTGGATGTCGTAAAGGTCACTTTGCACGGCGCGCTGCAGAACGCCGAAGGCAATCCCATGTTCTTCGACTGGGATATGGACGCCAACAGCACCTGGACGCCCCGGGTAGACATTGAGACCAGCATGACCTCTGCCACCTACGACACCCTCAACCGGCAGATGTTCATCATGGAGGCCGTCTCCCCCGATTGGCGTATGCACAAGGTGGACGTTCAGACCGGTAAGATTCTGGAAACCGCCAGCAATGGCGTAGGCGTTCCCCTGTGGGACATGGCCTACAGCAAGTACTACTCCACTGCAGATGCCCCCAAAATTTCCAGCATCTACGGCACCTACTTCATGCCGATTAAGAATCCCCTTGATCTGGATTCCAATGTCATCGACATGAACAGCTACCTGAGCCGCTATACCCATGCAAACTATCTGACCGGCATTGCCAGTGCCGGCTATGCATCCTACGTGAACGGCTTCACTTCCTACGATACCGAACTCTTCTATCTGCTGGACAACCTGGGATACGTCTGGACCCTCTATGTGTATGGCCGGCCCGATGGTTCTTACAGCGCCTACCTGGGTTATTTCCCCAGCACCCTGCCGCAGCTGAAATTCCCCGGCTATCTGGACAATCTGTACTGCTCCATGGTGGTCGGAGAAGACGGCTCTCTGTATCTGTCTTACTTCACCGGTTCCACCAGTGACTTCTATCGTCTGACCTTCCATGAAGAGACCAACGTCTTTGAAGCCACCATGATCGGCAGCGCCGGCAAGGACGTCTGGCCGGTGACCCTGTACTCTGTGGAGCCCAATGCTTCCACAGCCGGCACAAACAGCCTGCCTCAGCCCTGGATGCACGCCGATTCCAGCACAGTCTCCGCTGAGGACCTGGCCACTTTGGAAGCCAATGTCCACATCGCCCACCTCTACCAGGCCAACGATGGGCAGAAGCAGATCGCGGTCAGAAATGAAAACGAAGCCGCTGGCTCCCTGAATTCCGTCTCCACCGTCACAGATCCCGCCTCCGTCCCCGAGGTCTCCACCGACGAGAAGACCGTCACCGTCAACGTCACAGCAAAGGACGCTTCCGGCGTGGACACCGCCTCCAACAGCGGCTTGGTCGAGATCACCTATGACACCGAGGCTCTGACTCTGGTGGATGTAAAGGAACATGCCGCATACCACTCCACCGTGAAGGCCGATGGCAGCGTCGTCCTCGCTTACGCCGATCTGGAGGCGCTGGACACTCTCGCCACCCTGACCTTCGCTGCAAAGACCACCGATGACACGGTTGTCCATATTGCAACCAAGCATCTCAACGACCAGAAGCCCGCCTATGACGAGGCCCTGACCATCCGTTTTGCCCACACAAACACCGAGATCCGGGACGCCAAGGAAGCCACCTGTCTGGAAGACGGCTACACCGGCGATACCTACTGCCTGGATTGCGGCAAGCTGGTGAAGAAGGGGGAAACCATCCCCGCCCTGGGTCACGACTTTGGGCCGTGGACGGTCACCAAGGAAGCCACCTGCACCGAAGACGGCACGAGAGAGCGCAGCTGCTCTCGCTGCGGCGAAAAGGAGACGGAAGTCATCCCCGCCAACTGTCCGTCTCAGGGATTTACAGATGTGGATCAGAGCAAATGGTATCACGAAGCCATTGACTTCGTGGTATCCCAAAATCTGATGCGTGGCATGAGCGACACCCTGTTCCAGCCCGACGGCAATATGACCCGGGCTCAGATGGTCACCGTTCTGTACCGTCTGGCAGACACGCCCACTGTGGAAGGCAGCGTTCCCTTCACCGATGTGAAGGCCGGTCAATTCTACTCCGACGCCTTGGTCTGGGCTTACGAAAACGGCATTGCCAAGGGCATGACAGACCAGCGGTTTGCCCCCCATACCTCTGTCACCCGGGAGCAGATGGTAGTCTTCTTTGCCCGCTTCGCCCAGCTGAACGGCCAGACCGTAGAGGCCAAGGGAGATCTGAGCAACTATCATGACGCCAATGCCGTCAGCAACTACGCCAGAGAGTCTATGACCTGGGCCGTAGAGACTGGCCTCATCCAGGGCGTCACCACAACCACCCTGAGCCCCAAGGCCACTTCCACCCGGGCACAGATTGCCGAAGTCCTGCTGCGTTACTGCACCATATTCGGTTAATCCCGAACTTCAAGCATCTCCAATCCCCTAAGTATGCAGGAGGCCAGACCCTTTCGAGGGCCTGGCCTCCTGTTTGCTGCGTACTCACCAACTGAGTTTGGCAGAATGCACAAGATTATCGTGAAACCTCACTTCTTTACCATCTCCATAAAATAGCCGGACAGCACCTCCGGCGCAGGCTGCATGGCGTGTTTCAGCCACCACCGGATGGCTTCTGCAAAGCTTCCCACCAGGTGGTTCAGAACAAAATCCACCGGCGCATGGACAGGAAACTCCTGCAAATGCTGGAGGAACAACTCTGCTAGATACTCTTTGAAGTATTGCATAAACAACTCCCCGCTTTCACAGGACAGAATCCCCACCATATCCCCCCGGCTGTCCCGCAGGTGGTACAGCAGATGGGTGAGCTTGTCCTGCAACGCGTGACTGCCGGCGGAAAAGTCATGGGTCTGCTCCTCCATCAGCTCCTCTGAAAACACATGGCCAAACAAATCCGTGCACAGCGCCTTCAGCAGGTCGTCCTTCGTGGGGAAGTGGGCATAGAAGGTGCTGCGCCCCACGTTGGCTTCATCTATGATTTCCTGAACCGTAATATGGTCCAACCGTTTCCCCTGTAAAAGCCGACTGAAGGCCCGGAAAATGGCGTCTCTCGTTTTTTGCTGCCGTCGGTCCATCTGAATCCTCCTGTACATTTTTGTGGAAATGTTCCATATCGTACAAAGCTGCCGCTTTGCGTGTTGTCACCCAGCCAGAGCGCTCCTATAATGAAATCAGACAAAGCATTCGGTAACGAATATACTGTACCGGATCTGCTTTGGCGCGTCAAGTGTTTGGGAGGAAATGGTATGAAAAAACTGGCGGACCTCTTGGCAGGAATTCCAATGACCATTGCAGGCGGCATCTGCCTGCTTCTGAGCTTCGTTCTGCCCCACGTGGGCATTGTCCTTCCCATCGATCCGGCCTGGATCACCATTTTGATCAGCGGCATTCCCCTGCTCTACCTGGCCGTCTGGCGGATCATCCACAATCCCGGAATCCGCAAAATCTCCTCCGCTCTGCTCATCACCATCGCCATGCTGGCAGCCATTGCCATCGGCGACTGGTTTGCCGCCGGAGAAGTGGCCTGGATCATGGCCATCGGCGCCATTTTGGAAGACCTGACCACCAACCGCGCCAAACAGGGCCTCACCAAGCTGATCCGCCTTGCTCCCACCCAAGGCCGCCGAATCCGGGAGGGAGCAGAAGAACTGGTCTCCCCAGAGGAAATTCAAACCGGTGACCTGTTGCGAATCCTGCCCGGCGAGACCATTCCCGTAGACGGCGTCATTGTCCAGGGAGAAACCTCTGTGGACCAGTCCATCATGACTGGCGAATCCCTGCCTGTGGATAAGCACACGGGGGACACCGTGTTCTGTGGTACCGTCAATCGCTTTGGCTCCATGGATATCCGGGCTACCAAAGTGGGCCAGGACAGCTCTCTGCAGACCTTAATCCGTATGGTCCAGGAAGCGGAAAAGAAACAAGCACCCATGCAGCGCATTGCAGACCGTTGCGCCAGCTGGCTGGTTCCTGTTGCCCTCCTGATTGCCATTGTCACCGGCTTCGTCCAACGCGATCTCATCCCCGCCGTTACGGTTCTGGTGGTATTCTGCCCCTGCGCCCTGGTCCTGGCAACCCCCACCGCCATCATGGCCGCCATCGGGCAAGCCACCAAACACGGCGTCATCATCAAATCCGGCGAAGCGCTGGAAACCATGGGTCATGTGGACACCATCGCCTTGGATAAAACCGGCACCTTGACTTACGGCCGCCTGGAAGTCAGCGACATTCTGCCCCTCCAGGAGGGATTGGACGAGGGGGAGCTCCTGTCCCTGGCTGCCTCTGCAGAATCCAGAAGTGAGCACCCCTTGGGGGCCGCCATTGTCTCCCGCGCCAGAGCGCAGGCGGTCCCCATCCTGGAATCTACCGATTTCCAAATGACTGCCGGCAGAGGCATCCAGGCCCAGGTCGCCGGGCGGCGGCTGCTCTGCGGCAATGAGGCCTTCCTGGCAGAGCATGGCGTCGCCACAGAACAGGCCACCCAGACGGCACTGGAGCAGCTGCAAGCCCAGGGCAAAGCATCCGTCCTGGTGGCCGAGGGCACACGCTGTCTCGGCATCCTGGCCCTGTCCGACGTCTTACGTCCGGAGGCGAAAACCATTATCCAGCAGCTCACCGCCATGCACATCAAAACCATCCTGCTGACCGGCGACAGTCACACCACTGCCCGTTACTTTGCCAACCGCGTGGGCATTTCAGAGGTCCAGGCCCAGCTACTGCCGGAGGAAAAGGTCGCTTACATCACCCAACTGCAAGCAGCCGGCAGAACCGTCTGTATGATCGGCGACGGCGTCAACGATGCACCGGCTCTCAAAACTGCCAACGCCGGTGTCGCCATGGGCAGCATGGGCAGCGACATTGCGGTGGAAGCCGCAGACGTCGCCCTGATGCAGGACGATCTCTCCCAGGTTCCCTATCTGAAGCGGCTGTCCAATGCCACGGTCCACACCATTCGGTTCAGCATTTGCCTTTCCATGCTCATCAACCTGGTAGCGGTGACTCTCTCCGTACTGGGGCTGCTGAATCCCACCACCGGCGCTCTGGTCCATAACGCAGGATCCTGCCTCGTAGTCCTGATTGCGGCGCTTCTATATGACCGGAAATTCAACCTGTAATACGTCGTTTCTGTTCCCGCATTCCCTTGCAACGTCATCGTGGAGACGGGTCCACGTGTCCGTGTACAGTAGGCATTGCGAATTCGCCCAAAATGGGAGAAACATGCATCATGTTTCTGCTGGGCGGACACGCAGGTCCGCCCCTACGGCAAATGGCAAGAATGGGCGGAAATTACCCGACACTTTTTGTCATTTTAATGCCACATATCTGGCAGAAATATCCGGTATTCTACGGAAATGCTGAAGAATCCGTTTCTGAACCCCCTCGCGATGTCATCGTAGGGGCGGACCCATGTGTCCGCCTGTAGTAGGCATTCCGAATTTGCCCAAAACGAGAGGAACACGCACAGCGTTTTCGTTGAGCAGACACCAGGTCCGTCTACAGCCAATGGCAAGAATGGGTGGAAACCGGGGGCCTTCCCAGTTTCCGGCCCAAATCTATGCCCGCCGGCCCAGGGCGCAGTCAATTTGGGGGTTGATTCCACCCAAGCCCGGCAGTACAATAAAAGGGAATTTGATTGCTCAGGAGGGATCCCATGGAACGACTGACCCGCCCCGCCGGAACCGGCTGCTATACCACGGACCAGCCAGAGGCCGCCCTCACCCGCTTGGGTCGATGGGAAGACCTATATGAAACCCTGGAACAGGAGCTGGCCCACGCATCTGGGGAAATGGCACGCCTGGCAGCAGCCGGGAAAGAGAAATCCGCCGCCTACCGCCAGCATTTTGGGAACAAGTTGACCCTCACCGCCTTCCTCAGCCGTCTGGATGCCTGCCGCTAAGGGCACGGCAAGCTGCCTCTCCACCTCGGACCGGTTCCCCTTTGCCCACCCAATCCGGTCCCTGCCCGACAAACCGAAAAAAGGAGTCATGCCAGTATGGATCAGCTGCAACTCACAGATTTCCTGCACTACCGCTTCCTTTCCCAGCCCAAATTTGCCCCGGATGGCCAGCGGGCCGCCTTCGCCGTCACCAACTGCAACGAAGAGGAAAACTGTTACGAAACCCGCCTCTGGCTCTGGGAGTCCAGCCGTCTGCGCCAGCTCACAGATCTGGGCAAGGAATCCCGGTTCTTCTGGGAAGACAACACCCACCTGCTTTTTCCCGCCGTTCGGAGTAAGGCGGAGCAGAAGCGCCAGGAGGCGAAAGAAGAATTCACCAGCTTCTACCGCCTGGATGTCACAGGCGGTGAGGCCACCCACGCCTTTACCCTTCCCTTTGCCGCCGGAACGCTGCACCACCTCTCCGGTCCCCACTACCTGGCAGAGGGCAGCATCGACGCCGCCTGGCCGGACTACTATCAGATGGATTCGGCCGGTCGGGAGGCCGTGGCCAAGGCCTATCAGGAGAACCAGGACTACGAAGTCCTGGATGAAATTCCCTTCTGGTTCAACGGTGAAAACTTTATAAACAAAAAACGCACCGCCCTGTTCTCCTGCAACATCGAAACCGGTGAAGTCCGCCGCCTCACAGAGCCACTGTTCAGCCTGGATTCCCTGGCTGTGGTGGGAGAAACCGCCTACCTTCTGGGAGAGGCCTATGAAGCCAAGCCCTCAGGACACAGCGGCCTGTGGGTCCTGGAGGGGGAGGCCCTTCGGTGCCTCAATCCCAGGCTCCCCACCCTGGGCGGCCAGCTGCTGGCTGTCGGCGGGAGGCTCCTGCTCCTGGGCTCTGAGGGGCAGCGTCACGGCCTAAATGAAAATGACTACGTTTATACCATCGATACAGAAACGGGCGTCCTGAGCTTGCTCAGGGCCGAAGAAGAGAACATGTACAGCAGTGTGGGCAGCGACTGCCGTTACGGTGGCGGCAAATCCTGTCAGCCCCGGGGAGAGGAGCTTTTCCACCTGACCACCCGGTGGGGCAATTCCCACCTGTACCGCCTGGCCCCTGACGGCAGCAGCCACCCAGTGGTCACCCGGGACGGTAGCATCGACTGCTTTGCCGTCCACCCCAACACCAACATCATTTTGCTGGTAGCCATGCTGGAGTGCAAGCTGCAAGAGCTCTATACATACGATCTGGCCTCCGGCGTTCTCCAGCAGGTGAGTCACTTCAACGATGCCTGCCTGGCCGGAAAATACGTGGCGCAGCCCCAGGTCCTGAGTCTGGAGAGCTGCGGCCTGAAGCTAGAAGGGTGGGTCCTGTTACCCAAGGACTTTGACCCCGCCCAGTCCTATCCCGCCATCCTGGACATCCACGGCGGCCCCAAGACGGTATATGGACCGGTGTTCTACCATGAAATGCAGCTCTGGGCCAACCGGGGGTACTTCGTCTTCTTCTGCAATCCCATGGGTTCCGACGGGCGCGGCAACCGGTTTGCAGACATCCGGGGCCATTACGGCGAGACGGATTATCAAAACCTCATGGACTTCACCGACGCCGTCCTGGCCCAATACCCCCAGATTGATCCCAAGCGGGTGGCTGTCACCGGCGGTTCCTACGGCGGTTTTATGACCAACTGGATCATCGGGCACACCAACCGGTTTGCCTGCGCCGCCTCCCAGCGCTCCATTTCCAACTGGCTCAGCTTCTATGGCGTGTCTGACATCGGCTACCGCTTCGCCACGGACCAGTGCGACGGCAACCCCTTTGACTCACCGGAACAGCTGTGGGCCCACTCTCCCCTGCGCTATGCCAAGGCCGCTGTAACCCCCACCCTTTTCATTCACTCGGATGAAGATCACCGGTGTCCCATGGCGGAGGGCATGCAGATGTACACCGCCCTGGTGGACCATGGGGTCCCCGCCCGGCTGTGCTACTTCCGGGGAGAAAACCACGAGCTCTCCCGCTCCGGCAAACCCAAGCATCGGATTCGCCGTCTGACGGAGATCACCGACTGGATTGAACGCTACACCAAATAAGAAATTCAAAATACGGGCCTGCTGCAAGGCGGCGCAAGAGAAACTCTTGACTGCCTCTTGACAGCAGGCCCAAATTTTATGCAAACCGGCCACGAATATACCACAGATCCGGAAACATGCACGTTTCCTGCGCATGTTCGGAAAATTCATAGTGCCTACCACGGGCGGACACACAGGTCCGCCCCTACGATGTATTCTGATACAGTGTGCAAGCAGATTCTCCGATATTTCCGTAGAATACTCCCTATTTCTGTCCAACATACGGCATAAAACAGTAAAAAATGTCTAGAAATTTCTGACCATCCCTACCGCCCGCCGTAGGGGCGCACCCATGTGTCCGCCCGGCGGAAACATCTTGCGTTTCTCTCCCATGTTCGGCGAATTCGGAATACCCGCCGCTACAGCTTGACATAATATTCCGTTGGTTGCTACAAACTAAAATTCTCCCGCAGCAAACATCACCGCGGTCAGCGCACACAGCGGGGCGGTCTCGCAGCGCAAAATGCGGCGGCCCAGACTGCAGATCTCCAGCCCGGCCTGTCTGGCCTGGGCCACCTCTTCCGGCTCCAGCCCCCCTTCCGGCCCTGTGACCAGGCTGACAGAGGCAAAGCCCGGCTTCCGGCTCAGGGACATGGAGAGGGTGTTCCCCTCCTCATTTTCGTAAAACAGAAGGGGGACGTCTGCTTTGGCCGCTTCTGCCAGCGCCGCGGCATAGGTGGGCAGCACCGTCACCTGGGGAATCCGCCCCCGGCCGGACTGCTCCGCCGCAGAAGCCGCAATTTTCTGCCACCGCTCCAGCTTCTTCCCTAGGGCCCGCTCCTCCGGCCTGGACACGCACCGGGCCCCCGGAAAGGCGATGATTTCTGCCGCTCCCAGCTCTGTCGCCTTCTGGATCACGTGCTCCAGCTTATCCGCTTTGGGAAAGGCCATAAAAATCCGTACCTGGACCGCCGCCTCTGACTGAGACGCCCCTCTGTGATGGACCACCAGGCTCACCTGACCGGGGCTCACATCGCTGACGGTGCAGCCGCACTCCCTTCCCTCCCCGTCGCAGACGGTAACCGGATCCCCCACCTTCAACCGCAGCACCTTGGCGTGGGCCGCATTCTCCCCGGTGAGCACCAGGAAATTCTCCCCCATCTCCTCTGGCAACACAAAAAAACGCACCATATTCCGTTCCTCCCATTCATTTCTTCCATTGTAGCAAAAGTCCCCCAACCGTGCAAGTCTTCCCCCATGGATTCTGCCGGACGTCAGGATCCAAGTTCTCCGGTGGACGTGCACTGCCCGCTCCAACGCCACCCTGTTCCTGGATGCATACACGCCTCCTGTTGACCGAAGCCGCCACGTGGCGCATCCCATAAAATGTGGGCTGGACTGTGCAAGACAGTCCAGCCCAAAGGGAGATTGTGCTGTTTTCAGGAAATGCTGGGAAAAGGGCGCAAGAGAAGAACAGACATGTAAAACCCATTGATCATATCCCCACCTGGCACATGGTCTGTCTCTGGTTTAGAACCTCTGCCATTTGATCCAACACCACTTGTTGCGGGTTGTATACCCGCAGCAAAGCAGTCAGCAATGCCGGAAGACTGGACTCGCCGATGCTTTCGTAAAGGCTCGCCGCATAGTACTCCTCACAGGTCAGTGCCGCTTCAAAGGTTCGTCCGTACGTTTTTCCACTGCGTGCAAAGCCAGCCTCACGAAGTGCGCCCTTCTTCAGCAAGTTGTTTAGCAAGATATGTACGGAATTGGACTGCCATGACTTGTCTACAGAGAGGTTCAAAAGCTCCGCCCGCGACAATGGCCGTCCAACACCCCAAAAAACATCCATTACTTCAATTTCGTTTTTTGTCAAATTCATTCTCCCACCTCCTTTTGCCTGACTTCAACATTATATTCCATCTCGCATGAGTACGTCAAGTCCTTTCAGAGAATCTGAAAATTGAGTCGCAGAAGCCAGGAATTTTTTCCTGGACGCAAAATCAAAATTCTTTGGGCGGCGGAAAGAAATCCCTGTCTAATTCAGGGGGAAATTCACAAAATACGGATGTTCCTGGCATCTCCGTAATTCATGTTTCACATAATTTATTCTTGTTATACACGCTCGTAAAATGCAAGCCATATTTTCTCTAAGTTCCACTTCATCGTTGCTCTTTCTCACTCTTTCTATCCGTGTTTCTAGTTATAGGACAAATAGTCCAAAATTTCCATAGGACGATTTGTCTAGGATTATAGTGTACTTGGTGATGATATGCGCTTACGAATTCGAGATCTGCGAGAGGATCATGACCTAACGCAGAAGCAAATTGCGGACCATCTTTTGTGCGACCAGTCCCTCTACTCCAAATATGAACGAGGAGAACGTCCCCTGCCTCTGGATTTGGCTGTAAAGCTAGCCCAGTTTTACGGAACCAGTGTGGACTATCTGGTAAGGCTGACTCGCAACAAAACGCCTTACCGCTGAAAAAAGCCCTGTCGCAAATACAGACGAGTCAAGACACGTCCCTACAGCCTGCCGTGCAATCCCGAGGTCATGCACAGCCCACGGTAGGAAACGGTCTTGACCGTTCTGTTTTGTGACAGGGCTTTTAGAGTCTTACAACGTACCAGCCAAAGCAATGGGAGACAGAATCCGCCTCTCCCAAGACAGGGCAAGCTCCTGGGCTGCATCCGCCCGGGCTGCCATGGCGGCGGTGAAGTCGGGATCATGGATGGAGTCCAGATTCACCCGAACATTGAACAGCGCACCCAGCACCGCCGTCCGGGCCAACATGGTCCCCACCATTCCGTCAGTCACCGCATTGGGATTTCCCTTCCGCACCGCCGTCTCCAGGGCGGGAAACAGGGAGGCCACTGTCTCAGCTACCTCCATCGGCACCTGGGCAGCCGCCTTCAGGCCCTCCTGCATGGCGGCCTTCCGGGCGGTCTGCTCCTCCGGCGTGGCTTTGGGCATGGCCAGGGCCTCCATATACCGGTCAAAGGCCCGGCTGTCCCGATCCACAGCCTCCAGCAGCTTCCCGCGCAGGGCCGGAAGCTCCTCCAAAAGGGGCTGCATCTCCTCCTGGACGGCGGCATATTTCTCCCGCCCGGCGGTGAGGTGGGCCACCATTTCCGCCAGAGCCGCCGCCAAGGCCCCTGCCAGGGCAGAGACGCTGCCGCCGCCGGGGGCCGGGGCGTCCGAAGCGGTCACCTGTGCAAATTCAGAAACTCGCAGTTGATTCAGTTCCATCTTCCGCCTCACAGTCTGTTTTCCAGAACCTGGTCGCCGTTGAAGCCCTCCAGCTGCAGATAGTAGGCGGCGCAGTCCAGCAGCGCCTGCTGAGGCACCAGACCCACAATCTCACTGCCCAGGACATTCACCCCATACCGCCGGGCCTCCATCTTCACCGTCTCAAAGACCCGATACATGGCAGACTGGGTGAAATCCGTCAGGTTCATGGAGACCTGGGCCAGATTCCGGTCTTCCAGCCGGACGCCCATGGCCTTGCAATACCGGAACCCGCCGTTCATATTCCGGATGGTCTTGGCAATGGCAGAGGCAATCTCCACATTGGGGGTATCCAGATTGATGTTATAGGCGATGAGGGGCATCCGGGCGCCAATGGCCGTCACGCCGCCGGTGGGGTGAATTGTGGCGGGGCCATAGTCGGGCCGCCACATGGGGTCCTTCATCTTCTCGGCCATGCCCTCAAACTGGCCCTTGCGCACATCCGCCAGATTGGCCCGGTGAGGCGCCGTTGCGGACTTCTCATAGAGGAAGAAGGGCTGACCAAAGCGCTGGGAAGCCAACTGGGCCGTCTCCTTGGCAATCCGGTCGGCATCGCCCACCGTGGTATTGCGGATGGGAATGAAGGGCACCACATCCACACAGCCCATCCGGGGATGCTGACCCTGATGCTTGGTCATGTCAATGAGCTCCACCGCCCGACCGATGGCTTCCACCATGGCGTCCCGCAGCGGCTCCGGCTCACCAATGATGGTGAGTACACAGCGGTTGTGATCCTGATCCCAGGTGTAGTCCAAAAGCCGGACCCCGGGCTTGCCCCGGAAGCAGTCGCAGAGCTTTTCAATGACTGCAAGATCCCTGCCCTCGCTGAAGTTGGGTACACATTCCAAAATCTGATTCATGATGATCCTTCCTTTCATTTCAGTGGAACGGTCAAAGCCATTCTTTCCGCTTCTCTAGAATATTCCGCACCATCTCGCCACTTCGCCGTAGGGGCAGACCCATGTGCCTGCCCGCTGGTAGGCACTGCGAATTCGCCGCAAAGCGAAAAAACAGAACGCTTTCCCGCCGGGCGCACACTGTGCGCCCCTACGGCGTGGGGGACGGTGTTGTAGGATTGGGAAATGGTTGCAGACCCGGCGCCTGTGGGGCGGAATGGTCAAGACCATTCCCAACGCTTTTCTGGAATATTCCGCACCATCTCGCCAATTTGCCGTAGGGGCAGACCCATGTGTCTGCCCGCTGGTAGGCACTGCGAATTCGCCGGAAAGCGAAAAAAACAGAACGCTTTCCCGCCGGGCGCACAATGTACGCCCCTACAGGGGGCACGGCAATGCGTGCGGGTTTTTCTGCATCCACCGGGGTGGTGGAACATCTCCCCTTTCCGTGGGGGATTACCGGTTCGTTGTGGCAACCACGCCTTGTTTGATCACAGTTTTGGCCAGGTTTTGGCCAAAACGGTAAAAAATGTAATCCAGATTGGGGGCATCCCAAATCACCAGATCCGCCTGCTTACCCACCTCCAGGCTGCCCAGCCGGTCGGCCCGGCAGATGGCGGCGGCGGCATTCAGGGTGACGGCGGTGAGGGTTTCCTCTGGGGTTAAGTGATAGTTCCAGCAGGCCAGATTCATGGCCAGCTGTAGGTTCAGACTGGGGCAGGAGCCGGGGTTAAAGTCCGAGGCCACCGCCACCGGCGCCCCGGCGGCGATCATGTCCCGGGCCCGGGCGTAGGGCTTGCCCAGATAGAAGGAGGTCGCCGGCAGCAGCACCGCCACAGTCCCCCCCTTGGCCAGGGCGGCAATGCCCCGGTCTGTGGCGGCAATGAGGTGCTCGGCAGAGACCGCCGGAAGGGCGCCGGCCAGCTCTGTACCGCCGATGGCGTCAATTTCATCGGTGTGAATCTTGACCTTCAGGCCATGGGCCAGGGCCGCCCGCAGAATCTCCTCCGATTCTGCCGCCGTAAACACCCCCGTCTCACAGAACACATCGCAGAACTCCGCGAGCCCCTCCCGGGCAACCAGAGGAATCATCTCCTCGGTCATGAGACGAATGTAGTCCTCTCGCTGGGTTTTGTACTCCTCGGGCACGGCATGGGCCCCCAGATAGGTGGCGGCCAGCTCCACCGGCTGCTCCTTTCCCAGGCGGCGAATCACCGCCAGCTGCCGGAGCTCCGTCTGCCGGTCCAGGCCGTAGCCGCTCTTGGCCTCGCAGGTGGTGACGCCCAGGGAAAGCATCTCTCCCAGGGCCTCCCCGGCTTTCTGCACCAGATCGTCCTCACTGGCCTGCCGGGTCATGCGGACGGTGGAGAGAATACCGCCGCCCTGGGCCAGAATCTCCAGGTAGGGCACGCCCCGACGCTTCATGGCCAGCTCATGCTCCCGCCAGCCGCCGAAGAACAGGTGGGTATGGGCATCCACCAGTCCTGGAGTCACCAGGCGTCCCCCGGCGTCTATGTGCCTGGCCCCCTGCAAAAGCGCTTCCGGGACCTGGCCGTTGCCCTGGGCCGTGATGATCCCATCCTCCGCCACCAGGTATGCCCCGGAGCGCTGGGAGATTTGTCCCTGGGCCGGGCCCACCGCTGCGGTGCGGCCCAGGGGGGTGGCCAGAAGGCCGATGTTGGAAATGACCAGACGGTTCGCCATGCTCATTCCCCCAAAACTTCCCGGATCATCTCCAGATCTGCCACCTGGGGCACGGTGATGTGATCCGTCTCTTTGAACTGCTCGTTGTACAGGCCCACTGCCTCCAGGGCGTTCTCATTCCGGGCCCAGGCACGGCGGGACACACCCACCATGGTATCCCAGGGCATGGCCATGCGCAAAATGGTATCCACCCGCTCCGAACCATCCAACACCATGCCGAAGCCGCCGTTGATGGCCTTGCCAATGCCCACGCCGCCGCCGTTGTGCAGCGCCACCAGGCTCATACCCCGGGCGCAGTTACCGGCGTAGCACTGGACCGCCATATCGGCCATGATGTTGGAGCCGTCTTTGATGTTGGAGGTCTCCCGGAAGGGGGAGTCGGTGCCGCCGGTGTCGTGATGATCCCGGCCCAGCATGATGGGGCCCACCTCACCGTTGCGGACCATTTCGTTGAACTTCAGGGCAATCTTCATCCGGCCCAGGGCGTCCTGGTACAGGATGCGGCACTGGGTGCCCACCACCAGCTTGTTTTTCTTGGCGTCCCGGACCCAGACGTAGTTGTCCCGGTCCTGATAGCGCCGGTTGGGATCGATGCAGCTCATAGCGGCGGCGTCGGTTTTGTCCAAATCCTCGGGCTTCCCAGACAGGCAGCACCAGCGGAAGGGGCCGTAGCCGTAGTCGAACAGCTGGGGACCCAGAATGTCCTCCACATAGGAGGGGAACACGAAGCCCTCCAGATCGTTCTCCCCGTTTTTGCAAACCTCCTTCACACCGGCGTCAAAGACGGCCTTGAGGAAGCTGTTGCCATAGTCAAAGAAGTAGGTGCCCCGGTCGTGGAACTTACAAATCATCTCATAGTGATGGGCTAGGGTTTTGTCCACCAGGGCACGGAAGCCGGCGGGATCCTCGGCCAGCATCCGGGTCCGCTCCTCAAAGCTCAGGCCCTGGGGGCAGTAGCCGCCGTCGTAAGGAACGTGGCAGGAGGTCTGATCCGACAGCAGATCGATGGTCACGTTCTGGTCGTACAGATACTCCAGCAGGTCCACAACGTTGCCGTGGTAAGCAATGGCGCAGGGCTCTTTGGCCGCCAGCTTTTCCCTGGCCATAGCCAGGGCCTCGGGCAGGCTGTCCGTGACCTTGCTCACCCAGCCCTGAGAGTACCGGGTCTGGATCCGGGACATATCCACCTCGGCAATGAGGGCCACAGCCCCGGCGATCTCCGCCGCCTTGCCCTGGGCGCCGCTCATGCCGCCCAGGCCGGAGGTGACGTATAGCCGCCCGGCCAGATCCTGGTCCTTGGGGATGCCCAGCACCAGGCGGCCCGCATTCAGCAGGGTGTTGAAGGTGCCGTGGACGATGCCCTGAGGGCCGATGTACATCCAACCGCCGGCGGTCATCTGGCCGTAGTTGGCCACGCCCATGGCGGCGGCCCGGTTGAAGCCCGCCAGATTGTCAAATTCGCCCACCATGAGGCCGTTGGTAATGATCACCCGGGGGGCCATTTTGTGGCTGCGGAAGAGGCCCAGGGGGTGACCGGACATCACCACCAGGGTCTGCTCGTCCGTCAGGGCTTCCAAATATTTCTTAATCAGGCGATACTGCATCCAGTTTTGGCACACCTGGCCGGTCTCGCCGTAGGTCACCAGCTCATAGGGATACAGGGCCACATCAAAGTCCAGGTTGTTGTCAATCATCACCTGGAAGGCCTTGCCCTCGGTGCAGTTGCTCTTATATTCGTCAATGGGCTTGCCGTGGATGGCCCCGGCGGGACGGAAGCGGTAGCCGTAGATCCGGCCGTGCTCCTCCAGCTCCTGGGCAAACTCCTTGGCCATGGCCCGGTGGTGCTCCTGCGGGATGTAACGCAGGGCGTTGGCAATGGCCAGCTCCCGGTCGTGCTCACTCAGCTTGGACTCCCGCCGGGGAGCCCGGCGGATGCCGGGGACAAAGGCGGGATATTCCGGCAGGTCCCGGTCCAGCTCAAAAATTTTCGCATTCAAATCCATGGTGTAACCTCCTAAGCGTATTTACAGCTCAATTTCCCCGGCGGCCTCTTCCACAGCGCGGAGCAGGCTGCCATCTTGGATGACTGCCTCGCAGCGGTTGATGTCCTCGTACAGGGGCCGGTCATCCTCCAATGTGTCGCAGACGGCGCGAATGGCCCGGTAGGCCGGAGCCGTGCCCTTGCCCAGCTTCTCCTGGCCGCCCAGCAGATCCACCGCCTGGCAGGCGCACATCAGCTCCATAGCCAGCACCCGGCGGACATTCCCCAAAATCTCCGCAGCCTTCCGGGCGGCAATGGTGCCCATGCTCACATGGTCCTCCTGGCCGGCAGAAGAGGGAATGCTGTCCACGCTGGCGGGATGGGCCAGCACCTTATTCTCCGACACCAGGGCGGCGGCGGAATACTGCACAATCATAAAGCCGGAGTTGAGGCCGCCCTTCTTCACCAGGAAGGCGGGGAAGTTGCCAATGTTGGGATTCACCAGCCGCTCCAGCCGCCGCTCAGAGATATTGGCCAGCTCCGACAGGGCAATGCCCAGGAAGTCAAAGGCCAGGGCCATGGGCTGACCGTGGAAGTTGCCGCCGGAGATGCCCTCCATGGTCTCTTTGAAGATGATGGGATTGTCGGTGACGGCATTCATCTCAATTTCCACTTTAGACTTGACATAGTTGATGGCGTCCTGGCTGGCCCCGTGGACCTGGGGCACGCAACGCAGGGAATAGCCGTCCTGCACCCGGACCTCTCCTTGGCAGGTCACGTTGCCGCTGCCCAGGAGCAAATTGCGCAGGTTGGCGGCCGTCTTCATCTGGCCGTCGTGAGGACGGACGGCATGGACCCGGGGATCCAGCGCGTCTTTCACACCCCGGTTGGCCTCAAAGCTCATGGCGGCGGCAATGTCCGCCGTCTTCATCAGGCGGATGGCGTCATAGACCGCCAGAGCGCCCACAGAGGTCATGGCCTGGGTGCCGTTGATGAGGGCCAGGCCCTCCTTTGCCACCAGCTCCACCGTGGGAATCCCAGCCCGCGCCATGGCCACATCGCCGGGGAGGACCTCCCCCTCATACTCCGCCTGACCCAGGCCCAGCATGGGCAGCACCATGTGAGACAGCGGCGCCAAATCGCCGCTGGCGCCCAGAGAGCCCTTCTGCGGGATCACCGGCGTCACACCCCGGTTCAGCATAGCCACCAAGGTCTCCACCAGCTCCAGCCGGGTACCGGAGAAGCCCTTGGCCAGGTTATTCACACGCAGGAGCATGATGCCCCGGGCCACATCCCGGGGGAAGGGTTCGCCAGCTCCCACGGCGTGGGTCACAATCAAGTTTCTCTGGAGCTGCTTGCATTCGTCCTGGGTAATGGTCACATCGCTGAACTTTCCAAAGCCGGTGGTAATTCCGTACACCACGGCAGCCTCATCCACCAGCATGTCCACCACCTGGCGGGACTCCAAAATGCGCTGCTTCGCCTCAGGGGAAAGGGCCACCGGGGCATTCTCCCGGCAAACCGCTGCCAGCTCCTCCAAGGTCAGTGTATGGCCTGTAATCAGAATATTTTCCATGCTTCAGCCTCCCTGTAAATTTGCGCCTCCGGAGGGTCCGGAGAAGCGCCGGTCAAACATCCGTCCGGCGCCCCATGCGCTATGTGATAATTGTATACGATTTTCCGAAAAAATCAATTCCCTTTTGGTGAAATTCTCCGGCAAACCCGGTATTTTTTCGAATTTCTGCTAGTTTATTTGGGTAAGCCGGTACAGAATTACCCCATTTTTATGCATCGTTATTTGCATAAAAATCCGTATGCACTCCACCTCTTTGGGGAAAAACCAGCAAAAAGCGAGAAAAAATGCCGCCCGGGCTGTATGGGCGTGCCGCCCCTGGGAGCATGGGTTTGATATTCATTGCGGGGGACCTGTTGGTCTACCTGTCTAGATATTACGAATTCGCCGAAAATGGGCTAAAACCGCAAGATGTTTCCGCCGGGCGGACACATGGGTCCGCCCCTACGGCAAATAATGCGGATGGGCTGGAATGGTCTGACCTATTTTTTCATTTTAATGCCACATATTCAGTTGAAAAATTGCGATTCTTACGAAAAAATCGAAGAATCTGTTCATGCACTGTGTCAGGACATCCTCGTAGGGGCGGACCCATGTGTCCGCCTGTGGTAGGCACTACAAATTCGCACAAATGAGCGGAAACCCCAGGGTACTTTCAGCGGTTACAACCAAGGCAAGAATCGCATCTGCCCTCACCCATTCCCACGGGGGCGGTCCTCCAAAGGAAGCCGGTCAAAGTCCCGGGTGGGAGCCTGGCAGGCGCCGTTTTCGCAGAGGTAGTACACCGCCCCCTGTTCCGGTACCGGATAAGACGCCGTAAAGGGGGCGCACCGGGCCAGCTGGGCCTCGTTCTCCGCCGTCTTGACCAGAACGGACAGATCCTCTCCGCCCTTCGTCTGGAGATAACCCTCCAGTTCCCGGGGAAGGCCCTCCCGCGATGCGCAGACCAGCTCCCTGTGGGGCGAAAGGGCCTTTGCCACCGCCAACAGGCCGAAGCTGCTCTGGATGGGATGCTCTGCCGCCGCTCCGGCCAGGAAGCGAAGCTGCCTGCGGGCCGCCTCCCGCCAGCGCACCTCCCCGGTGAGGTCTGCCAGAGCCTGCAGGGCCATGGCCGCCGCCGAATTCCCGGAGGGAATGGCCCCGTCATAGGTCTCCTTGGGCCGGGCAATGAGCCGCTCTCCATCTCTGGGCGTGATGAAATAGCCGCCCCGGTCCCGATCCTCAAACAGGTCCACCATTTGATCTGCACGGAACACGGCCTCCTCCAGGTAGGCGGCGTCAAAGCTGGCCCGGTACAGCTCCAGAAGCGCCAGGGTGTAGACGGCGTAATCCTCCAGCTGCCCCTTGTGGGCCGCCTCACCGGCCCGGTAACGCAGGTACAGGCGGTCGCAGTCATCCGTCATCCGGGTTCGGATCAGCCGGTGCGCCCGACACGCCGCCTCCAGATAGCGCCTGTCCAGAATCCGAGCACGGGCCAGGGCCAGGATGGTCCAGGCATTCCAGGACAGCAGCACCTTGTCGTCCAAGTGAAGCCGGGTTCGTCCCCGGCGGTAGCGGGCCAGCCGCTGTAAACGGGGATCCCCCGCCTGCCAGGGTCCTTCTCTCTGCCCAATGCGGTTCGGAATGCTCTTTCCCTCAAAATTTCCGGCAGATGTGACGCCATAGCGTTGGCAAAACGCCGTGCCGTCTGCCTCCCCCAGGACCGTTCGGATTTCCTCCGGGGTGAAGGCGTAGTATTTCCCCTCCTCCCCTTCGCTGTCCGCATCCTGGCCGCAGAAGAAGCCCCCCTCCTCGCCTGTGAGCTCCGACAGGATATAATCCGCCGTCCGGCGAGCCGTGTCCCCATCCTGGGTGCTGCCGGTGACCCGGTAAGCTTGCAGGTAGGCCAGAAGCAGCAGGGCGTTGTCATACAGCATCTTTTCAAAGTGGGGAATCAACCATTTCCGGTCGGTGGAGTACCTGGAAAAGCCGCCGGCAATCTGGTCCTGAATCCCGCCCCGGGCCATGGCGTCCAGGGTATGCTCCACCATCACCAGGGCCTCCGGCGCATCCTCCGCCTGGGCATACCACAGGAGAAACAGCAAATGGTGCGGCGTCGGAAATTTGGGTGCCTCCCCAAAACCGCCCCACATTGGGTCATAACGCGCCCGGAACTGGCCATAGGCCTGGTGCAGCAGGTCCCAGCCCGGCTCTGCCTCTTGGGGATCCTCCTCCCGGCTCAGGAGCTCCGCCACCCGGCTGCCGGTCTCCAGGAGCGCCTCACGGTCCTGCCTCCACAGCCCGGCTGCCCGCTCCAGAAGCTCCAGCAGACCCAGGTGTCTGGCGTCCCCACGCTTGGGCAAATACGTCCCGGCAAAGAAAGGCTTTTGCTCCGGCGTCATCAGAATCGTAAGCGGCCAGCCGCCGGAGCCGGTGAATGCCTGACAAACCGCCATATACACGGCGTCCACATCCGGCCGCTCCTCCCGGTCCACCTTGACGCTGATGAAATCCCGGTTGAGCGCCTCTGCCACCTCTTCATCCGCAAAGGACTCCCGGGCCATCACA
This sequence comes from uncultured Eubacteriales bacterium, assembly GCA_900544975.1. Lineage (GTDB taxonomy): Bacteria > Bacillota > Clostridia > Oscillospirales > Oscillospiraceae > Faecousia. The sequence goes on from UQXI01000015.1 coordinate 46,938, forward strand.
TGGCACCAGTGACAGGTGGAATAGCCGATGCTCAAAAATACCGGCTTATCCTCCTGCCGCGCCTGGGAAAACGCCTCCTCACACCAGGGATACCAGTCCACCGGATTGTCCCCATGCTGTAGCAAATAGGGGGATTGTTCTTGACGCAAACGATTGGCCATCCTCGCGCCTCCTTCCAATTTCTACCACGCTGCCCAAAATTCACAGCCACACCTTGCTCATGATCTGGACAGTTCTTTTTAGACTGCCCAATTTTTTCAACATAGATGCAGAAAACCCGGCGCGCAGAAAGCCCCAAAGGCTTCTTACGCGCCGGGTTTCGCGTGAAATTGGAATGGTTATGCGGGGAACTTCTCCAGGAAACGCACCAACACCGTGGCCGCCTGGGCGCGGGTTGCGCCGTTCTGAGGCTTCAGCCAGATGGCGTCGCCACCGGCGATGCCCTGGAAGAGGCCTACGCTTACGGCCCAACACATGGCCGCTTCTGCATACTCTGAGGTCTTCTCCCCATCCGGGAAGCGGGACAGATCCCCTTCTACTGCCATGTCATAGCCTTTGTAGTCGGCATAACGGTACAGAAGCACCGCCATCTGCTCTCTGGTGACAGCTGCATTGGGAAGGAACTTGGTCTTCGTCACACCGCGGACAATTCCGTGCGCGCTGGCCCAGGTCACCGCGTCAGAATAGTACTGGTTTTCCGCCACATCCTTGAAGGGATGCTCCATACCGGTCACATCGGGGGAACCCTCCATCCGGTACAGAATGGTTGCCAGCTGGCCCCGGGTCAGGTTCATCTGGGGTGCAAACCGGGTCTCGGACACACCGATCATCCGTCCGGTCTGCGCCATTTCCTCTACGGCATCATAGTACCAAGCGCCTGGCTTCACATCCTCAAACGCGATGGGGAGAGCCGGAATGGTCAGCTCCAGCGTCTCGTTGGTCTCCGGAAGGGTTGCGCCATCCTGCCGCACCTCCAGGGTCAGGCTGGTGGTCTGGCGGACCTTGGCAGGCACATAGCGGAAGGTGAGTTCCGCCACCACGCCGTTCCTTGCAGCGGCATCTGCATAGCCCACTGTGAGGGAACCGTCGCCAGCCGCCTGGCTGTGGAGCATGTCGCCATACCGGACATCTTCCAGCTCCAAAAGCGTCTCGTCATAGTTCACACAGAACAGGCCGTTGGTGCTGTCGCTGGCCAGAACGGGTACGGTCACTGTGCAGGCCTCGGGATCAAAGGTCACCTGGCTGTCCGCAGCGCCGCTCTCATCCGGCATCAAAATGGCGTTCAGGCCGCCGGTGGGGGCGGATTCCTCCACAGCATCCTCCAAATGCTCCTGCTGGGCGCTGTCAAACCGCATGGTTGCCACAGGGGCCGCTTCGGGGGCGGCAGCGTTGGAGGAGACATGCAGCAAAGACGCCGGCCAGATGTCCCGGCCGAAGGTCCCCAGGGCTGTGGATACATAAGTTGCGGTCAGTTCATCGTATACCAGGCGGTACAGCTCGCTGTACTTCCCGGTAAAGGCAGACAGGTACAGCGCGCCATCGCTGCCCACCACCAGGGAGGAATACCCTGCATAGCTGCCGGCAGAGAAGGTCACATGCAGGTCCGTGGGGGTGACGGAGTACAAATAGTCATAAGCCACATACTGGCCGTCACCTGCATCCCACACATTGAGCCGCCAGATGTTGCATGTGTTGTCAAACAGATAGACCACTTCACTGTCGGTCTCCACAGTTCCTGCGTAGTAGTCCTCGTAGGTTACCCGTTCGGTGCCGCCAACTGCCACGCCAACAAAGGGCTTGGCGCCTCGGGGAGACATGGAGTTGTAGGTGGGATGCATGGGGTCCTGGGGCTGTAGGAGCGTGCTTTCCCGGACGGCGTAGGTTTTGGGGGCGCCCTCCTGGGAGAAGTAATTGCTATAGGCCAGATCCCACAGGGTGTATCTGCCGTATTCCATGGTCTCTTCCGAGACTGGCTTGCCATTGTGGAGGTCCAACTTGCGCATAATATTGTTCCGGGAATCCAGGAGGTAGAACGCATCCTCTCCCGGGATCTCCGTCACTGCTTTGGCGTAGTAGTCCATGGCGGCGCCTGCATGCCAAGTGCTGTTGCCACCGGACATGTCCCAGCTGAACCGCATGGTTGCGCCCTGATCATCCATCAGCACCCCTTCCAGGGTCACATCCAGGGACCGGACTACCACGGTGCACTCGCCGTACTTCTCTCCATTCAGGCTGGATTTGGCTACGATGGTGGTCTCACCTTCTCGAACGCCAGTGACGACGCCCTGTTCATCCACCTTAGCAATGCTGGGATCCTTGGAGGAGTACTCCAGGCTCTGATCGGCCAGGGTCCAGGGCATGACGTAAGTACGTAGGTTTGCGGTATAGCCAGCAAAGACCTCATATTCGTCTTTTTCGAAGTAAACGCCCTCCACCTCGTAGGTAGGCGCTGCCCAGGAGACGTCCATGCCTTCCCAGACCGGACAAATCAGGCCATAGACCGGGCTGCCATAGTTCACAGCCAGGTAAGTTCTCACCACCTGCTTATCCTGCACATTCATCTCGTAGTAGCCATACTGGTCAGAACCGTAGGGCTGCCCGTTGTACATGTACACGCTCCGGGCTACCCAGCAAAGGAGCTGCCTGGTGGCATCAAACTCCATGGTTTGCAGGCTATGGGTCACGTAGGCGCCGGTATCCGCTGTGCACAGATACTCTGGCGCGTTTACACTGTCCAGGGTAAAGGCGTATACCTCATAAGTCCCCAGCTTGGCGCAGTAGAACGTGCCGTTGGGATCACAGGCCAGGGTATTGGTAAAGCCCACATCCCCGCCAATCTGGCCGAGCTCCGTCACCGCGCCTGTGAGCTTGTGGATGGATACCAGGAGGCCCTCTTCCGTTACGCCATACAGCATCCCATCCACATCGTTATACGCCATGTCAGTCAGCACGTAGCCCAAACGGCAGATGTAAGAAGTATCCTCCAGATCGTCTGCGGGAGCCACATAGAAGCAGCCCATGTCATCCGAGAGGAAGGCATACTGCCCCACGGCAGTGGCCGCGTAGACGTTCACCTTACTGAAAGACCAGGTGTCCTGATTGAGGACCTCTCTGCCACCATAGGGACTTTCCGCCCAAGTGAACTTCTGCCAATCCCCGCGTACCGGACTGAAGCCTATGAGACCCGGCAGGGGCTCCGGCTCGCCAATGATCTCTTTCAGACGATACGTTGCGAAGTTTGCCGCATAGTCCGCCGTCTGGATCACAAAGCGATAACCGTTGACAGATTCCAGGGGAATCTCAAACGTGATGGTGTCATTGGGCTTGGCATCTGCCGTGGTGCCCACCTTCTTCAGCACCCGCCGACCGGTGTTGTCATAGAGAATCACGCCAGCTACGTATTGATCGTCGTGCACTGTCACTTCCATGACGTTTTTCTCTGTGTTGACAACCACCTGTTCAATGGTGGGGGCCTCGTTGTCCACGGTGAAGGACATCTCCAGGCTGGTTCCCTTCGCCAGAGCGTCCCAATCCACATTGCCCGCATCGTCCACATAGTACTCGGGCGCCAGACTCATGGTCATATGGCCATATTGCCCAAGCTCCATCTCAGGGTGCAGATCCAGCTCCACAATCTGAGGCGCATTCATCCAGGATCCATAGTAGGCATAGTAGAACGCCGCGTCCATCCGGCCAAAGAACTTGTCCTCACACAGCTTCTGGCCCGTGGTGGTATTCATCGCCGTAAAGCGGGAGGCCCCTGCGTTGCGGACGGTGGCAAACTGCCAAGCGTAGAAATAGTCGCCCCGGGCCAGGTTGATGGCGTTCCGCTCCGGCAGATACGTCTCATCGGGAGTAATCGGATTGCCGCCAAAGTAGTAAATGCTGGTGGGCCGGTCGCCATAAACCACGCCCACGGCATTCATACTGTCATTGCCCAGATAAGAGGTTCTGGGTTCGTCGCCTGTGGCATGCGTGACATAATCGCCTACATCAAACATGGATGGCTCAGACCAACTGCCATAGTAGCCCAGCACAGGAATGGAGTGCCCCGGCAGCAGCTCCCCCTCCTGGGTTGCCACAGGCGCGGCATGGACGAAAGCCTCTACGTAAGCGCCGGTGGGATATTCTGCATTCAGCTTTGCCTTCTCGTCGTCTGTCAGGGCAATGGACACATCCACCGCCACCGAACCGCCAGCGGGAACCACCACCATACCCTGATACAGCTTCAGGAACTGGTGCACATCATAGGTTGTCACCTGGCCGTCGCCGTTCAGGTCGGCATAGGTTTCATTGGCAACCAGGGCCGCGCCATGGGTCACATGATCCAGCAGCAGCTGAGCGTCGGCCCGGTTCACATAGCCGTCTCCATTGAAATCGTAATTTGCAACCTCACCGGCATATTCCATGACAGACTGGCCGTCTACGGAAAATTCCACCGTGGCGTCCATGGTTCTGGTCAGGATGCTGAGATAGCTGAAATCATCAGCGCCGGTCTCTGTGGCCTGGGTAAAGACGTCGGAGGAGAGTTGGTAAGCGCACTCCGTATCCGTCAGGTTATGTAGCTGGAACCGGAAGGCATAGGTACCGGTCCGGTTGGGATCCTCGCCCAGCTCTACTTTGACCTTGCCGTCGTTCTGCCCATCTACGGTCACAAAGGTGGGCGTCCGGAGGGCCGCGCTCACATTGGCAAGGCCTGCACCCTGCTGGAGGAGCGGGTAATAGTTGCCGCTGGCTCTGTCCCGAAGGGCCGTGGCCGTCGACATCAAAAGAGACTGGGTGAGGGCCCGGCTGGTCATGCCGGCTACCTCAATTCCCTGCTCCCTGAGGTACTGCTGCACCAGGGCGACCATACCGGCCACCTGGGGAGAGGCCATGGAGGTGCCGCTCATCAGCTCATATTGATCCGTAGCCGCAACACCGCCGTTGACGGAGTAAATATTTCCGCCAGGGGCAGAGATTTCCGGCTTCAGGGACAGGTCTCCGGGGACGCCCCAGGAGCTAAAGCTGCTCATCACCTGATAGGCAGAGCCGGCATAGTTTCCGGTCACCTTGCCCCGAACTGTGACGCTGCCGGTGTAATAGGTCTTGCCATCCTCGGTGGTCTGGGCTGTGGCCTGATCCTTCACCGCTTTGGCGTCCTCTTGCGAGATGAAGACTGCGGGAGCCGGATAGTTGTAGCCAGTCATATCCATGTTGACGAGACCAGGCTCTGTATTGTAAACGACCGTGGCAGCAGCTTTCCGGCTGGCCGCGGCATTGGCTTTCTCGGAGTAGTAGATTTCACCCCGGGCGCAAAACACAATCTTGCCGGTCAAGTCCATCCCGTCAAAATCCGATCCCTGGCCCACGCCATCGATCCAAATGAACTCATATTCCGTGCCAGAACCATCTTCTGTGGTATCCAGCGTCGCCAGAGGCTGATTGCTATAGGGAGTCCCCACGCTGTTCACCGTCCTCTCGGTGTAGCCAAAGGACCGGTCGCCCACCTGCATACTGGCGCTGATGAGTCCGTCGTTGTCCACAGAAGCCACCGTGAAGGAATTGGTGTAAGACCCAGGAGAGCCGGCGGTATCAAAGTTCACACCGCCGTCGGCATATAGGGCGCCATAGGTGGCATTTTCCCCCCAATGGCCGCTGTTGCCGGCAGAGGTGGCCGACACCGTGCCGCACTCCACCAAATTCTCCATGATTCTCTGATATTCATCTTCCGGGCTCTTAGCTGAGCCGGCAGTGCTGGAGCCCAGGGACAGGTTGACGGCGTCCGCCCCCAACACAATGGCGTCCTCCATGGCGGCCATAATGTCGGAGTCAAACGCGCCGCCGTTCTGGCCAAAGACCTTCATCACCAGAATCTGGGCATCCGGCGCATTGCCCGCCACATGCACCGTCTCCAGCGCATCGGCAAACCCGCCGTCCCGTGCCACATACCGGTTGGCCGCGGCAATGCCGGCCACATGAGAGCCGTGCTCGCCCTGGCTGTCACGGTCATGGGTCACATCCGTGCCGCCGTCAATGTAGTTATAGCCAAAGGGCGCTTTGGTGTTGATGTACAGGGCGTCTGCCTGGAGGCTTCCATCCCGCCGGTAGGCGTTGAGCTGGGTCAGCTTCTCAGCAATTTCACCGGCATCCAGAAGCCCATAGCTTTCCACCGTCCGGTCGGCCTTCTCGGCATCCTCTGCCAGTGCATAGTCAAAGGCAGCCGGGTCAAAGGACTGATGGTCCGTATCCAGGCCGGTGTCAATCACGGCAATCCGGGTACCCGCACCGGTGTATCCTTCCAGCCACGCCGCATTGGCGCCGGTCATCTGGCCGGAAACGGCCATTTGGGGAGAATACTCTCCGCCGATGGAGACCACATCCGGGCTGTACTGGGTCTCCACCACCACCGACTTGACGCCGTCCATGGCGGCAATCCGGTCCACGGAAGCCCGTGGGACGTTGGCAGAGATGAGATTGCCTGCCAAAGTCAGGTTCCACACCACATCCATGGCCTGTCCATCCAACGCCTGGCGCTCAATGGCGGCCTGGAGGCTGCTCTGCGCTCTTCTCAGGCCCTCCCGGTAGTCCATAGCCGCAGCATTGGCTGCAATGCCCTGCATGGAGTAGCCCGCTTCCAGGGTGGGGGCCTGCTCCAGCACAATGGACACACGTACTGTGTCTGTGGCATGGTCCGTAAGCGCCTGCGTACTGCTCATTTGCTGCATAGGCGGGGCCGCAGTAACGGCGTCTGCATCCACCGCTTCCAACGTCAGCGGAATCCGCCCATCGCTGCGTTCCAGGGCGTTGGCGGGAACTGCCAGGCCGGTCACCATAACCATGACCAGAGCCCATGCCAGAAACCGCTGGAGCATCGTGTTCTTCCTCATATTGATTTCCCCTTTCAGTTATTCGCCATATTTATACAGAATCCCAATATTCTATGGCAATATGGCATCTGCTTCCATATTAATCACTTTTTCCCGTCGTGTCAAGACAAATTTTCAGATACTGCACTTCAGCACATACACAAGCCTGCACAGGAGATGCAACCTGACGTTCTATGTATCTGCCACAGCAAAGCATCACTGTTTTCCCCCTTGCTGCTTGATTGGGTTTGACAAGCCCGCTGTTTTGTGCCATAATGGAACCAATTCTTCCCTCTGCCCCAGGCAGATGGAACGCCGCAGGTGAAGCTCATGGAGTATCTGGCAAAACCCAATCTCATATTGGAGTCCCTTCTCTACCTGTGCGCACGGGCAGACGGGCAGGAACGGCAGCGGTTGGAGGAGCACTTCCGGCAAAAGGGCCCCCAGGCCCTGGCTGCATTTCAAGAGCGCTATGCCTCCTTTGAGGTGCTGAAGCAGGAGCTGGACCGTCGTGTCGCCATTGCCCCGGCGACTTTGACCCGCCTGTTTTCCAATCTGGAGGGATTTCCCTACCACATGGCAGGCGTATATTCCCCCGCATTTCTTCTGCTGGCCCCAGCCGCCTGCCGCTGCTGCGGAGATTCCGCCGCCTTTCTGGCGGCACAGGAGACCTTCACCTCTGAGCAGGCCGCCCAGGACATTCTCACCGCTCTGGACCTCACTGGCAGCGGTCAGGCCGAGTACGACAGCGCCTCAGCTCAGCTGATCGACAGCATCCTGTCCATGTCGCTGCCAGCTGAAACCAGGCTGGCTCTGCTGGAGCTGCACAAAAACTACCGACTCGTGATGCAGGAGTCTGTCCAATGCCTCTATACGGCCTATGCCGTTCTGGAAGACATGGGTCCCAAGCTGCAAACCCTCACCGACAGCTTCACCTGGGAGATTCATACCATCGGCTCTGAAGCATACACCCAGGAGATTTCCAACTTTCACATAGACCCCAACGTTCCCTGCCGCATTCAGCCCCTTTTGATGCTGCCGGCCACCTATCTGTTCATCAACACCCTCGGCGCAGACGGCCACTTGGTCGTCTATTGCGGAATCTTGCGGTATGCCCTGCGCAATATGGAGCTCTCCGCAGAGATCGCCCGGAATCAAATCTATGAATCCATCCGCCTTCTGGGGGACCGAACCCGATTCGACATTTTCTGTTATTTGAAGGATCATCCGGCCTACGGCCAGGAGTTATCCAGCCATTTCGGCCTGGCCCGGAATACCATCCATTACCACATGAGCCAGCTGTTCAAAGCCCGCCTGGTCCGATGTACCGTAGAGGGGGCCAAAACCTATTACTCCATTGACAAAGATCGCTACAGCAAGCTTCTGGAACTGCAGCGACAGCTCTTCCTCCACGACTATCCAACCCAGGAGCCCCTCCCGTAATGCAAAAACATACCGAAGACGATGCCCATTGGTATGTGTTCTGTTGTTATCCACATAGTGCAAATTCATACTGCCCACCACGGGCGGACACTTAGGTCCGCCCCCAATGCCAACAGGTTAAGAACGGCAAGGTGAAACAGGTGCCCAAA